>CAZYKP010000030.1:0-79545 GCA_964648025.1 uncultured Pirellulales bacterium | reverse complement strand
GGGACGCCTTCTGGGCCCAAGCCGGTTAATCACCAACTTTCCTGACGCTCACACACCAAGCTGCTCTGAGGGACTCGGCTGTTGGTTGCTTGCTGGGCACAGCCCTGGGAGACTCACTAGGTTTGCCCTATGAGGGCCTGAGCGCTCGGCGAGCAGGACGTTTGCTTGGCCCGCCTGAACGACATCGATTTGTTCTCGGCAGGGGGATGGTTTCCGACGATACGGAGCATGCATGCTTGGTGGCTCAAGCGCTGCTGGCCTCAGGCGGAGACCTTGTGTCGTTTCGGCAGCACTTCGGGCGGGTTTTGGTGAGATGGCTTTGGAGCCTGCCTGCCGGGCTTGGTCGGGCCACCCTCACCGCTTGTGTGCGGCTGAGTTTGGGGTGGTCCCCCCAGGAGAGTGGAGTGCCATCGGCAGGCAATGCTCCGGCCATGCGAGCGGCCCTCTTGGGAGTGATTGCCTCCGACTTCAAGAGTCTCCAGCGATTGGTTCAAGTGGCCACGCGGATCACCCACACAGATCCCAGGGCTGAGTTGGGGGCTCTCGCGGTGGCGATTGCTGCCCGTGAATTTTCTAGGAAAAATCTTGATAAGCCAATCGACGCGTTGGCTCAGGCTGACACCATCGAGCAGGGGTTAAGTTGGTGGCTTGAAGACCATCAAGAACTGGCTCCCACGAGGCAGGCTTGCCAGTCCAGGCGACGTCACATTGACCCCCAAGAAGCCGTGGGCCAGTTGCAGCGTCTTCTCCAGCAGGCTGGCCAGAGTGCCCAAAGTGGGCAAATTCCCCAGGAGTTTGCCGCAAGCCAAGGACTTGCCCGGGGGGTCAGCGGATACGTCTATGAGACGGTTCCGGTCGCACTCCAAGCAGCCTGGGTTTTTGCCGACGATTTTTCCCGTGCTGTAAGCGGGGCAATTCAGTGTGGCGGAGATGCCGATACCGTGGGAGCCATCACCGGGGCGGTTGTCGGTTCGCGAGTTGGCAAGGCCGGCTTACCTCCCCGGTGGTTGGCGGGGCTGAACGAATGGCCCCGCACTGTGAAATGGATGGAGGGACTGGCCAATCAGCTGGCCGAGGCCTTTCCAAGAGCGGCAGGCCTTCCCGTTGCTCCATCCTCAGTCCCGTCTTTACCGGCGATCCCGCTGGTGGCGCGTAACCTGTTGTTTCTGGCCTTGGTCTTGGGCTGGGGGGTTCGCCGGCTTCTGCCACCTTTTTGATCGTGCAGCGGCGGATTCGTCGTTCAGCGCTGGATTGGTGGTTTTCGGACGCCTCGAGGTTGTTGTCCTGGTGTCCGTCCGGCAGCGATGCAAAGCGATGCTGCCAAGAGAGTTCGGCGGGATCCTGCCGCCGCGATTGGCAAACCCGAACTCCGGGGAGTTGAGCAACGCCCAAATCCCATCGACTTGCGTCCGTTTGCCACCCAGCAGAGTAAGGTCTCGCACCCGATCCGTGGAGGGAAGCTGAAGGTGTCACGCTGCGAAGAAACCGGAGCTGTCCTGTTGAGACGCCGGCAGGCATCCGAGCGACCCAAGCCAACCGAGCCCCAGTTGGTCAGTCGGCTTGCTTGAAGGGTGAGGGCGAGTCCGCAAGGTTTCAGCCAAGGTTATTGAGGGGACTGTGGAGCTTGTGCCAAGAGGGAGTTGATTTTGGCATCCAGCTTCTGGACTTCTGCGTACGCATTTTCAAGCGACAGACCGGGTTTGATTCCTGGTCGTTGATGGCCGACTTGGCTCAGCCAGGCGTCGTGCAGGATTGTTGTTCGTTTTTGAACCAGAGTCAGCAACTCTTTGTTGGGCTGCAGGGTCTCGCGCAAGCCCCAAGCCTGAAGGATGGTCTCTCCGAGAAACTGATGACCTTCGGCATTGGGGTGAATTCCATCCGGTGAGAGGGTGAACTTCGGGTTGGCTTTTCGCTTCTCGGTCAGATACTCGAGAACCGGTGTATGGATATCGACGACCAAGTCAGCTTTGTTGTCTTGCTTGGTCAACCAGGCTGAGTATCGCCTCAGCACATCGTCGTAGTTCTCGTACATAGCGAAGTAGGCATACCGCTTTTGGCCAGCTGGCTTGAGTTTGCCTCGTCCTTTTAGTGGGACCGGATCAAAGGGCGGTGGCGTCATGAGCACTAACTTGGCCCCCGCGGCATGGACCTTGTCGACCAACCTCCTGACTCCTTGCTGGTAGGCCCGAAAACGGCCCTCATCGAAGGGATGGTAGATCCCGTCGTTCATCCCGTAGCAGGCCACAACCACATCAGGCTTGACCTTGGCTAACGCTCGCCCCAGACGCTCGTGAAGATCTGGTCGAGGAAAGGGATGATCGGCTTCGGAAAGCCCGCTACAGGTCTCACTGGACAGACCGAGGTTGATGATCTCCGGCAGCGGTTGGATCTTCTGCAGCCTCAGTTGGGTCTCGATCCAAGCGATGTATCCTCCGGCGTGGGTGATCGAATCCCCGAGAAAGAGGATCCGTTTGGCTCGAAGCGGAAACTGCGTCTGCTCGGCCAAGCAGGTTGGGCTTCCAGCAACCACCAAAATCAGGCCGACCCAGCCTGCCACCAAGTGAGACTGCCAAGCAGACATGATGAAATCTCCTACGGGATGATGCTCTGGCGGGCCTGTGCTCTGGCGGGCCTGTGCTCTGGCGGGCCTGTGCTCTGGCGGGCCTGTGCTCTGGCGGGATCGTGTGTTGGACTGGGAGGACTTTGAGGGGATTCTCCACCCTCATGAGGCCGAGGCTATTTCAAGCCTACCGGCAGCGAAAGGTTCCATCAACGGGCACTTCTCAGCAGGCAAGTCGGAGTCAGTCAAAGAAGGTGGCGAGCTTTGATTTCTAAGTATTGATTGATCAGCGGGGCGGTGAGTTCTTCGGGAAACACATCTAAAGATAGGATTCCGTGAGCGTGCAGGTCTGCCAGAACTTGATGTCGCCAGATGAGGATGTCTGCAGCGGCGGCAGCACGGAACAGGTCAGATCCCATTGGTCGAGCGTCCTCAGCAAAATCAAAGATGCGGCGGTCTCTTAACAGCACCGCCAGGGGCAGGTGCCGGCCGCTGAGTACCGAGAGATACTGCTGGATTTGGTTTCCATTGACCTCATCAATTAAATTCGACACAAGCACGACTAATGATCTTTTCGGGCAGTGTCCGGAAAGATAGAGAAAAGCTTTGTCATAGCGACTCTCGACCATGTGAGGGAACTGATCGAAACACTGATGCAACAGCCTCTTGATCTGGTAGCGTCCGCCCTGCAACGGGACGTAACCGTGAATGTCGTCGGAAAAGGTGATCAGGCCGACGCGATCGCCATGGCTGAGGGCCACATAGCTGAGCATCAACATAGCGTTGAAAGCGTGGTCCAGCAAGGTCAAGCCAGCAGCCTCATTGGTCATCATCCGCCCACAGTCGACCAGAAAGAGCAGCCGTTGACTCTGGTCGGTTTGAAAATCGCGAACCGTCAGCTTGTTGCGACGCGCGGTACTCCTCCAGTCGATAAATCGGTAGTTATCATCTCGAGTATAATCACGCAATCTTTCAAACTCGTTATCTCCGCCAATACGACGTGTCCGGCGGACACCCAGCAAGGTCAGGCGGTTCTGCCGAGCCAACAATGCGTATTGCTCGACTTGCTTGAGATCGGGGTACACATTGATCTCTGAGCGGTAAGGATACTTGAGAAACCGCCGCCATCCTCGGGTGCGACTGCGTAGGACCAAGTTGACATGGGGCAGCACGAATTTGCCCCGCCGCCGCGCACGCAATTGATAATGCAGCGTGGTCCGGCTCCGGGGATCAAGGGTGTATGCCAGAAACGGCGGGTCGGCCAGGAGATCTTCGTCCAAGTCATCGGCCAACCAGACTCGCAAGGGTTTGTTGCTCAAATTGCTGATAATCAGTTCCACTTGGTGGTCTTTGGCCAGCGATGCGGTCGTGCCAGTGTGACGCTCGACTTGAATCCAGTCCTTGCGAGGAAGCCAAAGGAAGTCCAGCAACACCAAAATCAGGACGACCCCATTGGCGATCGCCAAAAACCCCATCATCAGCAGAAAATCCGGCCGAGCCAGCGGTGACACCAGATCGGCCAGGCTCGAAAGACCCAGGATCTGAAAGATGGCGGTGAAGATGCCAGCCAGCAGCGGAATCGCCGAGAATACCACCAGCACGCCGGCCAGAACCACAAAGCCCCAGTCGGGATAGGCCCGCCGCCAACGCGCTGCAATCCACAGGGGGATGCCCAGTGCCACAACCTGCAGCAGGAATATCAGAAGCGAGGTCATCAGGTCAGTCGTCCATCGATTGTGGTCGGAAGAGCTGGTCTCAACGATGATTGCCGAAAAAGGTGCCCGTCATCAATGACCACAATCAGGGCAGAGTATGGTCAGAAGGTGCAACAACGCGCTTGTCGAAGACAACGCCGATGTTCGAGTTCAGCAGAAGGCAAGTCAGGCACTCTCCCGGCGGGGCAGGGACACAGTGCTCAAGGCGGCTGGGACCTGTTGGAGGGTTACAGCCGGGGGACTTCGACGGTGCGGAAGAGTTCCAGGAGCAATTCGTCGACTTCGCGACCCTCGACTTCTGCCTCTGGAGTGAGAATCACACGATGACGCAAGGCGGGGAGGAAGAGTTCGGCGACATCGTCGGGCACAGCGAAGTCCCGGCCATGAAAAGCCGCCAGCGTGCGGATTCCTTGAATGAGAGAAATCCCCGCTCGAGGACTTGCCCCGAGGTAAAAGTGTGGCCATTGGCGGGTCTGCCGAACCAACTGGCCCACATACTGGATTAAGCGGTCGTCCAGATGGACCCGGCTGCACAGCCGCATGATCTCCAGGATCTCCTCGGGGCGGGTCACCTGCTGGACGTCGGTGTCCAGGCGAGAGTAAATGTCCTCTTCCCGAGCGTGCATCCTCAAGATGTTGGTTTCTTCCTCGACGGTTGGATACTCGATCTTCATCATAAACATGAATCGATCAAGCTGAGCCTCTGGCAGGTTATAAGTCCCCTCGCTCTCGACCGGGTTTTGGGTGGCCATCACCAAAAAAGGTCGCGTCAGTTCATGGGCCTCGCCCTCAACGGTCACGCGATACTCCTGCATGATCTCCAACAGGGCCGCGTGGGTTTTCGCCGGAGACCGATTGATTTCATCAGCCAGCAGCAACTGGGTGAAGATCGGTCCAGCCCGGAAACGGAACTCCTGCTCTTTCAAGTTGAAGACAGGCGCGCCGGTGATATCCGAGGGCATCAGATCGGCGGTAAACTGAATTCGGCCAAATTGGCACCCCAAGATCTGACCGAGAGTTCGCACAAAAAGCGTCTTGCCCAATCCCGGGACGCTCTCAATCAGCACGTGTCCGCCTGAGAACAACGAGACCAAGGTCCCCAGCACCAGCTCATCTTGACCCACAAAAAGTTTGTGGACTTCGTTGGTGATGCGATCAAAGAGTTCCTTGATTCGGGCAGTATCCGGAAGCTGAACCGCTGAAGCCCTCATCGTCGGAGAGGGCTGAGGAGTCGGCCCAGCACTCGGGGGAGGCCCTGCCGCTGGCGGAGCGGCCGGGGGAGCCGGCACGGCTCCTGCCGGAACAGCTGGCGGAACAGCTGGCGGAACAGCTGGCATGGCAGGCCGCGGGGGGGCGGGACGGGGACCCATCGGACTTGGTGAGCCAGGGGGAGTACCAGCTCCGGGCCAATCCCGATGGTCCGGCGGGAGATTCATCATCGTTACCTTATCGTTAGACTGTCTCGGATGTTTCGGGCCAGAGCACGAGTTGCCCGCGGGCTGTTCTCAACGCCCCAGATGTGTCCCCCGCGTTCCTTCGCCTCACCGCCCCGATGGACACCTTTGATGTCGCAAAGGCTCCCCCAAGGGCTTCAAAGGTTCATTCAGCCAGCAGGCCAGGCCGCCTTTGGCCGTCTTCCATTGATCAGGCCCGATCCTCGGATGCTGAGCGGACCGATCGTGTTCCTCTGGCCGTTTTCCGAGGCAGCTGGCCTTGGCAGATTCCACAGCTTGTCCCAACATCGGTCGGCTCACTGACGCCGGGACTGATCCCCAAGGCCACTACTGACCTTCGGATAAGTTTTCGACCCAAAGCGACCGTCTGCACTCGTTTGTGACGACCTCAAGGGGGCAGCCTGAGGCACCACCGCAAGCCCGGATTGTCGGACCAAAGACGCCCGTTTCATCGAGGACTTTTCGGGGAATCAGTCAACTCTTCGGTTTCTCGGTTCATGCCGCCTCGGACATGCTGCCCGCGGACGCCATCACGGACATGCAGATGATAATAATCCAGGCGTTGTTGTGCATAGCTGCGGTCACCGGTTTGCTCAAGTAACTCGCCAACTGCAGCAACATGTCGTCCAAAGTCTCGCAAGCTCTCCTGCTTGCCCGAGCGGGGCCTGGCAGGAATCGGCCAGCGGGCAAACGCAAAGACCACCCCGCCTAAGGCTAGCTGAAAGAAGAAATAACTCAGGGGAGGCTTAAACAAAAAGGAGTAAGGGTTCCGCCCAGGATCATCTTGGGACTGCCCAGTGGGATCCTCTCCCTCCAGGAAAACCACCAGCGGACTCGATGAGTTTCCTTCAAAGGCCCCAGTCTCGGTGGTCAGAACATGGGACGTGAGATTGGGGTTCTCGAGTGTCCTTAAGCGTTCAATCTCATCCAGCAGTTTGCCGGTGAGCTGGCGATGCTGGTGATTGACTTGGGGCAGGTTGAGCAAAAACGAACCGTTGGAGACAATCAGGACGTAGCTAAACCCGCCGGTCTCGCAGAGCACTCGGACCCGGCTGATGACCGGATCGTCCGCAACTGACAACAACACGTCCCCGCCGATGGGGTCGGGCGAGAGACGCCCGTAAGACTCGATTTCCAGATCGTTGGCTCGTAGTCCTCCTCGCCAGGTTGGATCTCCCCCGAGGTTGCCGCCTGAGGAGCTTTGCTTCTTCTTAAAAACGAACCACCCACAATCCTGGTAGTCTGGCAGCAACGATCGATTGAGCTTGGCAAGCTCCGCGGCAAGAAACTGCTTTTCCGAGTAACGACGCTGATGATCGGTCGGGGCTTTCAGAGCCGCCTTGAACCAATACCCCGGCGCGGCGTCGTACCCAGGTGCAACAAAGACCAAGATGCGGCCGGGCCGACGTGCAAGCCAACCTTCAAAGAACCGATGGGCTCGACCGATGGGAAAGTTGGAGCTGGGCGTCCAAAAGAACACCTCAGCACTCCGTTCCAGCGCTCGGCTGACCCGACGGCGAGTGGCGACCTCATGACCTCGTTGGCGTACCATCTCCACCAAAACATTGGTCCCGTTGACGCTCTGTCCGAAACGGGTGCCATACTGCGTTTGCAGCGGCTCCTCACCACAGCCGGACAACAGCAATGCAACGGACGCAGCAAGCGCAGGCAAGTAGTAGGAGGGCCAAGAGTGCGGCGACAACTCGAGAGTTTTGACTGGCAACACGCTGAAGAAGACCTGCCGAATGGGCTCAAAAAGACCTTACCCTCAGGTTAAAGCAGCTGTGGAGTTTACCGCTAACTGCCCACCGCGGAAACGGGCACAGCTGAGTTCAGCAGATCGGCTCCAGGGGGTTCTTCTGGATCTCGCCCCTAGGATGGTTGTCGCCCTAGGGCGGGATTCATGAAAATCTCGTCCTTTCTACAAATTTTCTTCACAAAAAGGTTGAGGTTCGTGTTTGGGTGAACATTCTCTTGGTGAACCGCCAAACTTCCGATTTTCTGCCACTGAGGTTGGGGAACATCTTGACTCGTCTGGTCGGTGGAAAGGCTGCGGAACCCACATATCTGTGCCTCTCCAACGTTTTGGACGAGCAAGGATTTTCCCAACCACCAGTAAACAGGTAGACCCATGTCTCGATCGACTCTTGTCGACTGAGACTTCAAGAGGTGGGTGTGGACGCTCGCGATGGTGAGGCCTCTGCTGGTGCCTCAGCATCTGTAGATCTTGGGTGATCAGGTAGGGGTCACCCTTGGGAGGAAGGTAACGGCTCTGGGGGACACGCTCCGACCTCCAGAGCCGTTTTCTTGAAGCTTGCGGACCCTATCGCTCGCTTGAACACTCCTGACACCTTCTCAGGGGTCTCTGAACTTCCAGAGGGATCAATGTCGATGTTGGGTTGAAGGAGGTCCAACAAGAGCATACCCCTCAATCAGGTAGCCCTCTCTTCAAAAACCTGCCCCAATCGCCCTTCTGAGAGATGCTTGCTGACATCTTTCGCCCACCAAGTCCACCCAAGCTCCGACAGATTTCTAGTCGGTTAATCCGTGGATTTCACGGCCATTACGGCTGCCAACTGCCCACCAGATGGGCATTTCCACGGATTCGGCGGTAAAGCGGACCGATCCGTCAGCCATCAGTGTGTTGACCCCTCCACTGTGGTTGCTGCTGGGTGTCACAATGTTATTGCCGTCGTCTTCTCCCCCGTAGATGTGGCAATTTCGCTGGTTGATGGGCATCACATGCATGTAGGTGTTGGCCGCCAGGGTCCATCCGGAGATCCAAGCGCGGCCGTGCCGGGTCGAGAAGGTCGGATCGGCGACCGAGACGGAGCCGCAGTAAGTGTTCCAACGGTCTAAGGATCTCGATGCCCCACCACCCCCGCAAAACGACTGCAGGGAGACATCTCCCCCGGCAACCTCAGCGTAGGCATTCGCACTGGAGATTCGCCTTTCAGAGACCGCCACAGTGTTGGACAACCCGTCCTTGATGTCCTCGGCCCGGACTCGACCCCGCTGCCATGGGTCGGGGTCCTTAGGGTTGATCAGACCCATCACACCATTGAGATTTCCCAACGCGGAGTGAGTGCCGTCGGGGCCGGTCGAACGCCGGGGCCAACCAACATTGGCCACAAAGTTGCCTGGGGCCGGGTTGGCTGAACCCATGGCGGAAGTCTCCGAGTAACTGTCAGCAGGACAGAGAAAAACGGAGACCACTGTGGCAGCCGCTTGGGCGTTTTGGTGCGATGCGGAAATGGAAACATTCCAGTAGTCACTTCCGTTGTTTTGATCGCAAGCATCGGCCATCGCCACGCGGAAGTCGATCGAATCGTGCAGCGGCTGCTGCTCCACTTGGGGCAGAATCTGGGCCAGCCAGCTGTAAAAGCCGCTGCCGCAGGTGTTTCCGATCTGCTGCGCACCTGTGGTGCTGACGGGAAAGGTCCCCAAGGTGGTGTGGTAGTTGTGCAACGCCAGACCGATCTGCTTCATTCGATTCGCACACTGCAGCTTTCTGGCCGCCGAACGGATTCCCTGCACCGCGGGCAGCAGCAGGCTCATCAAAATGCCGATGATGGTGATCACCACCAACAACTCGACCAACGTAAAGCCGCGGAGTTGTCTTGCCTGGCAGTTCACAATCAAAAACTCCTTCAGGGTGTGCTACAGAGATTTGCCAGTAGCAGAGTTCAGCCCGAAATTCTGAAACATCATGGTGTTCATCCGGCGTCGATGATAGCGGGACGATACTCCGATCACCCGCAAGCTGCCGCAGAAACCCCCCAACATCAGCTCAATTGATCCGAAACGCCATCAGATTGCAAGTGCGGTCGATCCAAACTCTGCAGAACAGTAGCGACATTTGCACAACAAGTTTTGAGCCAGCAGGTCTTCTTCGACAGCAGGGTTGTCAAGTTTGGCAACACACACTTGTGCCCAGGAGAAGCCTTTGACTCAGCAGGCTGCTGGAGAGTTGGATTTGCTGCGCTGCCTGACCGCTGGAAATCCTTCCCTAGTTGGACTGTTCCGGATTGTGGCAGAGGCCCAACCTGTCGGGCCCTCAACATTTCCATGCAACAACATATTGGTGGGCAACGCCCACATTTGGAACGGTCCGATTAAGAAGTAGTTCATCAAGTCACGACTGCAGGTGTCCCTGTTGCTGGCAGGCCGCAGACGAGAAACGGTTCCGGGGAGATGCCCTCCAGTGTCCCCCAAGAGAAGGGGGCCCTAGATGAGAAGGCCAAGCCTGAGATCACCGGACTCCCTCGGCGTGAGACCTTATCAACTTTTCAGTTTGTGCAGCGAACGACTCTTATTCGGTGGAGTTGTTCGTTCGTCAGCATGCAATTTGCCGAACCTGGCCAGCGAGGGTGTTCAAGGCGTCCTGCTGAATCTGGTCCGATGCCTCCTCCAAAGCAGGGCCCCCAAACCACCAAGTCGTTTCATCAAGCCTTCTGCAAAAGGTGCAGGAATCTATTCCCGCCGAGCCACTCTCTGATGGCCATTGCACCGACGCTTCATTGGGAAAACGTCCGAGATACTCGGTCATCCTGCCTGAGCTCATGCCAAGTTTCATTTGGATCCCTCCTTGAGTCCAGAGACCGGACCAATTGTTTGAGTTAGCTCATCGAATGAAAGCTTTGGGTCAAGTTTTTTAGCTTACGAGAAAGCGTAAGCTTCAGCATGGTCAGTGCGGAGGTTTCCGGAGTTTCGGGCCACCGGTCAGAGCTGATCCCTGCGGGTGTCCTCATGCAGCCACCTGCTCTGGAGCCCCGCGACATCGGCCAGTTGCTGGAAGTTCCAACATGCAATCACCTCTCAGCAGGGAATACGCGAGAGGTCGCTTGAGGCGGATGCCGAATAGAGGAATTGGCTCAAGAGGATCAGAGGGTGGTCGTTGCAGGCTCATTGGGGTTAGTCCCTATTCATAGGTTTGGAGAAAAGGGAGCTCGAGGAGAGACGCCAGCAACCAACTGGCACTTCCCGCGCAAGCGTTCAACTTGAGCACAGAAGGGTCTGCTGGAGGGGATTTGGTAAGTCCTTAGGGATGACCGGTCCGATGCAGAATCTTATCAACAAAATTCCCAGTTGCTGATCGTTCTACAATCAGAACGCGTTTGGCTGACAACACAGAACTGGCTGGATTGATTTTCCTACTGACCCTTGCAGAAGTTTTCGACCCAGGGCTTTCCGTCTGCTTTTGTTTGTGATGACCTCAAGGGGGCAGCCTGAGGCACCACCGGAAGCCCGGATTGCCGGACCACAGGTGTCCGCTTCGTTGAAGACTTTTCAGCGGATCAGTCACGTTCCTGGACAGATCGAAGGGCGACAAGTCTCCGCTGTGAGAGCTTATCTGAGCCGTTCTTGTTGGTTCCCTGAACACGCTTCGACGAAGCCGACAAGTCTTCTCCGGCCGGGATTGCTTGAGTCGCCCTGGCTTAAACGCTGAGGCGTCATCAGCGGACTGTCCTCAATGTGGCTATCGGCCCCGCAGCTATTGTTGCATCGGCTCGTTCCAGTCCCGATAGAGTGAGCTTCCGCCGCAACTGGAACAGCGCTGCCAAGAAGCTCTTGGGTGATCGCTTTCTGCTTCACCCAAGTCAACCATCGATCTGGCGGAATATCCCCGATATTCAATATGACGAATGTCGATGAATGGGAGACACGCGGCTCCCTCATGGCAGGAAATGATTGACCAATGGTCGAAGATCGATGCGATTGATCTTACGCATCCTGGGGAATGATCTTGTCCCTCTCTGAGGCCAATGCGGGTTTTTGAGCCCTTCACCACGATCTATTCACCGGGACCTATTCACCGGGACTGATTCACCGGGACCTATTCACCGGGACTGATTCACGGGGACCTGGGTCTTTCAAGAGTTTTCTGCTTGCGTGGGGAAGGCTGGTGGATACACCCGGCCGGGGATCCTGTGCTGGGCTTGTTGAGGGGTTGGTGGACCTGCCTCCAACAGCTGAACTCTGTTCTGGAATCACCGATGGGCGTTCTTCGAAGTCTTGTTTGGTTGCTTTTGGCTCCAGCCTCAGGCGGTGCTCCTCCCGCGTCGAGCACACATCGATCGGACAAACCCCTTGCGTTGGAACAACTCGAGGCTCGCTGCGTCCTGGATGGCCAAGGTTGGGCGGTGTTGCTGGAGAACTTAGAGATTGACACCGATCGGTACGCTCAAGAGCACTTCCTGGTCGGGTTTGAGTCCGGGACGGATATCGATTCCTCTCGGGCCGGGGAGATCTACTCGAAAACGCGTCTTGGGCAGCGACTGAGTCAGAACGCGAGTGTCTACCGGGTTGAACTCGAAAGCGGAATGGACTTGGAGTCGGCTCTTCAGGCCTATCGGTCTCACTCGTCTGTGCTGTTCGTGCAACGGGACTACGAGGTCTTCGTCGAAACGATTCCGGCCGACTCAGCCTTTGAGCAGACGTGGCATCTGCACAATACCGGCCAGACTGGTGGTGTTCCTGATGCTGACATCGACGCCCCTGCGGCTTGGGATGTGACCACCGGCGATGGCACCACAGTCGTTGCGGTCATTGATACTGGTGTGGATTACACGCACCCTGACCTCGCGCAGAATATCTGGGTCAATGCAGGTGAGATCCCGAATAACGGCCTGGACGACGATAGGAATGGATACGTAGACGACGTTCATGGATACGACTTCGTCAACCGCGACGCCGACCCTATGGACGATGACGGTCACGGAACGCATGTTGCCGGGACCATTGCTGCGGCAGGCAACAACTCACATGGCGTTGCGGGCATCAACTGGAACGCCCAAATCATGAGTCTCAAGTTCCTCAATGAACGTGGCAGCGGATCGATCAGTGATGCCATCGAGGCTCTCTACTACGCCGTGGACAACGGCGCTCGGATTTCGAACAACAGTTGGGGCGGTGCGGGGGACTCCCCGGCCCTGCAAGCCGCGTTGGAGTACGCCGCAGAACATCATCATATTGTCGTGGCGGCCGCGGGCAATCTCGGGTTGGATACCGACGGGATCCCGCATTATCCCGCCAGCTACGATTTGGCCAATGTCGTTTCCGTGGCCGCAACTGACCACAACGATCGACTCGCTCGCTTCTCCAACTACGGCTCACAAAGCGTGGACTTGGCCGCTCCGGGGGTCAGTATTTTGAGCACGGTTCCTGGCGGTGGATACGATTGGTATGACGGCACCTCAATGGCCGCGCCGCAGGTCAGCGGCGTTCTTTCGCTAGTTTGGGAGTTGAACCCGAGCTTCACGGATGCCCAAGTCATCAGGCAAGTCCTGGGGACAGTTGATCCAGTTGCTGAGCTGGAAGGACGCACCGTCACCGGGGGCCGGCTCAATGCTGCGAGGGCGGTGAGTTCTCAGGAGATTTCTCCAGCCCCGGATGATCCTGTGGGCCACCTCCGCGATGCCACCGGAATCAGAGTTGGCGATTCGGTCAGTGTCGTCCTCCAAGACCCAGGAGATCAACACTGGTATGCCTTCCAGGCCCACGCGGGTTTGAGGTACATTTTCGAGACGGAACTCGGGACACTCTCGGATACAACGCTGACGTTATATAGCTCCGACGGCACCAATGTGCTGGAGTACAACGACGACGGAGGCCCCCGATTAGCGTCACGCATCTCTTGGTCTGCTCAGAGAGATGGGATCTACTATCTCAAGGTCCAGGCATTCCGCAGGTATCAGACGGGAGGTTACACACTGCATGCGAGAGTAGTCGATGATTATGCCCACAACTTTGCCAGTGCAACATCCGTGCCCGTCGGCACGACAATTGCCGGTGTCCTTGAGAATGTTGGCGACCGAGACGTCTTTTCATTTCAGGCCGACGCGGGCGTTACGTACGCTATTCAGATGGACCTGGGGACGCTGACGCAGACTGGTCTGACCCTTCATGATCAGAATGGCGTCAACGTTTTTGACGCAGATGATGATTTTCTGGAGGCCGTCTCTCACAGAATCTGGACTGCGCCTGCCGACGGCACCTATTTCCTCCAGGTCGGAGCCAACACCAGTCCCCACACTGGCACTTACCAAGTCACAATTAGACTGTTGGATGATCATGGCAACGCAGGTTCCCAGGCAACAGTCGTTGAGGCCGAAGGGTTGGTCGAAGGGATCATCGAAGTCGGTGGAGATGAGGACTGGTTTGCCATCCAGGTTTCTGCAGGGCTGACCTATGTATGGGAGACTGTGCTGGGCACGCTGTACGATACTACCCTGACACTGTACGACCAGGACGGCACAACCCTGGTGGAGACTGACGATGACGGAGGTCCTGCACTAGCGTCTCAGATCCAATGGACCGCCGATAGAGACGGGATTTATTTTCTCAAGGTCCAGGCTTTTCGGGAGTTTCAGACCGGCACCTATTCTTTACAGTCCGATGTTCTCGACGATCACGGTCAAGACGCCGCCCGGGCTACCGCGATGACTCTCGGACAGACACTCCACGGCATCATCGAGTTGGCTGGAGACCGAGATTGGTTTGCACTCTCAGCTGAAGCCGGCCAAAGCTACCTCTTGGAAACCGGCTTGGGGACACTCTACGACACAACGCTGACTCTTTACGACCAAGACGGCACAACCATCTTGGCTTTCAACGACGATGGTGGCCCCGCTTTGGCCTCGCGAATTCCCTGGACCGCCTCAGAAACGGGACTGTACTTCCTGGAAGTAGGCGCCTACCGAGCCGACCAAACCGGAAGCTATACGCTCTCAGGCAGTACCCTTTCTCGCGGAGAGCCTTCCGGGCAAACTCCTCGGGGTCAGCTGCCTCAACCCCCTTTCGGACAACCTGAACGAACGAACCCACACCACTTCATTCGGAGTGTCACTGACGAGTTTCCCGCTCTCAGACTCCTGCAGGTGGCTTCCGAACGGCTTGCGAATCAACTCAGCATTCCTTTAACAAGTGTTTCGACGAGGCCTGTGGTGTGGCACACACCCTGGCAATGGAATTCCACGCAGCCAATCACCACTGGTGATCTGCAACGAGTGTCCGCTCTGGGGCACAGCGACTCGGCAGCCCGCTCTTCCCGGTTCCCACTGAGCTTCCGCGAAGATCGAATCACCTCTGGCCAGTTTCAGCAGATTGACCAGCTCCTCGAGGAGCTGTTTTCCTGAAAGTCCTCGCTCCGTGGGTCTCGAATTCCCTTGCGGTCAAACCTCAAAGCAATAACTGATCCTGACTGCCACTCGGCGTACCGGCGGTCGTGTGTCGGCCCCAGAAAACGAGGAGGTCCCCAAAAGGAAACCCGCCGCTGAGTCAATCCAGCGACGGGCAGGGTGACCGACACGGTCGGGCAGTCAGCAGCTTTGGAGATTCTGATCACTCACCGTGGTGCTCGCAGGCCGGCGATGGGCAGATCGGAATCACCCGACGGACCTTGACTGGAACTTGGATTTCTTCTGTATAGGGCACACAGACCTTGTACTCAACAGGGTATTCTTCGGTGACCGTCTCGTAGGATGTGACGTCGTAGGTTTCGATCTTTGTTGTCGGAACTTTCACGGTGTAGGTCACTTCTTTGGCGACCTTTTCTGTCACTGTCTTGGTGACATTGACCATGCGAGTTCGGGTCACAGGAACCTGAACAGTCACCGGCACTTGTCGGGTGACGACCTCGGGGACCAATCGAGTGACAGGAACCATGCGAGTCATTGTCCGTGGCACCTGGACGGTGTAGTTCTCGACCTGAAGCACGGTCTCAGGAACCACGCGGTTGACGGTGACCATCCGGGTCATGGTTCGGGGCACGTTGACGGTTCGAGTGACTTGTTGTGTTTGCACCTCAGGAATCGTGCGGGTCACTGGCACCAACCGAGTCCTGGTCACAGGCACAGCAAAGGTGTAGGGAACCGCCCGAGTGGCCGTCTCAGCAACCATGCGGGTCACCGGCACCATACGAGTGCGGGTCACCGGTGTTTGATAGGTGTAAGGGATATTTCGGACGACATCTTCGCGGATCACTCGGGGAACGTTGATCATTCGGGTCCGCACAACTGGCACGCAAATCGCCTTAGTGTATTTGTAGGGAACGTGCTTGCAAACGGTGCGATAGACTGTGTAGGGAACCTCTTCAGTTTCACAACGATACTTGCAAACTTTGCGGGGAACGATCTTTGTGCAACATTCACCACAGGGACCCTTACAGGGGACTTCCTCGCAAACAGTCTCGTAGTAAGGGACCCGACGGGTCACTTTGCGGAACTTGGTCACCGGAATTTTCTCGTGCACAGTCCTGACGCCGGTCTTTTCCACGTGCCGGGTCTCTTGGACCGTATAGGAGATTTCCCGTTGTTGCATGACCGTCCGGGCAACCTGATACCTGACCACGCGAACGCCGGTCTGGGCGACCATTTCGGTGTAGCTCTCGGCATGTTGCTCGGTGATCGCCCGATTGACGGTGTAGGGCACCAGTCGCGTCTGGGTTTGGGGGACCATTTCAGTGTAGGGCTGGGCGATTTGCTCGGTGATCGTGCGTGGCACGGTCACTTGGACCGACTGCACAATCTGTTGTGGCACCAGGACTGTGTAGGGCTGGGCCACCTGCTCGGCGACTTGCCGGCGGACTGTGTGACTGACAGTCCGGGAACGCAACTCTGGCACCATTTCGGTGTAGTTCTCGGGGACGTGCTCGGTCACCTCACGGGTGACGACTTCGTGCACATCCTCCATGTGGGTCTCAGGCACCAACTCGGTGTAGTTTTCGGGGACCTGCTCGACGACCTTTCGCTCGACATCGACGTGGACAGTCTTGACTCGAGTTTCCGGGACCATCACCGTCACCTCCCGTTGCTCTTGCCGGGTCACCGGCACCTTTTTGCAGCGGGTCTCCATCTTCGTGCGGGTTTCGGTGCGGTACTTGGTGACCGTCCGGGTTTGGAGCTCGACGGTCTCAATGACTTGTTCGCAGGATGAGTCCTGCGGTTGGCACGGATGGTCAAACCCGCCAGCATGTAATGCTCCGACCAACCCCGCGAAACTCAGAAAGACCACCGGGACGTACCGGCCGAAGGATTGCATCATTCTCTCTCTCCAACCCAGCGAGTAAGGAAAGTTCGCTCGGATGGCAGCTCCGCTTAGCGAACCACGCCATCAAGCCCAGGAGATTCCTCCCTCGCCCGACGGCAAGGCAACCCAGAACCCCTTACAGTCATTGTTGGATACGAATTACCCAGAGTGAGCGTGGATTGGGGAATCTACGGCGTTTTGGCTGTTGAAGACTCCACGAGGACGGAATCGCCGAGCGGTAGCAGTTAAGAGAGTGATTCGGATGGTGGTGGGAATGTGATTTGGGGAAAGAATCGACTGTCAGCGACCTCATCGGTGATTTGTGAGGGTGAGCGAAAACTTTTAGGCGATTCTCGAAAGGTCGACAGGCGAATTCATTGAGGCTCGCAGTCAGCGAACTGACAGTCAGTCGCCGCCGAATTCGGTCAGTTGGTGTCTCCGTCGGTTGGTGCTTGCAGTACCGAATGGCTGATGCTTTGCCCGTTGTCGTTGTGGGACCAGCGGGCTGGGCAGCCGCTTTTCTGACGCTCATACCCTTGGGAGCCCTGACGCCTTGATCACGTGCAAATCCGAGCGACATCTGGTATGCTACGGGCTGAACTCTTTAAGCGTGGGAGTGTAGCTGATGGTGCGTTATGGCCGACATCATGGAGCTCTTACGTCAGATCCAAGCGGGGGATCAAGCAGCTGCTGAGAAGCTGCTCCCCTTGGTTTACCATGAGCTACGCCAACTCGCTGCTGGGATGATGGCTCGGGAGAAACCAGGGCAAACGCTGCAACCGACCGCGCTTGTCCATGAGGCGTATCTTCGCTTGGTTGGTCCCGAGAATCAGGGAGCCGATCAACCTTGGAATGGTCGCAAGCATTTTTTTGGTGCCGCCGCTGAGGCGATGCGACGGATTCTTGTGGAACGCGCCCGGCACAAAAACCGCACCAAGCACGGGGCAGACCATCAACGAGTCGACCTCCCCGAGCTGGAGATGGTGGCCGACGATCGTGTTGAGGACATCCTCCAAGTGAATCAAGCTCTGGACGCGTTGGGAGAGGCTGACCCCCAAGCCGCGAACTTGGTGAAGCTCCGCTTCTTTGTCGGGCTCTCATTGCGTGATGCGGCGGCCGCCCTGGGGATCGCTCCTCGAACGGCCGACCGGATCTGGGCTTACGCGAAGGCCTGGCTTCAGACGGAATTGAGCGACTGACGGTTACTCGGAGAGATCTTGAATCGTCGACCGTCGGCGGTAGGTGAGCAGATCAGTGCTCTCCGAAAGGAAACTCACGGAGCCGTCGGCGGCGAGAAAGTTCACTCCCCCTGGGTGGTCGCTGCGAAAGTTGGCCGCCGAGTGCGGACCACCATCAAGACTCCGCCGGCAGTCGTTTGCAGCAGAGCCTTCGGCCCACGAATCGGTGACAGGCCATTTATTGGGAGCTTCCACGGTCGTAGCCCAAATTCCCCCAATGAGGAATCCGTAGTCCTTGAGGAGCTGGTTGCCCACCGACCCAATCAGCCAGCCACCGTTCGCCGGGACCTGCCCCAGCGGTCCTGTGAAGGGTTCTTGACAACCCGTCCCTCGGCAAACGACCCACCGCTGGCCACCAGCCCCCTCACCGACGGCGAGTGTGTTGCTCAGTCCGTCCCGGATGGCCTGCAGCCTGGTGGCCCGATTGATGTCGAAGACACCAGCTCCTGGGCGGACTCGCCCATCGAAAGGAGCGCACCAGACATCATCGGTGCCCTTTGAAAGCACGTAGTCGGTTCTCCCGTAGACGGTTCCCGAAAGCAGTTGGAGCCGGCTCAACACCGGCCAATGCTGAGGGTTGTCCTGGGTCCCCGACGGACACACCAAGATCGGGATCGGGGTCTGAGCCACAGCAGGAGATTGCTCATCCCAACGCTTGGATGAGTCGTACTGGTCTGCCAGCGGACCCTGCTCCAGGTAAGAGAGGAGGGAGACAAAGGCGTTCCCATAGGCTGCGGCCCCGTCTGGGCTTGAGCGGAGGCCGGCGGGAAGTTGTTGTAAGGCCGCTTCATGGTGCAGCAGAGCCAATCCCACCTGTCGCAGTTGCGATCGGCAGGTGGTTTGTCGTGCACTTTCCCGCACCGCCTGCACCGCAGGCAGAAGCAAAGCCAAGAGCAAACCAATCACGGCGATGACAACGAGCAACTCAACGAGGCTGGAGCCGGATCGAACTTGGCGATTGTCTAAGGGCACCGAATCACCTCCGGGGAATCATTTTCGTGGTTCCCCATTGCACCGGTCGGCTGCGATGGTTTTGCACCTGCTGGGTGTTTCCACTTGCTGGGGTGGATGCGGCATTGAGGTCACCAAGACCGTCGCGGATCGTTTCCAGATTCTCGTCGGTGGGTTCGAGGGAAAGCATACTGAGGTCCTGCAGCTGGTCGCGGATCGCTCGCAACTCCTCCAGAGAGAGGTCGTCTTCGTTCTCGTCCAGGAATAGACGGAAACTGGCCACCTCCGCGAGGGCCTCCTCCGCCACGGGGCTCGTTGCCCGCGGCAGTTGATACTCTAGCAGCCGGAGGCTCTGTTCGATTAACGTCCTCGCGGCCACCCGCCTGGCCGGCGTGAAAAAGTCTACCTGGGGAACCAGGAGGCTGGCTAGAAGACCAAATAGGCCTCCAAGCACTACAAGTAGTTCAACGCGAGTGAACCCGCCTGGACGTTCTCGAAGTTGGATCATTTTGTAGGCTCCTAGTGTTGCATGAATCTGACATAGTCTCGATCGTTTGCCCGAGACAACATTTGAGGGACCAACAGTCCCTGGGGACGGTTCGTCCCGCTCCCCACTTAAAAAACAACTGGAAGGATTCTGCTTAGCAAGGCGAGGAGAGATCTTCCTTTCCCGGCTGTGATCAGTCAGACGAGTTGGGAATTAGCATGATTGTTGGCAGGTTGGCCCAGCGATTTGGCTCAATCACTTTCGGGGAAGCATCTTCGTGGTGCCCCACTGGACCGGTTCACTCTCCGGCTCGGACTCGCTGGAGGCAGCCTGGTTTGATGGCACGTCGGAATCCGATCGATCGATGAATCTGGCGGCCCTTCGGATCGACTGGACGAGCCCCGATCGGGTTCGGACCAGTCGGACCCGACCGTCTTCGTCGCGGACCTCAACGATGGAAAAGTAGGTCACGACGGTTGCAGTGAACAAGGCCACAACGAGGAAGCCGATCACGACTTGGAGTTCGGTGACGGTGAAGCCACCCCGTGGGTGTTGTCGACGTCGATTCATGTCTTGCTTACCTTCGAGTGCAGGGATGACGGGTGTGATGCCAGCTTTGTCTGGCAAAAGGTTCGGTCACGTCAAACTTTCAGGGAGCGAAGCTCGAGAGACCGCTCCTACTGAGGTTGGGGAAAATCTTGGCTCGTCCGGATTCTGGAAAGGCCGCGAAACCAGCAGTTCTTGTGCCGTTTTGGCGTTCTGGACGAGCAAGCATTTTCCCAAGAGCAGTAGCAACCGACTACAAACGTGTCTCAGCTGGGTGAGTTGTTTTGGAGAAGGCCATTCCAAGGGCCTTCCAGAGGCCAGTGGCGACGAAAGGAGCAGAACTGCGCCACGGGATTTCAGAAATTCTCAGAAAGTTCGAAATCGCTTAAGCAGCTGACCCACTGAGGGCCAAGAACCAAACAACCGGACCATCGTTGGTCTCTGCGGCCGCACCCTCGAGTCACCTGCAAGGGTCTGTTGACTCTCAGGATGTCTCCTGGCACCGTTGGCAACGCCGCAGTTCGGAACGAGGTGAAGTCAGAGGTGTGGCTGCATCAGATCCTGCCAAAGGTTCTAAAAATCGCTTCGGCAAAGCTCTGGGCCTTTCCGCATTGGGGGTGGCTGCCAGCGGAGAGTCGGATCGGTGGACAGAGGGCAATCCATTGAGCACGCGGCGGCTCTGCGTAAATCAATTGAAGACTGCGCGGTGATTGTGGAACTTGGCGAGACGATGCCAGTGCGGAGTGTGAAAGGGGTGCTCAAGGAAGCAACCCGCGATGGCGACCCCTTCATCGCACCGATGATCAACTTGCCGGGCAAAGTGTTTGCTCACCAGAGCATCGGGGGGTACGCGAACGTTGGTGAATCGAAACAGCTTCTGCGGAACTCAAGAGATGCTTGAGGAAAGAAATCAGTGGATTGGGTGACCCGCAAGCGGCACAGTTTTCCTCTGCGATGGCATCGCTTTTTTGCAATCTCTCAAGTGTGCTGCTTGCAGAGAGGGAATCCGTCCATGGGTTCGAAAAGGTTCAAGAGGAGTTTTCGACCTACCATGTGGTCGAAGAAACCCTCGAGTATGTGGGGGGGAATGATGGTTTGTCTGCGTCCCGAGTTGTTAAGAGAACGATTCCGTGGCCTCCATTGCCGACAGCTGAGAGAAGAACTCAGCAAGCTGGCGGAACGTGTCTCCTGAGAAAGCTCATTCTACTGGGCAGCAATTGGCAGCCTTGACACGATCTCATGATTCCTGGGATTCGGAGGGCTTCCTTCCTCGACTATTCCAGATTGTGGCAGAGGCCCAACCTGTCGGGGCCTCAAAAGATCCATGCAACAACATATTGGTCGGCAACGGCCATATCTGGAACAGTCCAACTCCTGAGGTTGAGGAAAATCTTGGCTCGTCCGTCACAGCGGAAAGGCTGGTTGATCAACGGCTGCCCAATCACTGGTCTTTCCGCAGGCTTGCGTGTTTGGGCCGAGCAAGAATTTTCCGAAGGCAGCCGTAGTGTTTTGCCAGGCGAACATTTCTTGTTCACCTCGGTCGACCCACGATCAAGGTGATGATCGTTGGCCAACCAAGTTTTCGCATAAGCCTGTTGCTGCCTCCGCCAAGGGCAGAGCCTTTGCTCGCCTTCTCCAACACTCAATTGCTCCGATCCTCCCACAACTCGACCATACCGCGTCCTAAAGCATCGCCGACAAGGTAATAAGTCTCGGCATTACGGTTGTAGTGGTAGCCTTGATTACGAGGCGAAACTTCTGTCGACCTCCAAAAGTCTCGGATCTCCACCGTTTTGACGTTGCCCTTGAACTCAGGATATTTGCCACGTTCACCGCTGACGGCCAATTGGGCATTGGCGACAGTCAGATGATCGCCTTTCATCTCCCAGCCGCCGAAGCCGATGGTGGCCAACACAAAGGGGGCCTGAGGTACGCGAAACTCTTTCCTGAGCGTCTTGATCAGCCGAACGAGATTTTGCTCGTACCGGCTGGCATGAGCGGCGTTACCGTCTTTGTGCCCCTGCCACCACACAAACCCGGCGATCTCGTAGCCTTGGTCTTTGTATTGCGGGAACAGTTTGTTGAAGTCCCTGAGGACCTTGTGAGTTTCTTGGACGAACTCGTCGTACTGTTTGCCGGCGTACCAGTTGATCGGCTTGGGTTCAGTTCCCTCTGGCCAAGAGGCAGGCGAGTCCTTGTAGCCGGCGTACACTTTGCCCTGGTAGGTAAATCGCTCGCTGCCCGGCGGAAGGATGTCCCATCCCAAGCTGCGATTGCCAATGGACGCCTTGATGAGCAGCACTGGCTCGTCATGGTAATATCCCATGACATGCCCGAAGCCCAGCTCTGGTCCAATGGTCTTGCCTTGAATCCCGACCGTCAGCGGGCCCTGACCGGTGGCCGAGATCACCCCTTTATAGATCACGTCCTTTCGCACGGTCCAGTTCCCCTTCTGGTCCATTAAGTGTGGGAACTTGCCTTCCTTTTTGACGACCGTCTCCAGGGTTCCCGGAATGTCGATCCGTTGAACCCAACCCAAACCGTTGGCCGCGTCAGACAAGTAGGTGATTTTGAAGGGATAGTTTTTGCCCGCGCTCAGCTTGATGTTGGTGAAGACCCGATCCTTGCCGACCTCTCTGCGGTGCACCTCCTGGCCGTCGATCTCCATAATGTTGTACGTGGAATTCGCGTAACCGGGCTTGAAGCGGTACACGCCCGTTTCCGGCATGCGGATGTGGCCCCGCGTCACGTGCGTTCCCCCACCAGGATAGGATGTTGGGCGCACTCCCCCAAACGCTGGCAGATCCATCGTCTTGATTGGCTTCATGCTGTCGTAGTCAGCCTGGGCCGAGTACTCACCCTCATAAACGGAAACAACGGGATTGATAAACTGTTTGCCCCACCGCGAACCGCCGCCTGAGATGTCGCCCATGCCCACCATGTTGGACTGACCCATTAGGAGGTACACCTTGACGGGCTTGTCCGCTGCAGGCGGCTTGTCATCGGGGTCGGGAAGCTGCTCGGGGATCTCAGCGGCGTGGATGCTCATTCCACCGAGCAGGCCAATCTCCGCAACCGCCATGACCGCAACCGCCATGACGTTGACCAACATGGCAAGAGGCATGCGACGTCCGAATCCGGCAAGGATCATCATCATTGAGGTTCTACGACTATGCTTGGGTTGATTCAGCTACATCGTTCAGAGAGGTTAGCCGCCAGGATGCGGTGAGGGGTCCTCACCTCTGCCGTTGATCATTGCGGATGATCAGCGCAGTTTCCAGTGGAGCAAAACGCGTGTGGCGGTTCAGCAACAAGCCGAGTCGAGCGCGGGCGTACAGGCCGCATGCTGTTCGTGGATGAGGTTCGGACTCCGGAGAGTTTTCCCTCCTCTCAATTCCCTGGAAAGTTCTCGACCACACCAGCGACGTTGGACCGACAAACCGGGCTTCGGTTGGTCGCCCTGGGTCGAAGACTGCTCTGGGGCTCAGCAGCAAGCGCGGTGGAAGGTACCTGGCAGCCCTCAGGCAAGCACCCACGAGGTGGCGATGCTGCCAGGTTCGGTGGCCCTCCGACTGAAGGTCGGTGTACGGTCGAATGCCGTCGATATTCGACAGAACACCGTAGTCATCAATGCGGGAAATCGAACACTCCCTCCAGAACAATGCGACAACGCTTTGCCGTTGATTTTGCTGGCTCGTCGTGAGTCCTTGTTTTGCCCAATACAACTTTTGGGGGGGTTTCAACGGACTCTCTGTCATGGACAATGTACCGTTGCTTCAGGGGGGGGGAATTTCCATCAAGAGCGACCACCACAACTGCCTGAGAGTCAAAACTGCCAGCTGCTCGGGATCCTGGAAAAGGTTTCGGAGAGATGGACGGCAAGCATCCTCAAGGTTCCGGTGTCGTTGCTCCCCTCGGTGGACAACTCCCAGGAATCTCTCGAGTGTCCCCAACAGCAATCGGACCGATCGGACCCAATCAGGCTCCATGGTTTCCCGCACCAACCTCAGAAATCTTTTTCGCAGCCGACTGAAAGGTCGTCGCCTCTTCCGACCATTCATCACACAGGAGCCGTCCGTCACACAAGCCGTCCGTCACACAAGCCTTCCATTACACAAGCCGTCCATCACAGAGAAGCCTTCCCAGGAAGCGTCTTTGCGAGGCGGCAGGTTTTCGCCGCTCTGTGTGTCCGCCGTTGAGACCTCCCGACAGCAATCGCTGGTTTTCTCCCTATCAGTTTCACCCATCTTGTTTCCTCGTGCAGGTCCGATTCCATGGCATCAGGTTCCCAATTCCGCCGCCGAATTCGTCCCGCCGTCATTTCCCGCGGGTTCGCCAAGGAGCTCAGCTGCAGAGTTGCAACTGTCCTCGTTGTGTTTCTAATTCTCAGCCAAAGCATGTTTCTACATGCTGGGGCTCGAAACAACATCAAACAACTCGCCTTGTCGGTGCTCAACTACGAATCCCAACACAGCGCTTGGAGGCCGGTTGACTTCCATCTGCTTGCTGTCCCGCAAGAGCCTGGTCAATCGACGACGCTGTTTCCGCTGTACAATCACGATGTGACCGATGGGACCCTCCCCGGCCAGCCGAATGCTGGACCGTTTGATCGGGTTGTCGCTGAGCCAGTTGCCGGAGATGTTCCGGAGGAGAACTACCGCTTTAGTGCCGAAGAGATCGGTCGTAGCCTTGACCCCTTGTATTTCGGCTGGTCGATCGTTCCGTCGGAGGGGACCGACCCTGCGCTAATCCGGAATGAGGTCTTTGACATCGACGTGAGTGCTGAGCTTTTTCTTCAGGATGAGAGCATCCGTCAGGAGAGGTTCGCGATCAGCTCACTGCCGGGATCTGATGGCCCGAGCAACGTTGGCGTTTACCTGCCGAATCTCTCAAGGTCGCTGCGACCGGACGAGGGCGATCCTCTTGGTCTCTACAGTTGGGTGATCACAGTGCGGGACCAACAGGGAGGGAACTGGGGCATGAACCTCTCGTTCCAAGTGGTCCCAGAACCGGTGACACTGGTGAACATTGCAATCCCTGCCTTTGCTATCGTCGCAGGTCGGAACCGAAAGCAACGCTCCGCATCAAAGAAACTGTCCTCCAGGAACCCCACGCTGTGAAACAACTGATTGCCATTGGCTGTTGTCTGCTGTTGACCTATCTCGCACCTGACCTCTTGGCCTCGGCAACCGCTGACGACAATTTGCATCAAGCATGGGGGCCGGTTGAGCTCGACCAACATGGCACCCGCGTGTTGAGCGAACTCCCGCCTCTGGGAACTCATCCGCGGGTGTTTTTCACCGCCGACGAACTTCCCCGGATCAAGCGACGCCTGGAAACCACCCGGTTCGGCAAAAAGTTCAAGCCGACGGTCCTCAGTATCGTGCAGCAGGTGAGGAACCGTTACGGCCGTTTGGCGGCTCTGCAGCAAGAGGATCTGACCGCCAAGGTGATCGAAGAGCACATGACGCCCAACGAGGGGCGGAACATCCAGTGGGGCGTAGCCTCGGTCTATGCAGCGGCCTACGACGATGCCGAGTTGAAGGATTTTATGGCCCGCGTGATCACCAATCACGGACGGATTCTACTGGCTGCCAAGCGACTCGGAATCGACGGTCCGTCCCGCCTGTGGGAGACCACCAATTTCTCAGTCGGTGAGAGCTGGACCATCGGCGCGGCAGGGCTGGCCGTCAGCTATGACGTGCTCTATCGCGAGATGAGCGAGCAGCAACGATCGATCGTCCGCAAGGCCATCGCCACAGCCACCAAAGGCCGCACGCCCTACGGCACGCGACTGCCCAAGGGATTTGGGGCCAGCAACCATTTCGGCTATCACGGCGACCTGGCTGTGCTGCTCTGCGCGATTGAGGGCGAAGAGGGTTACGACCGCCCCACCTATGAGAATATCCGCAGAATCCTGTTGGACTACTGGGAGGTGGGCCACACCGACTTGGGTGCCGCCCACGAGGACGCTTACATGCAGCTTGCTCTGCGTGCTGGCTCGCGGGGATTGATGGCACTGGCTCGTCGTGGCGACACCATCTTCGCCACCGAAAAGTATCGCAATTTCCTTGACTACGTCGCTTTGGAGTTCGAGCCTTTCCCCGGCGGCGCCTTTGTCGGGGGTGCATCTGGTTCGATGGCTGAGGAACTCTATCCGACCTTCGCCATCATTGGCCGGTACATGTATCCGGAGAAACCGGCAGCCAACTTCATCTACCGACATACCCTTGGCGACGACTACACGCGTCGAATTCGCTGGCAGGGGCATTTGGATTATCTGATCTTCGGCGGCGACTGGGATGGTCCCGAAAGCCGTCAGCAGATGCTTCGCGACTCCGGCTTGCCGCTGACGCGGTTCTATCCCGTCCGGGGCAAGCTCGTCTTCCGCAGCGATTGGTCCACCGATGCGCTGCAGTTTACTCTTGACGCCCGGGGTGACGCCTTTCTGATCGGGCACGACAAGGTCGATCGCGGGCACTTTACCCTATCGGCTTTGGGGCGCAACTGGGCGGCCAACGGGTGGTTCTCCCGCTTTCAGGCCAGCGACCGCAACTCCCTCGTGCACATCGACGGCAAGGCCCAGGGCTGGAAAGCGCCGAGCGTCCGGTTGCAACACCACAACACCACCCCGGTCGCCGCCACAGGATCAGCGGACCTGAAGTACGCCTACGACTGGCAGTGGAGTCCGCCCTGGCCCAGCAAAGAAGACGGCCGATACTCCGCGGCGGGATGGGAACCGGAGCGTTCTGACCCGAGGGATCTGGGATGGCCGAGTGACCTTGCCCCGGATTGGCTGCCCGAGCAAATCTTCGGCAGCGACACGGGTTATGCCACCAAAACTCCAGCCGGGAACTGGATGCGCCGCCGACCCTACAACCCTGTGCTTCGGGCGATTCGCGCGACCGCTGCCGTCCGCGGCCAACACCCATATGCCATCGTTGCCGACGACATCCAAAAGGACGATAAGGAGCACAGTTACAGTTGGTATATGCAACTGCCAAGCGACCTGGAGCTCAAGTCGCATCGTGGGCGAGACTTCATTCTCGGGGAGGTGGACGAAAGGGTTGCCGACGGCAAACCTGCCCTCGGCAGCCGTCGCCTGCTTGTACGGGTGTTGCAAGCCAACGCAACGACGGGCGAGCTGACTGGCCGCGTCGAATCCTACGTCGCCCACGTCGACCGGCGGCGTGGCACCAACACCCTCGCCAAACGGCTCATTCTCGAAATCCAAGCGACCGCCCCGAACTTCAAGATCATGCTCCTGCCGCATGTTGTCGGCCAGCTGCTGCCCGTGACGACCTGGGAAGAGTCTGGCCGGAAGCTGCGCGTTCAGTGGGACGATCAGCAGGACAAGGTAGAATTCAAGCCCGACAAAAAAGCGTACAAAATTATTGTTAAGAGGAAAGCTGGCGGTAACGTCCGCGAAAAGAAATCGTGATGATCTCCCTCACCTCCCCACCATCGGGGTTGTCCGAACCAACGCGATGCGGGTAGTCGGCGGCCAGTCAAGTGATGACAGTTGTTTGCTCTCGGGGTTCTGATCGGAGGAACCGTTCGACCGCTTTCGGCCGCCGTGATAGGAAACTCAGTCGTGTTCGATGCGGCAGCGGGGGATCGCCTTCTGGAGTTCCTGAAGAGCCGCGCGGCCTCGTCTGTCGGCGGAAATCTTGGTGCCCCGGATATGCAGTTCCCTGAGGTTTTTTAAGCCATGCAAGTGAGCCAGCCCTGCTTCGGTGATTTCCGAGTTCTCCAGGCGGAGTCTAGCCAGGCGTTTTAGGCCAGCCAGTCGAGCCAAACCCTCACCGGTGACGGCAGTCCAGCTGAGATCGAGGGCTTTGAGGTTTTTGAGTTCTTTGAAATGGAGCAATCCGTCATCGGTGATCTTTGGGGCACCTACAAGCCTCAGTGTAGTGAGGTTCCGGAGTCCTGCCAGCTGGGAAAGGCCTTCGTTGGAGATTCTCCAGCAGACGTGGATTGTCAGCCTCTTGAGGGTTTTGAGTCCTTTGAGATGAGCCAAGTCGGCGTCGGTCATCTTGGGCGCACCTAGGAGCCTGAGCGTGGTCAGGTTCGTAAGCCCAGCCAGCTGGGAAAAGCCGTAATCGGAGAGATTTCGGCAGCCATGGATTGTCGAAGACTGATCTGAGGCTCATCAGTTCGAGGGTGACTGGGTCGCGAGGGTGGCAGGGTCATTTTGGGCATTAACAATCCGACTTGGTGCTAAAAGCCAAAAAAGACCGGGACGGATGAGAAATTCCGCCATAGTGGCGGTGATCAGGCCACCGAGGATGACTGTAGCCACAGGAAAGAGGATTTGCTTGCCAGGCAGATGCCCCCCGACGACCAGGGGGACCAGGCCAAGTCCTGTTGTCAGAGCGGTCATCAACACGGGAGCAAGCCGATCGAGACTGCCGTCGATGATCATCTCTTCGGTCAATTCTTGGTCGCCCATCCGCGTGATGTAGGTTGAGACCAACAGCAGCCCATTGCGCACAGCGATACCACCGAGAGAAACAAATCCCACCGTGGCAGCAACCGAAAAGGTTTGCCCTGTGAAATAGAGACCGGCGATGCCACCGACGAATGCAGCTGGTAAGGCAATGAGCAACTGAAAAACGATACTCGAGGATTTGTAGGTCGAATAGAGCACCAGGATGGTGGCGATCAGTGCGACACCGCTGAGCCAAAAGATGCGGATGTTGGCTTGTTGTTGAGCCTCGAACTGACCTGCATAGGTGAGGAAATAGCCTGTGGGAAGCTCCACCTCAGCAGCGACCCGCGTACTGATTTCTGCAACCACACTCCCGACATCCCGGCCGAGTGTATTGACCCGGACGACGATCCGACGCCTCCCATCCTCTCGTTGAATTGTGTTTGGTCCCGCCGCTTCGTAGACCTTGGCCAGGACGCCTAGCGGGACTCGTGTTCCGGTAGGAAGCTCCAAGGGCAGCCGATGCAAATTGTCCAAATCGCGGCGCTGGGACTCTTTCAGACGAACGAGAATATCAAATGATCGCTGGCCGTCGATCATTTGAGAGACTTCTTGTCCGTGGATGGCTGTCTCGACGAAATGGTTCACAAAACTGGCTGTCACGCCATAGTATGCCAGCATGTCTTTCTTCAATTCGATCCGGAGTTGCGGTGTTGGTTGCTGTTGTTCGACCAAGGGGGGTGCAATCCCGGGAATGTCTTTGATTGCCGCCTTGATTCGTTCTGCCTTCTGCCGCAGAATCTCCAAGTCGTCACCATAGAGCTTAATTGCAATTTGCGCGGTAACTCCTGAAAGCATATGGCTGATCAAGTGCGCAATCGGCTGTTCGACTTCCGTTTCCACTCCGGGAACATGCTCAACGGCTTCGTGAAGTTTTTCGATCAGCTCCTCTCGGGTCAGGGCACCCTCGGGGTTTAAGGTGATCACGTACTCGCTGATGTTCACGCCCATGACGTGTTCGTCCTGTTCGGCTCGCCCTGTTCGACAAGTGAACCAGAGCAGCGGCCCCTGCGGATTCTGCTCTGACTTGACCAGCTTCGACAGATTGCGGTCGGCGATTTGGCTCAGCTCCCGGCTGACATCCAGGGAAGTCCCAGGTGGGGCAAAGAGGTTGACTTGGGCGGCGCCTTCATCGAAAGGAGGCAAGAAGTCACGCCCCAGATTCCAGGCCAGCAATCCGCTGAGGACGCATGCGACTCCCAGCAACGTCAGGGAAGTCGTCAAGCCGGCCGGATTCATGCTGAATTGGATGACCGGCCGCGCGGCAGTTTTCAAGCCCTGCAGCACCCAACCATCGGCTTCCTTCAACGAGCCCGTCGCGCTGGGCAGCAAGAAGTAGCAGAGCACCGGAGTGACCGTCAGCGACACCAAGGTCGATGCACAGATTGAAACGATATAGGCAACTCCCAAAGGCGTGAACAAACGCCCTTCCATTCCGGTGAGGGCAAACAGCGGTGCAAAGACGATAACCACAATCACGGTGCTGACGATAATCGCATTGCGGACTTCCACGCTGGCCTCAAGAATGACTTCCAGCACAGCTCGAGGTTGGTCGGCAAGCGCGTTCTGCTTCAGTCGCCGGAAGATGTTCTCGACACCGACGATCGCATCATCGACCAGCTCGCCCAGCGCGACGGCCAATCCGCCGAGTGTCATGACGTTGATGGAGAGCCCCAGCCAGCGAAAGACCAGCGCCGTCACCAGCACCGAGAGCGGAATGGCCGTCAGTGTGATGAAGGTCGTCCGAACATTGAACAGAAAGACAAACAGGACGATGACAACCAAAATGGCCCCGTCACGAAGAGCTTCGACCACGTTGGCGACGCTATGGTCAATGAACTCCCGTTGTTCGTAGGTCGTCTTGAGCATGACATCGGGTGGGAGAGACGGCCTGAGTTCCTCGAGCGCCTCGTGAATGCTCTGCGTCAGAGCACGGGTGTCGGCCCCTGGCTGTTTTTGAACGGTCAGCACAACGGCCGGTCGCCCGTTGACTGACGAGTCACCGCGTTTTGTTTGGGCGGCTTGCTCGACCGAGGCGACGTGTTCCAGAAGCAGAGGACGGTCACCTTGGGTACGGATCACCGTTTTGCGGATTTCTTCGATGCTGTCATAGCGGCCCAGGCCGCGAATGAGAAATTCCTTTCCGTCACGCCCCATGAAGCCGCCGGTGACGTTGTGATTGCTATTGCGTAAGGCGTTTTCAATTTCGGCCAGATCAACTTCATAGCGATGCATCTGATGCCGATCCACTAAGACATGGTATTGCTTCCGCTCACCGCCCATGGTGATCACCTGCGAGATCCCCGGGATCTTCCGCAGACGCTGGCGGACGACCCAGTCAGCGGCGGTACGCAATGCCATTGGCGAGGTCGTGCCGTTCTGGCTCCACATGGCCACCAGTGCAATTTGACCGAGCAAGGAGGAACGGGGCCCCATTTGCGGCTTGATCCCCTTGGGCAACTGACCAGCGGCCAGGGCCATCCGTTCTTGAACGATCTGACGAGCGATCTGCACATCGGTGCCCCAGTCGAATTCGACGTTGATCACCGATAACCCGATATCAGACGAGCTTCGGACGGCGATGACTCCAGCAGCCCCATGGACGCTGGTTTCAAGAGGAAAAGTCACCCGCCGTTCAACCTCTTCGGGTGCCAGGCCTTCGCATTCGGTGACGATCACGACACGGGGGCGAGTCAAGCTGGGCAAGACATCGATTGGCAGGGACTGGGCAACGATACTGCCCACCACGAGGACAGCAATGGCCGCAGACAGAATCACCAGCCGATTGCGAAGCGAGAAACGAATAATCGAGTTCAGCATGGCGAACTGTCTTTTCTGTGATGTGATTCTCGGTGATCGTCTTAAACAGGCGAAGGACATGCCTGGCAGAGAGACATCAGTCTGATCAAGAATGACGCTGAAGATCCACAGGACGGCTTGGGATGGCTACACCCGTGGAAGACTTTGATTTCCAGAATCTTCTTAGTGATCGTGATGAGGATGTCCTTCCCCGCTGTGTCGCATTTTCATTGCCAGATAGAGCTTATAAGCGTTATTGAGGGCGATTCGCGTGCTGGGAGGAAACTGCCCGTCGTCACCGATGACCGCCGTTTGGTCGTCCCGATACAATAGCCTGACTGGGATTGGTTCCAGGTCCAGGGAGACGTCCTCTTCTTGGTGGTGATCTGGAAGCTCGGAGTCAGTGGGCTCCGTCGAGGCACTGGATTGATAGCGGCTCTGGGCGGAAGTAGGTTGCTGCAGTGGCTCTCCATGGCGATCTTCGGCGAAGACAAAGACTTTGAGGCCGTCGACGACGACCGCATCTGCGGGGAGGGTCAATTGGTCCTCCCATCGCTCGACCGGAAGACGGAGATGCAGACGCTGTCCTGGACGAAAGCGCCACTGCCGGAAGGTCCGCCCCTCGACGTGACGGATTTGGGTGACCTCGTTGGGCAGTTCGAGGAAGAATTTCACCGTTTGTGTCCGTTCGTCGATGTGGTTGTCCACCCTCAAGAGGTCAAGCCGAAGCGCGTTGAGGGGATCCTCAGTGTGGCCATGAGATTCGACTGTGATTTGCCAGCGGTTTTCGGCAATCCTATCAAGAACGGGCAGGTCATCTTCGAAAGCTGTTCCCTCGAGGTACAGCTTCGTATGATAGGCCACAGTGCAGAGCGGCTGGCCACGAGAGACAAATTTTCCTGGGTGCCCAAGCAAGTGTTCTACCGAGAATCCCGTTGACGACTCTTTCGCCTTGGTTCGCGGCTGGGCTCCAGAGTCAGCGGGGGTGATAAAATTGGGAGGGTAGACCGGCAGCGTCGATGCCAACTTCCGACCCTTCATCAGAGCGTCGATCATCGATTGCGGCAATCCACGCCCACGCAGCTCCTGCATCAGCGTTGATTGTTGAGCCTCGAGCTGCCTGAGTTGGTAATTCAATTCCCGTTTCTTGGCACCTGGGATAACCCCGGAAGCCACCAAAGAACTCAGTCGAGTGACTTCCTGTTCGGCGACTTCCCGCCGAGTTAACGTTTCCAGCAGCTTGGATTGGGCATCGAGCAACGCCTCATCGGTCAGCCGAATGGCAAACATCGACTTGGTCGGAGAGAGAGTCTCTCCTGGTAGTACTTGAACCTCTTCAATGACCCCAGTGACAGGAGCCGGAACGGACAGGTCACTTCGTCCGGGGATCTCAACGACTCGGCCTGGGACAAGAAGGGTCTTCCAGAAGTCTCCTCGGGAGACCGGCCCCATGTGCAAATCGAGGTTGGCAACCGCTTGCTCAGTCAACGCAACGTGAGGTTCTTCGTCCTCGTGCGTCGGATTGTCGGGATCCTCGGGCGACTTCTCGTCTGTGGCGTGATCTGCATCGTGCTCGTCGACCTCCGCGGTCAACCTGGGATAGAGCGAGATTGCTGTTGCCACGCCTGCGGCAAAGACGGTTGTGAGCAATCCGGCGGCGAGCAAAGCGCGAACACCAGCACGCTTCAACGGGGAACGTGACATCAACAGCTCTCAAAAAGTCAGGGAATGGCAGCGTCACCGGCTGCCAAAGGCACAGGGGAGAGAAGAAGACAAGAGGGAACCGCAGCACAATCCGACGTCAGGAGAGTTTTTCAGAGTCGGTAAACCTGCAGAGCAGGTCGGCTGAGCGCATGAGCAAGCGCAGAAGAATCCGGTCCGCGTTTCGATCGCCTGGATCGGCCTAACTCCACAGGTCGGATCGAGAGAACTCGGCCCAAGGTCTCGAAGAACTCACAGTTGGTCTTGAGCAACCGCAAAGGGTCCCCTAGCAACCGTGTGGTGTCCAAGTAGGGCGAATGCGGCTGACCGGTGCAGGAGTGATCGTCGGCTTCGGCAGCCGGAGACCAAGCATGAGACTCAAGAGGGTGGGACACAGGCCCGTCGTGATGCTGATCGCTGACGGCGACCAGTTGGAACCAGGCGTTGTGTTCAAGACAACCACACGGACAGGCACCGAACTGATAAACCAATAGGACCAGCAGCGTGCAACAGATGAGCCTGCGAGGGCCGGTCAATCTGGTATGCTGCTGATCCATGATGCCTCAGTGTTGATTTCTGAAACTGCTCAAGTGTTGGATCAGCTGGTGGGATCCCACTTCTTGTCACAGCTCAAGCAGTTCGCCGCAAGTGTTGCTTCGACCGTGTGATGTTCGGGTCGACCCCGGGAAAAGTCACAAACCGCTCTTCTGGGATGGCCCTGCCCATTGTTCAACGCCGATGTTGCTGTCTTGATTATTGTGGGAAACTCTTGGTCTGCGTGGGAAGCCCCGCAGAGAACTGCGACAGTTTGCCTCTGATCGTCAAGAGTTGCCCTCTGAACTGGCCAAGCTGTGTCCCCAAACACCAACCTGGCTCTCGGAGTCGGTTCCGGGAGTTTGGCTCTGGAAGTCTGGCTTTTGGCGGCTGGCTCGAGCCGCTGGTGGCGTCGAGCTGCAAAGGCGAATCTCAGGGATTTGCCTGCTTCGCCTTCCTGGTCAGCACCGCGTCCCTGGCGAACTCTGGCCGACTGGAGCGTTTTCAGACAGAGCCTGGTCCCTGGAGGGTGCCCTCACCCGAGCGCTAACAGACACGCTGGTATCCCTTGGGGGCAGCAAACAACCGACTATGAGTGTGGACGCGATTGGTCGGAGATCCATCGGAACTCTCCAAGGGGCGTCCGGCGGCGCACCAGGCAAGAATACTGCCGCGATAATTGCGAACATCCACCTGGTCTTTCGCACACTGTTGCGTGAACAACAGGCTTCGACCACCGACAGTGCAATAGGCTATCACTGACTTGTCCGCCAATTGATCACGCCGAGCGAGAAACTCCTGGCGAGTGATGGCCCCAGGGATCCTGGAAACAGCCACTTCTTCGTCTGAGCGAACATCCACCAGCACAAAGGACTCTTCATCGGCATCGATCAGATCCAACAACTCATCTGTGTCAATCTCCCGCACGCGGACCTTGCCAAACAATGGGCTCACTATGTTGATCAGACCGACAAACAGGTAGGCAAACCAAGTCACCAACTCAACAACTCCATCGGTGTCTCGCTCCAGCTTCCACACGATTTCTCGGGTACGGCCTCCCGCCGGACGGCCGAGAACCTATGCAGTATTGCGGGCAGACCTGCCGCATACAACCACAGAACCATCCGCTGGAGTTTCGCTGCGAATTCACACCGATGCTAGGAAGAACACCAGATCTCAGGGCGTCGGTCGACGGTGCGCAGCAGGCCACGGGATTGCCAGAGGGGGAGAGCTACCCCAGTTGATGCCAACTTCGTTGGTCACTGTTGGGTCCCACCCCCCGGCAGTGCTGCTTGCATCTGGTCGACGGAGACTCGAAGAACCAGCTTGCCTACGACCGGCCACACACCCTGGGCGACTGCTGGGGGCGGGAGTGCTTTCCCAGCAACCAGGCTTCTGCTCAGACCGCGTTGGACCAGAACAGTCGCCGATAGTCCGTTGAGACGCCTTGGGTCGAGTCCCCGGTCGCGTGGTGTCGGAACGCTGGTAAAATTGAGCGGTCGAATTGTCCTCTTTGAGGGTTTTGGAACGAAATCCATGGCAACCGTTTTGGTCGTTGACGATGACCGTAGCGTTCATCACCTGGTGCGTCGTGCGTTGGAGAAACACGACCTCGAAGTGGTCGTGGCCTCTGACGGAGAATCGGCCCTCTCAGCCCTCCAGGAGAGTAGTCCCGATGTGGTGTTGTTGGACATTGTGCTACCCAATATCTCCGGCTTGGAGCTACTCCAGAAGCTTCGAGCTTATGACAAGCGATTGCCAGTCATTATTATCACCTCCGATTCAGATAGCAGCAGTGCCATCACCGCAATGCAAAAGGGGGCGTTTGATTACCTCCGCAAGCCTCTGGATCTCGGCCAACTGACCGAGCTTGCCTTCCGCGCGATTGAGACTCGCCGGCTGATGTATGTTCCGGTGGCGATCCCAACCCATGACGTCGGGGCGATCTCCGGCGACCCCTTCATTGGAGGGAGCACTTCGATGCTGGAGGTTTTCAAAGCGATTGGACGGGTGGCTGCACAGACTGTCGCGGTGCTCATCCGGGGTGAGAGTGGCACTGGTAAAGAACTTGTCGCCCGGGCTGTGTATCAACACAGCGATCGGGCCAGCGAGTGTTTTCTGCCGGTCAACTGCGCGGCGATTCCCGACAACTTGCTGGAAAGCGAACTGTTCGGACACGAGAAAGGGGCCTTCACCGGTGCCGACTCTCGGCGAATCGGAAAGTTTGAGCAGTGCCACGGCGGAACGATCTTTCTGGATGAAGTGGGGGATATGTCCTCCTTAATCCAGGGAAAAGTGTTGCGTTTGGTCCAACAACAGCAGTTCGAGCGGGTCGGCGGATGCGAGACGCTTCAGACCGATGTTCGCCTCATTGCCGCGACCAACCGGAATCTTGAAGAGATGGTGGAGGCCGGAGACTTTCGGGAAGATCTCTTATATCGGTTGAACACCGTGACCATCCACCTTCCTCCACTCCGCGAACGTCTGGACGATATCCCCGTCCTGCTGGAGCACTTTGTCTCCCGGTACGCTGCCGAACTCCGGCGGCCAGAGCTGGAGGGTATTTCGCCAGACGCCGTTGAGCTGCTGCGACAATACACCTGGCCGGGGAACGTTCGGGAGCTGCAAAGCGTCGTTCGACGAGCCATTCTCTCCACCTCGGGGACGGTGATCGTGCCCGATTTCCTCCCCAAAGAGGTCCGCGGGGTAGGCAACTCCACTTTGAGCCCGGCAGGCGTCGATTCAGAGGATGCCGCACATTCCGAGCTGCCGCCAAGCGACCTTGAACCCTTTGTCGAGCAGCGCTTAGCCGAAGGCTCAACCGATCTGTTTGCGGAATGCATCGAGCTGCTCGAGCGCTATCTGCTCACCCGTGTGCTTCAGGAGACTGACGGGAACCAGAGCCGGGCAGCCGAGCTGCTGGGGATCACCCGCGGGAAGGTGCGGGACCGTATCGCGGCCTATGGCATCAAAGTCAACCGTGATGTCAGCATTGACTGAAACCGACTCAATCCGGGGTATTCCTCGCCCCGGCTCTCCCGAGGCTATCTTGCCTCAGTCATCGAGCCTGTCGGGACCTTGGATTGGGTTCCCAGACCCCACACTGTTTGATCTCCGACCAATCCGCGACCGGCTGTGTGTGATCATTCCGGTCCCTTGTGTTGGATCTCGTGTTTGCATCTTGTTGCTGGGATTGAGTTTAAGACAATTAGGACACACGTGGCCCACATTGGCACGCCAGCTGCTTCTTCCATCATCAGTTCGCATGCTCGCGACAATGACCAACCGATGGTCGATTCACCAGTGAAGATCGCTCGGGTCGTGGCTCGAAGCTCTTGTTTGCCACCCATCGGTCTGGCTGTAACGCCTATGCCGAAAATTTGCAGCTGAGAGACCGTCAAAATTCTTGCGGGTCAAGCGATACCAACTGACAAATGACCTCAGTTGTCTCGCTGACCAATGCTTTGGAGGAACCATCCATGTTGTCTTGGGCACTGCTGTTTTTGTTGGTTGCTTTGATTGCTGGCCTGTTTGGGCTGAGCGGCGTAGCGGGTGCGGCAACCGGATTCGCGCAAATCTTGTTCTTGGTGTTTCTTATCCTGTCCGCCATTTCCTTGTTCGTTCGCGTTGACTCCGGCACCCGTCATTCTTAGGGAATTCCTCGGCGACTGCCAACTTTCGGAATGATTCAGTGGCGATGCGAAAAGTGTCTCGGCATTATCCTCTGTGGATGCATCAGCTCCTCCTGAACATCGATTGTTGTGCATCAGTTAGTACTGATTCCCTGAAAAGTCTTCGACGAAGCGGGGCGTTTCGTCCGGCAATTCGGGCTTCGTTGGTCGTCCTTTGGTCGAAAACTTCTCTGAGGCTCAGTAATCTGGACGACCTCTGAATCATCGAGTCGAGAACCAGTCGACCCAGGGCTGTCCATTTGCCCTTGATTGTGATGACCGGAGCGGGGGCAGCCAGAGACACAGCCAGCAGCCCAGATTATTGGTCGTTATGCAATCACGTCGTCGAGAACGTTTCAGCAACTGTATGGATCTGCAAAAGTATCCAATCGAAAGATGCGTGTTCGGCTACCCGCTTTTCCGCCGCTTGCTCGATTGTATACTCGTGCAGAAGTTAACACTCATCGAGAACTCGCTCCATAGGAGACTTCAATCATGCGTACTGCAATTTTCGCACTTGTCATCATTTCTGCTGCCGTATTCGGCCTGGCTGCTGCAAACGGATGGTTGACCTACTCGGACGACAACGAAGGTCCGAAAATCGGATTAGACAGAGGCGAAATCGAGGATGATACCGAGGATATCAAGCGGGCAGCCTCCGACGCTGCCAACGGAGCGGAGCAAATGATTCAGAGTGCTGGTGAACGTCTCAAGGAAGGCACGCAGAACGCCTTGGAGTCCACAAAGGAAGCCGCACAAGAAGGTTGGGAAGCAATCGACGGCCAACCCGAAGAGACCATCGACCAGGCAGAAGAAGCTGTCGAGTCGGCCGTCGATCAAGCTGCTGAAAGTGTCGGTGACGCCAAGGAATCAGCCCAAGAACAAGTTGAAAAGGCTGTGAAAGCCACCAAAGACGCCGCTTCTGATCTGCAGGAATCCGCGGAAGAGGTTGAGGAAACCGTCCAAGACTCTGTGGAGTCCGCTGCACAATCCCTCAAAGACGGGACAGAACAGGTCAAGCAGGAACTGTCCAAAGACAACTCCTAACGGAGTGGCCCTGCGAGTGGTATTCCCGCACAATGATCGTGGCTGCTACTGCTCTTGGAGAAAATTCTTGCTTGGTCAATACGCTGCAACAGTCAACAACCTCTGATTTCGTAGCCTTTCTACAAACTGGACGAGGCAAGATTTCCCCAACCTCAGTAGGATACGAACCACCCCTCAAGGTGGTGCTATGGTCACTCTCTTGGACAAACTCTCAAATGGGAGAGCATCTTGAAGCGCGGGCGAGCAGCACAACCTGGGGCAGCATCCTCCTCCAGCATCTATTAGTCGATTGCTTTCCCAAACACCGAGGAGCATAATCTGAAACCTCGAACTACTGATTCCCTGAAAAGTCTTCGACGAAGCAGGGCGTTTCGTTCGGCAATCCGGGCTTCCGGTGGTGCCTCAGGCTGCCCCCTTGAGGTCATCACAAACAAGGACAGACGGTCGCCCTGGGTCGGAAACTTCTCCGAAGGTCAGTAGGCTGGGAAGAGAAGCAACACGGGCGATATCGATTCTGATATCGCAATAGTTTTCAGGTGATCTCAGAAAATGTGTCTCCCTCGGGAATCTTTTGGGCACAGGCTCCGCACCGATGTGCGGAGTCTGTGCCTGTGATACGTCCACTCCCCAAGTTCGTTCCCCGCCCGCTCGACCCGAGACCGATGAACCCACCGAAGCTTCCAGTCACCGTTTCCCGACAAACTTGGTCCTACATAGTGGCTGTGGGGGCAGTCCTCACGGCCTTGCTCGCCAAACTGGCCCTGGACGCTGTCGCGGAGCAACAGCAGACTCCGTTTTTACTGTTCTCGGCAGCGATTATGCTCAGCGCTTGGTACGGTGGCTGGCGGACAGGGCTCTTTTCGACGTTTCTTGCCTGCGTCGTCGTCCATTGGTTCTTTCTCCCCATCCCCTGGTTGTGGACCAAAGACGCGGACATCTACGTTCAGTTCTCGGTCTTTCTCTTCGAAGGGGGAATCATCTGTCTCCTAGCTGGCGCACTTCACCGAATGAGGCACCTGGCAGGGCAACGAGCAATTGCCGCGGAAGCCGCGCGTAACGCCGCGCTGCAGCGAGAGATGGACTACAAGATCGCGCAGGAGGAGATTTCCGCACGCGATCTGATGCTTCACCGCTTGGTGGAGGCCAACGTGGTGGGTGTGGTGATCTGTGAGCTTTCCGGGCGGATCGTGGAAGCGAATGAGGCATTTTTGAGCATGGTGGGGTACACCGCAGCGGACTTGGCGGAAGGACGGCTGAACTGGAGGACGATGGCACCCGAACCATCCTGCCAAGACGACGAGACGATTGTGAGCCAGCTTCTCTCCAACGGCCGCTTCTCTGCGGTGGAACGCGAATTGACAGCCTGTTCGGGCCGCTCGGTCCCTGTCTGGATGGGAGGTGCCAAAATGCCCAACAACAACCGGGTGATCTGCTTCTTGGCGGACCTGACACAACGCAAGGAAGTCGAGCTTCAGCTCCTGCAAGCCAAAGAGGCGGCCGAACAGTCGAACAAGGCACGAGGGGAGTTCTTGGCCAACGTGACCCACGAGCTGCGTACGCCGATGAATGCCATTTTGGGAATGACGGAGTTGGCACTGGCGGACAATCTCCCAGGAGCTGTCCGTGACTATTTGAATACCTCCGTAGACTCCGCGCGGACCTTGATGTTCCTGTTGAACGATTTGCTCGATTTTTCTCGCATCGACGCAGGCAAGCTCGAGTTCGAGATCACAGCGTTCAGTTTGCGGAACACTTTGGATCAGGCCATGAAGACCCTGGCCCTTCGTGCCTCAGAAAAAGGATTGGAGTTCGCCTGCTCAGTGGCTCCGGATGTCCCGGATGCGGTTCTCGGCGATCCGGGACGCCTCAAGCAAGTCGTGCTCAACCTTGCCGGCAACGCCATTAAGTTTACCGCCCAGGGGGAAGTTCTGGTCAATGTCACGCAAGCCGCAGAAAGACACACTCCTGAGTCCGAAGTTCTGTTGCGGCTCACCGTTTCCGATACCGGGATTGGGATCAGCCCGGACGATCAGCAACGTGTCTTTCAGCCATTCACTCAAGCGGATTCCTCATCAACCCGCACCTACTGCGGTACCGGTTTGGGATTAGCAATCGTCCGCCAGTTGGTCGAGCACATGCAGGGATCGATCAGTGTGACCAGCGAGGTGGGCAAGGGAACGACCTTTCATGTGACACTCAAACTTCCCCAGGCCAGGCCGGAGGAGGTCCTGTCCATTGGCCCACCCGCTGAGGTTGCCGAGCTTCGGAACCTTCCCGTGCTGGTTGTCGACGACAACGAGACCAATCGTGGCATTTTGGCGGAGATGCTGAGAACCTGGTCGATGACGCCCACCGCCGTGGGGAACGCAGCCGCTGCTCTTGAGGTGATGCGAAGCGCTGCAGCCGCCAACAAGGAATTTCCACTTGTTATCGTTGATGCCCTGATGCCGACCATGGACGGATTTCAGTTCATTGAATCCGCTACGAACGAGCGCCTCCTACGACACCCAACGATATTAATGGTTTCCTCAGGTGATCGGCAGGAGTTTGAACCGCGGTTCGCCGAGCTGCCCATTTCTGCACTGCTGGAAAAGCCCGTCTCTCAATCAGACCTGCTTGATTCGGTGATGGTTGCGTTGAAGGGCCCACAACTGAAGAAACGAGCGATCCAACAGTTGCAGCAGTCACCCCGAAGTTTGTCCGTGCTGGTGGCTGAGGATACCCCGGCGAATCAAAAAGTTGTGACGGCGATTCTCAAGAAGCGTGGCCATTCGGTGACGATCGCACACAACGGCCGGGAGGGGATCGATTTGGTTCGCAACGGTAGGTTCGATGTGGTTCTCATGGACGTCCAGATGCCGATGGTGGACGGCTGGCAGGCGACCCTGACCATTCGTGGCCTGCCTGAGGCGACACAAGCGGCGACACCAATCATTGCGATGACCGCACATGCGATGCGTGGCGATCGTGCCAAGTGTCTCGCCGCCGGCATGGACGATTACATTGCCAAGCCTCTCGATGCTCGGGAACTGATCCGCCGCTTGGAGCGACTCGGAGCCTCGCATCGGGCGATTCAAACTCATCAATCGCTCTCCCGTCACTCGCCCCGAACCGATTCGGTTGCTCAGGACTCTCGAACCAGCACCACGGTTGGAGTTTTTGATTCCCCCCTCTCGACCTCTCCAGAGAACCCTCAGGATCATACGAACGGCAAAGACGCCGGCGACGCGGATGCCGCCAGCACGTCCCGAGACACACCGTCAAGGACAACTTTGGTTGATCGTCCTGCCGCTCTTGCTCGACTGGAAGACGACGAGAGTCTGTTCCGTGAGATGGCCGCGTTTTTTCTTGCGGATTCTCCTCCACTGTTGGAAACGATTCGAACGCAGTGCAATGGCTCCGCCTCCGCACGCGCTGCCCACAGCCTCAAAGGTCTTGCCGCGAACTTCGGAGCACTCCCCGTTGTGGAGGTCGCCGAAACGCTGGAAAAGGCGGCAAAGCAACAGCAGGCGACTCCGGACATGGTCAACCGCCTTATCGAACTGACGGGCCACCTTGCCGAAGAACTGCAGTCCTTCAACTCTGAAACTTGAGTTGAGGACCTGAGGAATCGGTCCCCCTTTGCAGACAATTTCGACCGAGCGACTGGAGAACCTGCTCTCAAGTGGCGATGGCCGACCACTGCTGACCGGCTCGATCGCTTCCTCCGAGGTGTTGTCGGGCCAGTGCTGCCCGCTCAATCACCACAAGCTCTCGTACAAGCTGCCGACTGCAAATCACGTTTCGCTGGAGCGACAGGCTTCAAGCAGCACGTGGACTTCAAACACCGCCTCGGCGACCAACCCCCATAAAGGGCCTGGGCTCGCCAACGGACCCATCCTCTTTTGCCTTGCAACGGATGATCCTCATCGGGGAGGGATGGGCACAGACCTTTTCAACGTGAGGGGACCTTCAGTCGGCGGCAGCAGCTCGAGTCTCCCAAAGCGAAGGCAGAGTCTCTCCCTTGATCGCTGCCCGTTCACCCTGGGCTCTCAGCGAGCGACTGTTGGAGCGGCGGAACACCGACCGCCTCGCCACAGAATTGCTGAACTCGAGGATTCTAGACGATTTCGTTCAGTAGACAGAACAGGCAGCTTTCGGCACAGCTGTTGCAATGATCCCTCTGGGACAACAAGGCTCTCTCGATGATCGAAGGGAGCTCCTAAATCCCGCGGATTCGCCCACTCGAATCCCCCGCACTTTCGAGGAGAAGCGGTGATGGCAGAGACGGTTATGAGCGACGTGCTCGATCACTTCGTGGAAAATACGGAAGGCGACAAGGTGTCGCTTGGAGATCTTCTGCGCGCTCTGGATACCCGGAGCTTTGGCCCGCTGCTGTTGGTACCCGCCCTCATCGCGCTCTCTCCGGTCGGTGCGGTCCCGGGGATGTCCATTGTCACGGGGAGTTTAATCATCCTAATTGCTGGGCAGATGTTTTTCACCCGACATCCTTGGTTGCCTTCGCGACTGCTGAATTTTTCCTTCCCGCGGACACGATTGGAGGACGCTGTGAAGAAAATCCAGCCGTGGGTGAAATGGATGGAACGGGCGCTCGGACAACGTCTGGTGTTCTTGACCAAGACTCCTGCCGACTACGTGATTGCCGTGATCAGCATTTTACTGGCCCTGACATTTTATCCCCTTGCGTTGCTTCCTGGTGCAGTGGCCCTTCCCTCGTTCACCATTGCGTTGCTTGCTGTGGCGCTGACTGCCAGAGATGGACTGCTCGCGTTGCTGGGCTTCGCGGGTACTGGGGGCACTGCATGGTGCACCTACTACTTCTGGCCCTTCTCATAAGTCACAAGCTCACGATGACTAGGCATCGAAATCCTGGGAAAGTGCTCGACCGAGGATCCGGAAACCAGTAATGATCTGGGTCCAAAACCTCCGCAGAAAGCAATCGCCCAGGGAAAAGGCTACAAGTTACTACTCAAGTTAATGACCAACACTGTGAGGAACCGAGCTATGTCAACTGAAACCTCGACCCAATCTGATGAACTGGTGTATGTTTGCCCGCACTGTTCGATGCAGATTGAAGTGAAAGAGAGCGAACTCGGCGAGTTAGTGGATTGTCCCAATCCCGACTGCGGCAATCCGTTTCAGGTCCCTCCGCCTGAGGCCAAATTGTCTCAGAAATCGGCAGACCAGTTCGCTCCAGGTGAACTGTTGGAGTCACAGGGGGCCGCTCAGGATGAAACGGATTTGATTGTTGTGCACCCCGCGATGTTCCGAAATCATCCCTTCTCCTTTTTGGGACTGGTTTCGTTGTTCCTGCTGGGAGTAGCAGGAGTGGTCTGGGGTACGAATGTCGGTTCGAATCTTCTCATCGGATTCAGCGTCCTGACAGTGCTCGCTGCGCTGGGTTGGTTCGGCACTTGGTGGCTCGATGTCTATCTCAAATCATTGACGATCACCAACAAACGGACCATCTATCGCCACGGGATTATTCGACGACAAATCAATGAGGTCCAGCACGACGACGTGCGAAACATTCAAGTCCACCAACACATTCTTGAGCAATTACTCGGAGTGGGTCGAATCGCGATTTCCAGCTCGGGGCAGGACGATATGGAAATCGATGTCCGGGGGATTCCGGATCCAGCCGGGCTCGCAAGTACCGTTCGAAAATACCAGTAATGGTCCAACCTGACGCTGTCCACGTTTCCTTAACTCGAGGCTTGAGACCAAGGGAAGTCGACGACTAACTGCAAGCTCCGTTGGGCGTAGCAACCCCAAGTGGAACGATTGCGTTGAATCGATTGTCGCCGCTGTGCAAGAGGCGTTGGGATTGGGAGGGCAACAGCTTCAGGCATAATTGGCCAAGCTGCTGGTTGATGAGGAAGGGGGCTTTTTCCGACCGCACTGCGACGGCGAAAAGCTTGACCGCATGGTTAGCTGAGCGGATAGTTCAGGCAGTTGAGAGCTTCGACAAACAGGCTGGCCAGCAAATCTGGCGAATCCGCCCAATCGACTGGGCCGCGTTGCTCCAACCACTTGTCTCGGCGATGCTGGAGGTCAGGGCAGAGAAGACGCTGGGTCGGCTGATCGAGCATGCTGGATCGAGTCAGAAATTCGACCTGACCGATGCCCACCTCGCGGCGATCTTCGCGCTGGAAAAGCAACTGGCCAAAACGCCATAGGCCAGGCCTGCGATCTCCAACTGGCTCAGCTTCTGCCGCCGCGAGCTGGAAAACCTCACTGGTGAACCGGCACAAAACCCCGCCGACTACCGCCGCAAGGCCGAGACGTCGTGCCAGTGCGGGGACTGCCGCTGGCTGGCGAAGTTCCTCGCCGACCCGAACCAGTCCGAGGGCCGCTTCCCACTGGCCAAGCACCGCCGCCAGCACCAGATCATCGACGGTCACAGCTCGGATTGGACTCAGGTCACCGAACGCCGCGGCAGGCCTGCCACGTTAGTTTGCACCAAAACCACTGCGTCTGCCGAACTCGCGTGCCAGATTCACAAGCGTGACTTGAAGAACCTCAAGCGTGTCGTGGCCTTGGAGAAGAAGTTGAATGAGTTGCCACACACGCCAACGACTCCATGAGGTCCTTACGAAAGGTCAGCGAATTTGGCGGAGGTTTCAGCCCCCAGGAATCCGGAAAAAGGTCGCGACTCGCCAAGAAAAAGAGCCACTTGCCGTGGCAACAAGTGGCTTTCCAAGCGGAGGGCACGGGACTCGAACCCGCAACCGGTTTCCCGGCACCTGAATTCCAATCAGGCCGCTAGCCATTCGCTTACCCTCCTGAGATTCAGGGTGGATGTGGGACCACCACCCTGTAACACCTTAGCACGCCGTTGCTCCCTGTGCCAGGGATTGCTGCGAAGAACCTCCCGCAAGGAATCGTCGATGGTCGCCTGGCCCACACTGATTCTCCAGATAAGAGAGCAACGGGGGTCCGGCGGTTCGCGGGCGAGCAGTCCTCTTCCTCCAAAGAGCCTATCTCGACTGTTCCAGATTGTGGCAGAGGCCCAATCTCTTGGTGGGCAAGGGCCACATCTGGGACGGTCCAATCATTGACCAAGTGTGTCAAAGACCCTCACCTTGGCCCAATTCTCCTTGCCCTCTTCAATGAAACGCAAGTGCTGGTCGTCCTTTTGGTAGCGGTCATGCGCGGCTTGGCTCTCAAAGACCACGTGGAGACCAACGTCCCAGTCGCGGTCGTTGACAGGTCGGTCCAGATCGGCAAGACGGCCGCAGGCATAAAAGACCACCCCAGGTTGTGGCTTAAGATACTTGTTGCAGAGAGAGATTAAGCGTTCGACCTGCTGGTCACTCGAATCCTTCAGCTTGAAATACACGTTGTGAATGAGCGGGGCCTTGACCTCCGCACTCTCGTCAGCTGCCACAGCTGTGGTCCTCCCCAAGCTCAATGTGCTCAACAACACAACCAACATCACTGCGAAACGTACCATTGCCACGCCCCCGTTTCCTGGACACAGTTCGCCGATCACGCCGAGTGCCTTGTAGCCTAGGACTTTGGCAGTCCGCTCAACGTGAATTCCCCAATTCAACGAGAACCCCACTGCCCAATTAGCAGGAAACTCTCAGGATGACCAGTTTCCCGGGTTCAACTCAGCCGTCAGGTCCTCCGCAGGTCAGCCCTGCCAAGATCGTGCGTTACCATAGCCGCTCGCTAGCGATTCAACCAGACTCACCAGCTCGTTCGACAAGTTCTTAAGTCCTTGAAATCCGAGCATTTGACAAACAACCCTGGCTGCTCATCGACTGAGGCGTCTGACCCCATGAGATTGGTTTTATGCTACCCAGTCAACGCCTTGCACCTGCAACGGATCCAGGCGGTGGACCCCACTCTTGAGGTGGTCGATGCCGGACAGGAAGGCATCGCCCAAGACATTTTGGCAGCAGATCTCTACTGCGGTCATGCCAAAGTCCCGGTCGATTGGGCGGAAGTCGTCCGACGCGGGAGGCTGCAATGGATTCAATCTTCGGCAGCTGGCGTTGATCACTGCTTAACCCCGGAGGTGATCGCCTCGGACATTCCTGTGTGTAGTGCCTCTGGGGTCCTGGCCGACCAAGTGGCCGAGCAGACCTTTGCCCTGCTGCTGGGTTTGTTACGAGGGCTACCGGTGTTCTTTCAAGCCAGCCTCAGACGTGAATACATCCGACGGCCCACCGCCGACCTCCATGGCAGCATCGTTACCTTGGTTGGCTTCGGCGGAAACGGCCGACGTCTGGCCGAGGTGTTGCGGCCTTGGCAGGTGCGACTTTGGGCAACCGACCATTTTCCCATCAACAAACCGAACTCCGTAGAGCGGCTGGAATGCCCGGAAAAACTTGATGAGATGCTGCCTCATTCGGACGTCGTGATTCTTGCTGCCCCGCTGAACGATCAGACGCGAGGCATGTTTCACGCTGAGCGATTGGCTCGGATGAAGACGACTGGTCTGCTGATCAATGTCGCCCGGGGCAAACTTGTGGTCGAGAACGATCTGGTTGCCGCCCTGCAGAACGCAGAGCTGGCTGGAGCTGGGTTGGATGTGGCGGAGGTGGAACCGCTGCCCGCGTCAAGCCGTCTTTGGGAGCTGCCCAACGTGATCATTACCCCCCACGTCGGAGGACAAAGCGCTCGGCGGATCGACAAGATGACGGATCTGCTCTGTGAAAACCTCAGGCGGTGGTTGGACGGGAAAAGCCCTTGGAATCTTGTCGATAAGAAGCTGGGTTTTCCCCATCCCTCGGCGACTCAATCTGCTGCTGGGAGTGTTACTCAGTAGCGGTTGGTGAAACTGGCTGTTTTTGGGCGATCAGTGCGTCCAGCTCCTTCCGCAAGCGGGACAAGATTTGATCGTAGGGGAAAGCGCCCAGGGCTTCGGTTTTTCGCTTGAGGTTGACGAAATTGGGTCCGCACCAGAGGCCGAGGTCCGCCTGGTCGGTTTCCCCTGGCCCGTTGACCCGACAGCCCATGATAGCGATGGAGATATCGAACTCCTTGGCGTACTCGGTCATCTCTTTGACCTGGGCGGCCAGATCGACAAACGCCTCGTTTTCTACCCGCGAGCAGCTCGGGCAGCTGATGATGTTCAATTTGCCGCTGTTGAAATCGACAAAGGATCGAACCCGTCCGTTCTGAATGTCCTCCAGAATCTGATAGCCTGCGGTCACCTCTTCGGGCTTCCGGGGATTGGGAAGCGTCAAGGACACCCGGATGGTGTCGCCGATGCCCCGGCTGAGCAATTGCTCAAAAGCAATGCGGGTCTTGATGATTCCATCAGGGGGCATTCCCGCCTCGGTCACCCCAAGATGAAGAGGGATATCCGGTCGCTGCTCGGCGAACCGCTGATTGATTTCGATAACGCACTGAGGGTCACTGTCCTTGAGGCTGACCACATAGCGGGTGAACCCAATCGAGTCGAGCAAGGCGCAGTGATCCCAAGCGCTTTCCAGCATGGGCGAAATGCTGTCCTGGGGGTCATACTTTTCTGCCTTGGCCGGATCGACCGATCCGCAGTTGACGCCGACCCGCATGGCACAATCGTATTTGGCGGCAATATCCGCCAAGTAGCGAACTTTGTCTTGCCAAGGCTTGGTCCGTTCGTGGTGATAGAGATGGCCCGGGTTATAACGAATTTTATCGACATGGGGTCCAACCAGCTCCGCCATGCGGTAGTTCTCTTGGAGATCCACCGAAAGGTTGGCCTGGGTCTGGTCGCGGATGGGCTCTAGGGCCGCGGCATCTTTTTTGTTGTCGACGGCAATGCGGACGATTCCGGCGCCCGCCGCATGCAGGGCAGCGGTTTGCTCCACAGTGGCTGCAATATCCTGCGTGTGGGTGGCACACATGCTCTGAACCACAATCGGATGACCATCGCCGATGATCACCGAACCCACGCGGACCGCCCGAGTGGGGTTCCGCGGTAATGTTTTTGGGGAGTCGACGGGAATTGATTGCTGGCTCATCAGCTCGTAACCTCCACAATGCGGATACCTGAGGCTGCAAATCAGTTTAGTCTCAAGCCGCGTTTTCGGGGAGTCCGGCTGGGAAGCCGGCGCCTCAAGCTGTTGAGAAGACAACCCCTCTCACAGGACTGAACTAGCGAACACCGGTCAAGCAGTAATTCCCGAAGCGAGTCCCCAGCGTTTGAGTGAGCCGATGGCAGCAGGTCAATCTGAGCCCCCGAGTGGTTCCCAATTGCCTTTGGGGTCGCACTTCCCTCCAGATGCGGGATCCCCCTCAGATTCCCAATCATGCTCAGATTCCCGGTCATCTCCAGAATCGCCGTTGTCTGCAGAGCCCCATCCGCAGTTGGTGGCGTCCTCGGGGGAGGAACCGCATCCGCTCCAGCGGGCACCTGTTGAGGCTCATCCAGCAACTTGGGAAGAACAGGCTCTGCTTCGCCAGTGTGCAACCCGGCGATTTCGCTGCAGTGGTCCTGGCGGACAGCACCGCAACAAGGTGGAGACGGGCGTTGCCCTCAAGCATGTGCCAACGGAGATCGAGGCAACGGCAACCGAGCGTCGCAGTCAGGCTGATAATCACCGAGAGGCCCTTTTTCGGCTCCGGCTGAAATTGGCGGTGGAGGTCCGCTCGCCAGTCTCCCTGGCTCCGGAGGGTCTCCAGCCAAGCGCACTGTGGCAAAGTCGCTGCCGCAAGGGGCGGATCAGCGTGAACCCACATCACCAGGACTTTCCGGCTCTGTTGGCCGAGGTTTTGGACCTGTTGAACACCTACAACTTCGATCCGACCCAAGCGGCCGAAACATTGGGTGTCAGCACATCTCAGTTGATCAAATTCTTAAAACTCGACCCGCAGGCTTGGACCGCAGTCAATCGCGCTCGCGGTGACTTGGGACGTCACGCGCTGCGTTGACTTTCCCACTTTGGTCAGCGAGTTGGCCAGGATTGGCCAGCCCTTTTCGTTCCTGCCTTCCGACGTTCTTATCCAACTCGCCCAACGGCCTAGTGGTTGGTTTCCTTCTGATTTGGCAGCTGGTTCTCTTGGAATCGGGGGATTCCCGTCCAACCGACTGCCCAAATCAACCGACTGCCAAAATCCTAAGAAACAAGGCACAAAAGTCCCAAGTCATTGCTGCCATCGACCGTGGCGATCCACCCACCCATCGGAAAGCCGATCTCGCGATCAATCCACCCTCATCGTGCGAACCCGACAGCGGTGCTGGAGATGGACTGAGGCCCCTGTGACGTTGTGGAGCTTTTTGCCATGAGCGTTTAGCAAGTCGTCGTTGGGAGGCGCGCTCAACCAATTGGGGACCCAAAAGTCCTCCTTGATTGGGCCGAGACATGGCAATTGCCCAGCCAGATGGTGTTGCATGGGCTCGTTCTGGTCCCAAGGGAGTGAGACTCCGCCATCAGCTGGAACAGTCCCGCTGAGGGTTATCCGCTGGTGGTCGGTTCTTCGCTGCCCTGATGCTCATCAGAGCAGCTGTCCGGATCGCTGTCCGCCTGGCTGGATCGCTGGTGAGCCGTGAAGGTGTCACCAACGGCATGGCCTTGGGGACAGTCGAGGGGGCCCAAGGGGCAAGCCAAAGCTTGCCATTTTCTCTGAACGAACGCAAAAACAGTTTTATTATGGGCAAAGGGGATGCGTCATTCCCAGCAAGTAGGAGTTTTGCAGATAGGTTCGGTGGTCGGTGGCAATGCTCTCTGAACTGTGGACTTCCTAACGACCTTGATGACTCAAAGGAAACGAATGTCGACAGGACGAAGTTGGGAGATAGCAACTTACTCGCACATCTCCTCTATTGGCACCATTGCAGTCAAGGGGTTACTGATTCCCTGAAAAGCATTCGACGAAGCGGGTATCTTTCGTCCGGCAATCCGGGCTTCCGGTCACCCTCAGGCTGCCCCCAAAATCAGCAGGTCTCCATTCTCCCGTCCTTGTGTTCGGGACCCGCAGGGCGTTGCTGGCGAAGGATTCTCGGTCGCCGGCGTGCAATTGGGCTGTCGGTGCAGTCAGGACAATCTGCTGCGTGGGGGGCCTTCAACGCTGAAACCCTGTGGTTCGGGCCTTTGCGTCTGGTAGCCGAGAAAAACAGGAAGCTGAAAAGAGTCGAGATGAAAGGGGGCTATCATGAGGAGTCATTGACCCCCCATCAGAAGATGAGTTGGCATCAGCCGAAAACGTTTAGTGCTGCATTGAGTTGAACGTTCCATGAGAGTTCCGTAAAAGTTTCATGAAAGGGCTCCCAATCCTTTGGGAATCTGATAGAGTCCTCCAAAACTTCTATCAATAGGCTTTCTGTTAAGAGGCTGTCTTGAAATCTTGGTACCAACAGCAAGCCCTAAAAGACTTGTCTAAACAATAAGAATTTACCATATCCCACACAAAACAAGTCGTGTCCCCACTGGAGGTTCGGGCATTCGAGGGCCGGGATTGTCTTGGCTCCGCGAATGCGGGTCTGCCATCCAGACCAGCTCTCCACAATTTTGGAGTTCTCTGAAAACCACTGAGACCTCGACGCCACCCTTCGGAGATCTCCCAAGCCAACAGGTCTTCGGGCAACTGCCCTGCAAGCGAGTGCCCTGCAACCGAGTTCCCTGCAACCGAGTGCCCTGCAACCGAGACTGAGCCTTCCTTCAGTGGATCACTACAATCAAAGCGTTGTTGACCCCGTATTGTTCCACCATCTTGATCAATCAACCCTTATTGCCCCAGTTTCCGATTGTCTGCGTGAGAGAGATCGAGCCGGCGGAAAGCTCTTTTCACCTGGCTTGTCGATGTTCCTGAACTTTGGGAATGCTTCCAAGGAGCGAGATCTGCTCACGCAATCAATCACCCTGTCCCCTAAGTTGGTCCCACAACCGATTGATTGACCCCTTTTTACAACTGGAGACTTCGATGCCCTTGACGACGTGGCTGAAGAATATGTTGGGTGCTGATTCCCGCAGGACCCGCCGTCGCCGTGCTCAAACGGTTCGTGCCCAACAACCACCTCGTTTGCATGTGGAGCGTCTGGAGGACAAGTTGGTGCTGGCCACCATTGTCTTCCAGCAAGATGCTGAAGTGACCATCAATGGCATTGCTTCCGGGTCAACTTACACCGGAACTGAAGACGCGGAGTTGAGAGAGGAGTTTGCCGATTCCAACTTCGAGGACGCTGCGGGCATCAATATCGACGGAAACGATGGAGGCTTCGTCAATCAGGGGCTGACTCAATTCCAGGACATCTTTGGAAACGGCCCCGGTCAGATCCCCACGGATGCGACGATCACCAACGCGACTTTGGAGCTGGCGATCTTCGATCCTGGGTCCGACGTCAACGTGCACCGAGTCCTGGGAGCTTGGAGCGAGTCGACGGTCACCTGGAACAACTTCCAGCTCGGCGGAAACACGACTCCTGGCATCCAGGGCGATGGCATGGAGGCTACTGCCGCGCTGCAAACTTTTCGGGGCCTCGGCAACCCACGCTCAATTGACGTGACCGCTGATCTGCAAGCCTGGATTGGTGGTGAAGCCAACAACGGTTGGGCGTTCACTCCAACAGGCAGCGGCGGAGTCACCTGGGACACCAGCGAAGGGACCACCCCGCCGAAGCTGACCGTCGAGTTCACCGCCGATCAACCGGTGACCGTGACTCCGACCAGCCTCGAGCTGGACGAAATCGGTGCCAGCCAACTGATCACCATCTCGCTGGATCAGGTCCCCACCGACGACGTCACTGTCACTCTGACTCCAGACATTGAGATCGAGGTTGAAGGGCAAGGGGCTGGCACCCCGTTTGAGGTGACCTTGGGCCCTGGCAACACCTCGACGACGGTGGAAGTCGTTGCGATCAACGACAGCGATTTTGAGCTTGATCACACAGGGCTGTTGACCTTTGAGTTTGAGAGCAACGATCCAGCCTTCAATGGCATTGACGAGTTGCTCTTCAACATTGCTGACGATGATAACCTTCCCAAGGAAGTGACAGTCACCTTCCAGGAAGGTGCTGAGATCCTCGTCAACGGCGTCGGCATTGGGGCAACTTACACCGGGGTTGAAGATGCCTCCATCCGCTCCGATGAGACCAGCCCTCAGGGAGACGCGTCGTCGGTGGTCGTTGACATTGACGGTGGTCCTATCCCTGTGCATGGGTTGACCCGCTTTGACAATATTTTTGGAAGCGATCTCTTCTCCGGTCAAATCCCCACCGGTGTGGAAATCACCAACGCCACACTCTCGGTCGGCATTTTTGATGACGGCGACGACATCAACGTGCACCGCCTGCTGGGGAACTGGGACGAGGCAACCGCCACCTGGGCGGACTTCACCCTCAATGGAAACGCCGAGGGCGGGGTGCAACCCGATGGCATCGAGGCGACCGTGGCCTCCAAGACACTCTCCGGGGCCGATGGGGTCCAAAGCCTGGATGTCACCGACGATGTGCAGCTCTGGTTCGAGGGAACCGACAACTTCGGCTGGGCCTTCCTGCCAAGCCCCAACACAAGCGACATCCAATGGTTCTCCAGTGAGGATCCAGATGTCCCGTTCCGTCCCACCCTCGAGGTGACCTTCAACCGCCCTGTGCCCATCACCCTCACGGATAACGAGGATCTGCAAGTCAGCGAAGATGGTGCCGTTGATAGCTTCACCATCGCCTTGGACGAGACTACTGACCTGGTCGACGAGGTCACCGTCACCGTCACGCCTGATAGCCAGTTGGACTTGGGCAATGGGGCTGGCGTGCCGGTGAACCTGACCTTCGACCCGTTTGCCCTGGGTGGCCTCGATCCGCAGACAGTGGATGTGGCGGCCTTTGACGACGAACTCATCGAGGGAACTCACACAGGGCTGATCACCATCAGTGCCACAAGCGACGATCCGATCTTTAGCGGCGCCGGCCCAGAGCTGACTGTGCAGGTGATCGATAACGAAATCGTCGGTGTGCCGATCACCTTCCAGCAAGACGCTGAGATCACACTCGATGGTGCCGGCACCGGTGTGACCTACCAGGGCACCCAAGACACCGACATGCAGCCGGACGAGGACGATCCTCAGGGAGACAACGACGAAGTCAACGTCGACCTCTCGGGGCTGAGTCACGTTGTCACCGAGTTCGGCGACCTCTTCGGAGATGGCGATGGCCAAATCCCCCTCGGGTCCACCATCACCAACGCCACGCTGACGCTGAACATCACCAACGGCGGCAACACACTGCTGATGCACCGCCTGGGAGGTGCCTGGAGCGAGGACACTGCCACCTGGGACAACTTCCAGCTCGGCAGCAACACCCAGGGTGGGGTCCAGGGCGACACCGACGAGGCCACCCAGGTCGTCCGCACCGTCTCCGGCGCCGCAGGCGTGCGGACCATCGACGTCACCGAGGATTTGGCCCTGTGGGCGGCGGGTGCTGAGAACTTTGGTTGGGCCTTCACGCCCTCCGGTACCAACGGGGTGGACTGGGATTCGTCCGAGGCCGCGAGCATCAGCGATCGCCCACTACTGCAGGTCTTCTTCGTCGAGCCGATCGAGACCGTTCAACTGACTCCAGAATCGGGCAGCCTCATCGTGAGTGAGGAAGGCGTCACCGATTCCTTTGAGGTGGCTCTGGATCTCAGCGGCGGCGATCCGACCGAAGTAGTCACCGTGACGATCACCCCGGATGAGCAGGTCAACGTTGGGGCGGGCTCGGGCCAAGAGTTGGTGCTGACCTTTGACCCCACTGTCGCTGGTGGCTTGAACCCCCAGACGGTCTTCGTCTCCTCGGCTGATGACGCGGTCGCCGAAGGTGCCCACGCTGGGGTGATCACAGCTGTTGCCAACAGCCTGGACATGGACTTCGATGGCGTGGTCTCCAGCTTGCTGGTCAACATCGAAGACAACGAGAGCTTCATCCAGCAAGGCCTGCAGGTGATCATCAACGGCGCCCCGACCGGCGTGGTTTACGACGGGGGTGAGGATGCGGAGATTCGCTCGAATTTGGCGGACGTCCCCGACGGCAACGACCCGACGATCTCCGTCGACCAGTCCGACGGCGGTGTCACCGAAGGCCTGATCAAGTTCGACAATCTCATCGGCAATGCCCCTGGGCAAATTCCCTTTGGCTCGACGATCACCAATGCGGTCTTGGAGGTCACACGGACCAGCCCCACCAGCGGAACGATCCTGCTGAGCCGGATGCTGGTCGATTGGTCGGAAGACACCGTCACCTGGGATGATTTCTCTGGCATCACTTTTGAGTTCGGCAACCAAACCGTCACAGGTGGTGTCGCCAATGACGGAACCGAAGCGCTGGCGCTGCCCGATGCCGGTGTGACCAACCCCCCTGTTGTCAGCCAGTACAACGTCAGCCAAACCGTTCAGGCTTGGGCCAACGGAGAGGGCAATTTCGGCTGGGTCATCCGCAACACCTCCGGCGATGGTTGGGACTTCGCCACCTCCGAGCAAGGCAACCCGAGCCTCCGACCTCGGCTGATCGTGGAGTTCGACGCTCCCCAGACCGATGTGATCGTGGTCACCGAGACCGGCGGGACCACCGAGGTCGATGAAGACGGTGGAACCGACACCATCAGCGTGGGCCTGGATACCACCCCAGGGATGCCAACCTCGGTCGTCAACGTCACCTTGAGCCCCAACAGCCAGGTGGACTTGGGCGCCGGTGCTGGCAACGCGATCAACCTGACCTTCGATCCGAGTGCCCCAGGCGGTCTGGATGCCCAGGATGTGACCGTCACAGGCGCGGATGATTCGTTCTTCGAGCTGTTGCATTCCGGGACGATCCTGCTGACCAGCACCAGCGCTGACCCGAACTATGCCGGCAGTGTCGAGCAAATCGAGGTGCAAATCGGTGACAACGACCCCCTGCCGCAGGACGTGACCCTGACTCTGCAGGAGGGAGCCCCGATTTTGATCAACGGCCTCGACAGCGGGGTGATCTACACGGGCACCCTCGATACGTTCTTGGCTTCCGAGGATGCCGATGTTGCCCAGGGTGACGACTTCGATGTCAACATCGACGCCGACAGCGAAACAACTCACCATGGCCTGACACGCTTCGAAAACCTCTTCGGTAGCGGCGACACCCAAATTCCCCTGGGATCGATTATCCAGAACGCGACGTTGTCGCTGCTGATTGATGACGATGGGGACAATCCGGTGACCGTGCATCAGGTCCTGGGAACTTGGGATGAGAGTGCTACCTGGAACAGCTTCCTCCTCAACGGAAATACCGAGCCAGGGATCCAAGCGGACGGCACCGAGGTCACCGAGAGCCTGCGATCCTTCTCCAGTGACGGTGGCCTGCAGACGATCGACGTCACCGAAGACCTCGCTCTGTGGTCCTCAGGCGCTGCCAACTTCGGCTGGGCATTCCTGCCCGGCGCTGGCTCGGATGTTGGTTGGGCCTCCTCAGAACGTCCGGAGATCTCTCTGCGTCCTGAGCTGGAGATCTCCTTCCTGCGACCGTTGCCCATCGCCATCACTCAGAGCGATGACAGCACTGATGTGACCGAGGATGGAGCGACCGATACCTACACCATCAGCCTGCTGGAAACTCCAACAAGGACTGTGGAAGTCACCGTCACTCCGGATGCCCAATTGGACCTGGGTGCTGGTGTCGGCAACTCCATCACCCTGACGTTCGACCCCAACGTCACCGGCGGCCTGGATCCGCAAACAGTGACCGTCTCCGCCGAGGACGATGACGTCTTCGAAGTTGGCTTGCACCCCGGTCTGATCTCACACACAGCCACCAGCCAGGACCCCAACTTCGACGGGATCCTTGCCGATTTGGTGGTCAACATCGACGACAACGATCCCGAGCCTCCGGTCTTCACCCTGGAATTTCAACAAGGCCAGTCGATCCTGTTAGACGGCTTCGATACTCAGGTCGTCTACGAGGGGACTGAAGATGCAGAAATTCGCAGCCAAACCGTCAACGTCGACTCGAACTTCGGATCCGACCCACAGATCAACATCGACGGCAGTGATGGTGGCGGCGCTAATCATGGGCTGTTCCAGTTCAAGGACATCTTTGGAGACAGCCTCGGTCAGATCCCCACCGATGCAAGTATCACCAGCGCCACACTGAGCTTGTTCAACACCGGCGACACTGGTTCTGACATCAGCTTGCACCGGATTTTAGGAGCTTGGAGCGAGTCGGAGGTCACTTGGAACAACTTCCAGCTCAACTCCAACACCACTCCTGGCATCCAAGCCGACGGTATTGAAGCCACTCCCGCCTTGCAGACCTTCCCAGGCAGCGGTATTCCCCGGGAACTTGACGTGACCTCTGACCTGCAAGCCTGGCTTGCCGGTGAAGAGAACAACGGATGGGGGTTGGTCCCAACAGGCGGCGGCGGAGTGACCTGGTGGTCCAGCGAAGGGCTGACCCCACCGAAGCTGACGGTCACCGTTGCAGCACCTGTGCCCGTCACCCTCGATGAGGGCGATGGCGTCAACGTCACCGAAGGCGGCGCGACGGACACCTACACCATCAGCCTGGACGAGACACCCACCGATGTGGTGACCATCACCGTCACACCCGACGCTCAGTTGGATCTGGGCAACGGGGCGGGGATGACCCGCGACTTCGTCTTCGATCCGAGTGTCGCCGGGGGGCTGGACCCGCAAACGGTCACCGTGACCGCTGTCGACGACACGGACTTCGAACTGCTGCACGAGGGAACGCTCACCCACAGCGTCACCAGCAACGACATCGAGTTTAATGGTGTGTTGGCGAACGTCACGGTGGGTATCACCGACGATGACATCCCCGATGAACTCACCTTCAGCCTGCAGGAAGGTGCCGCGATTCTGATCAATGGGGTGGACTCGGGGTTGTTCTACACGGGCACCCAGGACACCGTCATCAAGTCAGACCCCGCCGATGGGAACTTCGGCGAGGAAGGTGAGATCAGCGTTGACCTCGACGACAGCGGGGCCATGACCCAGGCCCTCGTTCGGTTCGACAATCTCATTGGCGAGATGCTGGGCCAGATTGCTCCAGGCTCCTTCATCCAAGAAGCCACGTTGTCCTTCAATCGGGAAAGCGGCACCAGTGGCACCATCAGCGTCCACCAGTTGCTGCAGGACTGGGATGAGTCGACGGCTACTTGGGACACCTTTAGCGGCAACGGCGTCGACATCGACGACACCGAGGCGGTCGCCACCCCGGCTGCCACAGTGACGGTGCCTGGTGATCCAAGCGTCTTCGACGTCACCGAGACTGTGCAAGCCTGGGCTGACGGCGACGACAACTTCGGCTGGGCGTTCTTGACCAACAGTGGCGACGGTTGGGACTTCGACACCTCAGAGGCCACGCCAACCGGCGACCGCCCAGTTCTGACGATCACACTGTTGCAGCCAGTTTCTGCTGAGATCGTTGAGAGCGACGGCAGCACCGAGGTGGCCGAGGGTGGTGCAACTGACACCTACACCGTCAGCCTGACCGACACCCCAACGGATGTGGTGACCATCACCGCCACCCCCGAATCCCAAGTGGATCTTGGCAACGGAGCTGGTGTCCCGGTTGACTTGGTCTTCAACCCAGGTGGGCCGACGACTCAGACTGTCACCGTCACCGCGGACGATGATGCGGTCTTCGAGGCTCAGCACACCACAACGATCACCCATTCCGCCGCTAGCAACGACCCTGACTTCAGTGGATTGTTGCAGGATGTCGTCGTCGCGATCACCGACAACGACCCGATCCCTCAGGAGATCACACTGGTCTTGCAGGAAGGCGCTGACATCCTTGTCAACGGCGGAAGCGCGGAGATCACCTACAGCGGGACTCAGGACGCCGCGATCGAAAATGATCCGGACGACGACGCTGACACGACTGACGACGAAAACTTCGGCGACGACCAAGTCATCTCGGTTGACCTCAGCACTGGTGGAAACGAAGCCGAGGCTCTCATCCGATTCGACAACCTCATTGGTGATGCTTTAGGGCAGGTTCCCGAAGGGTCGATCATCAACGAGGCGATTCTCAGCTTCACCCTCGCCAGTGGCACCTCTGGCACCATCAGCGTGCACGAGATGCTGCAGACTTGGGAGGAAGGGACCGTTACCTGGAACACCTTCGGCGACGATGGAATCACCACCGACGACGTCGAAGCAGCCGCCGCTGCGGTCGACGCGGTCACAAATCCGGGTGACCCCTCCGAATTTGATGTCACCGCCAGCGTGCAAGCTTGGGCCGATGGTGCTGACAACTTCGGTTGGGCTCTGCTGACCGACAGTGGCGACGGTTGGGACTTCCCCACTTCGGAATTCTCCGTCATTGAGCTGCGGCCCCAGTTGATCATCAGCCTGGTGCAGCCTCTGGACATCGCGATCATTGAGTCCGACGACAGCACCGAGGTCAGCGAGGGTGGCAACACCGACACCTTCACCGTCAGCCTGCAGGATCTGGATGGAACTCCAGTTGTTCCCACCGATGTGGTGACTGTGACGCTGACCCCAGACTCTGAGCTGGACCTGGGAGCCGGTGCCGGCGTGGCCATCGACCTGACTTTCGATCCCGGCGCAGGGGGCGGACTGGACGACCAGGAAGTCACCGTCACTGCGGTGGATGATCTGATCTTCGAACTGGGTCCGCACGACGGGGTGATCACCATCTCGGCAACCAGCGGAGATCCCAGCTTCATCGGGGTCCTGCCGGACCTAATCGTCACTGTCAACGACAACGAGCCGATTCCTGTCGAAGTTGTCGTCCAGCAGAACGAGCTGACCACCCTCGACGGGGCCCCGCAGGGAGCGACTCCCTACAGCGGCACCGAGGATGCCGAGATCCGCGATAACGACCCGGACATGCCCGACGGCGATGACCCGACCATCACCGTCGACCAGGCGGACGGCACGACGAACGACCCCGTGTTGGGCCTCCGAACTGCTCGAGCCGAAGGGTTGGTGAAGTTCAACGACCTCTTCGGTGATGGCCCTGGCCAGATTCCCTTCGGCGCAACGATCGTGGACGCCGTCTTGGAGATCGATCGGACGAGCAACACCGTCGGCACAATCAACCTCCACCGGATGCTGGTGGACTGGAATGAGAGCGAAGTCGTTTGGAATGATTTCTCCGGCGAAGTGGATACCGATCCTGACCCTGGCCCTGGTGTGCCCGACGTGTTCATCGGCGGAGTGCTTGCCGATGGGACCGAGGCTGTGGAAATGCCGGACACTGGGCAGCTCACCCCGGGCGACCCCAGCATCTGGAACGTCACCGACAGCGTGCAGGCATGGTCGGATGGCCAGCAGAACTACGGCTGGGTGCTCAAGAACACCAGCACGGACGGGTATGACTTCGCCACCTCCGAGTCAGGCTCGCCTCCCAGGTTGATCATCCAGTACGGTGAGCCAGGTCCAGACCGCCTGATCATTACCGAGACCGATGGAAACACCGCCGTCAGCGAAGATGGCGAGACCGACAGCTACACCGTGGAGCTGGACACAACCGGCGGCCTCCCGACAGATGTGGTCACCGTGACGGTCGCGCCCGACTTCCAGGTGGATCTGGGCGAAGGGGCAGGTCAAGCCATCACGCTGACCTTTGATCCCAGCGTGGCAGGTGGGCTGGATCCCCAGACGGTCAACGTCACCGCTGTCGACGACCTTGACCTGGAGGGACTCACTCACACCGGCTTGGTGATCCACAGCCTCAGCAGCAACGACCCTGCCTTTGACGGCGACGTCGAGGGCCTGGAGATCGATGTTGCCGACAACGAGATCCCGGTGGTCGTTATGCTCCAGCAGGACGTGGAAATCATGGTTGATGGTGCTGGGGTCGGTGAAACCTACACCGGCAACCAGGACACCGAAATCGCCGCGAACAACCCCAACTCACCTCTGGGCGCTGCTACCTCCATTGCCGTCTCTGCCACGGAATCGGAAGCCCTGGTTCGCTTCGACAACCTCTTCGGAGACGGGCCTGGCCAAATCCCGCTGGGGGCGAACATCGTCTCGGCCACGCTGGACGTCGACCGCACCGACATCACTGGTGGTGAGATCTTCGTCTACGAGCTGACACAAGACTGGAACGAGGCCTCGACCAGTTGGAGCGACTTTGATTTCGCCAGCTTCGATGGGGTCACCGTCTCAGTCGAGTCGGCTGCCAATCCCGTAGCCACCCCTGTCAACCCAACTTCCTTCGATGTCTCGAACTCCCTGCAGCGCTGGGCGAATGGTGAGACCAACCTGGGTTGGGTGCTGCAGAATATCACCGGCGACGCGTGGGAGTTCAGCTCCTCTGAGAGCGCTGATCCTGCCAATCGGCCCAAGCTGACCGTCGAGTTTCTGCCGCCACCTCCCCCACCGGTGATCATCACTGAGAGCAACGACAGCACAGCTGTTAGCGAAGATGGTCAAACTGACAGCTTCACCGTTGCTCTGGAGACCGGCGAGGGCGACCCGACCGAAGTGGTCACCGTGGTGGTCCAACCGGATGACCAAGTGGATCTGGGTGGTGGCATGGGTGAGGCGGTGACTCTCACCTTTGATCCCAGCCAGCCGGGCGGTCTGAATGCCCAAACGGTGGATGTCACTGCAGTCGATGACTCGGCCTTCGAGGGCGATCACACCAGCCAGATCAACCTGACGGTGGAGAGCGACGATGTAGCCTTCAACGGCCTGGTGTCGCTGACAGTGGACATCACCGATAACGATCCTGAACCTCCGACCAACGATCCGCCGACAGTGGATGATGGCGTGTTTTCCTTGCCTGAGAACAGCCCTGCTGGCACCCCGGTCGGTTCGGTGATCGCCAGCGATCCCAACGCCGGGGACACCCTGAGCTTTGCCATCGTCGGCGGCAGTGGCGAGAACCTCTTCGAGATTGACAACACCGGTGCGATCACTGTTGCAGCGGATGCCGATCTGGACTTCGAGACCGAGCCGCAGCTGATCCTTGAGATTGAGGTCAGCGACGATGCTCCGGCCCCGGTCACCGGGACCGACACCGCCACTGTGACGATCAGCCTGATCGACACCGATGAGAACCCCAACGCACCAGAGGTGGACGATCAGTCCTTCTCCGTGGACGAGGGCAGCGCCGTTGGCACCGTGGTGGGCACAGTGCCCTTCAGCGATGCCGATGCTGATCAGACGGCAACCATCGAGATCACCAACGGGAACCTGGATGGTGCCTTTGCCATCGATGCGGCCACCGGTGAGATCACCGTTGCCAACCCGACTCCGCTGGACTTCGACGCCAATCCGCTGTTCACCCTCGAGGTGACCGTCTCCGACGACGGCACGCCCGTGCTGACCGACACGGCCACCGTGACGATCAGCCTGGTCGACATCGGAGGGACCAATCCCAACGCACCGCAGGTGGATGACCAGGCCTTCTCCGTGGACGAGGCCAGCGCCGTTGGCACCGTGGTGGGCACAGTGCCCTTCAGCGATGCCGATGCTGATCAGACGGCAACCATCGAGATCACCAATGGAAACGTCGATGGTGCCTTCTCCATCGATGCGGCCACCGGTGAGATCACCGTTGCCAACCCGACTCCGCTGGATCCAGCGGTCAACCCGCAGTTTGACCTCGAAGTGACCGTTTCCGACGATGGCACTCCTGTGCGGACCGACACGGCGACGGTGACCGTCACGGTCAGCCCACTTGGAGGCACCGGAGATGTCCTAACCGTCGATGTGACCTTCTCCGAGGCGATCAACCCGCAAGTTGAGGCCGAGTTCGACGCCTACCAGGCCCACCTCGACGCTGGGATGTCCGATGTCGAGTTCGACTTGCCTACCCTGGGTCTCTTCGACCTGGTGGGCTTCACCAGCTTCGTCAAGCAGCTCAACTACGGTGAGTTTGTCGGCACCTACGAGGAACTCATCCGCGGCGGGCGGCAAAATGACACGCTGGTGGGGACCGAGGCGGATGACTTGATCGTTGGCTTCCGCGGCAAGGATACCTTCATCGGAAACGGCGGAAACGACATCTTCGTCGGTGGTGAAGGTATCGACACCTATGTGGGTGGAGAAGGCAACGATACGATCCTCTACGATGCCGAAGACAATATGTCCGACCGCTTCGACGGGGGTGAGGGCTTCGACAGGGCCGTTGCGGTCAACGCAGGCGTGCAAATCGGTGTCGATGGCTACAACAATGGCCTGGAGGCCTTTGTGGGCCACTCCTCCGGCGACACGGTCATCCAGGGCCGACGGTTCAGCGAGTTGCTGGACTTCAGCCAGACCGAGTTGACCAACATCGCCGAAGTCGACGGTGGCTCGGGCCGGGACACTATCATCGCGTCAGATCTGTCGGCGGCTTCCTACCGAGGTGGCAGTGACAACGACACACTGCAGGCTGGAAGTCAGGATGCAACCTTCCTGTATTCAGGAACCGACAACGGCTTTGACATCCTCCTGCAAGGCTCTGGCACCTCGGTCGCTGTGGCCGACTCCGCCGGAACCACCATTGGAGTGTTGGGCTTCGACAACGGTGTTGATGAGTTCCAGGGCCACTCCTCGGGCGACACAATCATCCAGGATAGTCGTCGCAATGGCTTCTTGAACTTCAGTAACACCCTGTTGGTCAACATCTCCGAGATCGACGGCGGCTCAGGCAATGATACCTTCATCGCCTCGGATCTGAGCTCGGGACGATACGTGGGTGGACCTGGCGGTGATGCCTTCTTCGCCTCCAGCGCGCAGGCTGACGAGTTCGTCGTTGGTGACGGAGAGGATACCATCACGGACTTCGACCCAGCCGAGGACCTGATTGTCATCGAGTCGATGGGTCAGGCCCTCGACTTTGACGCTCTGAGGGACCTGGTCACTCAGGACGGCAACGACAGCATCTTCGACTTAGGAATGAACAACACCCTCCGTGTGTTGGATACGCTGTTTGCGGACCTGGACGAGGACGATTTCTCCTTCCTCCCATGAGCTGAGTTGAGCCGTATCTAACTCGAGAACCCCTCAACCCGCGGATGAGTGCGTCCACTCATCCGCGGGCTTTCTTTAGGTGGAAACACAACCACGGACCTGTCAGTTCAAGCCCCAACGAATTGGTCCACATGAAGTGCCCGTGAGCAGTGGATGTGGCGGATGACCTCCGAGGCCCCACCATCCCCTCTCCGGCTGGACGTTGGCCAGAGATCGTTCCCGTAAGGCTCTCTTGATTGATCTCATTGCTTCGCTGGTAGGGTGTTGCTGCAAAGATTCGCAACCGACCAAGCGTGGACTCCACCAAAACGTTCAATCTCGGCCCTACCAACCTCACCTTGGTCGCCTTCTGTCGTTAACCTCTGGGGAGCTCAGCAGACGCCCTACCGGCCAATGCTCGTGAGCACCTCGTCACTCCCCCTCAGCACAAGCGATGGTTTGCACCCAATGGCAGCGAAGACCAAGAAGCGAAACCTTCACAGCGAAGTCTTAGCGAAGACTTCACAATTCCCCTCATCGATGAACAGCACAAAACTCGGGACTTACTCCATGGAGTGAATCGTTCCCGGAAGACGTTTCGCCCCGGGTGAAGCTGTCCACGCGGCTCCGCCCGATGGTCTCCATGGCTCGGTTGCTACGATCTTAGCCGCTCTTGGAGCGTTTCTACGCAGCAGAGAGAGTTCTCTCGGGTTAGCCAAGCGATAACTTTTCTTATTCCAACTCAGGGTGTTCTTTGGGTGAGGTGATCGTTGAGTCTGCGAGCAACGGGGCAGCGAGGACTGGGAAGCTGAAGTTGCCACAAGCACAAGAGAGCTCACAACTTGAAGAACTCCCAGAGTTGATGGCTCGGCGAGCAGCAGCGAGCGAGACAATCCAGCGCGAGAGACAGCAAAGGGAAAGGATCTCAAGAGGGGATGGGTGTCCCTAAAGTTTGGGTGCCTTCGTCCTTTTGTAGGGAAAACTTGGATCAAATCAATCAAGGATTGCTCGTCTGGAGTTCTTCAGCCCCACAATGCAGGTATTCCTTACCAACCTTAGGTGTTGTGAAGGCGATTCTGCTAACAATTTAGCAATCTTTATGATTTGCCCCGTTGCGGGCTACTCGATGTGTCGGTAAGAAAGTTTAGGGTCTGACAGTAGTCAGCTTTTGCACATTTTCTCTGATGGACTGACCGCAAAGATGGTTAGAGACTATCAATTCCGCGGGTTCTTCCCCCATACTCGCCGTCATCAAACCGGCGCGTCCCGATCCGGATTCACCCTTGTTGAATTGTTGGTGGTCATTACGATCATTGGCATTCTCATGAGCTTGTTGCTGCCGGCAGTGCAACAGATCCGCTCCTCGGCTCGCCGATTACAATGTTCCAACCGGATGAGGAACGTCGCCCTGGCTCTTCTCAACAGCGAGAACAGCGCGGGAGCACTTCCTCCGGGAATTCCCAGTTGCACCCAGCAAAACTGGATCCAAGGCGGCACCCAGGTGGGAGCAATTTGCCAAGGCCCCAACTGGGCTAGCAATATCCTGCATGAACTTGAGCAGGCCTCTCTGGGCGATTTCGTCTTTGAGGGGATGAGGACTCAGTACAACGCGGCCGATGACTTGGAGCACGAGCCTGGGTTTGTCGGCCGTTGGACTCCACCTTTTTATATTTGTCCGAGCTCTGGAGTGGACGGGTTTGGAAAAACCCAGCAAGTCAACGACTACGCCCACGACTACTACACTACCAAAGGTAGCTACGCCGCGTGCTGGGGCTCGGGCACTTACAGTGGATGGGAAAACCCCCAGACATCCGGGGTCTTCGGGGTCGTGATGGTCAGGGGTTGGGAAAATGTGACTCAGTCTGAGAACCACCAGTCCATTCAAGGGACGTGGAAGATCGCTAAAGGTCAGGGCACCAAGATCGATCACATCCGCGATGGGACTTCCAACACCATCATGATCAGCGAGGTGTTGGGTTGGCCTAGTCAGTTTGACGCACGTGGTGGCTGGGTGCTCAATGCGATGGGATCTTCCACGTTCTCGTGCTTCACCGGTCCAAACGCCACCGAGGCTGACACAATCGCCATCTGTGCTGATCAGGATGATGAGTCTCCCCCCGACCAAACCGACCCAATGCGATGTGTTGAGGTCCGCGGTAGTGGTGAGCGAAACGCCTTCGCTGCCGCACGGAGTGCCCACTTCGGTGGGGTGAACGCCGCCCGGGCGGATGGTTCGGTGACCTTCTACACCGACGGAATCGATATCGAAATCTGGAGGGGTCTCGGGACCAAGAGCAACCGCGAAGTCCTTCAGGTTGAGAACTAGCGACAGATCCAAGACTGGTGAAACTTATTGCCAGCGTAGGTGAGTGCTGCTTAATACTCGGTCTCTGCTCAGCACAGTTCACCCTAATACTCGGAAACTCACTAACTCTTCTGCTCAAGTCTTTGCTCTACCCGGATGGCCAACCAACTCCAGCTTCACGGCAACTCAAGAAGCCCTCTCTCACGAACACCCCGCGGTACTTGGGGATTCTGGAGAGATGGGCTTTCCTCTCTGCTTGCTGCCAGTTTGTCTGTGTTTCTCCTCGCAGGCTGCGGCCCCCCTGGTCCCGCCGAGGGGAGCGATGAAGACTTGATTCGGGAAGCGATCTCATCCGTGGCTGATTTGGCCGGTCAGCCACAACGATTCCAAGACTTGTTTTCCGGAAGTCCTCCTGACGACGCGACGCGTGCTCGTTACGGAGATTACGGGTACCGAATCGCCGAGGACGCCATCTCACAGTCCGGGGATTCCGCCACTGTTGAGGTGCGTCTGACTGCACATGCCACGGGAGACGTGGTCGCCACCATGCAGTGGACCTGTGTCCGAGACGGAGAGGCATGGAAGCTCGAGTCGGCGCCCCTCCCGCCGGCAACAAACTAGTACCTTGTTTCCTATGATTTTGGCAGTCGGTTGGACGTGAATCCCCCGACTCCGCGAGAACCAACTGCCAAATCTGAAGGAAACCGACCACTAGGCTCGGACCAAAGGCACCCTTTCGGAGGCGGATGGCTGGCTCTGCACAGCTAGAACGAAACGCATTCTATCGACCAATCTCTGGATTGGCCCACCTTGCATTCTGCCACCAATCCCACCAATCACTCGATCTCTGGCGGCCCGGGCTGTTTTTACTGACCTTCGGAGGAGTAACCGCCCCAGGGCTTTCCGTCTGTCCTTGTTTGTGATGACCTTAAGGGGGCAGCCTGAGGCTGACCGGAAACCCGGATTGCACGAAAGGCACCCGCTTCGTCGGAGACTTTTCGGGGAATCAGTCGACAGAGCCGAATTCCTGCCTCTCGGCGTGACTCAGCCCTCATCTCGCCTCAATTCCGCCGGTGTTCCTTGGCATTGAGCTGCACGAGCGATGGTGGCTATTTGCCTGTTTCTGAGTTCCTGCTTCCTTCGTCAAAAATCTTTCGAGCAATCGACAGTCATCGAATACGCTGCACCAAACTGCGGTCTTCCGGTTTGGTGCGATCGCATGGTGGGGGCTGCTTCCTGCAGCAACGACCTGGCCAAGGTCGCATCGGGCCGTTAGCTTGGCTTGTTGTTGGGGTTTGTGAAGACTTGGAGAGAGGGCTGATTGGGGCTTGCCCCCTCAGACTGCAAGGGGGCTGGCCAGATGGCTGGACCGCAGCTGGTTTCGGATTCTGATGGTCCACCACTTTCACGAGAGCATGATCCCACTCGTGAAGCTAAGCACTCCGCTTTGCTAGAACTCGGCGGCAGAGTCTCAGGTTCTTCGTGTGCTTGTCCAAGCGGATAGGCTTCAGGCCCAATGAGTCTGGGCCTTGCCAAAAGCGGAAGGAAGGCCGTTTTCTGCAGGAGAGTTCCCGTGCGTGCAATTGAAGCGTTTCTTGAGGTGCTGGCTGCCAGCGGTGTGACAAAGATCTTTGGGAACCCGGGCACGACGGAGTTACCGCTGAACGACGCTTTGGCGGATGACCCTCGTTTCCATTATGTCTTTGGAATCCATGAGATCCCCGTTGTGGCGATGGCCGATGGCTATGCCATGGCGGCCGGGCATTGCGGGGTCGTCAACGTGCATACCGCCTGCGGATTGGGCAACGCTTTGGGGATGCTGTACAACGCCTTTCTAGAAGGCACCCCGTTGCTTCTCACCGCCGGGCAACAAGACAGGCGACTCCGTCTGGAAGAACCTGTGTTGGAGGGCGATCTGGTCAGCGTCGCCCGTCCGTGGACCAAATGGGCTGCCGAGGTCCATCGAGCCGAGGATCTCCCTCGGATCACACGTCGGGCGATCCAAACAGCTCTCACACCGCCGACCGGTCCGGTGTTCCTCTCGCTTCCGCTGGATGTCCAACTGGAGGTCGTTGAGGGCCTGGATCTCTCGGGGGCATCGTTTGTTGACGCCAGAACGCGACCCTCCAGAGAAAGCATCCAGAGGGCGGCTTCCCTACTAGCTGCCGCCAGAAGCCCAGCTATTCTTGCCGGCAGCCGGGTCACGGAGGCCCATGCTGCCGAGCAACTCGCACAGCTTGCTGAACTGGCAGGAGCTCCAGTTCTGAGCGAATGTGCGACCTCTCATGGCCGTTTACCGATCCGATCTGATCATTCTCATTACGCTGGTTTGTTGCCACTTTGGACAAGCGAATTGCGAGAACGGCTTCAGTCCTATGATGTGGTCTTGGCTGTGGGAATCAACTTGTTCCGGCAATACATCTATGAGGACGGCGAATCACCCTTGGCTGCGAGCACCCAGCTCATTCAGTTAGATGATCGGCCTCAGGAGATTGCAAAGAATTATCCTGTCCAGGTCGGTCTTCTCGGCGACCCTCGGTATGCGTTAGCGGAACTGTCTGATTGCTTGCGACCGTTGCTGGATCAGCACGCTCGGGAAGCAGCCAGCAGGCGATCCGAGCAGTTGGCCCTTCATCGGCAAGAAGAACAGCAAGCGATCCAGCAGCGGATTCGCCAAACTCAGGAAGTCCGCCCTCTCAAGCCTGCCGTGCTCATCGGTGCGATCGCCCAGGCGCTGCCACCCAATGCCGCTGTTGTCGAAGAGGCCGCCACCACACACAACAGTCTCCTAGAGAAACTTGGTGTCATTAGGGATCCCGCGGCCTTGTTCTCGCAGCGTGGTTGGGCGCTGGGCTGGGGAGTTGGTTGCGCCCTGGGGGTCAAGCTCGCCTGGCCCGACCGGCCGGTTTTGGGACTGCTTGGAGATGGAGCGACCCTCTACGGCCTCCAAGGTCTCTGGACCGCTGCCCACGAAAAACTTCCCGTCACCTTTGTGATCTGTAACAACGCGCAATACAAAATTCTCAAAGTCACCGGAGGCGTGATCTCAGCGGAGAATGTTGCGAGCTCACGGGCGTCGGGGTTGGATCTTGTGGACCCTGAGATCGATTTTGTCGCCTTGGCAGCGAGTTTAGGCGTTCCAGCTGTGCGGCTGGAGGACCCCGATGAGTTGTTGCAAAGGTTGCGGGAGTCTTTCGCTGGGGATGGACCTCTGCTGATTGACGTGCCGATTGCCCGCTGACGATGACCTCCGGTTCTTCCCATTGGCTGTTCCCACCGATGACGAGGCAAGCTCCATGAAAGCCCTGATGCTGACCGACTACAGAAAGCTCCAGCTCACCGAGGTCCCTGACCCCGATGTCGGCCCAGAGGATGTGCTCATCGGGGTTCGCGCTTGTGGAATCTGTGGCAGTGACATTCATGGCTACGACGGGAGCACCGGCCGGAGAATTCCCCCCTTGATCATGGGTCATGAGGCCGCTGGCATTGTTGTTGCCAAGGGCCGCCAAGTGACCAAGCTGACCGAAGGGGATCGGGTGACCTTCGATTCCACCGTTTGGTGTGGGCAATGTGTTTTCTGCCGCCGCGGTCAAACCAATCTTTGCGACGACCGCCGCGTGCTCGGCGTTTCTTGTGGTGAATATCGACAGCATGGGGCATTCGCCGAGTATGTGTGTATTCCTCAACACATCGTCCATCCACTCCCGCAAAACCTGCCCTTTGAGGCGGCCGCTATGATTGAGGCTGTTTCTGTGGCAGTCCATGCAGCCAACCGCACGCCTGTCCGCTTGGGGGATACAGCGGTGGTTGTTGGCAGCGGGATGATTGGGTTGTTGGTCATCCAGGCCATTGGTCTTGCAGGATGTAGCCGGGTGATTGCCTGCGACCTGGACGATGGCCGGTTGCAACTTGCCCGAGAGCTTGGGGCCGATGAGGTGATCAACGCCAGAGCTGATGTGTGCCAACGAGTCGCTGAGCTGACCGAAGGGGAAGGGGCAGATGTTGTGCTGGAGGTCGTCGGGGCCACAGAGACGATCAAAACGGCCGTCGACTGTACACGCAAAGGCGGCTCGGTGACCCTGATTGGGAATCTCTCTCCGAAAGTTGACCTGCCCTTGCAAGCGGTGGTGACCCGGGAATTGGATATTCGAGGCAGTTGCGCCTCCAGCGGGGAGTACCCAGCTTGTATCGATCTGCTGGAACGTGGGGCGATTCGGGTCGATCGGTTGATTACCGCAACAGCGTCTCTGGAAGAAGGCCCCGAGTGGTTTGGTCGGCTCTACGCAGGTGAGGCCGGAGCCATGAAGGTCATCCTTCGTCCGGGGGCGGATTGACCAGCTAACCAATGGAATCAGGTTGCCTCAGTCCCTCGACGAGCGTGTTGCCAGCTCCTTCGCTCGGTTCAAGGAAACAGGTCTGGCTTTGCAGCATTTCTACGTCATCTGCGGAGATCGCCACTGGCAATATCCTTGGGTTGATCCGACGGGCCTTGAACAGTTTTCCTGTGGAGGCCTGCTCGATCCCAACCGAAACTACCCCCTTGCCGAAGTTTGCTGGCCAACAACGGGAAGCCGTTGCAACCTTGCCTGAGAAGCCTGCTCAGAGCAGCGTGATGCTGACTCCTCCTGGAAAGACGGCCAGCGGAGAGTGGCCGAGCTCAGGAGTGCGACGATCCCGCCGATCGGCACTCTCCGACTGCTGTGCGCCTGTGGAGGTTTTCCCCCACATTCTCTAGAAAAGCTTGCCCTTAACCGGTAGAATTCAGCATCCTCGAGGGAGTTCCCGCCACGTTGTGTCGATCAATCCCCATCCTTTTGGGGCTTTCATCGACGGACATGATTCCCGCAAATATCCCCTGCGGGGTTTGCCGTCCTGAGGTGGCCCTCACCCGAGGGTTGTCATCATCCTCAGCCGGAGTTCATTCCACCAGCGCCTTTGCGGCCAGTTGGGAGGGAGATTGTATGCCCGAAGCGATTCGAGTCGGATTTGTCATCCATCAGATGTATCGCGCTGGGGCAGAGATGCTCGTCAAACAAGCGATTGAATACCTCGGCGAAACGATCACACCAACCGTATTCTGCCTCGACCAAGTGGGGCCTTTGGGCGAGGAGCTGGCGTCTCGGGGCATCCCAATCATCGATATGCAACGACGCCCCGGTACTCTCGATCGACGCGCGCTGCAGATCATGCTCCGAGGGTTGAAGGAACACCAGGTCGAGGTGATCCACGCCCATCAGTACACCCCGTTTTTGTATTCCGCCCTGGCCCGGTGCAGCGGGGCTTGGTCAACTCGCCTGATCCTCACCGAGCACGGGCGAGGCTTCCCGGAGTACGTCTCGAGCAAGCGTCGCTGGGCTAACAAGCTATTGCTTGCCAAGCTTGCCCATGAAGTGAATGCCTGCTGTTGGTACAGTGCTGAGAGTTTAATAGTCAAGGATGGTTTTTCCCGGCGGAAGGTTCAAGTGCTCCGCAATGGTGTGGAGTGGGACAAGCTGGCCGATGCGGTTTCTCTATCTCGTGAAAGTGCTGAGGCCGAGGCGGCGTTGCCCTCCCATCGTCGTTATGTTGGCATGGTCGCTCGGTTCACTTGGTTGAAAAACCATCCCATGCTCATTGAGGCATTTGCCCAGGTCGCTCCCAAATTCCCGGACGTGGACCTGGCCTTGGTTGGAGATGGAGAGGAACGGGAAAACCTGGAGAATTTAGTTGAGGAACTGGGACTGAAGCAGCGGGTCAAGTTCTTGGGAGTCAGAGCCGATGTCCCGCATCTGCTGCCCCGCTTGAGCGTCTTCGCCCTCACGTCCCGGACTGAGGCAGCCAGCCTTAGTCTTCTGGAGGCGATGGGCGCGGGAGTCCCGGTGATCGCCACCGATGTTGGGGGCAACGGTGAGATTGTGGAATCTGGAGTCCATGGGCTTTTGGTCAAGGACGATGACCCTGATGATTTGGCTGCTGCCCTGGAACGGGTGCTCTCCAACGCTGAGGAAGCTGAAGAAATGGCGACTCAGGGCCAACAGCGAGTCTCTCAGGAGTACCGGTTGGAGACCACAATGGGGGGCTATTACCAGCTTTACCAAAAGCTGTGCCCACGACCCACTCCAGAACCCGCTGTCCTGGCGAAAGTGTGAAGGGTTTCCTGTGGAGATCATCCCTGAACGGTTCTCAGACACCAGCAGGTGTCAAATTCTGAGAGCCTGGAGTTGTGTGCCCTTGGGAGCTTGCGAGTCGGAAACGACTCGAAGGCCTTCAGGGCAGTTGGAGAGTTTCCAGCCCAGTCGCAAGACGCCCGAAGCCCTTTCTCAGGCCGGAACTTTTTGTTTGGCCGAATCCGTCTTGCTGGGCTGACCCATCGCAAAGCCACCTCCACAGAAGGCAAGACGCAGTCGCAGCGGCGATGCCCAACGTCGCGTTCCGCCACGGGTCGTTGCCAAGCATTCGACAAGCATCTCCTTAGCCGCCCACCCACTGCTGCCAAGAAGACCTCAGCGATGAGCATGAGGGTCTGGCAACAAGAAAACGTCCCGTCAAGGACTGTCTCGGGAAGACAGGCTGACGGGACGACGGGGATTTTTGGAGCTGCAAGCAGTGGCTGACCGCAGGGAGATGTTGAGCAGGTGAGGATGTTAGCTTCGCTGGCGACGGCGGGTGACCACGCTGAGGCCAACCAGGCTCACCCCAGCCAAGGCTAAGGTGTTTGGCTCAGGGATGACAGGAGTGTTGGTGGGGGCGGCTTCGAAACTGATCACCAGGCCGTTGCCGTTTCCGGAGAGTGGGCCGACACCGTCGAGCAGCCCATTGTAGTTGTGCCCGGCTTGGTTCACTGCGACGCCCTGCTCTTGGTAGGTGGCATTGGACCAGGTGAATTGCAGATCGTCGCCGATACGCGGATCGTCTGAGGCGACGTCCCAGGTGACCGTGGCGAGTTCCCAGTTGTTCGGGATCGCGGTGGAACGATAGTGGTTGCCAAAATCCGGTCCCAACTGAGTCAGCCCAGTGAATGACGATGCCTCGTCGATTGTCAGCCCAGACAGAGTCAGCACATCGAAGATCGGCGAGGCGTCATTGGCATAGCTGCCCACCGAGAATTCGACGGTGTAAGTCCCAGGCTGAAGTGTGAGGTTGCCAAAGGTGGGTGTGTTGAAGTTCGGGGATGACGCTGTTTGACCGGCTCCGCCATTCACGTTTGCCGCATTCAAAATCACATACGCAGTTGAGCCTTCTTGAAGGTCGTCACCAATAAACCCGGGGAAGGGGTTGCTGACCGGATCGGGGTTCCATCCGGTGCCCGCTTCGATCGGGGTGTCGACAATCACCACGGCGTTGGCACTCAGGGGGCATAGGACGAAGGCCGAAGCCACCAATAATCCCAGACGAATCATTGTGATATTCCTGCGATCTTGAAAACGGAAAGAGAAAAACGATGGGAAGCAGCGTGAAAAGTTTGGAGGAGTTTTCAATGAGTTGCTGTGAACTTCAAATACGAGGCTTGGGTTGATTTCTACCCAACCCCCATCGATTCTAGAAGGTGAATTCTGGCTTGCAAGTTAATTCTGAAGTTTTTCACCATGCCGTGAATCGCTCAACCACCGCAAGTTTTGGATAAGGAGCTGATGCAGAATTGATGGAGAAAGTGATAACATTTGATGAAGAATTGTGCTTACTGAGGTTGGGAAAAATCTTGGCTCGTCCGGTTGGTGCAAAGGCTACGCAATCAGCGGTTCTTGCGTAGTTTTAGCGTTTTGGAAGAGTAAGAATGATGCCCAAGAGCAGTTGGGCCACCAACGAGACATCGAGGAGCCAGAGATCATCAAACCCAGGGCCGATCAAGTGATCAGCCGGGTCAGGCAGGTTGCCTGGCCCGGCTGATCGGTGATGGCTGCCTGCAGGCAGCAGCCTCAACAGGCCTCCATAGGCTTCAACAGGAGGAGAGTGTGAGTCCCCTAGGTTCACCTCTTGCGGTCAGAGGTGCTGCCTGCCGATGGAGAGCCGCTGCGATTGCCAGCCCGGATCCGACCAGCGGTCTCCAGGACCTGGCCGTCTGCCAGGAGCCTTGCTTTGAGCTTCTCATAGGGCACCTGCTGGACGGCGACCCCCTCGTCAATTGCGAGCACCGCTGCGGTGGCGGCTGATTGACCGAGGATCATAAAGACCGGCTCCATACGGATCGAGCCAAAAGCGATGTGAGAACTGGATACGCAAACCGGAACCAACAAGTTCTCACATTGGCCGGCTTTGGGAGCCAGACAGCCGTAGGCGATTTGGTAGGGGCCTTTGGTGCGAACACCCAGATCTCCCTCGTTTTCGACGAACCCATCTCGGCGGACAAACCGCTGCACGTTGTGCGAATCCATTGTGTAAGAGCCCATGCCAATCGATTGGGGAGTGGGCTGACGCTTAAGCAGCACATTCTCGGTCATTACGAAGTGCCCAATCATCCGCCGCGCCTCGCGTACATAGATCTGGTGAGGCCAGTGGCCGTGATCGACGAATTCGTCCTTGGCCAGGCCCCATTGGCTCATCCGTTGGCGAATTGCTTTGGGAATCCGTTGATTGTTGGCCAGAAAGTACATCAAACCCTTTTGGTAACGCTCATGTTCGGCGATGATCTCTCGCCGTTGTTGATAAGACCCTTCCGGATAATCGTAGTTCATGCCGATATTGTCGGTGCTGAAGGGACCGTGGTTGTTGGTGTCGGTTTTTCGGTTGGGAATCGGGTCAAACTTCTGAAACACCCGATTCCAGCCGGCCTCAAGCAGCCGTGCCAGCACCTCATAGTCTGCTGGGTCGTAGCCTTCGGGCTTGGGAAAGGGAACTCGATTTTCCGGCACGTTGGTCAAACACATGCGAAAGCAGTAGGCCTGTACACGATGATCACCGGCTCCGTTGGTCCCCGGCGGCTGGTCGCTGATGCGCCGCAGGAGCCCGCTTGTGGGATCTCCAGGCACAACATACGGATCGATCTTGTATTTGCCGAAGTTGTGCCCATGGTGGTTGACACCAAGTTGGACTCCATTCCATCGCTCGCCGTATTGAGCCGAGGACTCCCGTCCGACGTGATAGTCGACACCGGCGGCTGCCATGAGATCGCCCTCATAGGTCGCATCCAAAAACATCTTGCCACGATATGTCTTGCCTGAGAGCATGGTAATCGCCTGGATGCGATTCTCCGCCAGGGTGACTCCCTTGTCTCGGTCCAGCCACTGATCACGATGGACCACCAGATCGTGTTCTCGCACGAGATCCTCAAAGACCTTCTCGGCGACGTGGGGCTCAAAAATCCACATGGTCCGACTGTCTCCATCAATCGCCGGAGAGCCTTGGCCACGATTTCCGTACTCGGACCGCTTCTGCCACCGCCAGGCCTCCTCCTGTTGATAGTGCTGCCAAATACGGTGGTAAAATTCTCGGGCTAGTCCGCCGATGACTGACTTATCGCCCGAGTCTGTCCAGCCCAAGCCACCGCTGGAGAGACCGCCGAGATGTTTGTCGGGACTGACAACAATGACACCTTTGCCCATCTTCTTGACCTGCACAGCAGCGATGATTGCCGCTGAGGTTCCGCCGTAGATCACCACGTCGGCCTCGGCTGCCTCGGCTGCTTGCTCGCCTCTTGGCTCAGTTCGTTCGTGCCCAGCCGAGGTCGCATCCCCTGGGCGGGGAGCCAGGGCCAGCAGCACCCCCAGCAGACAGACAACAGTGCCCGAATGCAGGCCAAATCGGTGGTGCCCCCTTGGCAAGAGTCGCCAGCTCGGGCGACAGGTTGCCCAATGCCGGACAAGGGGCGTTTTCTGCTGCAAAATTTTGCTGATAGAAGCAGACCTTTGGACATCAACCTGGAGAGCAGTCATCATGGAAGTCATTCGGGTTAAGAACCAAAGCTGACCGGACCACCTCGGAGGTGGGATCGTTTCTGAGAGCCCATCATTCCTTCAGACTCGATCTCTGGCAGAGACACGGTCTTTGGTAGAGACACGGTCTTTGGCAGAGACACGGTCTTTGACAAACCGGTCCCTCGCTTGGGAAGAACGCTGTTGGAACATCTCAGGCTATCGTGTTTTGCCAAAGGCGTCTTCCAAAGATCCTTGGTGGTCGTTTCCTCTTCCCACGATTCGGAGTTGCCGATGCCAGAAATCACCTTGCGTGAGATCACGCGACAGACCGTGAGGGCCGTCTGCCGACTCGCCGTCAAACCGGAACAGGCCCTCTTTGTTGCCCCCAACAGCCAGTCCATCGCCGAAGCCTATTTTGCCCCAAAGGCGTGGTTTCGAGCTGTTTATGCCGATGAGGAGCTCGTCGGGTTTGTCATGCTGGCGGTCGACCAACCAAGGGCCGAGTACTTTTTGTGGCGTCTGATGATCGATGCAAGACATCAAGGCCGAGGCTATGGGCGAAAAGTCATCGAACTCCTGTTCCAACAAATGCAGAAGTGGCCTGCCGCCACAACCCTGTACGCGAGCTACCAAAAAGGACGACACGGCCCCGAAGACTTCTATCGTAAACTGGGCTTTCAGGCGACCGGGCAAGTCGAGGATGGTGAACACATGATTAAAATCGATCTCCCGCCCGCCACTTCGTCCTCGGAACCCGCGGGAGAACAGGGACAATCCTGAAGCCCCTCGCTCCGCGGTTGGTTGGAGCTTGAAGAGGGCCTCCGTGCTGTTCTGCTCCGTCCACCCACGGGTTGTTTCGATCCATCAGCTCGTCAGCCTGTCAACAGCCGATGTCTCGGGTGTCCGGCAACGGCCTCAGCCAGCCGAAGAGCCCAAAAAGACATTGAATGCCGCTGGCTGTCCGACAACAATCCATATTGATTGATCAGTGGTTGCAACGAGCGGTTGATCGGGGCGAAAGGCAACAGCCACGCCATCCCGTGCTTCATCAACGGCCCTTCTTCAAAAACCCACAAACGCTATGGCACACTTGGCCCCAACACTCCGTGCCGATTCCTGGTGGCTTGCCAACGGTCTCGCCGGGGTGGCTCCATGGCTCGCTGACGCCCGACTGGGAACACTGATGGCAAACGGTTCGATTCTTGGAGTGATCCTGATTTTTGCTTCTTCACAGCCTGGGTTGGCCAAGGATGCGGGAAGACCGGCGCCCCGCAAAGGCGAGCGTGCGGCAGACAACCCCCAAGGTGTGGACTTCTTTGAGAAGAAGATTCGGCCTGTGTTGGTCAAGCACTGTTATGAGTGTCACTCGGCCCAAGCCAAGACGTTGCAGGCCAATTTGGCTTTGGACACTCGAGCAGGAACCCGACAAGGAGGTGACAGCGGTCCGGCGGTTGTGCCTGGGGATGTGGACTCGAGCTTGCTGCTGGATGCCGTTCACTACGAGGGCTATGAGATGCCGCCTGACGGGAAATTGCCCGAGGAGGTGATCGCTGACCTGACTCAGTGGATCATTCAGGGTGCTCCCGACCCTCGGGACGGTCCGATCCAGAGAACCGCTCGGGCGATCGATTTGGAAGCCGGCCGCCAGTTTTGGTCCTTTCGCAAGCCTCACAGGCACCCTGACCCGCAAATCAAATATGAAAACTGGCCTGAGACGTCAATTGACCGGTTTATTCTTGCCCAGCTAGAGACCCAGGGCCTCAGGCCGGTTGGTCAAGCAAGCAAACCAGCGGTTCTCCGCCGCCTGTATTTCGATCTGATCGGTCTTCCGCCGACTCCTCAACAAATGCAGGAGTTTCTTTCCGATGACTCACCTGATGCTTATCAACGGGTGGTGGATCAGTTGCTGGAGAGCCCTCATTTCGGCGAGCGTTGGGCGCGGCACTGGTTGGATGTGGTGCGTTGGGCTGAAAGTGCGGGAGGCGGTCGGACGACGATTTTTCATAACGCCTGGCGGTATCGCGATTATGTCATCGATAGCTTCAACTCAGACAAGCCCTACAATCGGTTTGTCATGGAGCAGATCGCTGGGGATTTGCTCTCTGCAGACTCATCACCAGAGCAAGCAGAAGGTTTAATTGCCACTGGCTTTCTGGCGTTGGGCCCAAAAAACCTGGACAATCAGGATAAAGAGGCCCTGCGGATGGATGTCGTCGATGAGCAGCTGGACAGTTTGGGTCGGGCGTTTCTGGGGATGACCATTGGCTGTGCTCGCTGTCATGACCATAAGTTCGACCCACTTCCAACGCGAGACTACTACGCCCTGGCTGGGATCCTTCGCAGCACAAAGACCCTGACACCGGGCAACGTTTCCGGGATTGTCGAACGAGAGCTGCCAGGCCAGCAAGAGCTCAAAGCTCAACATCAAGCTCATCAACGGGAATTGGCCAAGCTCCGTGAACAAATCAAGCAAACTCAAGCGGAGATCAACACTCTTCAGAGCAAAGTTGGTCTGGTTGGCAACTCGAAGAGCCCGAGCTCCCGTGGCAGAGGCGTGAGGACCGATGGCGCCGTCAAGCCTTCGAGTTTGCCCGGACTTGTTGTTGATGATCTCCAAGCCGAGCTGATGGGGAAATGGCTGAAATCCACCTATCACCCCCGTTATGTCGGCGTGGGGTACGTTCACGACGACAACAAAGACAAAGGGAGCAAATCTCTAGTCTTCCGCCCGGATATTCCTGTGGCAGGACGCTACGAAGTTCGGCTCAGCTACACACCCGGGGGCAGCCGCTGCTCAACCGTTCCGGTGACGGTGTATCATGCTGATGGGGCCAAGACCCAGCAGGTGAACCAACGGAAGGCCCCGCCGATTGACGATCTCTTCGTTTCGTTGGGGGTCTACCGCTTTGACAAGGGGACTTCTGGCTCGGTAGCCCTCTCCACCGAGGGCACATCCGGCCATGTCATCGCTGATGCGGTGTCTTTTCTCCCACAAGGCCAAGCCCAGGCGGCGACTCCCAAGGCCTTCCGAAGGGGACCAAACTCTGAGGCCAAGACCAAGTCCGCCGCTGCCACCGAACAGTCCGTGGAGGATTCCCAAGCCAAGGTCAAGGGAACGAAGTCGAAGCGATCGCGGGACCTCCTGCGAAAACAAGAGCTTCTAGAGGCCCTCAAAAAAGATCTCAAATCGCTTCAGCGATCAGCCCCTGCGGCGTTGGCCAGGGCGCTAGCCGTCGCGGAAGAGGCTCGCCCTGGTGACTGGCATATTTGTTTACGCGGTAATCCGCACAAGCTTGGCTCAGTTGTCCCGCGGGGATTTCTGCAGGTGACCACCGCTGGTAGCTTCTCGGAGCAATCCGATTCCCGATTATCTCTCCGAGCATCGCAGTTTGAGATCTCGTCAAAGAGCAGCGGACGGTTGGAACTGGCCAGATGGCTCAGCAGTCCTGACAACCCGCTGACAGCGCGGGTGATGGCCAATCGGGTCTGGCAGCACTTACTTGGCGACGGTCTGGTCCGCACTCCAGACAACTTTGGCAGAACCGGCCAGCGACCAACTCACCCCGAACTACTCGACTGGCTGGCAGTACGATTGGTGGAGCAAGGTTGGAGCATCAAGGCCTTGATCCGGGATATCGTCCTCTCGAAGGTTTACCGCCTGAGCTCGGTGGTGCCCGCGGGAGATCGGGTCGCCGCAGCAAAAGCCGCTGCGGTTGATCCTGAGAACAGGTTGCTCTGGAGAGCCCATCGTCGGAGGCTGGATGCCGAGGTGTTAAGGGACACCATCCTGGCTGTTAGCGGCCAGCTTGACCTGACAGCCGGGGGCCCGACCATCCGTCCCGGAACAACCAGTGAGTTGACTTACCAATTTCAGAGCAACCGACGCAGCGTCTACATCCCCATTTTCCGCAATCGCTTGCACGAGGTGCTGGACGTCTTCGATGTGGCCGATCCGAATCTTGTCGTCGGCCGTCGTGCCAACAGCACCCGAGCGACACAAGCTCTGTTCCTGATGAACAGCCCGTTTGTCATGAAGCAGGCCGAACACGCCGCTGCTCGTTTGCTGAAGATGGACAGCCTGAACGACCAGACCGCCCGTCTGAATTATGTTTATTGGCAAACCCTGGGCCGCAAGCCCCGTCCCAGCGAGCACGCAGCCAGCTGGGCGTTTTTGCAAACAGCAGTGACCAACCCGGATGGCGATCAGAACTCCCCGCCAGACGAGTTGGTCCGTTGGGCAGGCATTTACCATGCGTTGTTTGCGTGTTTGGACTTCCGCTATTTGGACTGACTCAAGTGCCCTGTTTCCTGTGCTTTTGGCAGTCGGTTGGACATGAATCCCCCGATTCCACGAGAACCCAGCTGCCAA
>CAZYKP010000029.1:0-83986 GCA_964648025.1 uncultured Pirellulales bacterium | reverse complement strand
TCCCTCCTGAGGGTTGGGAGACAAAGCGTTAGCCTGAGCACCTAGGGTGTTGCCCGTAGGCTTTGATAGGTATGGCTTTCAGCCAATCAGTCTCGACCGAGGGAAGAGCGAAACAGGCGGTGTCCTTGCACCCAAATCAGCGATGAAGCCCAACCCACGGGAAGGCAACAACCCAACTCAAAGGGGGCTTCTCTGCAAGTCGGAATTGACTCCGGGAAAAGAATTGCGTTCCGCCAATCAATTCCTGGAAATCGCCTCGCCGAAGCGATAGGTGGGAACGGGTCGCCCTGGTCGGAAGCTCTGCGTTTGGCGGAACTCGGCGCGAGCCCCGAGCACCTCACAGGTCTCGCGGACCGCTGACTCCACAATCTGGGAGAGTAGTTCCGGGCTGGTGGCCACGCGAGCATTGACAACCAGATCGGCTGAGGGAGCTTCACATCCCGATGGCAAGGAAAGCACCGGTTCAGAATCACTGCTGATCAAATTGGCCACACCATAAAAACCCTCCCAGAGGCCGATGGTCTTCAGATGAGCGGTTTCCGCATTTTCGGCGGCCAGTTTGTCTTTGAGCCGTTTGAGGATTCCAACGAGCACATCGTCCAGAGGAAACGCGGTGTCGCTAAGCACACGGAGGCTGCTATTGAGCCAGCCGAGTTCGGCTTCGCCTTCGGCGTAAAGATCGTAGTCCAGCTCGAGAATTCGCTGGCCGAAATGGCCCTGTTGGTCCAGCATCTCCACAAGCGCATCAAAGCCCTCTCCGGTCTTGGCCGAAATCCGCAGGACCGCCGTGCTCGGGGCTGCTTGCTCAAGCAGTTCCTGCAACCGATCCACTTGAGCGGCTTCGAGTTCATCAATCCGGTTGAGGATCAAAAAGTCGGCTTCTTCCAATTGCTTCTTGAAAATATAAGCCGCTTTGGGGGAAAACGCCGCTTTGCCCTCCCCTCCTAAAATGCGACGCCCATGCGACGGTTTGAGGATCACTCCGTACGGAGCCACCGAAAACTGCTGGCCATATAGTCGCAACAACGGTTGGACCACCGTGGCGACCAAATCGGTGCAGCTGCCCACCGGCTCGGCCAGCACAACATCGGGGCGATTTTGCTGGCCTAAATCAGCCACTGTATCAGTCAACTCATTGAAGTTGCAGCAGAAGCACGCCCCTGCCACCTCCCCAACCTCAAACCCCTGACTGCGGAGCGTGTGAGTGTCCACCAGATCCGAAGCTTGATCGTTGGTGACAATGCCAACACGCTGACCACGGGATTGAAACGTCCGAGCCAACCGCCCAAGAGTAGTTGTTTTTCCAGCGCCAAGAAAACCACCGATCATCACAAAGCGTATCGGAGCAGTCATCGCAATAACCTTAGTGTTGGCTGGGCTTGGGAACAATCAGACCAAGTAAAGACAAGCAAAGCATGCAGGGCAAACAGTGCAAGGTCAGTCGAGCAGTGCAAGGTCAGTCGAGCAGTGCAAGGTCAGTCGAAGGAGATCGAGCAACAGCCCAGGTCGATCGCCGGAGGTTGGTCCTGAAATGGTTTGGCCAGCGAATACAAAACCTGCTTGCCGTCACGTTTGGCAGTCACAAACCCCGCATCCCGGAGTATCTTCAAGTGATGAGACAGTAGACTCTGCTCGATCTGCAGGTGCCTGTTGATCTCGCCGACGTGCTTGGGGCCGGAGAGCAACTGCTGGACAACCGCCAGCCGGGTGTGGTCAGCCAAGACCTTCAGCAAACTGGCACAGGAAGGGGATTGATCCGTTGCCGCATCATCTTCTGCGCCAGAGGCCGTCTCATCCATTGTGGCATCCTCAGAGGACTCCCCATTGATATGAACGGAGTTTCAAATCAACACCCATTGATGTCAAGAGGCAGAGGGAAACAGTCGCAGGAAGCAACCCGTGCTCACGGATCCCTGATTGAGCGACTCGAGATTACGGGCGAGCGTAGATGATGGTCCCCTCGGGTGATCGGCTGATCTGGGGTTTTGAGGGCCGTTGGGTTTGGGCGGTATTTTGGTCGAGACAGAACCCCAACCGAGGGCCGCCGGGAGCTCGGATCAACCGATCAGCTGATCGGGCGATCGCCAACGGCCTCCGACAATCGAGGGTCGATGGTTCCGTTGGTATGCTTTCTGGGATTGATCAATGAGGACAGCCGATGCTTGTACGGCGATACCAAGCGGAGGACGCCCAGGCGATTGCCAGGCTTTTCCGGGAAACGATTCAAAAGATCAACTCTCAGGATTACTCTCCCGAACAGATTGCCGCTTGGGTGGGAAAGCATGAGGATCTGGCTGCTTGGCGAGCCAGGCTCGCCGTGAAGAATCCATTTGTGGCGATCCAAGAAAGCCAGGTCGTTGGTTTTGCTGAGTTGGAGTCCGATGGACATATCGATTGTTTCTACGTCCATCATGCTTGTCAGGGTCAGGGGGTGGGCACCGCATTGATGCATGCCATCGAACAGGCCGCACAACAAGCTGACCTCAAGCGACTCTACGCCGAGGTCAGCATCACCGCGCGGCCCTTCTTTGCAGCTCGTGGGTTTGTGATCCTCCGCCACCAGATGGTCAGCGTCGGTGGGGTGGCCTTGCCCAACTCCGTGATGGAACGGTCCCTGGAGACATCCTCTCAAGAAACCCCGTGAAGCTGCTCTCCGACGGAACGACCGAACCAACCAAAGCAACTGTCAGGATCTCCGACTGAGCTTGGGGACAATCTTGGCTCGTCCGGTTGGTGAAAAAGCTGCGGAAGACGCGGTTATTTGCCTTTCTGGCGTTTTGGACGAGCAAGAATTTTTCCTCACAGCAGTAGGGCGGCCAGATAGGGCGGCCAACTGGTGGTCACCCACGACCTTGGCCCTTGGGCTCCCGCTTGGTGGCTCGGCGAATGGCTCGGGCCTCAGCAGCTGCATCAAAGGAGGGATTGGGCTGGGTCGGCACAGGTGCTGCGAGTTTCTCCCGCCAGGCTTTGAGATCTTGGTGCAATTGCTTGGCTTTCTCAGGCATCGAGGAAACCAGATTGTGCTGCTCTCGGATGTCCTCCTGGAGGTTGTAAAGCTCCAGACCCCCGTCTTCGAAATACTCGTGCAGCTTCCAAGGGCCTTGGCGAACAATACTACAAGGGCGTGAGCGAAACAACGGGTCTCGTTGTTCGCTGTTGACAGAGTAACTCTGCAGATAAGCAGGAAAGTGCCAATACAGCGAACGCTCGCCCAAGCTTTTTGAGGAATCCTTCAGCAGTGGTACCAGGCTGCGACCATCCAGCGGTTGCTTGGGCGTCGCCGCCCCAGCGATTTCCAGAAACGTGGGGTAAAGATCCACCCCGATCACCGGCTGGCTCGTCCGCCCACCAGGTTCGACAACACCAGGCCAATGGACAAACATTGGAACGCGGATGCCTCCCTCATAATACGTTCCCTTGTACCCCCAGAGCGGATCCATATCGGTGGCCGGCCCATAGCCGCCGTTGTCGGAAAAAAACACGATCACCGTCTGCCGGTCCAGTTTGAGTTCTTTGAGGACCGAGACAAGCCGACCCACCCCATCGTCGACTGCCTGAATCATTGTGGCCATCACAGCGTTGTTGTGAAGCTGGCCAGGTTCTTTCTCCCGATACTTCGGCAGCAGTTGCTTCTTCGCCTGCAGCGGCGTGTGAACGGCAAAGTGAGCCAGATAAGCACACCAAGGACCATCTTTGTACTGGCGGATGAAGTCGGTTGTGCGATCGGTTAACACATCGGCTAAGTATCTTCCCTCAGGCCCCAAATGGCCTCGAAACCCAGGTAGCTTTCGGTGATCGACGGCGACATCGAATCCCTGCTCAAGAGGCGAGGTGCCCAGATGCCACTTGCCAAAGAAACCCGTTTTGTAGCCAGCCTGTTGCAAGGCCTCTCCCCAAGTGACGACCTTCAAGGGAAGCGTCTTGGTTCCGGGGATATGCAGAAGCCTGCGGTGTTCGGCCTTTCCGCGTGGACCGGTCCCCACGTTGAACAGCCGATGCCTGGGTGTGTACTGGCCCGAGAGCAGACAGGCCCTGGCCGGTGCACAGTTGGCCGCGCAGGAGTATGCATCGGTGAAAATCAAACCACCGCGGGCCAGTGAGTCCAACTGCGGCGTCTCATAGAAATCCGATCCCATATAGCCGGTATCTCGCCAGCCGAAATCATCCAAATAAATGAACAAAATGTTCGGCTGATCTGCTGCGTAGGTGGTCGACGAAAAAGCCCCCAAGGGAAAAGCTCCCCAAGGAAAAAAGCCCAAGCAAAAAGCCATCACAAACAAAAGCAGCCATCCCGAGAACAACGGTCGTTGGCAAAGCGGAAGCATGAGAGGAATTCCTGCTGGTGAGTTTTTGCTGGTGAGTTTTTGCTGGATGCGTGGAAAACTCGTCTTGGTGATTCGAAGAGATCCTGGGCCAGGACCTATTGCTTTTGGGGAAAATTCTTGCTCCTCCAAAACGCCGCAACAGCAGAAGAACCATTGATGTCGCAGCCTTGCCAGAAGCCGCACGAGCCAAGATTGTCCCCAACCTCAGTCAGCGTCAGCCACAGCGATGATGGTTGATCTTACGTGGCTGGCTGATCTTGGAGGATCGTCGGCTTAATGTCCACGCCGATGGTACTCCGTACTTCGGGATCCTCCATCGGGGTGCTAACTGTTTTCTCATGCCACCAAGCGGTCGCCTGCGTTGCCGACCACTCTCCGGCCTCCTGACAAGCAAGCAGTCGCTCGGCGATTTCTTGGGCCCTCCGAGGACGAAGGGCGGGGTCCTTCTCCAAACACTGCAGGACCAGTGCCTCCAGGTCAGCAGAAATCGCCCGCCCCAGCCGCACAGAAGGAGGGACCGGCTGTTCGCCAACTTGCTTCATACAGATCTCCATCATCGAGCCACCAGTGAACAGCCGCGCCCCGGTCAGCAGAAAGTAGCTGACCGCGCCGACTGCATAGAGATCGGTCCGCGCGTCAACATGCTCGGGCGTGGAAATCGCCTCGGGAGACATGTACATCGGCGAGCCAGCCATAATGCCTGTGCTGGTGACGTCCATCTGCTTGCGTCCATCGACGGCTTTGACCAGGCCGAAGTCCAGTACCTTGATGAAATCCGGCACCCCGCCGCGACAGTTGATCATGATGTTCGCCGGCTTGATATCGCGATGGACCAAACCGGATGCATGGGCTTCTGCCAAAGCCCCACACACTTGGCTCATGATTCTGATGACCCGTCCTTCGCTCTGCGGCCCGTCGGTGCGGACGAGTTTGTCGAGGGTCAAGCCATCGAGAAACTCCATCGCGTAGTAGAAGAGTCCCTCCGGCGTGCGGCCGTAATCGTAGATGGCGATGGTGTTGGGGTGATTGAGTTGGCTGGTCAGTTGCACCTCACGCTCAAAGCGAGCGATGCTCTCGGGGCTTGTTTTCTCCGGATCAAGCAGTTTGACAGCGGTTGGGCGACGCAGCAGGGCGTGCCGTCCACGGAAGACGCTGCCCATGCCTCCTTCTCCGATTTTGTCCAGAAGTTGATATTGCCCGAGTTGCTCAGCCTTGAGGGCCTCCCGGCGGACTTTGCCCTGCAGGCGCGAGACGACCAGGGTGAAGCCCCAAATCGCCAGGGCGCTGACGACCAACAGAGCAAACAGCCCCCAGAAGACGTGTTTCAGGGGAGCCAGCGGGGCATAGGCCTCGGCAACATCGACCTCAGTGGTGACCCCAAAACCGTATTTGTCCAGCCAACACCAGGCTCCCACAACCGGCACCCCTCGGTAATCGCGGTAGCCAACAGCATCAACCTCCGACTGGCCGGTCACCGCGGACTGGGCCATTCGCGTTAAGGGCTGATCGGCAGGTTTCTGCGGTGGTCGTTGCCCAGCGACTAAGTTCACCCCAGGATCGCGGATGTGCACATTGAGAATGCTGCGGACATGGTCCAGATTCACCAGCAAGCCAATCTGCTTGAGTTGATCGTCAAAGCGACTCTGGGAGAGCAAAAGCCCGTTGGCGTCAAAGGCATAAGTTTCGCCGCTGTCGCCCATTTGTGCCACCGAGAGGATTTTGGTAAACGCCTCCTCCGGCGGAATGCGAAAACCCAGTGCCGCGATGATCTCTCCCTCATGGCGAACCGGCGCGGCGACAAACATGGTCGGCAGGCCGACTTGCTGGCCGCCGTTGGGCCTCTGCAGCATCACCCGGCTTCGTTCCGGCCGGCTGACGGCGGCCTCTCCGGCGAAGACGGATTGGAAGAACTCAGGCTGGTGCTGCACATCGCCCTTGCCAACCAATTCCCGTCGCTTGGCAGCCAAGACGTTACCTTGAGGGTCGATCACCCCAAAACCCTGGAACCCGTAAGCATCCAGCCAGGGCTCTAAGGCCTGGCCGAGCTGCTTGGCCTCTGGCGCCGCGGCCAGTTGTTCCAGGGTGATCTCTGGCCGCTTGGCCAGCTCTTGCAGTTGGGCGATCAGTTGGATGTTTCGTTCGTCCGAGGCGCAGGCAGTCGCCAAAGCCTCTTGGCTGGCCAGCCAAGCCTGCAGAGCCGCCACGTCGGCCTGCAAGGTGGTCTGGAGCAGGTTGGCCACATGCCTGCGGAACTGACCCTCCACTTGCCACCGCACAAAAAAGCCCACCACCACCAGCAACCCAGCCGCGGCAATCGGCCAGATCCACAGCTCGGTCTTGAGGAGCTTGCCCGTCGAACTCAGCGATTGGGCCACACGTGACTGAGTACCTTCCACGATCACACCTAGAAACGTCGATCAGATCGATTGAATAGTGACAAGATGACCCCAGGTTTTGGCGGCAAGCGATTTCAGTGAGGTTTGATCCGCCCTCGGTCCGGATCGCCCTGCGTGGCAGTCCTGTGAACACCATCGGGCTCGGGTATCCGCCAACGCGGCAAGCACGCTGGTGTCCGGGCCAGTCCGTCCAAGGTCCCCTCGATCGCAAGACACGCCTGCGAATCTGTTGGTAAGTCGAGGCCAATTCCTGCAGGCAACCCCACCAAGGGCGGTGCTGTGAACACCTTTCGCGTCGGCCCAAGACCAACCCAAGGCAGCCAGGACATGCTACCCCAAGCACACTCTGCCCAGGAACACTCTGCCCAGGAACACTCTGCCCAAGAACACTCTGCCCAAGAACACTCTGCCCAAGAACACTCTGCCCAGGCATGCGTCAACCGAGGAGGTTCGACCCGACGGGATGGCGGAATTGAATATCCTGGGCGGTGGGGTGGATGAGATTCGGTTCAGCGGCCTGCTTACAGCCCGACCTGCAACCGATCGCCTAGAAAGTTGTTCAGCTCGGGGATGCGGTGGATCGCATCGATGGTTCTGTCCACATCGTACTCGACGCGACGAAAGTAGATATCTCGGTCGTTGTACAACACATAACAGGCTCGCCAGTCTCCATCGCGGGGCTGTCCCACCGAGCCCACGTTGACCAGCACGCGACCGTGTTCGGGAACCCGATACAGCTCGCAGTGAGGCAAACCAATGTAACTCCAAGACTGAAAGTGCTGCTGAAAAACCCCCGGAATATGTGTATGGCCGCAAAATCCCAGCTGTGGCATGGGACCGATTGTTCGCTGCATCTTTTCCCGGTCGGCGATATCAGCAGGACGAAGATACTCAAACAGGGGATCCCGGGGCGTAGCGTGCATGTACCAGACGCCTGTTCGCTTTTTGGTTGGGACGAGTCCTTCGAGGAACTGCATCCGGCGGAAACGAGCCGAGGAGGTTCCTTCGATGCCGACTTGATGGCGGGACCACCAGATGCTTTGGGCGGCGACGCCGCTGAAGCCGTAACCTCCGTGGATCATGGCATGATCGTGGTTGCCTTGGAGGACCAGGTCCCATTGCATGGCTATCTCCAGGCATTCGACTGGGTTGGGGCCGTAGCCGACTAAGTCGCCGAGACAATAGATCTCGTCAGCTCCGTGGGCTGCCAGGTCGGCCAGGACGGCTTCCAGGGCCGCCAAGTTGCCGTGGATGTCGCTGAGGATTGCCCGCATTCAAGTGGCCTGCATTGGCAAAACAGCTGATTGGCAAAACAGCTGGAAGAGAAACATGGCTTGTTGAGAATCGTCAATTGGACCAATCGGGCTGCCCGGTTGTGGAGAGCACTGCTTGCCAGAGATCTCCTTCAGGGTCAACGCGTCTCTTGCCGGAGATGACCGCAGGCAGGGGAACATGTGTGGGGTGTGTCCCCCAATAGCCGATTAATAGGTCCGACTTGCCCGCCATGCCTGCATGAGCGGCCATACGGGCGAGGCGGTCACAAAGGATCCGGTCATAAGCGTTGGCCGGGGCGCTGCGAATGGTGTAACTGGGATCGATGTATTTGATGCTTGCACCGATCCCGTGACTTTCAGCGTACTCGCCAAGGCGGTCCTTGAGAAAGATGCCAACGTCGGGGTGTTTCAGATTCCCAGAAGCATCGTAGTGTTGTGGCTGCCCAGCGGTATCGATCAAATGTCCGCCGGCCCCTTCGGCAACCACAATGACGGCATGATCCCGAGCGGCCAGCCTGCGGCGGAGCACCTCCAAGAACCCATCCTCGCCATGCAACGGAAAGGCGATCTCAGGAATTAACACAAAATTCGCCTCCTGGCTGGCCACGGCTGCCCCAGCGGCGATAAACCCAGCATCACGCCCCATCAGTTTGACAATCGCGACCCCGTTGGCATAACCCCGGGCCTCAGCGTGGGCAGCCCGAATGCTCCAGCTGGCGATCTCCACGGCAGTCACGTAACCAAAGGTGGTCCACACACAGGGAATATCGTTATCGATGGTCTTGGGGATCCCCACAACCGCCTTGGTCATCCCTCGGCGATGGATCTCCTGCACCAGGGCATGAGCACCACGCTGCGTCCCGTCTCCGCCCAGACAGAACAAAATGTCGACCGAGTGGGCCTCCAGAAAATCCACCATCACCGCCAGCGGCTGAGGACCTCGGGAACTCCCCAAGGCGGTTCCCCCCAGCTCATGAATCTCCTGAACGAAGTCCGTGGTCAACTCAACCGGCGGACGCCCGACCGAAGGGTTCATCCCCGCATAGCCATTGCGAATGCCCAGGATACGCCGAACCCCATAATTGTGCGACAACTCCAAGTATAAAGAACGAATCACGTTGTTCAGTCCCGGACACAAACCCCCGCAGGTGACCACCGCAGCGGTTGTGCGGCCCGGGTCAAAGAAGATCTCCGGTCGCGGACCAGCACTCTCAAAAGATAAGACTTGCTCGAACTGTTTTGAACTTTCCCCAACCAGGTTGTCAATTAAGACGCGACGGCTGTCATCGACGAACCCTGGTGCTTTCCACTTGCGTGCCAGTGGAGATGGAACTCGACAGGGCCCGAGGTTGGTGACCACCAGGTCAGCCGAGCTGAGCATGAACTTGCTCCTGTTTGGGTGGATGAACTGGGGTGTTCGACCCGAAGGGCAATCCGAGGCGAGCACGCACAAGCCAACAGCCCCCCAAGTGTATCAGCTCCCCGAACAATAGTCCCGAGGATCTTTGCCTCAGCCAGCTTCGCGGCCACTTCTCTGGCGACCCTCAGTGGTTTTGGGGTCAACCAGGGACCGACCTTGACGCTGCCGGGCAACCAGAGAGTCACCGCCAGCACCACCGTCCCCATTAGTGGGGTCGGCGTGGAGGATTTGGATGCCCAGGAACAGCCGGTGGCCTTGAGCCTGTCTGCTCGGGCACTCTGTCTTGGACCAGCATCCTTCGGTTTGAGCTTCACGTCAGGTGGCAACGGTCAAAGCACAATGACTGCCGCGGCGACGCTGGCTGACCTCAACGCTGCCCTGGCTGGGCTGAGTGACACGGCTCATCCGGGCAGTTCTGGCACCGACACGCTCTTGGCGACCCTCAGCGATCAAGGCAACAGCGGCACAGGGGGTGCCGAAACTGATTCAGGCTCGCTGGCGATCACCATCAGACCCTCCAGTCAGGTTACGCCCGTCTTCAGTATCCAGAGCGTGGAGATCGGTTCGGCCGACGGGGGAACAGGCGTGATTGCCGATGTGCGGCTGTATGACCGGGTGCTCAGCCAAGCTCAGATCACGGCCCTGCAGAGTTCTGGCGCTGCCCTGTATGAAATCCGTCAGACCGTCGACTCCATTGATGACTTAGCCAACCGCCGCATCGGCAAGGAAGTCGACTACGATGGCGACGGGATGGTCGACCATTGGGAAAGGTATGTGTGGGACGTGGCCAGCCCGGACGGCAAGGGCAACGTGGTGCTGGTTTCAACGCTGGTGGGTGTTCGGTTTCTTGGTGCACTTCATTCATGATCCCGTTCTTTTTTGGGACTCGAAGAAGTTAAGACGAAAGCCGATGAACGGAGGATTCGCGGGACAACTCGAAAAGATCATATGTAAACCGGAGTGAGAGAGTGGTATGTGCCAATCGTAGACGTCAAAACGAATCCGTGTGGCACCTCGGCTCAAACCCAAGTCCGAATAGGAACTGTATCCCACGATCGAGTGAGACACTTCGGTAATTGGTTCGCGAACTTTCTGGATGCGTTGGTGGACGTTCTGGGGTATGACAAAGTTCAACCGCAAGTTGGGATTGAGTCCTAAAAAAATTCGGTCTCGCTTACGATGGTCATCTGCCCGAGGTCACTTCCAAGGAAAATTTTGGCGGGGCACCCCCAAACAAGCTGGGTCACAGCGACCTGGGCTGAACCAAACCGCAACTGCTTGGAGCCAAGCACATGTCAGAGAGAGCACCGATGACCCAAGAACATCTTCACGAGATCTTGATGGGTCTGGATGACAAGGCAGACCTGGATGGTAACGTTGTGCAGTTTGAGTATTACGATGGCCCGATGATTTGTATCTCTGATCCGGGCCACGATCGAATGCGGATCATCTCGCCGATTGCGCGAGTTCAGGATCTGGAGGGTGAGCAGTTGATGGCCTGCCTGGCAGCGAATTTTCACACCGCCTTGGATGCTCGCTACGCCCTCAGCGGAGAGATCCTCTACTCAGCCTTCATCCACCCTCTCTCACCCTTAACTGACGATCAGGTCCAAAGCGCGGTTCGGCAGGTCGCCATGGCTCGCAACACCTTCGGTTCAACTTACTCCAGCGGCGATTTGGTCTTCCCCGGCGAGTGACCCCTGGGAACCAATCCTCTGATCGTTGGTCCCTCATCGATTCCAACCGGCCAACTCAAGGGCCTCCGGCCTGTGGTTGCAGCAATTCTCTCTTGATTGCTTTGGCTTGGTGCTTTCTGTGATCTGGTGATTTCTGTGAGCTGATGTCCTTTGGGGTGGGGCCATGGACCTTTCTCGGCCAGCCCCGGCGATCCATGACACGCCCATGATCCATGGCCCGAGATCCCTTAATAACTGCTTAAATTGCTAAGTGATTCTACTGAGATCTAAGGTGAGTGCCTTTCGGCCATCCAGCCTCCGCCGGTCCAATCAATCGACTGGTAGCAGCCACGAGGCCGAATCCACCGGGGGGTCTGCTTAGAGAAAAGATCGGGCCAAAACAGCCCACGGATTATTGAGCAGTTTTCCGACGACCAACATCTGGTCACTTCCCCGATGTGGGCCTTGCCCTTTCAGGCTTTGTGCGTGGGGAGGCGATTCCCAGAAAAAAAGCCCCTCGGCATAGGAGGGGCCTTGACGATCATCTGAGGGTGTCAAGGAAGTGCGACTTCACTTTTCGTGAAGGCAAGGTGAGGAAGGACAGCTTGTCGGTTCAGCCTGCCTGGCTGCTGGCCTTGGAGAGCTCAGCGGCCACAGATTTTTCCTCTCGGAGCAGTTGGGTGAAGTGATCCACCCCTTTTTGCTCCTCCAAAGACTGGTCTTCCAACAACACACGCAGCGCGGTGTCGTCGTCGCCGACCAGATCCAACGCCTCAACGTACAGGTTCAGGGCCTTGGTCTCAAAGGCCAGACTCGTCTCCAACATCTCGTGAAGGTTGGCCGTCTGGTGAACATTGTTGCGTTCCACGCTCGGCACACCACCCATGGCAACGATCTTCTCGCCGACCAGACGGGCGTGCTCGAAACTCTCCTTGGCATTTTCGTGGAACAATTCTGCATAGACTTCACGCCAAGGACCGCAAACCAGAAAGCCCTGTTGGCTGTACTGAGCGACGCCGGTCCACTCATGGCGAAGGATGTCGTTGAGCTTGTCGATTACTCGGGTGGTGTCCATATCGGATCTCCTGAATTCTTGAGTCTCTGATTATTGTAGTCTTTAATCCGCTTTCGGGCAGCCTCTCGCCAAAAGCCCCCACACTAAGATTGAGGAAAACCTTGGCTCCTCCAGCCTTCGTCCGGTACAGCGGAGAGGCTGGTCAATCAACCGCTGGCAGATCACTGGTCGTTCCGGCGGCTTGTGTGTTTTGGCCAAGCAAGCATCGTCCTGCAGAGCAGTAAGTTGGCAAGCCTAAGCAGTTCCCATGCCGAAGGTGCAGGTCCAACCGACCAATTCCAGGTGTGACCATCATAAAACCGGCCGCCGCGAAGTCCAGGGTAACTGCAGAGGACCCAGTTCGTCTCCTTCCAAGGAGAGCAGAAAGACGCCTGAGCACTGAAAAACCAGTCAATCAAGGCCGCCCAAGGCATGCTGCAGATGGGGCTAGCTGCCCTGGCTAGCTGACGGGCGTGACCGGTCTTCCAGCGGTGCCCAGCTGCGGTCGCTGGTGGCGTCTTTCCTGTTGTGGTTGGGCACCGCATACTGCAGGCATTGTTGAGAAGTGCGTTTGTCGGCTCCCTTTTTGCAGAGAGTTCCTGGCAGCCAACGGTTCCCGACCGCTCAGCTGCGTTCCCTTGCAGGTGTTATGAGTTCTGCCGATCAACCCGCCGAGCCGGATCGCTCAGGCCAACACGAGCCCAAGCCTGACCCCCCATTGGACTCTTCTGAGGGCAACTCCAGTGCTGATGAACTCAGCCGGGATGAATTCGCCCAGCGGATGCTGGAGGCCTTACGGCAGGCCGGGGCGGTCAGCGATGCCCAATACGATCAGCAGGAATTCCGGCTGCAGATCGTCGGTCCGGTGGGGACCCATACCTTCAATTTGACCAACGTGTTCAGCGAACACTGCCGAGTCGCCCCAGAAGACCGCCAGTCCCATTTCGACCGCGTCGTCCGTGCTGCCCTCAGCCCCCTGGTCGAAATGCCCGACGAGTTCCAACACGCCGCGCCCGACCTCCGACCCGCCGTTCGGAGCCGCTTTTTCCTCGACCGAATGGAACTCGAGGCCAACTTGGAAAACCGGCCGCTGCCAGTCTTCCCCCATGTGGTCCTCGGCGAGCACTTAGCCGTCCACTTGGCCTACGACATGCCCGATAGCCTTCGGCTGTTGGACCAATCCCAATTGGACCAATGGGATGTCTCCCTTTGGGAGGCCCTAGAGGTCAGCAAACAAAACATGTTTGAGACCGATATCAACCTGCTCTCCGTTGAGGGCGGTTTTTACATGACGCCTGGCGACACGTATGACTCGGCGTTGATTTTGCATACGGACTTGCTCAGGTCGTTGGAGGTCCAAGGAGATCTGTTGGTGATGGTGCCCAGTCGGGACAAGCTGTTGATCACCGGCACCGAGTTTTCGGATGGGTTGACGCTGATGGTGGGACTTGGTGGCGAGGCCCTGGCTGGCCCCCGGCCTGTCTGCGGGATCCCCTTCCGCTTGGTCGGCGAAGAGTTTGAGCCCTGGCATCCTCAAGACGATCACGAGTTCTGCCAGCAGTTTCGGGAGTTGGAGGTCCGCTCGCTGGGGCCGGAATATGCGGAGCAAAAGCAGTTGCTTGAGGAGATCCACCAGCAGGAGGAAACGGACTTGTTCGTGGCGACTTACTCCGCCTTACGCCAGCAAGAATCTCAACGAATTTTTAGTTATGCAGTTTGGGGCGAGGGAGTGGAGACTCTGATGCCGCGGACCCATCGCATTGCCCTGATTGCCGAGAATCAGGGTTTTTTGGGAATGGCCGATTGGGATCAGGTCATGGCTGTGGCCGGAGATCTGTTTGAGCCAGTCGCCCTTTACCCGCCACGGTGGTTGGTCAAGGAGTTTCCCTCCCCCGAACAAATCTCCGCGATCGGTCCCGTGCGGGAAGACGACCAAGCGGGCGGCCCCGACGATCCCGAGAACCCTCCAACACCCCAGCAGTTCTCGTAAATCAACAATCAACAGCCCCAGGACCTGCCTGTGTGAGTCAGTCGGTTGATCGGTGAGTCAGTCACCTACTGCTGTTGGGGAAAATCTCGCTGATCCAACTTGCTGCTGATCCAACTTGCTGCTGATCCAACTTGCTGCTGATCGTGAGAGAATTCCCAAGATCCTCTGCCTTGGGTGTGGTTCAACGATGACAATGCGGAGCACCAGCGGCTAAGGGGGGCCACGCTGAGCTGTGAGGGGCTACGGCCTGGGGTCAATCGCTGCTGCTCTTACAGTCTGTCCGAAAAGCACCGGAATCCACCTGGATCGTGTTGCACCATGACTTCGGCTCCACAACATAGTGGATTGCCGGATGCTTTTCGGAGAGTCTCTTACAGTCTGTCCGAAATAGTGGCGGAGGCACAACGGCTGGTGGCTCACGAGTCTTGATGCAACGAATCCTCGTTGTGCCGGGACACTTTTCGGACAGTCACTTAGATGATCTCTTGGATGGGTTGGACGTCCTCGACACCGACGAGTCGTTGATCGAGCCCGCCGTAGAAGTAGCTCAGCCGATTGGGATCGAGGCCCATTTGGTTGAGGATGGTTGCATGGAGGTATTTGACGTGCATGGGCTTCTCGACCGCTTGGCTGCCCAGCTCATCGGTCGTACCCAGGCTCGTTCCTCCCTGAACTCCTCCCCCGGCCATCCACATCGTAAAACCGTAGCTGTTGTGGTCTCGCCCGCTGCCCTTGGCATACTCGGCGGTGGGCTGACGCCCGAACTCCCCGCCCCAAACGACCAGGGTCTCATCCAGCATCCCGCGGCGGCGTAAGTCCTTCAGCAAGCCGGCAATCGGCTGGTCGGTCCGCCCGGCGTGGTAGTTGTGGTTTTTCTCCAGGTCACCATGGGCGTCCCAGTTGGCATCGTTGTGGTTGCCACCGGAATAGACCTGAATAAAGCGGACCCCACGTTCAACCAGCCGACGGGCGAGCAGGCACTTCCGGCCGAAGTCGTCGGTCTGCGACTTGCCGATGCCATAAAGGTCCAAGGTTGCCTTGCTTTCGCCGCCGATATCGACGGCCTCGGGGGCGGAGACTTGCATGTTGTAGGCCAGCTCGTAACTGGCGATCCGGGCAGCCAGATCGGAGTTATCGCTGCGGGAGGCTTGATGCGCCTCGTTGGTTTGTCGGAGGGTGTCGAGCACCTTGCGTTGGATGCTCTGGGTCATCCCTTGGGGGCGGTTGAGGTTGAAGATCGGAGAGCCCTTGGCTCGCATCACGGTGCCCTGATAGGTGGCAGGCATGAATCCGCTGGACCAGTTCTTGGCACCGGAGATCGGGCCTCCGGTGGGATCGAGCATGACCACATAGCCGGGCAAGTTCTGGTTCTCACTGCCCAGACCGTAAGTCAGCCAGCTGCCCAAACTGGGACTGCCCGAGAGCAAGCGACCCGAGTTCATCATCAGCATCGCCGAGCCGTGGATAGGGCTCTCGGCGGTCATGCTGTGCAGAAAAGCGATATCGTCAACACACTCACCCAAATTGGGAAAGAGATCGCTGACCCATTTGCCGCACTGGCCGTATTGTTGGAATTTCCAACGTGGCTCAACAATACGCCCCTTGTTGCGGTGGCCACCACGGCCAAAGGTCTTCACCGAGACGGTCTTGCCGTCCATGCCTTTCATGGCCGGCTTATAGTCAAAGGTATCAATATGGCTGGGCCCGCCATACATGAACAGGAAGATGACGCTTTTGGCCTTGGGCTGAAAGTGTGGCTTCTTGGGAAGCAGCGGGTTCTCAAAGGGTGTGACCCCATCGGCGGCCACCGACTGCTTGGCAAAGAAACCATCCTCTTCCAGCAGTGACGTCAAAGCCAGCCCTGCAAATCCCCCGCCAGCCTGCCAGAGGAACTCACGACGAGTCCGACCGCAGAAATTACGTGACTGATGAGATGGCGACATGAGAAAGCCTTTTTGGGAGAAATGTCGTCAAACCGTTCGGGTTGAAGAGGAAACCCTCGAATCAATAACTCGCAGCCATCGCTGATGAACTTCGTGAGAAACAATCGGCAACAGCCGCGGTTGATCCAAACCGCGGTCAGTCCAAGTAGAGAAATTCGTTTTGATTCAGTGCGACCAGACAAAAATACTTTAGGGCGGTTCGCTCATCGAGTTGATCGTCTTGCTGGAGGCTGCGGATCAACTTGAGCCCGCGTTGAATTTCCTTGGCTTGGGGAGGGCGGCAGGTTGTCAGCCAGAGGGCTTGGCGAACTTGTTGGCGGAGCCGATCTTGAGGTTCGCCCTGAATCTCTTGGTCCAGACGCTTGGCCAGTGCCTCGGCCTGTTCGTTGAGGAACTCGCCGTTGAGCAAAGCCAGCGATTGGCCGGGATGGGTTGTGGCAAAGCGGCCCTCACAGGTGGAATCGGTATCGGGAAAGTCGAAGGTCTCCAACAGGGGTGTCACCAGCGAACGCTTCACGTGGATGTAAACACTGCGGCGACTCTGCTGCTCGGGGCTGGATCTTCCCCACCCAGCTCCTGGTCGACTTTGTCCGTGCAACACCTCCCGTGAGATCTTGGGATAAATGCCTGGGCCATACATTGTCGGATTCAGTTCTCCGGTGACCGCCAGCACGGAGTCACGGATTTCCTCGGCCGAGAGCCGTCGCATGTCGAATCGCCAGAAGAGGTTGTTCTCCGGGTCGGCTGCCAAAGCCTTGGGCTGAGTTTGGCTGCTCATCCGATAGGTCTTGGAGGTGACAATCAGCCGGTGCATCTCTTTAATGCTCCAGCCACGGCGAACAAACTCCGAGGCCAACCAGTCCAACAACAACGGATGCGTAGGAGGCACGCCCAACTGCCCAAAATTGTTTGGGCTGCGGACCAGACCACGGCCAAAGTGAAACTGCCAGAGACGATTGGCCATCACCCGGGATGTGAGCATGTTCTCCGGCGAGGCGATCCACTCGGCCAGCACACGTCGACGGCCTGAGCTCTTGGCATCAGCAGCCGCCTGGGGGATCGTCGGCTTGGGTGACCCAAAGAGTGTCGGGAAAGCAGGCTGAACCTCCTTGCCCTTGGCATGTGGGTTCCCACGAGCCAAAACATGTGTCGGCGGCGGGTGCTTGTAAACTTTGGCCACGCCCAGCACAACCTCCCGCGGCGGCAACGCCTCCTTCTGTTGCCGGACGGATGCCAGCTCGTCTCTTAACTGATTATACTTAGCGAAATCCTCCTCGCTGAGGAACCGATGCAACTTCTCTTTGAGGACCGCAGCCCGCTGGGGGCCTTCGGTGCGACGTTGATCCGGCCCCGACATCTTGACGATGCCCTTGCGTTCCAGACCAGCGACTTGCTTCTGTAAGTTCTTCTCTTGTTCGACCAGTTGATCCCGACGTCGCGATTCCTCGGGCGTGAGATTGCTGATTTGGTTGTTGCTTTGTTGGTTCCCGCGTGTCCCATAAGGCGTCAACCCGTGGAAGAACGCCAGCATGCGGTAATAGTCTTCCTGTGGAATGGGATCGATCTTGTGCTCATGGCAGCGGGCACAGTTGACCGTCAGCCCCAAGAAAACCTGTGAGGTTGTGGTGATGATGCCATCGAGTTCGTCATAGCGTGCCTGAAGGGGATCGGCCGGTTCATCATCCCAAATGCCCAATCGGTAAAAGCCTGTTCCGGTCAACGTTTCAATGGTCACCTCATCCAGCTCATCCCCGGCAAGCTGCTCCCGGATGAACTGATCGTAGGGTTTGTCTTCATTGAAACTGCGAATCACATAATCGCGATACTTCCAGGCATTGGGCTTCGGGCCGTCTCGCTCAAAACTGTTGGTCTCGGCAAAGCGGACCAAATCCAACCAGTGGCGGGCCCAACGCTCCCCATAATGGGGGCTGGCCAAGAGCGTTTCAACCAATCGTTCGTAGGCCTCAGGCGAGGAATCTTCCACGAACTGGCGTACTTGCTCAGGGGTTGGCGGTAAGCCGGTCAGGTCATGATAGAGCCTGCGGACCAACACACTGCGGCTGGCCGGGGGATTGGGCTGTAACCCGCTTTGCTCCAGACGCTGGAGAACAAAAGCGTCAATCCCATTGTTGACCCAAGCTTGATCCTGAACTTGCGGGAGTTCCGGCCGCTGCGGCGGGACAAACGCCCAGTGCTTTTGATACTCTGCTCCCTGGTCGATCCAGCGACGAAGAAGCCCCACCTCTTCTGGTGTAAGAGCGTCCCCCTCAGGAGGCATTCGTGTGAAGGCATCTTGAGTGGTCACGCGGGCGAACAACTCACTCTGGGCCGACTTGCCGGGAACAATCGCCCGACTGCCGCTTTCCAGTTGGGCAGTGGCCCGCTCGCGGAGATCCAGGCGAAGTCCCGCTTCGTGCTCATTTGGGCCATGGCACTGAAAACAACGCTTGGCCAACAAAGGTCGGATCTGTTGAGTGAAGGCCACCTGAGTGTGACCCTCTGAGGCCCTCTGGGCGGATTGCTTGGCAGCCTTCTGAGCCGAATCTGTGGTTGAGTCCGTGGTCGAATCTTGGGCCGAGCCGACCGGGGCAGCCGCCGCGATGTTCCCCAGTGGAGTCCAACTCGCCAGGATCAACGCCAGAAAAAACGCTGCCTGAAACGCAGTTCCATGCCCATTGGGCAGCCCGCAGCCGGCTCTTCGGATGGGGTTTTGGGTTTTGAGCGAACAGCAAACGAAGAGATTCATAAGCGGTAGAAAAAATCAGCAAGAAGAGTTGGTCAGCACAATGGTGGGGTCATGCCGAGGCCCGCCCCCCGAAACCTACAGCCTATCATACTGCATTCACTTTGACACATCAGCCACCACTGATGCAATGAGTCGGGGTCTTTCCCTTGGGAATCTTTGTCCATTTGCTGCGTTGGGAATCCGCCAGAATCCGCGGGACAGCTTTCCCCCCCGCGCTGCGGATCGAGAAGCCTTTCCGGAGAGGCTCGAAATCACCTTCCTTTTTGGAAACTTGTTTTTAAAGGCGTAAACGTTGGAGGACTTGGCTGTGCCCGGATATGGCATGGTGCCGACCGCCTGTTTTGTGACCGTCGGTTTTGGTTGTCTCTCGGTCGAGACTGATTGGCTGAAAGCCATACCCATCGTAGCCTAGAGGCAACGCCCTAGGGATTCAGGCTTGCATATTCTCGAGGATTTGTTCTTTTGGGGGCTTCCCATCGGAGATGTGACCTCGATTTCTGATGTTGGTTGCCGCCTCACCCAAACCAAACATTTCTCGACAATGTGAGCCCGGGCCGCCCGTTCGCGAGTCAGCCCACCACCTTTTCGTCTGACGCTGGCATCCCTTCGGAAGTCCACTCCAGTCGGGTCAAAACCTCGAAAATTGGGGGTCACAGAAGGGAGGCCAATGAGCAGAGTCACTTCTCAGTCGCGAGAGAGGCGGATCGCAGAAGCCAGGGCGATACTCGCGTTCGGCAGGAAAGGGGCAACCCTGAAGGAAGCCCATTCTGGAAGTCGCTCTCTTGGCGATCAACGCGGAAAGTGACGGTCCCTGATTTGTTCTTTTGGGGCTCTCCTTCAGGAAACGCTGCACCCCTCAGCTTCGACAGCGCAGTTTCATACAGTTGTGTGACGCCAGTCTGCTCCGCCATTTGCTGCAGTTCCTCCCACGAACGCGCTGGCGTGCGTTTTGACTTGCTCTCAGCCCGAGTCTGCACTGCGGTTTCGTCGAGCAGGATTTGTCAGGGCGAGAGTTGAGCATAACTCTCACAACCGACCTGGATTCTTCGGCCATGGCACGGTGGACTTCAACCCGAAGGTCTTCAGGCTCAACTCCGCACAAGTCCCAATCGGACAGTGTGTGGATGTCAGATCGCAAGAGCAAGCCGCTGTCAAGCTGGTTGTCCGGTCCTCCCGATCGGGCTTGATCTGAGGAACTCTTGCAGTCGCAGTCGACCCTCTCTCACGTCGACTTGGCCAGTCCTCAAGCATGTTCAGTTTATCGGGAACTCTTGTCGGCCTGAAACGTCCCATCTGGGTGCGCTGCACTTCTCGTCAGGTCCCCTCGAACCTGGCTCACCTTAGACAGGAGTTGTTTCCTATGCGAGTGATCGCCTTCGTTCGAATGCCCGCCTTTCTCGGGCTGATGGCCCTTCTCATCCCTCTCACCCTCTGGCAAGGCAATGCTCTGCAGGCCGACCCCGAGGAGGAGCAGATGCCCACCCCTAAAATCAAGGTGGTTGATACCGCTGTTCTGGGGGGCAATGAGCGATACACCACGCATCTGAGTACGGACAAGCCCATCTATAAGCCGCAGGAAACGGTTTACATCCGGGGGGCCCTGCTGCACGCGATCACCAACAAGCCGCTCACTCCGAAGATCCCCAACGACCCCAAGATCCAAAAGGCTTTCAAGGAGGCCGACTCCAAGGCCCGCGCCCGTTTCATCCAACAGTTCACGCCCCAGGTGATGGCCAGCTTCGAGATCCGTGGCCCCAAGGGCGAGGTTGTGGCCAATGGCAACACACGGATCCAGGATAGCACGGCTGGCTTCTCCTGGCAGGTTCCCGAAGGCCAGGCTGGTGGCCAGTACAAGGTCAAGCTCTCTTATCCTTGGCAAGGCTATACACCGGCTGAGCGGTCCTTCGAGATTCGCAACTACCGCCCGCCCCGTCTGAAAAGCCAGATTGTTTTTGTTCGGGATGGCTACGGGCCAGCTGATACCGTCAGCGCCACACTTCATGTTGAGCGTGCCGAAGGGGGGATCCCCGTCGGTGCTGACGTCGAGGCCATCGCCCGTGTGGACGCAGCGGAGGTGTTCCGTGGTCCGGCTCAGGTGGATGCTCAGGGCAACTGCACCGTCAAGTTCCAGTTGCCGGAGAAGATCGTCCGTGGTGAGGGCACGCTGGCACTGGTGGTTCAAGACGGCGGGATCGTAGAGACCGCCAGCAAAACCATCCCCATCTTACTGCAAACGGTCGACCTGCAGATGTATCCGGAGGGGGGCGATCTGGTGGCTGGGTTACCGAGCCGGGTGTACCTGGAAGCCAAGACGCCCTACGGCAAGCCGGCGGACTTCGCGGGGATCATTGTCAATGCCAACGGTCAGGAGATCGCCCGTTTTCGCACCGAGCATGAAGGACGGGCGCGTGTGTCGTTGGTTCCGCAGGCTGGTGAGAAGTACACGCTGAAGATCACCGAGCCTGCTGGCATCAGCACCACCTATCCGCTGCCTGCTCTCAAGGCGGATGGGACTGTGTTGAGTTCCACCCAAGATGTTTACAAGCCTGGCCAGCGGGTCACGCTGGCGGTTGCCAGCACCCAGGCCCGCGATGTGGTGGTGACACTCCGCAAGAAGGAACAGGAACTGGGACGAGTGCAGACTTCTCTTGCGGCCGGTCAACCCGAGACTGTGTCAGTCACTGTATCCCAGGATCGCCAAGAGGCTGCTGATGGGGTCTTGATTGCCACCGCCTACGATGCCAAATCGGGGATGCCGCTTGCCGAGCGTCTTGTCTTGATGGAGCCAGGGAAGCAGCTCAAGATCGAGGTGACGGCAAGCAGCGCGGAGTACATCCCGGGTGACAATGTGGAGTTGACGGTCAAGACGAGTGTTGATGGAAAGCCAGTCTCCGCAGTCGTCGGCCTGACGGTGACCGACGACAGTGTGTTGGAGATGATTGAGAAGCGGGAGCAGGCACCACGGCTTCCGGTGATGGTCTTTCTTGAGGATGAGGTGCAGGAACTCGCTGATGCTCATGTCTACCTCGATGTTGAAAACGAAAAGGCTCCTCAGGCGGTTGACCTCCTGCTGGGGACACAGGGGTGGCGACGCTTCGCTTTGATGGACACGACGAAATTCCTCAAGAGTCACGGCGACGACGCTCGTCGCGTGCTGGCCCTGGCCCTGACGACTGAAGCCGATCGAGCCCAGCGGAACCGGCGATTGTGGAGACGTTTCCGTGGTGGGGACCGTGAATTTGCACGTGATGTGGATGCATTGGAACTCTTCGAAGCTGCTGGCGAGCTGAATGATGATGGTCGGGGTCAAGCAGAGCTTTTCCAAGATGAAGGGCCGCTGTTACTCGAAAAACAGGACGGTCAGCAGAAAGGAAAGCCAAGAGCCGCCCCAAACGAAGAAGCTCAGCGGCTTGCTGGCGAGAAGGATCCACTGCCGATCGTGCGAGATGAGAGGGCCGCGAAACGCGAGAAGGAACCAAGCGCTGCTGTCCAAGCCTTAAGCGATCAACGCAAGGAACTGAAAAATGCTCTCCGGCAAGCCGCTCCAGCCGAACCTCCCCCAATACTCCCCGCAGACATTCCCGTGGCCTCCAAGCCGGTTCCGGTGCTGGTGGCGGTTCGGGAGTACGCCCATCAGGTCCGCAAGGACCGCCAGCCCGGCGACCGGCGCGACTTTGCTGAAACGCTCTACTGGTCTGCTGCCACACGGACTGATGAGAAAACCGGCACCGCCACCATTTCCTTTGGTCTGTCCGACGCGGTCACCACCTTCCGCGTGTTTGCTGACGGTTTCCACTCCTCGGGCGCTCTGGGCTCGACCCAACACGCTGTCGAGTCTGTTGAGCCCTTCTACATAGAACCCAAGCTGCCCCTTGAGGTGACCACAGGCGATCAGGTTCTGCTTCCTTTGGGACTGGTCAACGCCACAGCCCAGAATTTCAACTCGGGACAGATCGCCTTCACCGGCCAGGATCTTCCCCCTGCTCAGTTTCAACTCTCGGATGTTCCCGCCGGCGGACGCATTCGTCAAATCGTTGACCTGGTGATCCCCGCTGGCATCAGCGGCAACCGTCAGGTGGTCGTCTCGGCCAACGCTGGGGGTTTCTCTGATCAGGTGACCCGTGAGCTGGTGATCCAGCCCCGCGGCTTCCCTGTGGAGTTGGGCAAGGGCGGATTGATGCTGCCCGAGAGCAAACAAACCTGGACGGTCAGTATCCCGGAATCCGTGGTGCCTGGGAGCATCAATGCCCAAGCCAAGGTCTTTCCGACGCCGCTGGGTAATCTCACTGCCGGACTGGAACGTCTCATCCGTGAGCCCTACGGCTGCTTCGAGCAGACCTCCAGCACGACCTATCCGTTGGTGATGGCTCAGCAGTATTTCACCACACATACCGGTGTTGATCCGGGCCTGATCGAACGCAGCAGCAAGCTGTTGGAGAAGGGCTACAATCGGCTTACCGGCTTTGAGTGTAAGACCGGCGGCTACGAGTGGTTTGGTCAAGATCCAGGCCATCTGACGCTGACGGCTTTTGGGCTGATGGAGTTCACCGACATGGCCGAGGTCTCCAAGGTCGACACCGAGATGCTCGCCCGAACGCGTGAATGGCTACTCAAGCAGCGTGACGGTCAGGGTTCCTGGAAGAACTCCCGGCGTGCTTTGCATACTTGGGTGACCAATGAGGATGTGGTCAACAGCTATGTGACGTGGTGCCTGCTGGAGTGCGGAGAGAAAGGATTGGAGAAGGAAATCGCCTGGGTCAAGAAGGCCAGCCTCCGCAATGAAAACAGTTATGTGTTAGCGCTGGCGGCCAATGTCCTCTGGCTGGCCGGAGACAAGCAGGCGGCTCGCGAAGCCATGGATGATCTTGGCGCTCGGCAGAACCAGGAAGGCTGGCTTGATGGTGCCGAACAGTCAGTTGTTGGCAGTCGTGGTCAGTCCCTCAACCTTGAGACAACGGCCCTGGCGACGCTGGCCTGGCTACGCGATCGTGACTACGCCGACTCCGCGCAGAAAGGGATGACGTACCTGGCCGAGCAGTGCAAGGGCGGCCGGTTTGGCAGCACTCAGAGCACGGTGTTAACGCTGCGAGCGATCGTGGCCTACGACAAGGCCATGGCCAAGCCGAAGCATCCGGGCAGCCTGCGGCTGATCGTCGATGGCAAGACCGTTGGCCAGCCGGTGGCCTTTGATCCCCAAACCGAAGGCGAGATCGTCTTGCCCGACTTCGCCGAACTGCTCAAGCCGGGCGATCACGTGATTGAGGTGGCCATGGAAGATGGCTCGTCGATGCCGTTTTCGCTGGCGGTGAACTTGCACAACGAAACGCCGGACTCCGCCAAGGAGGCCACGATCAAGCTCAAGGTCAAGCTGACAGAAGATGAGCTGATCGAGGGCGGGATCACCGAGGCCGCCGTGAAGGTGACCAACACCGAGGACAAGGTGGCGACCAACCCAATTGCCATCATCGGGATCCCAGGTGGTCTTGAGGTGCGTCATGATCAGCTCAAGGAGCTGGTGAAGGCCAAGAAGATCGCTGCCTACGAGGTTTTGGGTCGTGATGTGGTGCTCTACTGGCGCGAGCTGCAAGCCGAGCAGAGTGTGGAGCTGCCGATCTCGCTGGTGGCAGCCATTCCTGGTCGGTATACCGGCCCGGCCAGCCGCAGCTATCTTTACTACGGCGATGAGCACAAGGATTGGGTGCCCGGTCTGACCTGCTCCATCGCCGCCAGGCAGCAAGGAGCTGAATAACCTGTCGGGTTGGCAAGAGCTGCAGACCCTTCACCAACATCGAGCCATCGACTCTCAGGGCAGGCGCCAGCGCTTGCCCTGTAGTGATTTCTGGTGGCTTAGGTTGGTGGTCTATGGACCGCCCATTCCAACACCCAAGGCGGTTTTTCGTTCCTCTCCAAGGGCACGAGCGATCCACTGATCACTGCCGCCGAGCCACTGGTCAATCTGCTGGCCCAACTGAAGCAGCACAGGGCGCTGGTCTTGGGCCGAGCGGTTGAGGCTGTGTTGGTAACTGGAGACCCAGTTTTGGAAGCGTTTTCCGTCTTGGACGGAATCCAGGGCCCGGGCGAGGCCGGTTCCCTCCTGGCGGAGTTCGCTGTCAGTGGCATGGAGCCTGAGGAGCGACATCAGGGCACACTCTCGGGAGGAACCAACCTGGGAAAGCAACTGACAGGGTATAACTCAGCAGAGCCTGGTTGATGGTTCAAATGAGTGTCAGGATGCGCCCGAGCCGCAGAGGGTCCCCCAGACCTGAGGTCGAAGGTGCTTTCGCCTGCTCTTGGTGAAATGCTCAGGGGTGGGAGAGGATCGCTGCTGGTGATCTCGGCAGGACCCTGATTGGAGGATTTGTGGTGAGTTGAGGATTCGGGAGGTTGTTGTCAAGATGGCTCGTCGATGCCGTTTTCGCTAGCGGTGAACTTGTACAACGAAACGCCGGACTCCGCCAAGCAGGCCACGATCAAGCTCAAGGTCAAGCTGACAGAAGATGAGCTGATCGAGGGCGGGATCACCGAGGCCGCCGTGAAGGTGACCCCTTGATGGCAACCAGTCGCCAACCAATCGACAACCAGTCGACAACCAGTCGCCAACCAATGGTGAAACAGTCGACAACCAGTCGCTAACCAATGGTGAAACAGTCGCCAACCAGTCGCCAACCAATGGTGAAACAGTCGCCAAATAGTCGGCAGCGGTGGCTCTTCATGGTACCATGGTTCCTTGGCGGAGGCACTTTGGAGGGTGCTGGCACCACCGGAGTCCCGAGTTTCCACGAACCGAACAACCCATGAGGCCTCTGTGAGAACTGCTGCGAGAATTCTGCTGCAACTGTTGGTGTTGCTCGGGCTTGGTGGGTCTGTGGGAACTTCCTGGGCAGCGGAAGCTGCTGAGCCTCGCCAGCCGAATATCGTGTACATCCTCCTGGACGACGCCGGCTATGGCGACCTGTCCTGCTACGGACAGAAGAAGTTCCAAACGCCCAACATCGATCGGCTGGCCCAGGAAGGCATGCAGTTTACCCAACATTACTCAGGAAGTACCGTCTGTGCCCCCACCCGTTGTGTGCTGATGACCGGCCGGCATACCGGGCATAGTTTCATCCGTGGCAACCGTGAGGTCCGCCCCGAGGGTCAGGCGGCCATCCCCTCGCAGATCGTCACCCTGCCAGAACGACTCCAACAGGCCGGCTATGTCACTGGGGCCTTTGGCAAGTGGGGGCTTGGCTCGCCCGGCTCCGAAGGCGATCCGGTCAAGCAAGGCTTTCAGACTTTCTATGGTTACAACTGCCAGCGAGAAGCCCACACGTATTATCCGAAGCATTTGTGGAATAACCGGCAGAAAGTGCCACTGGATGGGAAAACGTACTCCCACGACTTGATCATGGATCAGGCCCTCAAGTTTATCCGTCAAAACCAAGGGAAACGGTTCTTTTGCTTTTTGCCGGTGACCATCCCTCATGCGGCGATGCATGTGCCTGCGCAGTATTCTGCCCGGTTTCGGGAGCAGTTTGCGCAGTTTGAGAACAAGATTGGCAAGTACCGTGGTCCGCAAGTCAAGAATCCCATCGCGGCTTTTGCGGGAATGATGACCAAACTGGATGAGGATGTCGGGCGGTTGCTGGACTTGTTGCGGGAGTTGGAGATTGACCAGGACACGCTGGTGATGCTCAGCTCCGATAATGGGCCGCATCTTGAGGGGGGGCACGATCCGAGGTTTTTCGACAGCAATGGCCCCTTTCGCGGATTCAAGCGAGATCTGTATGAGGGGGGAATCCGCGTCCCGCTGTTGGCACGTTGGCCAGCAACGATCAAGTCAGGCAGCCGATCCGAGTTGGTATGTGCCCACTGGGATATGCTGCCGACCTTCTGTGAGCTCGCCGGCGCCGCGCCGGGTGAGAACATCGATGGCATCTCCTTGGTGCCGACCTTGATGGGCGGGCCTCAGCAGCAGAAGCACGACTTCCTCTATTGGGAGTTCTACGCACAAGGGGGCAAACGGGCGGCGCGATTTGGCCCCTGGAAAGCTGTGCAACTGGGGCTCCATCGAGACGCCGATGGGCCCGTAGAGCTGTTCAACCTGCAAGACGACCCAGGAGAACGGAAGAACATCGCCAGCGACCACCCCGAGCTTGTCAACAAAGCTCGGCAGATCTTTGCCGCCGCCCACGAGCCGTCCACGCTCTGGCGGTTCCGCTCGTTTGAGAAGCCCTCCCAATCAGCAGCCAAGTAAGAGCCACAGATCTGCTCCGATCGGAAAGGGGATTGGGAGACTTGAGTTCCAGCTGCTGCCTGCTGACCTGTTGTGAGGACTCCCCCATGGAAGAGGCCGCCTTTCTGCGTGCCATTCGTGAGAATCCCGATGACGAGAATTTGCGGCTGGTCTCTGCCGATTGGTTGGAACAACAAGGTAACCCCAGAGCTGAATACCTCCGGCTGGTCAGCCAACTTCGAGCCACCCAGGCCAACCTCGCCCGGCTCCAAAGAGGAACTGGCCAAACTTCGCACCGAAGTGGATTTGCAAAGGGTGGCCGATGTCTTTCCTCAGCCAGGAGAGAAGCCTGTCATCGGCATGGGCCTTGCGAATGTAAGTTGTGGAGGAGCAGGCGCTGGCCCCCAAGCAGAAGATCTTGCTCGCTTGGCAGCCAAGCGAAGCGCAACGGCAGGCGTTCCTGAGAGATGATCCTGACAGCAAAGAGACGGGGAGAGATTCCTGGCAGACCACAGCAACGACCGAGCTGACTTCCCTGGCAGGGAGTCACGGTTAGACGGTCAATTGACCTCCGGGCCGGTCAATGTGAAATCTTGGGTCTGCTCGCCGGATTGGATCGTGACGGTTTGCTTGGTTCCCTGGGCTTCGGGTGGAAAGGATTGTTTGGCCGGTGCCGGCTGCACTCCCGCAGCCGCCATATCGGCACTTTCCTGAGACGTCCGGATCACCGGCACATCCGGCGCGCTTTTGATTTCCACGTTTTTCTCGCCCGGGGTCATCCCCTCGATTTGGTAAGCGCCATCGGTGATCACCCCGCCGGCACTGGGTCCTTGGCCGTCGGCGGGCAGAAAAGTGATAGAGCCGACTTTGACAGGCTGACCGTTGTAAGTCACCTTCCCCGAGACCGACGCTGAGTTGCCGCATCCGGTGCTGACCAACAACAATCCGGCCAGTGCCACCAGCGTCACCGCACTGTGGACCCAGACGCCAACTTGGCCGATAGGATTGTTGGTCATCGCTTGAGGCTTGGGAGTCGGACCATCGAGAAGAGAAGAGCAAAGCGGTTTCATCAGGATTTCTCTCCAACCAATAAGACTGCCGATGAGTGCTTGCTCATTCAGGGAAAGCAGCGGTATCGCCGCCGGCTCGGGTCCCCAGTGCACGCCAGGTGAGCAAGTCGATCCCCTCGCTGACGAAGTGAACCGAACCGTCCGCCAAGGCAGCGTTGACCCCGCCTTCGTGAAAGCTCCGGGCGGAGGCAAAGGCCCTGGCGGCGCTAGGCGAGCTCCAACTGGATGACCCAATGGTGATACAAGGTGGCTCGTAGGTTTGGTCTCCCAGAGCCTGAGGGCATGGCCCATAGACGTTGTCCGGCGTGGTGGTGTTGGGGGTATACGCTGCGGTAAAGAGAGCTCCCCCCATGTTTCCGTAGATGGTCTCGCCCATCGGCCCACCCCAGCCAGGTGTGACATCGGGGACTAACATCTCCGAGAACATCAATGTCTGGGATTTGCCGTCGCTGAGCTGACCCCAGGCGGCAGCAAGATCCCGCATCCCGTTGTTAAAATTCTGCCCGTTTTTGACGCCAAAGACCCCAGGTCCCCAAGGTCCATTGGTCGAATCGATCGAGGCTCCGTACATGTCACCGCTGCCGGCACAACCGCTGTAGTTGCCTCGTTTAAACCCAAACGAGCTGGTCTGGACCTCATTATCAGTGGGGCTTTGGTCACTTGGGCAATAATACACAGGGATCTCCGCCTCCCGGGCCGCCTTTAGCCTGGGGTCAGAACCCCGCGGCGTCATCTCCATGGGGTCCGAAAGGGTGAAGTAATTGTCGAAGACAGGCTGCTGCTCGATCTGAGGCAGAATCAATTGGGTCCAAGTGTAGGCATCCCAAATGTCCGATTTTCGGCCATACGGAAAGAACTCACGCGATTGGTGAAAAGCATGCGATGCTAAAGCAATTTGCTTGATATTGTTGCTGCACTGCAAGCGGCGACCAGCTGCCCGGATTGATTGAACAGCAGGGAGCAACAAGGACATCAAAATGCCAATGACCGTGATGACCACCAGCAATTCGACAAGTGTAAAACCACGGAAACGGCCGCCTGGGACGAGTCTGTGCCGTTGCATAAGATACGACGCCCTTTTCATTGAGAGATTGCTGCGGGGATAAGCCTTCATACAACCACAGATTTCGCTGAGAATCCGGCTGAACGGAAGCCGAGCTTCAGAATCGGTTGGTTGAGAATCGATTGGTTGAGAATCGATTGGTTGAGAATCAATTGGTTGAGAATCAATTGGTTGAGAATCAATTGGTTGAGAATCAATTGGTTGAGAATCAATTGTTGGGGAATCGCCCCGAGAACACACCTCGCTCACCGAAAGCAGTTTGTGGGGGCTGATTGAAGAGAACTGTTCCGGTGTGTTGAGCTTCAGGGTCGCTTCCCGTGAGAGACAGACAATCAATAGTGGGTAGTCTAACGCTAACTGGCGACAATCCAAGCACTTCTGGCTGATTTTCCCTCGTTGTCCGGGGGCGACGATTCTTCAATCCCGAAACGCTGCTTCTACCATCAAGCCAACTGTCTCACTCCTGAGGGTCTCAGCCGGCAGCCTTCGAAGAGAGTCTCGGCCCACCTATTAACGGGATTTCCCATTCTTTGCTGGTAATCTTGTTAGGTGAGTTTCAATGCTGGCTTTCCCTTTACAAAGATAGGGAAAAGTTTGTGACTGCAGGCGTAGGAGACCGCTTATGGTGAGGTTAGGTCTTCTCCCGGTCGAGGCGGATTTGCGGAACGCCCTTTCCATCGTAGGCTTTGGTTGCAACGAGAGGACGTTTGGCCCAGTGCTGCCAAGACCTTGGGGTTCGGATACTGCCCAGAGCGGGGGAAGCAAGCGGGTGTCCCCGGCAGTCTGTCCAAGGTTCCCTGGTTGGCAACGGATGCCCAAAAAATCTAGCGATCAGTCGGAGGGATTTTCTGGAGGCAACGCCCTGTGTGGCGTTTCGGTTCCCGTCAGCGTTCCGGTTCTGACTCGCGTTGTGTGGGTCGTTTGGCCTTCATGTCGTTTGCGGTCACAAGAAGCGAAGAAACCAGCACCACCAGCTTGTTGCTGGCGTTGGCAAACAGCGACGCTGCAAACTGATGTGTTCACGGGACTTGATGTGTTCACGGGACTTAATGTATTAAGGTGATTCCTTGGGTTTCTGAGTTTCGGCGAGCCGATCCAGATCAGATAGTTTCAACCGAACACTCACAATGTAAGGCTGTTCTCCAACGTCCCAGTGGCCATAGGTGGTAGTCACAATGGTGCTGTCGGGCAAAAGTTCCACGCCGGGATAACCAACATCGTAGCCTTTCTTGTTGTCTTTCAAGCGTACCACGTACTGACCCCGGCGACCGTTGATCAGATCCTCCCAGGTCCCCACCCAGCCGACCCAATCGCCTTCAAAGGGACGCTCAGAAGCGGCGTGTTTCGGAGAACGACAGCGAAAACTGATGAACAATCGGCCGTCGCGTGTCAGCACACCGGTGTGCCGGTCTCCGGTCAAGTCCAGGGGCAATGGGCGAGGTTGACTCCAGGTGCGGCCTTCGTCGCTGGAGACGATCAAGTGAGAGTTCTCTCGCCGGGCGTTTTCTCGCAGCAACACGGCCAACTGTTTGCCGTCGGGAGAGCGGAGGCAGCCGGGCTCACACAGATGCACCTTTGAGGACCGATACACAGCTTCTGGGAAGGACCAAGTCAACCCACCGTCGCGAGAGAGGGTTTTGTAAAGGGTAAAAACGCCGGACCGTTTGCCGTCTTTGGTGAAGAACCGACCATCATCGTGAAACATTGCTAGATAATGACCTGCCCCTGTCTGCAAAGGCTCCACAAAACCCATGACCACAATCCCACCCCACGAGCCAACTGACTTGAGGGGACTCCAGGTGAGACCGTCGTCCTGGCTGACCGCCAGACGTGCCGGATACAACCCGCTCCAGAGGATCACCCGTTTTGTCCCGTCGGGTCCAATCACTCGGTGCAAGGTGGGGACTTCTCTGGAGGTGGCCCAGTTCTGGGGAGTCGGCAACCGCTTGCTCCAGGTCAGTCCTCCATCGGTGCTACGCTTATAACAAATCGCCCCTTGGCCGTGACCTTTTGGATACACACAGAGGATCGTTTGACCATCTTCTAAAAGACAGGTCGTCGGATGACCGAGATATTGTCCGGCTTGACGATCCACGATGATCTGACGCGAGGTCTGCTGGTCCAGATCAATCGTAACCGGAGGATTTTGCTGCCCCTCAGCAACAAGGGTCCCGGTCACCAGGAACAGCCCAGCAAGAAAAGCACAACGCACGTTTGACTCCTCAATTGATTGGTCTTGATGCTCAAAATGGACCTTGAGCGATCACGCACGAAAACTCCTGGCTCGACGGACGAGCAGATGAAATTGGCGGCTACTTTCTCTGCGGATCGATCTTACCGTTATACGTTGAGCAGAATCTGGGATGATTCCAGGCCATTGGTCCTGTTCATTGGCCTCAACCCCTCGACTGCCGACGAGCACCGGGACGACCCCACCATTGGACGCTGTTGCAGCTTTGCCCAAGATTGGGGCATGGGGGGCATCGTGATGGTGAATCTGTTTGCTTGGCGAGCAACTCGGCCTGAAGAACTCCGCCTGGCCAAAGACCCCATCGGTCCCGAAAATGACCAACGCGTGAAGCAAGCCCTCACGCAGTGTCCGCTGCGTGTTGCCTGTTGGGGCAATCACGGTCGCTACCTTGGCCGAGATGCCGCTGTTTTGCAACAACTTCCTGTCCCCATTTGGTGTCTTGGCCAAACAAAGCAAGGGCAGCCTTGCCACCCTCTTCGTCTGAAAAGAGAGACCAATTTCCAAGAGTATCTGCGGCGATGAACGTCACACGCTTGCCAGGGTGAGCAGGTCTGTTCTTCTGGAGCAACTCAAGAAATGGAGTTGCTCAGGCTCGTTGCCGGAGTCAGTCGAGATCGATTCTCTGGCCCAAGGCACATGGCCCCAAGGCCCTCCCGATGGTAGCCTTTGGGTCGGAAAGAAGAAGACGCCCTCGATGATCTGAAGCGAGGATATTCTGATACGACAGTGATCTGATACGACAGTGATCTGATACGACAGTGATCTGATACGACAGTGATCTGGAAAGCTGGCGACCGAACCCTCAGTCCTCAATCCTGGTGAATGAGATGGCCGAGACGCTCTTTATGACGCTCAACTCCCAGGAGCAGACCTGGCTGGTGCTGCGACAGGTGGATAGCAGCGGGAACATCACCCGGACTTCTTACCCGGTCTTCTCTGGTGCTGGCGAACATAAGAACAACCCCAATAGCACCCACTTGGCAAATGCCGGCCCGATCCCCAAGGGAAAGTATTTTGTTGTCGACCGCCCGACCGGGGGTCGGCTTGGCCCGCTGTGGGATACCTTAGGAGGCAAGGATATCTGGTTTGCCCTCTATCGGGACGACGGAAACATCGATGACCAGACCGTCATCGACGACACCGTCCGCGGACAGTTTCGCATGCACCCCGGCACTCGCAGTGTTGGCTGTGTCACTTTTGTGCATCGGAAGCAGTTTGACCAGCTGCGCGAGATTTTGCTTGACACTCAAAAAGAAACCATCCCCAAAACCAGCATCTCGTATTATGCGACCCTGACTGTCGACTAACACCCTCGGAGAAGTTTTCGACCCAGGGTGACCGTCTGCCCTTGTTGGTGATGACCTCAAAGGGGGCAGCCTGAGGCACCACCGGAAGCCCGGATTGCCGGAGGTAAACGTGTCCTCTTCGTCGAAGACTTTCAGAGAATCCGTCAAGATGGTCTCGATCCTCCAAAGCCCTCAATGATCTGCTCGTCGATTCAGTCCGCAGCAAAAACCTCACTGATCTCCCTCAAACGCTCCATCCACCGAAGCTTCTCTCGACTCAGCTTGCTTGGAATTGCAATGGTTTGTCTAAACTGGTATTCCAGTGGCTGCCTTGTGTGATGCCAGCGGCGGTGAGTCCTTTCGCTGCAAGCTTGCCAGGTTGAGGCCCGATTCCAGTGGCGGAACGCCTGTGGGTCGACAAGCCAGAACTGACATGCCGAATCTGGCAGGTGCCTGCAGATGCCGGTATCATGACTGCCCGAGATCGGAGGGCCCCAGGAACTGAGGGAGGACCCTCAGCATGACCAAGATATCAGAGGAGCAAATCTATGGAACTTGATGAGCGTTCCTCAACCGAGTGTCGGTGAAGCAGCGGTTTTGGGGGTTGGGATGACAGGGAGAGCGGCTGGGGAAGTTGCAGGTTGGAAGGTCGTTGGCGAAGGTGGATTGCGGCAAGAGTTGGTTGATGAGGGAAGAAGTCATGGTGCATCGAGCGTTGGTCAACCATTTGCTAAAGTACTATATTCAGTATGTCTTTCGGGGCAAGAAAGTTTATCTTGTCAGCGGTATGAGGAGGAGCGGCAACCATGTTTTCATCTCTTGGTTTGCCAACGCGCTCAATGAGGCTGCCTGCCAGCTTGATTACTCCCGCAATCATTTTGTAGGTCTGATCGAGGGAGGCCGGGTGATCCATCTCAACGAGATCAACGTCCTGGGATTGCTCGGCGGCCTGAAGCTGGTTCAAACGTTTGCTGAGAATTTCCGAGAAGCCGATTTCATCATTCTTTCGCAGGAAGATTGCGATCCCGACTATTCCAATTATCTCAATTCCAGGGTCGATCATCATATCTTTGTAGACCGTGACACGCTCAATCTGATTGCCAGTCGAATCAAAGGGATGATCAGTTGGGCGGAAAAAGGCATCGGATGGACCAACTACAATGTCGATCGGGCCTTTCTCGAGAGGATCGCTCGTTGGCGTGCCTGCCAGGATGTCCTGCGTTGGGAGTATGATCGCTGGCAGGAATGTGAAGACTACCGCAAGGAGTTCTTGCAGAAGTTCGGTCTCAGCTTCGATCTGATGCCCAGCGTCACCAAGCATGGCGGCGGGTCCTCGTTCTCCAAAAACGAGCAGACACCTACGGAGACGACATCCCGATATCGACAGATCCCATGGTCCAAGAAACTCCTGGACCTGCTGGGCGAGTCGGAGTTTCAATCCCTGCTCAAGGACGAGGAACGCGAATTTCTCAGCGAAGTCGCTGCAGAGCGATGACCCCAGGTGACCAGCCCAGCACTGTTCTCACAGCTCCACAGCTCACCGTTTCCAATTCCAAGCACGCCAGCCAATCTCCGAGCCCCCAACACGCCTTGGAACTCGACACGCCTTGGAACTCGACACGCCGTGGAACTCGACACGCCTTGGAACTCGACACGCCGTGGAACTCGACACGCCGTTGCCGCTTCACAAGGCGTCCCTTCTGCTGCTTAGTTGGTGTGTTCGACTTTCTTCTGGAAGCCCACCAGCCGTTGGGGGACCTGTGAGGAAAGCACGACGCCAGCAGGGCCAGTCGCCAGCTCAGCCTCGGCCAGTTGTCTGACAGTCCAGGCGTTACAGTCATACCAGAAGATGTAGAACTCACGTGCGGGATAGAATCGTCCTGGACGATGGGCAACAGCCGGAAACGGCTCCGCCCGTCTGCCGTTCTTGGTCCTTTGCATACTGGTTTCCAGCGCTTGGACCAACCTGGCCAGCTGTTCTGCTGGGACTTGACGCCAAAGCATCGTTCGGCCCCCGGAGTGAGGTGTCGCTCGCCCTTCGACATAGGTGACCGACTCCGAGGGAAGGGCCACCGTGGAGACAACCGTCAACGGCCCGCGTTTGTCTTCCATGTACCAGGCGCGGTCGCCCCAGCCGTACTCGACATAAGTGGCCTCTTCTTGGCCGGGCGGGCCCAACTGCCAGCCCTGCGGTTGTTCAATGACGATCGCTGTGTGGATGCCGCTATCCAACACATACACGCCGTATCGGCGTTGGTCCTCGACGGGGGGCGGGAGCTGCACGGGACCAGCGGCAGGCGTGTACACCGCGATGACAACTGGCGGCAGAGCCAGTAGGCCGATGGTCCCCACCAGTGCGGCCCGTCCGAGCCAAGCAAGCCAACTCCGCAGGCTCCAGGAGTGACGTTGAGGAGGCAAGCCTTGCGGAAAGCAATCGATCGTCGATTTACACATGATGAAACTCCGGGAAGGCGGCCTGGCCATCGTTGAGGTCATTGGGCGTCACCGGAGCACCCACGAAAATCCATTCCCTCCAACCTTTTGGCTGGATCAGCTACAGCGGCCTCAACTCCAGATCCCCACCCCAATCATCCTTCAGCTCCGAGGCCACACGAGCCGAAAAAGCCAGTTGGATCACCAGATGCACCGATTGGCTGAAATAGATGCTCTTGGGTGAAAGTCTTGCTCTTGCAAAACGCTAAAACGGCACAATCGCCACTGACAGTCTGTCCGAAAAGCACCGGAATCCACCTGGATCGTGTTGCACCATGACTTGGGCTCCACAACACAGTGGATTGCCGGATGCTTTTCGGAGAGTCTCTGAGTGTGCAGCCTTGCCAGAAGCCGGATTAGACAAGTCTTTGCCCAGCCTCAGTCGGATTTGAGCGTTCACACGAGGGGTTCAACGAAAGCGTTCTTTCACTTCTGAGCGGCGACGTATTGGAGGATTTCGACGACTTGCTCGGTGGTGGTGGCCCAAGCAAAGGCTGCTGCATCGACTTCTTTCAACGGATGGATGAGATCTTCTGGGTGGAGGGTGATATACGGTGTGCCAGTGGCGGCGCAGTATCCTGCGTCGAAGGCGGCATTCCACTGCTTATAGGTCTCACCGAAGCGAATGATGGCCAGATCGCAATTCTCAAGAAGGGTTCTTGTGCGAATCGCATTGACTTTGGCTGATTTATGGTCCCGCCAGAAGCCCTGATCTTCAGGACCAAGAACATCCCCAGCGGCATCGCTGGCTGGGTGATCGGTCACCGGAGAAGAGAAGAACATCGGCAGATTCCGTTGCCTGGTCCCCTCGATGATCTCTTCCCGCCAAGGTGTGTGGATTTCACCAGAAAGATAGACTTCCCACTCCATCATGTCCCCGATTCTTCAACCGACGGTAGGGTCTCAAAGACGTCCGAGCTGTCGCCAGCTCAGTGCAACTCTCCCACTGTGCCAACAACCCTGTCACTTCGGCTGTCGATTGTTCAGAGCAACTGCTGGCTTGTCCAGAGGCGAGAAGTCCCCGGGGTTTTTGGCACACCGCGCTGCTGGAACCGTCCCAGAAGTGGTCCTTGGCCCCCCAAGAACTTACGTTGACCCAGCGGTTGCTCTTCTCTGGGGGTCTTCCGGGATTGGGACTCTGCCACAATCGGGGAGAGTCGAGCTCGTCGGAGTCGCCCCGACTGAGGTCAACTCGGTCCCGTCCCCCAAAAGTGTCGCTGTTGATTTCGACCGTTCGATCATGCTATTGCGACCGGGCGGCTACTTTGGCTGAGAACCGAGCTTGATGGGGTTCCCGTCGTTCATTTGGAAGAGGTTCAGCACCGTTTTCGGTGAGATATCTCCGGGGAGCCGCCGTGATGTCCCATCAGCAAATCCGCAGAGCCAGGTTCTGTCGGCTGCCACACGAATGCCCTCAAGCGGCTTTTCAGGGTCAAAGACGAAATCGTCTGGCGCCGTCCAGGGAACCGCTCGCTGAGGCACAACCTCCACCAAGACAATGGTGTTGCTCGTACCATCGAGGACCTGCGACATGCGGTTCGCCTTGGCACCTCCCAAGATCGTGTTCTTGCCGACCGGTGCCAGGAGGGTTGTGTACCCAGGCTTGATTCGGGGTTGCCGGGAATCAAATTTGTCTGGGGCATAAACCTCAGGCATTTTGGCGATCAGTTTTTTGTTATGAGGGCTATCCCACGGTTCATCGAGGTGAAACTGTCGATAAAGTGCTTCCTGCTCAAGATACGGCAACAGGTGAACGCGCCAACTCAGTGGGTGTTTTCCCGTGTTGTCTCGATATTGATCGGCTGGAGGAAAGACCCTCCGGTTGACATGGTGGTTGTGCATGGCCAATAAGATCTGGGAAACTTTCTCTGTCTGAGTGTCACGAAGCTCATCTCCCACAAGCTGGACAATGCTCGCCAACAGTGAGAGGTCTTGCCCCTGACGAGCAAAGCCGTCGAGTCGGAGTTTGACTTGGCTGCCTTCAACCTTGGTCTTGATCCCGGTGGCGATCAGCTGAGACAGCTGAGCAGGTACTGGGAGTTTCTTTCGCGAGGCTGTTTCTGACAGGCTTGCCCAGAGTTTCGGCAGGTACTCCGCCAAAGCCTGGGCGGCATCCTCGTTGCTGGATTGGATGGTCACTTCCATCACCAGCGGTGAGGGATCCAGACCGAAGGCCGCCCATCGGAGTCCCTCGGTCAACAGTTTGCTGGGCCCTCCTCCCAAATGGCTGGGGAGTTGGGGCGACAGCTCGTTGACTGTTCGGCGAACATAGTCCGGCGGGACGACGACCAATTGGATGGGGGCGTTGGAAAGGGCCGCCAAACCTGCAGCAAATTGTTTGTGTGCCTCTGCTGGAGCCGCAGGAACCGCTTTGTTGGTTTCCCCTTGCCAACCGACGACGACGAATTCCTCCTGCCCGACGGTCCTCACTTGGACTCGTTCACCAAAAGATCTCTTGATAGCCGCCAGATTCTCATCGGAGGTCCTCCGGCGAAAACAGGTGATCGGAGGATCTCCGGCTGAGAACGGGACCTCCATGGTCGCATACACCGGTTGCCCATCAGCCAGTTTCTGCAGTTCCTCAAGACGAGCCTGCCATTGTTGCGAGAATTTGCCAAAGGTAGCTCGGGCCGCCGCAGAGACAGAGCCGCTGACTTGTGCGGAATCCGGGAGACCAACTCGATGCAGGTCAACTCTGAGAAGCAGAAACGTTGATTCCCGCAAAAAGGGATGAACTCCAGCATCTCGCTGCCCAGGAGAACCTGACACATCAGGGGCTTGAGGGTTGGGTTGGCCATCAGCCGCGGACAGTGCGAAAAAACCAAACCCGATCGAGAGGAACAAGCACCGATAGGCCATCGAAAAACTCCTCCAAAGCTCGCGGACAACAAACGGTTGCTTGGGCAAAACCACTGCCCTGATCATCACAGAAAACGACCAACGCCAGCAAATGGGTGCGAACACCAATAAAATAAGAACACCAATAAAATGAGAACACCAATAAAATGAGAACACCAGTGAAGTGCGAACACCAGTAAAGTGAGAACATCCTGGAGCCCTGGAAGCATGCTCCTGTCAAGGCTCCCTCTGCTCCTTGGGTCACCGACTGTTCTCAGCATCGGTTTTGCCAGGTTCATCAGCGATTCGCACAACCAACCGATAGCGAAGCCCAGGCAGCGGCTGACTTTCGAGGATCCCACCTGATGCCACTGGCTTGTAACGGACCGGCCTGCCGGTGAGGGGGTCGATCGGGGCTGGGACCGCAAGATCTTCCCAGGAGCCAGGCAGCTTGCCGTCATGGTCGGCGGCGTACAGCCGAATGGCTTCGACAGCCTGAAGCAACGCAATTTTTTGATCGCAGCGTGCCTCGACCGATTTGACCAACAGAACCGGCGGCACCAGCAATTGCGTCGGCATGGTGCACCAGCCGTATCGTTGCGCGTCGGCCTCCAACGCTTGGCGGAGCCGGGTGGCATTCATCTTCGTTTGAGTCTGCCAAACCGGGAGTTGCGCCCATTTGAGGATCTCATCCTGCCACTGGTCCTCAAAGCGGATCATCGCCAGAAAGACCACTTGTGCCGTCGGGTAGGCTTCCACTTGTGCAGGGAGCAGCTTCTGCACTTCGATCAAGTAGCGTTTGGCGCCAGGATAAGCGGTGGCCACCAACCCAACCACCGCCGCTCGAGCCATCTCCGGATCGGTAGACGCCGGAATCCCTCCCAGGTCCCGTTCAAGAGACCGGAGCTGAGGAACCAGGCGATCGATAAAATCCTGCCAATACCCTATAGATCGCGGCCGTTGATCGACTTCCCGCAGTATTGGCACTTCCTTGCGGAGGATTTTTTGTTCTAAGGACAATGCCCTACGCATGTCAATCAACGGCCTGGGGAGGCTCGTCATGGCCCAATAGAGATTCGGGCACTGAGGGTGTTGCACAAGATGGAGTGTATCCTTCCAGGCGATGTCGGCAATCGAAGCGGCAACCAGAGCGGAGACGAGAAAATCGTCTTGGGAGAGATGGCGAGCCAGGGCAATCTGTTGGCGGATGATCTCCAGAGCTTCCTCAATGCGGTTCTCGGCGATGGCCAGTCGGCAGCGAAGGCTCTGGCTCCAAGCCAGTTTACGAAATTGCTGCACCTCCGGAAGCAGATAGGAGAGCGGACTGGCGATCCCACTGAGGTTTCGGTCCATATTGAAATGTGTCCGCCGTGATCCCGCTTTGAGGAAATCCTCTTGAAAGCTCAACGTGTTCAGGTAGGTCTTCACTTCCTCGCGGGGTAGCTCCGCAGGTGGCATGGTCAACCACGAGTGAGGCGGAAACTCATCGATCGATTTCCCTGCTTCCTCAGCACCGGCGCGGGCCTGCCGGTGGAACTGAGCGATCCAATCCCGGGCGGCGTCCTGTTCCAAAAAACCAGCCGCCTTGAGGTAATGGATCGCTGCGTTTCCTGAGATCTGCTCAGTCGGTGCAGGCAGCAATCGGTGCTGGAGTGCCGGAATCGACTCGCTGCGAGGGAAAAGGGTCAACTCTTTTGTGCGAACGTCGATGCCCGTTTGTTGGTCGTACCGCCGCACCCAACCATCTTCGACCGCGGGATCGTCGGCGATCGCTTCAACAGGGCCTCGCCCAGCCCACGCCCAAACGATCACCACGCAGCTGACCGTCACGGAAAAACACCGAGATGAACTCAACATCACAAACCTTTCCAAAAAGGGGATGGTTTCTCTGTCTGGCCGCTAGTGGTCGGTTTCCTTCTGATTTGGCAGTAAGTTCTCATGGAATCGGGGGATTCACGTCCAACCGACTGCCAAAATCATAGGAAACAAGGTACTAGCACACTCCTACTGAGTTCTTCATCATTTCCCACGCGAGGAGCCTACTCTCCCATCCGACAACTCTTCCTTGACGGCCTACCAAGCCGGTGCCGGTGGAATGCTGTGCCGAGAATTACTAAAGACTCCGACTGATGGAAAATCTGACCGATCGAACGCCCAGGGTTCGCAAGAAACCTCGGGGTTCAGGCGACACCTCAGCGATCTTGGGGATGGAATGATCTGGCTGGTCAGTTCCATCCAGGTGGAGAGCCGGCCCTCAGCTCCTCTAAAATCCGTAGGTGGTCTCGGGACCGCAGGGGGGCGGTTTGCACAAGCGGACCTTCGGTTCCACGGGTGTGCGTCAATCGACGCACTCCGCCCAGGTGTGGCTTTGTCGGCTTCTCAGCCGACGGGCGTAGAAAGCGTCGGTAAGTCCCGGCCTGCAGCGGGGCGGTGTGGGTGAGCGGTTGGCCATGGGCTTCCAGCAAGGCGGCGAAGGCCAAGGGGTCAACGCGTGACCACGGAAGGTCTCCTGAACGTTCTTCTTTCGGACCGTGTTGGCTCGCCTCTTGGTGAGAATTCGTGTTGCTGCCCGGTTGGCGGACCGCGATGTGATCCCTGTGCTGGGAGGCAACTGGAGAGGGTCGGCCGTTGAATCTTCCCCACGTCAGACCAGTCGCGACAGCTCCTACCAAACAGCCACTGGCAAATGTTATTGCAATATTCAACCAGCGCCTGGTCGAGGGGATCGACTGAATGCCTGCGCAACTCGGGCGAGTTTGGTTGGCGGCCGCCAGGACCCGTTGGGCGTCCAAGGAGACTGGAGACGGCCGCAACGCTCGCAACTGCTGCTCGAGTTGACCAATGGCTTGGGGATCCTCGAGTTCGTCGGTCGACCAATAAGTGGGAGTCATCGCCCTGTCTCATCTGTTTGGCTTTGATTGATCCATTGTTTCAGTTGTCGCAACGCTTGGTGATACCGACGATGGACGGTGCTGGTGGGGTGTCCCACCAAGGAGGCAATCTCAGCAAACGACTGCTCACCCCACAGCCGAGCGACGAGGATTTCTCGTTCCAACCGCGGCAAACGAGCGAGCAGGGAATCCACATCCTGCAGGTGATCTGGCTCACCCGGCTGGGGTAAAAACCAAGGCTCTCGTTTCTGTCCGGCCTGCTTTTGGTGTTTGCTGCGACGGGTCTCAGCCCGGGCTAAGTTGATGGCCTTACATCGAACGGTGTGGTACAGCCAAGGCACCGGATGATCCGGGAGAGGAATCCGGCGGAGCAAATCGATCAGTGCTTCTTGCACGGCATCCTCAGGGGCCTGACACCATTGACGCGCATACAACTTCAGTGCCGCACCATGGGCATTGATCAGCTGCTGAAGGGTTTCGGCATCGATGCTCCCCACGACCGTTGCCATCATCTTGGAGTCTGAGAGTGCTTAACTGATTCCCTGAAGGGTCTTCCACGAAGCGGGCACTTTTAATCCGGCAATCCGACAATCCGGGCCTCCGTTGGTCGCCCTGGGTCGAAAACTTCCCCGAAGGTCAGTAGTGGACCTTGGGCCGAAAAGACACCAAGCAGGTATCCCATAGGCGACGAAAAGCGCGATCTGCCAAGAGGTCACCGGAGAAGCCCAGCCATCCCAGAAATTCTCAAAAAAATCCAATCCGCCCCTGGCCGAGTGTTCCTGCAGGCTCGTTGGTCAACCAACCATCGGTGTTCCGGCGAGGCATCGTGTTGCGAGAAGATGGTTCGGCTGTTGGGCTGCTGCCTCCAGCCGGTGGCGTGAACTGTTGGATCCGGGGACCAGGACGGATATAACAGCTCGTCTTGGGAACAGGCCATCCCCTCAGACGCTTGGCGCCGTGCAAGGCGTCTGCGGCCAAGCTGGCTGAATACGACTTCTCCGGAGTTTTGTGAATGATCGTTCGAGCACTTCCCTACGCTGCGATTTTGTTGTCCGTCTCTTCCTTAAAGGCAGCGGATTATCTGGTTGTTGTCTCTTCGGAGACCTACGGCGTTCCGGCCTGGAAGGAAGTGGCCGATGCCTTGGTGGAGAAACACAACGCGAAGCTTGTGCAGTATGATTCGCAGCTGCAAGAGGTCCTCCCTCGGCTGCGTCGTGACCATCCGCGTTATACAGCCTTTGTCGCCACGCCTGGGCAGGTCGGGAGGCAGTTCGTGGCCGAGGTGCACCGCCTGACCCGCCAGCTCGATGAGGACCCCTACACCGACACCCTTTGGGGCATTCTCACCGGGTACGATGCCCCAAACGCCTTAGCCATCGCAGGCTACGAGAAACCGCTGACGGTCCGCAAAGTGGCCTCCGGCACGGAGTTCGCTTTGGAGATGTGCGAACAGGGCCTGTGGTATGATGAGCTGGTTAAGAACAAGCTCGTCAAGAAAGAGAAAGGCGGCTCAATCAAGCAGCTCAGCGGTCCGGGAGATACCACAGAGGCCTTTGTGGAGTGTCTGAACAACTATCAGCCTGACCTGTTCATCACCTCCGGACACGCCACCGAAAGAGATTGGCAGCTTGGTTTTCGCTACCGAAATGGGTACTTCAAATCCCGTGCCGGGCAGATGTACGGCGAAGATACCAAGCAACGTCGGCATGAGGTCGACTCACCCAACGCCAAAGTGTATCTGCCCATTGGAAACTGCCTGATGGGACATATCGACAACCGCGATGCGATGGCCCTGGCGTGGATGAACGATGTCGGCGTCAAGCAGATGATCGGCTACACCGTGCCCACCTGGTTCGGCTACGGTGGCTGGGGTGTGCTTGACTATTTTGTCGAGCAGCCAGGACGCTACACCTTGACCGAGGCGTTTTTCGCGAACCATCACGCTCTGGTTTACTCCCTGGAGAAAAAACTGGGGAATCAGCGTGGCCTGCGATTCGACCGTGACGTGGTTGCCTTTTATGGCGATCCCAAATGGGAAGCTCGGATGGCCGAGGCCGAAAAGGCCTATGAGCAGACTCTTACCGAGAAAGACGGTGTCTATACCTTTCAGATCCAGCCCCGACGGGGCGCTGATTCTTTCAAGCCAATCAACACCAATGGCTCGCAGCGGGGCTGGCGGCCGATTGTGCAGTTTCTTCCACGACGGGTGAAAGAAATCACCATCATCGAGGATTCAGGCCTGGAGCCGTTGATTACCGACGACTTCCTGCTGATTCCCAATCCTCGGATGTGTCAGCCGGACTCCTCCTACCGTGTCGTCTTCCGAGCTCAATCAGTCGACTAAACAACCCTTTTCCTTGGACCCAACGGGTTGGATGAACCAGCGACCGTCTGCGAAGTCGACGGTCGCTGGTCGAACCGCGAGGTTCCAGCGTCGCCCGTTTTGGTGACTCCCCAGGTCGCTCGGAATGGTGATCTGACAAGGATCCTTTCTTGAGGAGGCAAGCTTCAGCACGACCTCGGCAACTGTGGCGGCCAGCACTCGTTCCTCCATCGTCGTCGGTGAAGTCTTGCCCGATCTCGACGATTTCACTTGTGGGGCGATCTCCAACCGCCCTGGATGCGGAAAAGCGAGAACTCGCTGAAAAAAAGGTTTGACGGACCCACCGTCTTGCACTACCCTCATCACAGTAACTTAATAAAGCTGCAGAGCTGCCCCGTTGCCCCACAAGTTCTCCGGTCCTGTTTTCACCAACCCAACAGTTCTCGCAACCCTCCTTGAGAACCCTCAGTTCGACCCCAGCAATCATCTCTGATGTCAAGCTTTCCCGGAAATCTGGAGTGAGTGCGTCGAGGGTCGAAGCCTCCTGTGGGCCGAAGAATCTGTGGGCCGAAGAATCTGTGGGCCGAAGAATATGTGGGCCGAAGAATCTGTGGGCCCTGTGAGAGCGAGTTGCCTGGTCGTGCCCGTGTGAGAGCGTCATGGACCGATCGTTTTGGCGGAGGGCATCTCGATAAAACCATCCCAAAACTTTGGGATGACCTACCGACGCTGACCCCCTCGGTTGCCCGGAGGCGTTGGCACCGTTGTGGAGAACTTCACTGTGTCTTTCTTGGCAACGGCAGTGACTCGTTGAGTTTCTGAAGCCCCGTTGAATGTCTGAAACGCTGTTGACTGTCTGAAGCGCTGTTGAATGTCTGAAACGCTGTTGAATGTCTGAAGCCCCGTTGACTTAAGCCCCGATCGAGGTGTGGTATGTGCAAGATCCGATGGTTTTGTTCAGTCATGATGGTCCTGGCCTGCTGGATTTCCAGCTCTGCTGTGTGGGGACAGGTGAACAACGGCGATTTCGAGATCCCTGGCCTGGCCGATTGGACAGTCACCGATACCAACGGAAACTCGGTCGTGGAGTCCGGTCCCAACTTTGGGCTCTCCCCGCTCTCTGGCAGCAGCTTGGCCGCGTTCACCGGAAACGCTGCCAACTTCGGCGGCAATGGAGGTGTCCTCAGCCAAGTTGTCCCGACAACCCCGGGCCAGGAACATACTCTGACCTTTTTCACCGGTGCCCGTGGGAACACCACCAACCTGCTGGAACTGGAAGTCAGTGTGGTGGATGCTGGCGGCGGCGGGGCCAATCTGGTGGATCAGTCCCTCAGTGCTCCTCCGACTATTGGTACTTGGGAACACCAAGGGTTTTCGTTTACCCCCAGCAGCGACAGTGTGCTGGTGAGTTTTCAGGAGACCTCCAGCAACTCCCAGAGTCGCGGCCCCGCTGTGGATTTGGTGGAATTGGAGCCGCTGCCGGCGATGACCCAGCAAACGACCTTCAACGATTTCGTCTTTCAAACCGCTGCGGACAACGGCGAATCACCAGCGACCAGCGGCCAGTTTGCCGGTCCGTTGTATGTCCGCGAGCGAGCCAATGAGAACAACCCAGAATTGGAGGTCAACGCCTTCCTCAAGTTCGATCTGGACGGCCTGAGCAGCGATCCCATTACCGAAGCGGTCTTACGCCTTGTCCAGAATAACAAGCTCAACAGCGTCAACTCCTCGCCCCTGTATGTCGCCCAGGTGCTGGCCGATTGGGAACCCGGCCTCAACGACCCAACTTTTGATCAGGCAGTCGGTGAGGATATCTTCTTTGGAACCAACGGAAATGCCTCCGACGGTCCTCCGGTGGACATCGAGCATGTGATCGACTTGACTCACATCGTCCGGCAATGGCAGGAAGACCCAGCAAGCAATTTTGGCGTGCGTCTCCGCTTGGACGACCTCTTTGTCGGAGCCGCCTTCGACGATACCGGCGTCAATGCCCCGCAGTTGATCATCACCCAGGCACAGTCCCGGGTCATTCCCGAGCCGACTTCGGCAACACTGTTGAGCTCTTTCTGTGTGCTGGCCTTCTTTGGTTGCTCCAGGCGGCCCCGCGTCGCCAGCAAGTGAGGCAGCTTGCTGCGGTGACTCGTCACCCTGAGAAGGTCCTCGGCTTTTGGGTGGATTTCTCGGTCAGACCGCCTCAAACGGCCGTATTGAACCCCTTCCCAACGACAGTGGATCAGCCGCTGGCTGCTTGCTTCAATCTTGGGCCAACGACCATCGGGAGGGAACGCCCTGCATGGCGTTCCCGCTGCATCGGCTTGATCTCTGCCTGGGCTAAGCAAGCCCGAGCACTCCAAAGGGTACCTGTTGTCCGGAGACAACCGGTGCCCTCCAGTCCGACGTCTTCCCAGGGGCTCAGCTGGCAAACGCCTGACGTGCACGTTGCACCACGTCGGCATCCACCGAGGAAGCGATCAACCGCAGAGTGATGTTATCGGATTGCTCCATCTGCTGGTGGAACTCGTGGTTGCGTACGTTGAAATACTCGTCTTCTGGCGTGAGCTCACGCGCTGGGTCAAACGGCAGGACCGCATGAGCTGTCCAGGGTGTGTCGCTCTGATCGACATAGTGCATCGGCAAGACACACTTTCCCTCGGCCCCATAATCCTGGAGTCGCTCGGTGAGCTCAGGGAAACGTGAGAGCATCAAGTCCGACTGCTTCATCGCTTCCAACTCTCGAGCCGGCTCACCAAAGTTAATCCCGAAGGTCACCAAGGCATACTGCAAACGGAAGCCCACAGAAGGAGCAAAGCTCCGTTCAATCTCCAGCAATCGCCGGGCCAGGGAGTTAAAGACCTTGTCCATAGGTTTGTCGGGGCTCAGGTCTACGAAGAAGTAGATGCCCGAAAAGGCCCCGCCGGGCGCATTCTGGGTGGTGGTCACCATCCGGACCAAGGGCCCGAGCTCGGGATCGTTGGGCCCATCCTCTGCCTCCAAGAAAAGCTGTTGGTTGAAGCGAGAAAGAGTTTGGCGGATCGCCGAGGCGTCGTCGCCGACGGGAAACGCCCGGCCGCTGGGAGAATGCTCGGCTGTCCAGTCGTGGTCTGACTGTGCCGAGCCGTACAGACCTTTTGCGAGAAGGTCCAGAGCTTCTAGGCCTTGCAGGTCCGGATCGGTGGCCCGCAGGGCATCGGCAAACCGGCGGAAATGGCGAGCGAAGTAAGCGACCGCGTCGCGGGGTGAGCCGAGAGAGTCCCCCCAATCAAGAACATGATCGCAGAGCAGGTCGGTGGTCAGCGCCCAACCGCCGGGGACCTCCCAGACCACCACAACGCCGGCGACCATCCACACCGGCTGGGTCTCGGCATGACGGTCCAGAACGGTTTCCTCCTCCAGATAGGTGGTGAGAAACTCCCGCTGTGAGCTCAGCCACCGACGGACTGTTTGCGGATCTTGGAAATCCTCGAGTTTTTGTACGCCCATTGGTTCAACCTTTTTTGGAAAAAATATTTGGTGATCGATTGGCTGGGTGTTGGTGCTTGACTGAACGCAAGCACACTTTTGACGGTTCACTGCTGAGCCTAAGAAAAAAGCAAGTATTTGCCGAAGAGAAGGGTGGGTTGATGCAACCACTGATCGAGGTGCACTGTGACCCGAACATGTGGATCGTTTGTTGCCATCTGTCCAAGTGGCAGCACACGAGTGATCAAGGCCGTGGCGGCAAGGAATCTTGACCTGACAATCAACTGGGGAAGCTCTCCTTGAAGCGAGTAGTCGCAGAAGTCGCCGGTTCGCCACCCCTTCGTACGAACGCCTGTTAACCGAGCGTCTGTTAACCGAGCACCTGTCAACCGAGCGTCTGTTAACCGAGCACCTGTCAACCGAGCGTCTGTTAACAAACGCTTGGAGACTGTCCGGGGGTTCGGTGGGTTGCTTGATCTGGGCTCCCAACAACCGAGCAAGCGTCTTTTCATCAACAAGGGAACTGTTTGCCGGGAGAAGGAGGGTGGCTTGCGGTAGCCATCAGGAATCATCTTTGGGGATTGCCATGTTGCTCGACTCGGCCCTGCATTGGACACACTGGGATGGGTTGATGTTCGTGGCGGCTGCCCTTGGGACGCTTAATCGGTTCACGAAGCGGATTTTGCAGGCGGGTCTTGAGGCCCAATGGGGAGAACCTCTTGGAGTCACTCAATGCTGTCTGGGTGCTGGCATGCATTGAGGCAGTTCCCGGGTTGGCGCCATCAACCTGCCGGCATTCGATTCGGTGGGGACTCATTGATGTGCTGGTGCGATGTGGCAGTGTGATGTGGAGCTGCTGGTGGTGAGCCTGGAGGATGACCAGCCCCCAGTGACACAGTTTCTCTGAGGTCAGCAAGCGGCAGTTGTTGGTTGGGGGTTGGCCACTCGAGGAGGGATCTGGCTTGAGCAGACGTTTTCGATGGGGGCGTTGAGTGAGAAGGTTGTCGGCATCTCGACCCGTGATGAACCTGCCGGGCAGAACGACATTTCCTCGCATTGGGGGTTTTTGCAGCAGCGAAAGGAGAGGAGCCTTGTTGGCACCATCACTCAGATCGAAGTTCTGCTGAGCTCTGGTGTTGCTCCTGCTTAGTGCGATCCGCGAGGATCCTGTTGATCCTGGATGATCCGCGAACATCGAGGCCGAGAGTTGACGCGACCATCAGCGTTTGTATCCTGCCAGGACAGTTCTTCCACGCGATCATCGACGAGAATTCCGAGTGAGCTTTCAAACTGGAGGCTGATTTCCCAGCCTTTCTACAAGCCAGACGAGGCAAAATTCTCCCCAGCCTCACTCGTTGGACTGTCCCCGATGTGGCCCTTGGCTCACCGATGTGGCCCTTGGCTCACCGATGTGTTGGTGCGGAGACTGGTTGTGGGTCGTTCAGGTGGGGTCTTTCCCATCATCTGAAACGGCCGAGGTTGGACCGGCGAACCAACTGCAGAACCCGAGCAGGTCGGGCAGTTGGAGTGGGAATACCACCCAAGTCCCTCGGGCCCACTTCCGCCGAGTTTGCTCAGTCGTCTGACGGATGGCTTCGAAGTCGCTCAGGTGAATCATGACCTGGTTCGAGAATCTCACCGGATGTGTCGAGGAGTCTCCTGAGATCGTCCGGCAGCATTTGGTGATCGAGGGCCGGTTCTTGCGTTCGCGTCTGAACAACCAATCTTGGCTGTATGGTGATCTGGAGATTCCGACGCTGGCGCAATTACGCGAACGTGTCCGGAATATCAACCACAATCGACGGCCCGTCTCCGTTCACGAAGTTGTCGCCAACGTGCAGCATTTGCACCAGGACCGAGCCAATGAAAATGCCCTCTTTCAAGTGGCCTCTCAGTTCAACCTGTTGGAGATGGTCTCACCGGGGGTGACGCCCGAGAGCGGCGTTGGTATCTACGAAAACGATTTCACCCAAGGACCAGCCTGTGCCATTGCCGCAGGGGCGGGCACCATTTTTCGCAACTATTTTGTGGAGGTGGATGGACAGGTCGGGCAATCCGCAGCCCACCAAATCGATTGCCTCTCCGAGATCGCGACATTGCTCGACAATTCTGGGCAACGGCTCTGGCAGATGGTCAACGGCTATGCATTGCCGTCGGCAGAGGGACTGGCCGAAATCAATCGCCTGCTCCAGAACATGGACGAAGTCGAGCTCGACCGAGTTCGACAAGTGCTTCGGATTGGACTGCACTGGGAGACGCAAGTCACTCTTGTCGGCGCGTCCCACCTCGTCTCTCAAGCGTATTGTTCTGCAATGCCGGTCTCCTATACCCTCCATACCAATGAGCTTTGGGCACCATTTGCAACTCTGATCCTCGAAGCAGCCTATGAGGCAACGCTCTGTGCGGCGATCCTCAACTCGCAGCGAACAGGGAACAACCGATTGTTCCTGACACTCCTGGGCGGTGGTGCGTTTGGGAACAACACCGACTGGATTATCTCGGCGATTGGTCGGTCGCTGGACTTGTACTCCGATTCCGGCCTCGAGGTTGCGATTGTCAGCTACGGATCTTCAAAGCAGCCGGTCCGCCGACTGGTGGACGAGTTCTCGTAGATACCGACGATCGGACCTCCTCATTCCTCGCGGGGGATCCGACTGGTTGGCTTGCGTTGCTCTCACCCGCTTTCCTGACGCTCACAGGAGCAAACGGGCGGAGGGTGCAGACCCGTTGCTTTCTGGAAATCCATGAGCTCGCCTGCGAATTTTCCAGGCAATACCTGGAAAGCCGCCTACCACGGGAGGTCCAATCTTGCAGTGTCAGCAGCAGTTGTGGCGTTGAGGGCGTTCTCTTGCTCAGTTTCTTCTTCGTCGGAGGCAAGCGACGCCCGGCAGAAACAGGCCGAGAATGGCCAGAGAGGTCGGTTCTGGAATCACACCGGGGCTCGTCTGGGTGATGGCGATGGCATCGAAGAAGACGAAGTTGCCGCCAGCTTTGGTGGCTGAGATTTCCAGGGTGCCGTCAGTGATCGTGACCGACCCCAGCCGAGCAAAGTCGACAGGCCGATCGTTGGAGCTGACATCGGTCAGGGTCACAGCCCCGTCGTAAGAGCTGGTTCCGGGGATCTGGTTCAGCGAGAGAGTTGGGCCACCATCGCTGATGGTGTATTCTGCCGTGCCCAGGTTGCCTTGAGCGGAGTTTCGCCAAGACGCAAACACCTCATAGGTGCCATCGGCGAGCCCGTCGAACGCCCATGTTGCGGTCGTGTCATCACCGTTGGACCACCTTCGAGTGGTGCCCCAGTGGTTTCCGCCACCGTTGGTATCGAATCCATTGGTCCCGGTGATGTCCTCCACATACTCCGGTGGGTCACCCCCCACGACGTTGTCGATCAGCAAGTAGGTGTTGCCATCGGAGGTGTTTGGGGGAGCAACGACAATGATGGGGTCGGGTTCTGGAGTGATGGCGATGGCGTCGAAGAAGACAAAGTCGCCGCCCGCCTTGGTGGCTGTCACCTCCAGGGTGCCGTCGGTAACTGTTGCAGCCCCGAGGGGCGCAAAATCGACTGGTCGATTATTGGAGGCAACATCGGTGAGGGTCACGGAACCGCCGTAGGAGGTCGTCCCGGGAATCTGGTCCAGAGCCAGAGTTGGTCCGCCGTCGCTGATGATGTATTCGGCGGTGCCGAGGTTGCCTTGGGCGGAGTTCCGCCAAGAAGCAAAGACCAGATAAGTATCCTCGGCCAATCCATCGAACGACCAGGTCGCCGTGGTGTCATTCCCGTTGGACCATCGCCGAGTTTCGCCCCAGTGGTTCCCACCGCCGTTGGTGTCGAATCCATTGGTCCCTGTAATCGCTTCGATGTAGTCTGGTGGGTTACCCCCCACGACATTATCGATCAGCAGGTAGGTGCTCCCGTCGATGGTATTGGGGGGAGCAACGACCAGCGGATCGGCTTGGGTTTGGCTGGGGAGCACAAACAGCAGGGCAATCACAGCGGCCAGTGGCAAGGCGCCTCGATTGGGGGATTTCATTGTTGATGTTTGGGGGAGGAGGGGGGGGATGAAGCAGGTTCAAGAGGATGGTAAAGGAATTCTTGGCGTTGTCAATCAAAAACTGTTGCCCGTGAAGGCTTCCGGGCGTGTCCGAATCAAGCCGAGGGACCAGCCCGGAGCTTGGCAATCAGTTCTCTGGGAAGAACGATGAATGATCAATCCGAAGCGATCAATCTGGGGTTGGACCTGGATGGCCTGCTGGATGAGGCCAACGGCTTTTTTCAGGTGCTCACCAAGCTTTGGCCGGGCAGAGTGGTTATCATCAGTTACCGAGCCGATTACGCCAAGGCCGAGGCTGATCTGAACAAGCTCAAGGTTACCTATGATCAACTATGCTTAGTCGATTCCTTTGACGCGAAGGCGGATGTGATCGCTGAGCAGCAGATCAGCGTCTACTTCGATGACCAACCGGAAATGTTGAAGACCATCCCCGAAGGCGTCCACGTGATGCTCTATCGCAACGGCGGAAATTTCGATTTCGATGAGCGGCTGTGGCTGTTCAGCAAACAGACCGCCAAGTTGATTTGAGGTTCGAGGTCTGCGGAGTCTGTACTCTTGGAACGTTTCACGTAGCCAGTGGTGCTTGTTGCTCCACCCCAAGCAACGGTGTGATCCCGCCGGCTGATCGGGCGACTTTCCTTCAGTCTCCAAGCGGAGACCGGCCGAAGCTGCCCGAAATCGTGACTGAAATTCTTGGTCTATCCGGCAAGGTCGCCGTCTGCCTGTTGAACGATTCCTGCGCGGCGTTTCATGAAGGGAACAACTTGAGCCATTCACTACGCTGCCTCAGCCGAGGGCTGGGCTTTGTGCAGTCCCTTTCGTGGACAAGTTGTGGGCAAGCCGTCGGCTATGAACCGCTCACCAAGAGCAAAAACTCACGGGGCGACTGGTAAGTGGTGATTTCTGCCCAAGGGTGAGAGAAGGTTCTTTTATTCATGGGGGAACGTCGGCGGTTGACTCGCTGGGCTTGCTTGGGTGAGTTTCCTTGACTGGAGGCCGACACTCAGCCTAGGAGACTGGAAGAAAAAAAGACCGCTGGGGTGTTGCCCCAACGGTCTGGTGAATGATGGTCTTTGATGGAACTGGCTTACTTGCGGCGGCGGCGAGCCAACAGTCCCAGAGATGCTGTGCCCAAGAGCACAATCGTGGTGGGCTCGGGGATGACCCTCCCGGGGGTCAAAGCTCCTGCAATCCCCTCGTTGAAGATTCGGCTCACGTCTTCGTCGGAGAGCGTCCCTTGCCACAACCCAAAGTCATCGATGAAGAAGTTGCCAGCTTCTCGCTGTTGGGCACCAAAGAAGCCAACGTTGTTGAAGGTGAAATTGCCGCCGATAAAGTCAAACCCGCTGCCGTTGTCAGTTCCCAACGAGAGCGTGTCGGCCAACTCACCGTTCATATAGACGCGGGATTCGGTTTGATCGTAAGTGATCACAAAGTGATTCCACTCGCCCACTTGGAAGGCAGCGTTGGATGTCTGCTGGATGTCACCGCCGCCATTTTGGCCCCGGCCCCGCAGTTCGAAAACGTACGTGGGATCAGCAAACTGTGCGGGATCGTTTGGATCGAAACCAGGAATGGTGCGAACGGCAATCTGGCCACCAAAGTTCCCACCTTCAGACGGGTCACTGCTCCGACCCAACAGCATGTGTCGGTTGGCAAAGTTGGAGTCGTACCGACGTGCCCCGCTTTGGCCATCGAAGTCATACAGACTGTTGAAGTCCGCACCCATCCGCTCGGGCACATTCAGCCAGAAGGAGTAGCTGATTTGACCGTCGACCGAATCCAGATTCGGGTTGCTGATATCTGGGAAGGTCCCCGGTCGCAGACGATCTCGGAACGAGAAGAAGTCGTCGTGGATCGGTTCAACCAGAGTTCCGCCTCGCTCAGGCGGTGTTCCAGACGGGTTGTACTCGCGGCTGATGCCGCCCTCCAGGTGGTAGGCCGAGCCAGCACCAGTGAATGTTGCTCCTGATGGGACGTAGTGTTCTGGAGCAAAGTTGACAAAGCTCGTCGGCGGAAAGCCATTGAACTGGCTCACCACCAGGTCGACATCGTTGGACCCTTGGTCTTGAACAAGTCCGTCGTTGTCGTCTCCATCAGCGTTGTCGAAGGTCCACCAAGCACTGGGGGTGGGGATCTGTGCCTGGGCTGTGACAGCCAAGGCCGCACACAAGAAAACACCGTACGTAAAGCGAGAGAGCATTTCGGGATTCCTTTTGGGGGAACGAATGGAAAGGCAGCCGTCCCTCAGTGACCAAGTCAATACTGAGGTTGGGGAAAATCTTGGCTCGTCCGGTTGGTGCAAAGGCTGCGAAATCAGCGGCCCTTGTGCCGTTTTAGCGTTTTGGAAGAGCAAGAATTTTCCCCAAGAGCAGTAGCTGCGTTTGGGAAGTGGGGTAGTTCCTCAATGGTGAGAGTCATTCCACAGTGGTCGTAGAAGGATCTCACTGGTTGTGGCTGTTGGATTTTCTCAGAGATCTTTGTTGTATGCTTGTTCATGAAAAACAAGCCACAACCGGGGGACGGGATTGTGTCACAGGAAGCTTTTGGGGGAGAGAGTACTCTCAATGATGATTTGTGAAGATTTGTAGTGTCAGGAAGCTGTGTTTCTTCTCTGTAAACTGATGATAGCAAAAGTCCAAACCTCGAACAAATGAAATTTGCGCGAAATCGACTGGTAGATGTCATCGGTGACCTTGTAGAGTCCGTAGTTGTTCTTCAGCCGCGACTGTCTCAGCAACGAAGGATGGATGCTGTCGAAGTCGTCCTTGGCATCAAGAAATTGGAATCGCTGCATATCCCAGGCGAGGTGCCCCGCATCGGCCCTGATTGGGAGCTCGGTCATCGGAGCAATGAAGCCTTTCTTCTGCTCCTGGAAATCCCGCTGATCAGCAAAGGGCAGCGTGGCCTTGGCGTTGTTTAAGATCTCCAGCGTGTGCTGCGACGGTGCCTTCCCTTGAGGATGGAAGTGGCCTTCTGCGGGCGCTGCGGGTTGGGCAACGGCCGGATTTTCATCCAGGTCCATGTGACCGGCAACCGCGAAGGCTGCTCCAGCAGCGGGAAGGGACTGAATGAACTGGCGTCTGGTGCTCATGGAAGTGTCCTTGTGCCGCAGAGGGGAGACTCTGCGCTGTCTCTCCGTGCAATACCCCTTTTTCTGATTCCCTGAAAAGTCTTCGACGAAGCGGGGCGTTTCGTCCGGCAATCCGGGCTTGCTGTGGTGCCTCAGGCTGCCCCCTTGAGGTCATCACAAACAAGGGCAGACGGAAAGCCCTTGGGTCGAAAACTTCCCCGAAGGTCAGGAGCTTACTGCTACTCGGCGAGGTTGACGACTCAGTGAACATCAGCACCGACAGGGAGTTTGGTTCAGCGGAGATTTCCATCGGGTCTGCTCTGGGCCAACCATCGCCAGGCCCACGTGGTCTCATGTCCGGGGAGCTGAACATCTCGGAATGCCTGGCCGGGCAGTTCCAGCCAACAGGCCTTCGGCCCTTGGGACCGAAGAATGATGTGGCATTTTGTCTCGGCATCCGCTTGGACGAGCCAGCGGGTGACTCCCTGAATCGTCCAACACAGGAGATTGCCGCACATCCCGGTTCCAAAAAGTGCTTCCCCAACGCGTAGTTTTTGCTTGTGCTCTGACGATCGAAGCGATACTATAAGAGCAACAAAGATGAATTCCCCTCACCACACCATTCCCTCAGACTGGAAATCCCTCAGACACCAAGAATTCATCGTTTCTTCATGACCCTCCCCGTGCACACCGTTACAACGACCTGCAGAAAACACCCAACGTTTCCTAACCTTCTTGTTCTGCGATTCACCTAACTGATCACCCACCTTCCTCATGGATTTCATGGGGAGCTGGCACATTCTCTGGATGGTTGCTGGCTTGGGAGGGCACTGCAGTCAAGAACTTTGGTCCTGTCGTTTGAGGCAGAGACCGACCTTTCGGCTTTTTTCCCAATACCATTTTAGGAGCGACCATGACCAAGCACACCCAAATCTTGAGTGTCCTGGGGATTTTTCTTGTGGTAGTCCTCGGGTCGAGCACTACGCAGGCCCAGCTGACAGCGTGGTATGATTTTGAGGAAGACCTCACAGATGCAACCAGCAATCCTGTTGGTTTGGATGGGACTTATTTTGGGGGCACACCCAACTTTGGGACAGGATTCCAGGGCCAAGGTTTGGTCTTTGATGGAGGCGATGACAATGCGGTGACTGTGCCGATTAACATCAGCCCCGACATGACGCCGGCGGTGACCATCGGTGCCTGGGTCAACGTCTCAGGGCTTAACAACCTGGGCGACGGAATCCACACAGTTGTCCAGTCGGATGGGGATTTTGGCCGCAAGATCCTCATCAGCGACCAGTCGGCAGCCGCCGATGCCACCCCAGGGACCACCTACTACACAGCGTTCACCGGCCGGAATTTCAACCAAGGTTTTGAGTTTGATCAGCCTGCCCCGGCTGTGACGCCTGTCGATCCCGGCAATGACGGCTGGGTGTTCTTAGCGGCCTCTTACAACGGCTATGACCGCTCGACGACGATCGTTGCCGGGGAGAACGCGTTTTTCGAGGAGTTTGCCTATCCCAACCAAGCAGCCACCTATTCTTACCTGAACATCGGCGGCCTTCGGGCAGCGAATGGGGCGATATTCGAAGAGCTGATCGGCACCCTGGACAATGTGTTTGTGATCAAAGGAGCGGCGACTCAGGCCCAGCTGGAATCGATCCGTGATGCGGCCGATCCGTTCGCTCAGGCCCAAGCTGTGGGGGCTGACATTGAAGCGGCCGGGCCGACCCGCACCTATGGGATTGACTTTGGTGATGGTGATGGGCTCGGCGGTCCCAACATCGCGGCGACCGGCATGCTCGGCAACGAGACTTGGAATGAGATTTTGGAGATTGGTGGTGGCACCCTGGCACCCAACCCGATCGATCTGGTCGACACCGAAGGGAATGCCACTGGGGCCACTTTTGAACTGTTGGGTACCGTCAGCGGTGGCTTCAACTGTGCTGGCTGTGGAGGTTTTCCAGGAGCGAACTCCCATGCCCAAGCCGGTCAGGACGGCCTCTTCCGCTTCAATGCCCAAGAGCTGGGCTTTGTATTTGCCGGCTTGAACCCTGATGCGACCTATCGGCTCACCGGGATCGGGAGCTGGAACTTCAATGAGTTTGCTGCCTTCACGATCGATACCGATGGTGACGGGGTTCTCGATACCGAAGAGGTCATTCGCCCCTTCTCCGGTGCGATCCGTTCAATCGGTCCTGGCGGCACCCAAGACATCATCCTCACACCGGCAGCCGACGGCACGATCATCGGGGCCTTCACCGACGCCTTTAACAACGGCAATACAGAGTCCGTCTCCGGCTTCATTCTGGAGGAGTTTGCTCCCGAAGCTCCTCCTTTTGTGATCCCTGAGCCATCCAGCCTCTGCCTGTTGTTGGGCCTGGGTGCCTTGAGCTTGCCGGTTCGTCCGCGTCGTTGCCGAAGCTGATCAGGGCCAAGCTTCTTGCGAAATCCTCCTGAGTCATGACTTTTTACCACGGCGGCATTGATGCCGCCGTGGCGTCTTTGCAGCAGGATTTCGGTCGTGACAACCAGCGACCTCCCAACGACAACCTCATATCCGCCTCGGCAACTGGGTTTGCCGAGGCGTTTCTGTTCTCGGGCAGCATCGTTGGTCCTCATCTGTTCCTGCTGGGAGATCGCAGGATCCGATGTCGGCGGATGAGCCTCGCAGTTTCTAGAAGCATTTGGTTTGGTTGATCGGAGCTCTCGGCGACGTTCGGTTCCGAGCTCTCGGCGACGTTCGGTTCCGAGCTCTCGGCGGCCCTCGGTTTGGGTTATCTCCCGGTCGAGACTGATGGGTATGGCTTTGAGCCTCTTTTTCTGTGCCAGCATCCCAGATTGTTACCGTCTCATCAGACGAGCCGGTGAGCAAACGGGCGTTCTCAGCAATCCAGGCAACAGTGGCAGCACGAGCACCACGAGTATGATGATCGCCAACCACATCCCAAAGGGCCGCTTTCGGGTTCTGCCCTTCACCGCGTCCTCGGATTCATGACCTCAATGGATCAAACCAAAACGCAACACTTTGCAGGCAACTTTGAATAGCGGTAGTTGAAAATACGCTACCCGGAGGTCCAAACGCCACGGTCGGCCCAACTTGAACCGTTAATTGGGATGGATTCCGAGCATTGACAGCAAAGATGGGACCGACCATTCTGGCCTGAAGGGGCTGACCCCTCAAAATATGGAGGCGTCCTTGTGCCAACCGCAACCGCAGCACAGCCTGCTTGTCTGAGTCTGGCGACTTGCAGCTTCAACTGCTCTTGAGGAACGGTCTCACTCGTCCAAAAAGCAGGAACCGGCGGAATAATGACTGATCTGGCAGCCTCGCCAAACCGCCGGACGAGCCAAGATTTTTCTCAGCCTCAGTAGGGGGCGGACCGTTCGATTGAGCCTTGGATGAGTTTTGTACCGAAGACAGAGGCCCGGACCTGCAAGCTTTTTTCAGTTCGATCCGTCAAGGATCTTTCCAAAGATCAATCACGATCGGGCGGACCGTTGACTCGGAGGTTGGCCAACAATGAACCCAATCGGCTCTGCGGTCTGGGATGCTCCTCTCTGGCCCTGGCCCTTTCTGATGCTGTTTGGCCTGCTGGCCCCTGGTGACGATTTTCCCTCGCAATCGGCGGCCCAGCCGGCCCGCAAACCCCAAGCCTCCAGGCAACCCGCTGGTGAGGTTGTGGCCTTGCTCGATCGCCAGCATGAACTGCCTACTGAGGGCATCTCCAACAGGGCTTGGCAGCCGAAGATGCCGCTTGTTGCCACCTGGTATTTGAAATGGGTCGGTCGTCAGGATTGGCCCATGTGGTGCGGCAGCCCTTATCGCAATAACGCCCCAGCTTTTCAGCGATTGCCAACGGAATGGGATATCCACAGCGGCAAGAACATTAAGTACTCAGTCCCCTTAGGTAGCCAGACTTGGGGCAATCCGGCAGTCGCCAACGGCCAGATTTACGTGGGAACCAACAACGCAGCTGGTTACCTTAAAAGGTATCCGCCCAGAGTTGATCTGGGCGTGCTGCTCTGCTTCGATGAGGACACCGGCAAATTCCTCTGGCAACATTCTAGCGAAAAACTCCGCACCGGACGAGCTCACGACTGGCCCCGGCAAGGTATTTGCAGCACGCCGCTGATTGAGGGCCAACGGTTATGGTTTGTCACCAACCGAGGCGAGGTTCGCTGTTTGGACACCCAGGGATTCCGTGACGGAGAGAATGACGGGCCCTACCAGCAGGAGAAGCACACCACCGAGACAGAGGCCGATGTCATCTGGGTGCTGGATATGATGGGCCAACTCGGCGTCAGACAGCATAACATGTGCAACTGTTCGGTCTGTGCTGTGGGTGACATCCTGCTGGTCAATACTTCCAACGGCGTGGGGCTCTCCCACACCCGGGTTTCGGCACCGGCCGCTCCCAGCTTCATCGCAGTCGACAAAAACACCGGAAAGGTCCTCTGGACTGACAACAGCCCCGGCACCAACATCCTTCACGGGCAATGGTCCAGCCCTGCCTACGGGATTCTTGGCGGCATTCCTCAGGCTATTTTTGCTGGGGGTGATGGCTATATCTATAGTTTCGCCCCCAAGAAGGGGTCTCTGCTGTGGAAGTTCGATGCCAATCCCAAGGACACAGTGTGGATCCTCGGCGGCCGCGGGACCCGGAACAACATCCTCAGCACCCCTGTGATCTATAAGGGTCTGGTCTATGTGGTCACCGGCCAAGATCCCGAGCACGGCGAGGGTATCGCCAATCTGTGGTGCATCGACCCCACCAGACGTGGCGATGTCAGCCCGGAGTTGGTGTACAACGCCCTCGACAACTTCACCTCGCCGATTGCCCACAAGCGATTGAAAGCGGAGGAGCCGGAGAAGGGAGATCAGGCTCGGGCCAACCCTAACAGTGCAGCCCTTTGGCAGTTTACGGGCGTGGATCTGAATGAGGACAACCAGTTGCAGTTTGAGGAGGAGATGCACCGCACCATAGGCACGGTGACCATCAAAGACGACCTGCTTTACATCGCGGATCATTCCGGGCTGGTGCATTGCCTGAATGCCAAGACGGGTAAGCGGCACTGGTTCTACGACCTGTTTGCTGCCAGTTGGGGAGCAGCGTTGGTTTCCGGCGGCCATGTTTACATCGGTGACGAGGATGGTGACATTGCCATCTTTGATCACTCAGCTGATGCCAAGGCCGCTGAGCCGATTCGGGAGATCAATATGGAGAGTGCGATTTACACTTCGCCGGTGGCCGCCAACGGCCGGCTGTATATCGCCAGCAAGAATCGGCTGTTTGTAATTGAGCAAGGCGGCCAACGCGATCCGGCAGTAGACAAGTGAACTGCGGACTCCACCACTGCCAGGTCAGCCATTTTCAGACGCGGTCACCTCATCGGCTTGCGTCAGGGCCGTGCGTTCTGATCAGAGGTGGCCAATCTGCCACAGGCTGTGGCAGAACTTTGCTGCCCTTGTATCCCGCCTGCTCTTGCAGCCAAAGATCCCCCAGGAACAAGAGCCAGAATTCGCCAGCCGTCCTATCCTCGGAGGTCGGCTGCCGAAGGCCGAAACCGGAGGAGCTGCGGATTGGGAAAGCCGGCAGACCCAGCCAAGTTTCTGCGTAACAGCCGGTCTGGCCTTCCGCTGAGAGATGGTGAAGTCGTTACCACACTGGCGACGGCGAACCCATCAATTCATCTCTTCTCTGTGGAAACGCCATGAAGACGCTCCCAACTTTCGTCCTCGCCATCACCCTAGTTGGCATGCTGGCGGCAGGCACGCCCGTCCTGGCCGGCGGACACGGACCGGTTGTCCACCGTCACTTCAGCAAGACCGTTGATGTGCATCAGCACAAGTGGCACTGCTTTCGTCTGATCCTCAAAAAGAACCGGCGGTACAAGGTGATCGTTGAACACCTGAAGCCCGAGATTTACCCAGCTGTGTACAACCCTCACTTCTACGATTTGAAACTCCGTGTCAAACGCTACTGGAAAGGCCACAAGAAATTCGACTCCGGGGACATCAAGGGGACCAGCCGGGTCGTGTCTACTCTGCGCGGCACTCATCACGGCGATCGGCCCTACAAGTTCTGCTTTTACAATGGCGTGCATCGGACGAAGGCAGTGCGGCTGACGGTGATTGCTCTCCACTAACGGTCTGTCCGAAAAGCACCGGAATCCACCTAGCTCGTGTTGCACCATGACTGTGGCTCCACAACACAGTGGATTGCCGGATGCTTTCCGGAGAGTCTCTAAATCGAAAAACTTGGTCGGACCCAACTTGAGGTAAAACCTTCTGTTCTTCAAACCAGCCATCGCAAAACCGGAATTGCGTCGGCTGGTTTTGCAATGTCCAGGCTCGCCGCTGGTGGCGAGACGACGACGGAACACAAACGCAGACCCGATGACCTTGCGGACACATCAGAAGTGGCGAATCTGCCCTAGGATGTGCCAGTACTTTCCTCCCCTTTGGGTCACGGGTATCCTGATGTCCTCAACCGAAGCTGCCCTGCTGGCTCACATCGAAACTAATTCTGAGGACGATGGTCTGCGATTATTGCTGGCCGATTGGTACCAGCAAAATGGTGATCCCGACCGAGCTGAGTTTATTCGGCTGCAGATCGAGATCGCTCGTCTGGTTCGATGACCTCTGGGATTTTGGTGACGACGCCTTGGCCCAGTTAGCCGGCCTGACCAACCTACCAGAACTGGACCTCACCTTATCCTCAGAGCTGACCGATGTCGGCTTGGGCTACTTAGCGGCGCTGACCAGCCTGCGAGCACTTGGCCTCTCCGAGTGCGAAAACCTCACCGACGACGGGTCGGCTTACGTAGCTGGAGTGACCAACCTCCAGCGGCTCAATCTCAGTCGCTAGAGGCAGCTGACCGCCGAGTCCCTCGTCCTGGCTCCGAGAACGCAACGAATCAGGAGCCTCACGAAGCAATACGATCAGCTTGGCAGGTTGATCGGATCGGAGAGCCTCGATGGAATTCGCAATTACCCAACCGCTAGATTGCGCTGAATTTGATCTGTATCGTCGTGCCCACGAATCTTCTCCGCAAGCTCATTGATGGTTTGGGTATTGTCTCGATCGAGACTGATTGGCTGAAAGCCATACCCATGGTAAACTACGAACAACCGCTTAGCGATTCGCGCTCGCATTTTCTGGAGACATTGGGTTAGGTTGATCGTAGCAGTCAGCAACGTTCGGATCCGAGCTCCCGGCGACGTTCGGTCTGGGTCATCTCTCGATCGAGACAAAACCCAAACCGAACGTCGCGGGGAGCCTCGATCAACCAAACCAAATGGTTCTCGAGTGGCAAGCACGTTTGCTGGGCAGGAGCTGCTACTTGGCCTGGAGGGCCTGAACTAGCCGTTGGAAACCCTCGGGGCTTCCCGGTTGCCAAGCTTTGGTTCCTTCCAGACGCATCAGATCACAGGTGGCCGGATCCTGGCAATCCATGGCGGTCATCAACTTCGTGAATCGCGCTGCGAGGTTTTTGTCAAAGGATGCTGCTGCGGTAAAGACACAGTGGCTAAAAGGTTTGGAGGTCCACACTTCACGCAAGCGGGATGTTCTTGTTGGCTGCTTTTGGATTTGCTGCCAGAGCGAGGTCGTGACGATGCCGGCATCACCGCGTCCTTCTTCCAGGGCCCGAAGGACGTGCTGTGGGCTTGCACAGGGATTGCCTTTGCTATCAACTTCTCGATCCAGACTGACGACCTGGATCTTCTGCAGATCGAGACCCTGTTTCTTCAGATCATAGATGGGAAGGACAGTCGCTTCGGCAGCCTGCGAACTTCCCAAGAGTAGTCGCTTGCCAGCCAGATCTTGCAGTGTCTCAATCCCTGAGTCCACGCGAGCTAACAACGTTGAGCGGACGCCAAAATCAATATCTCGCATCACCAGTGTTTGGCTTTGACACTGATTCTTCACATGATACCGGGCATGAGCCAGTGGTGTATTCCAGGCGATATCAACATGACCCCGATCGAGGGCTTCTACTAAGGAATCGTAGCTCGAATACAAAACGTACTCGCAAGGAAAGTCATTCTCATGCAGATACCGCGTCAGCCCACGAAAGATCGTGACCGTGTGAGGAGAAGAGGCCACCGCCCCGATTCGAACAACCTCCTGCTGGGCGGTATCCGCTGCTGTCGCCCAGTTCGCCTCTCCAAATCCAAGCCCCAAGAGCCCCAACAGAAAATTTCCCAGAATCGATGATCTCACAGTTGCTTTCATCTTAGTTTGTCCTTAGTAAAAACATGGTTCGGCACGAAACCTGGGACCGCGGCAAAGCATCGGTCGCAGGGTTGGTCAAAAAGCCTCTGAAGGATCTTCGCCGAGCGATCTGCGGCTGCCGCAGTGGCACCTATTGTGGCCGATCGGCAGCGGCAGTGCCATGGGCCTTGCTCATCAGATCGACAGTGGAGAAAACCCTGGCAGCTTGGGACCATCAGAAGTTGTGCATCGAGGCATCCCCCAACAGGGGTCAGGCTTTTTCGGGTTTGATTGCTCACACGTCAACCAACACAATGCGATCGCTTCTGGAACAGCGCCGGTCGATCTCGGCAAGGAGTGGACCTGCAGGACTCCTGCCTGATGGTTTCCATTTGGTGACCGGTCGCCGGCTCCCCAGCGAATCGTGCGCCCACTTTTTGGTTTGGAATCGATGAATCATCCTCACACCGACACTTTGCTTGGTGATATTAAAAAAGCAGAGACATGGCATTTTCGCCAGGCGGATCGCTTGAAAGCGACGCAATTGATCATCATGATCGTCGTTGGGTTTGCTGGAGCCCTGACAGCCTTTGCAGCAACACCTGCTGGCCAAGGGACGTTTGCCTCTCATCCGGCGACCCTGTTCATAGTGGGGATTGTGACTGCCCTCGGGGCGACGTTGAACCAGTTCGCAAATTTCAGCCAGACGATCGCCAAGCATCGCACAGCAGCGTACGCACACCGAGTTGTTCGCTATCGGCTGCGTGGAGGCGAAATCACGTACGAACAGGCCGTTCAGATGGAAGCTCAGGTCTACAACGCCCCCCAGAAAGCGCTTGAAGGAATGACGGGTGCATAACGGACACAAGGAGCCTTTCTCAATTCCTGGCCCTCCCTGTGAAAAGGTCTCCGCTCGCCCGCAGAACATCGGTTCTTCCTGTGTCGAGAAAACAACCACTTGACTGATTCCCTGATAAGTCCTCGATGAAGCGGGCGGCTTTCGTCCGACAATCCGGGCTTCCCTGGGTCGAAGACTTATCCGAAGGTCAACGGTCCCACCGTCGGTTCATTGATGAAGCACTTGCGCCCAACTGAGCAAGTATTGGGCAAAGGCGTCCGACTAGAAGGCACCGAAGACGTTGCTGAAGCAATCATGTGAGGGGATCCCGTTGCTCCAATCAAAACACTCGCTCAACCAATCCCTTTGCCTCGACCAAACTCAGCAACCTCAGTGAAGTGCTCAGCTCCACAGATGATCGCACATAAGGCAATATGGTAATAGTGTTGACTAGGGAAAGAACAATTTCGCGTATTCGGGGATCTTTAAGGGTTTCAAAATAACGTTTGAGAGTTGCTAGCAGTTGGTTCGTTGTGCCCTCCATCGCTTGAGTGCTTACTGTTTGAGCAACTCTCACTGACAGAACTCCCTTGCCTGATCACCCCTCTCTTGCCTATTCTGGTGCGATTGAGATCCCTGGGAACCTTATCCCGGTGCCTCCGAAGCGGCCACTTAACTCATGACCATTGGGATGATTACGAGGCTCGTTGTCAGGCTTGGTCAGGCTTGGTGACTGGATATCAAAACTGGCCGTTTCCCCTTCGGGCAGAGTTCATGGGAACCAGTGTGAGTGCTTTGAGTCGTCGGCGACTTTTTCGATTCTCCATCATTGAAGGACGAATCTGACCCATCCCCAACTTTTCTTGTCACACGGAGGCTGGGATTCGGATACCTCTTCGACCGAGCAACTGCAGTGCGCCCGGTGTTCATCAACTGACGGGTGTTCCAAAGTCACTCCGCCAACTTTTCGTTGTGACGACTTTTCACTGGCTTGGACATTTCTCTGGCCTGATATATTGAGTAGCGAACTTCGGAGGTCCTGTCTAGGATGGCGGAGTGGGATCGCTTCTTGCAACTGTTCACCAGGGACCATCTTCCATGGAAGAGAACTCCGCCTCTGTGTCTCATGAGCTGCCCCGGGTGGGCTACGGGCAGCAAAAACTGAAATCCTGTTGGTATTCAGCATATCGAGCGCTGTACTACTGGAAAGACGCTGATAAGAATCACGACAAGATTGCTCAGGAGGTCCGCAACCTGATAGAACGCATTCCCATGAATTTTGAGGCCAAGCGTAGCGGCGGACTTCATTCCGACGACTTCGAAACTGTGATGAAGGCGTTGTTCCTCAAAGGTTCTCATGGAGACGAGATCCATAGCTTAACCCTCGATGGGCTGAAACAGATGCTCAGAATCTGCGGGCCGATTTGGTCAGCGATGCGTTATGAGGAAGATTCCAAGCATATTGTGGTCGTCGCAGGATGGTTCAAAAAGGGAACAGATCTGCTGATCTTCAATCCCTTCAACCTCTACGATAAGTCCCAGAAACCAGATGCCCTGTTCGAACGACGGCCCTTCGCCTGGTACAAAACCAATATCTATCGACTCCCGTTTGCAGCACAATATTGGCCCGGCTGACCTTCGGAGAAGTTTTCGACCCAGGGCTTTCCGTCTGCCCTTGTTGGCGATGACCTCAAGGGGGCAGCCTGAGGCACCACAGCAAGCCCAGATTGCCGGACCAACGGCCCCCGCTTTGTCGAAGACTTTTCAGGGAATCTGTAAAATAGTCTTACTGCTGCCTTTGGAAATCTCTCGCTCATCCATAACGCAAGAGCCGGCCCACCCACCGGTGATTTGTCAGCTGTTGATCTGGCAGCATTTCTACCAACCAGACGAGCTAAGATTTTCCCTAACCTCAGTCAGAGTTCCTCAGTCAGAACCAGATGGGGACGATTGAGTTTTGGTCACGTCTCTCCAGTGGAGCCATTCACCAGACGGGGGGGCTGGTGGGTCAAACAAAACGCCCAGTAGAATGATGGTGATGGCCCCGACGGCCACCTGTGCTTGTGAGGTTGAATTTTGGGGAGACTCGGGGTGGCTCGAGGAGTCTACAAAGTCCCTTGTACGCTTCGCGAAGCGGCTGTGGCTTGTTGGTAGATCCTCTGGTCCTTCCCCATCATGGATCCCTGGGGCCGGCCAGCGATGGGCAAGTCAGGCCAGACCAATCGAACTCCGGCGAATGAGGAGCTTGTGGGTCAGATGACTTCCTGGGGTTGAAATTTGTGGTCTGGTCTCCCCAAGGTTTTCTTGTCACGAGCGTTGATCCCGACATCCCCAGCCAAAAGCCCGTCAACCGAGTGTTGGACGATCACAGCCCCAACGCCCTTGGTGGGTCCGAACTCTTGGAAAGCCCGGAACAAGACAGATGACCAACGTCAAGATTGACACGACCAAACCCGAGATCGTCACCGTTCAACAACACCTTCTCGGTGAGCAAAGGAAGCTGTCGCCCAACGCCACTGGGGCATTTTCTTGGCTGCTCTCAGGAATCACACTGGCTACCAAGATGACTGAATCGAAGGTCCGCCGGGCGGGGTTGCTGGACGTTACCGGTGCGGCCGGTGCTTTGAACGTCCAGGGTGAGACACAGCAGAAGCTGGACGTCTACGCTGACAACGCGTTGGTGCACTGCTTAGGCGTCCGCGAGAGCGTGGCCATCATTGCCTCGGAAGAAAACGAGGAAGCGATCACCTTCGACGGTCGCGCGGGCAACGGACGTTATGTTGTCCTGTTTGACCCGCTGGACGGGTCGTCAAATATCGACGTCAACGTGAGCGTGGGCACGATTTTCTCGATCTTGAAGATGCCTGAGGATATGTCGGACAAGGATGAACCGGAGCGCGCCGTGCTCCAACCGGGCATCGAACAGCTCGCGGCGGGATACGTCGTCTACGGATCGTCGACCATTTTGGTCTACACGACGGGTCACGGAGTGCATGGCTTCACGTTGGACCCAGCCGTTGGCGCCTATGTGCTCAGCCATGAGAACATCCGCATGCCTGAGTGTGGCACCCTGTATTCGTCCAATGATGCTTACTGGGAGAGCTTCCCCGAACGTTACCGCAACTACCTCGCCCATTTGCGATCCGGCAAGACGGGGCGATCATACTCCTTGCGTTATATCGGTTCACTGGTTGCCGATTTCCATCGGACACTGCTGAAGGGAGGCGTGTTCCTGTACCCGCCAACGGCGCGAAACCCGCAAGGCAAACTGCGATTGCTGTACGAAGCCAATCCGGTAGCCTTCATCGCCGAACAGGCAGGTGGAATCGCCATCGATGGCGACCGCCGCATCCTGGAGATCGAGCCGACCAGTATTCATCAGCGGACGCCGTTGGTCGTCGGCAGCCCGGCTGAGATGAATGAGTTCCAGAAATTCTCTTGAGCTGGTCAACTGCAAAGCCGGAGAGATGACCCGCTCGAGTTTCGGCTTTGCCAAGCGTGCCTCGCTGCCAAGCGGGGCCTCAGCCCACCGGCGTCTGCCATCAGAATCGGTAGGAGCAAAGCCTGTTGTGAGGCACACCACCAGATCATTCTTTGAGCCGAACCTTCGACTGATTCCCTGAAAAGTCTTCGACGAAGCAGGGCGTTTCGTCCGGCAATGCGGGCTTGCTGTGGTGCCTCAGGCTGCCCCCATGAGGTCATCACAAACAAGGGCAGACGGAATGCGCTGGGTCGAAAACTTCTCCGAAGGTCAGCCGGTCGGCCTTGCGGATTGACCAGCCTTGGACCCTCTTCGGCAAAGCCAGACTTCTTGAGGGAACCTACTGAGCTCCAGAAAAGTGCTCGACCCAGGGCGACCAACGGAAGCCCGGATTGTCGGTGGAGCATAGGTGATAGAACTAGCGTCATTAAGCAGGAAGCTTGGCACCAGCAAAGCATTGGCAGTGGGCACCATGAAGGCTCTTCCGACTGCTGAGCCTTCGACTTTGCGATCGCTGCGTGGCGACGCTGCTCCGTTCATCCCAGGCCGAAGCCGTCTTTGAATCGACCCTTGCCACCGGAGGGTTGACCACACCCCTTCGTAGTTAAGTTTGAGTCGCAACACTTGCCAGATTCCCTCTGGTGGCCGAACGCGAAGGTTCACGCGGCGGGCGCGTTTTGTGTCGCGTCCTGAGGGCGGGGACTTGAGAGAGCAGACCGAACAGCCCGGCGGCCTCGCAGGACAAGGCCGGGGCAGCTGCAGGCGATCAGCGACCAGAGGGCGAGACTGCCTGGCTCGGGGATCACCCCCGTGCTGACGGTTCCCAGAACGCGAATCCCATCCAGTCCGGTGTTGTTCCCAGGGGCCACACCGTCAGCGACGATCTGCAGGGTGTAGCTTTCGGTATCGGTCAGTGTCAGACCTCCGGAGAAGCGAATCGAATCCAGCCCCGAGATGCCGGTGACAGTCACCGCCGCCGAGCCAATTTCGCCGGAGTCGGAGCCGATCAAGGTCGCGGTGAACTCGGTCGTGCGATTCGCGGTCTGAAAACTCCCACCGTTGTTGAAGAACTGCCAATCCAGCTCCACCTCCTCGACGACGAGCTCAGAGGCCAAGAGGTTCAAGGGAATGTCCACACTCCAAGGACCCTCATTGTCGGTGTTGCGATCCGGGGCGAAGTGGCCCTGGGCGTTGTCGGTATCGAAGAGCCCGCCAAAGGGACCGCCGCCAACAGGAACAGCAGTGAGGTCGCCCGGGGTCTCGACTCCGTTAGTCTCCCAAATAATATCACTGGCAGTTGCATCGGAGACCGTTCGACCATCGAAGTCGGTGCTCACCAGTTCCACCGGAAGCGCGACCTCCACATCATCCACGACCACTCCGAGGAATCGGGCACGAGAGCCATCGATGTCGGTGTTGGTATATTCGTACGTGATGGTGTCGTAGGCAGACGCGTCGCCGAACAAGAAAGTTGACGCATACAACGTGTTGATGCCGTCAACGGGATCCGCACTGGCTTGTGCCATGATATCCGGCTGGCCCGCTCCACTCATGGTCAAGGTGACGGAGTTAGGATTCGTGAATGTGCCGTAGATGAAGTCGACCGAGCCGGCCTCCAGGCCGGAGATATCGATGGTGCCGGTGACCCCTTGAGAGCGAGCGATCGTATCGACGGTGAAATCGGCAGGACTTCCAGCGGGGTCGCTGGTGGTCCAGACATCTGCCCAGTCGATGGCCCCGCCGTTGAGACCACTGGAGTTGGTCGCGGTGGCTGGGGCAACAACGCCCGTCCCACCGTTGGCGTATCCCAGATCATTGAAGATCAGACCGTCGTTATTGAAGAATCGGTAATCCAGGACCGTCCCGTCTCCAAAGGTTCCTGAGGCCATCGGCCCATTGAGGCCTTCATACCCTGCTGCGCCGGGGAAGACTGACACGTTGATCAGGGGCGGGGAACCAGCGGCAATCTCGACTGTGGATTCTTCGAAAAGACTTTGAGCCCTAGCAAATGGGGCCGCAGCGGCAAGTAGCGGAGCAGCTACAACAATCAGAATGCAAATCCGTGATAACACAGGAAGCTCCGGGAACTTGGGACTGGGAACTTGGGACTGGGAATTTGGGACTGGGAACTTGGGACTGGGGATTTGGACAATGGAGTTAGGAATTTTGTGAAGGGGGATCACATCGGAGGCGGATTCTTCGCCGGGATCCTACGCGGGAATGCGTTGGCTGATTGTGGCTCGGCGTTGAGTGTCGCCTGAGGAGATATATGTCGGTTCAAGAGTGTTGGGGCTTAGCTCTTGGATAGTTTGTCGCAGGCTAACAGAAGAAGTTCCCATGGGCAAATGAAAGCTTAGCATTTCCCGACGATGGGAGCCGACGACTCCCGGCATGACCTCGGCTGTCCCCTATGGGTCCGCGTGTGTAGCCGCGGTTGAGCGCCCCTTCGAGGTCGGCCATGGCTGGAAACTTTGCCAGATGAGAGATCCTCACTGAGTTGACCAACAGTTGGCACTGCACAGGGGATTCCGTTGCCCGTAGGGGCATTGTTCGTTGGATCTTTGATTCACTCAAAGTGGCTTGTGCTCCGGAGTCGCAACGGGCTGCTTCCACTGTTCCCCAGTGAGAGCGCCAGCCGGAGCCGTGATCACAAGCTCTCCAGCATCGGTCACATCCAGCCGCGCGCCCAAACCAACCAACTCTTCAGCAATTTTTAACAAGTTGTTTCCCTGAGGCCTGTTTGCTCCTAGCTCAGAGGAAGGGAGGGACTAGTGGGACTCAATCCGGCCGTTTCAGAATCGATTTTCCGCAGCCCACCCTCGGCAGAGAGGATCGACCTCTCAAGTGGCATGCCCGAGTTGTGGGATCAGCCTGTGTTGCCCGACCCCTGATTGGTGGGTGCTTCCGATCCGAACTCACTTTTCGACTGCGATTCTGGATTAGCCGGATTTAGTCCCACTAGTCCCACCGGAGTGCACGAAACCCCCGTATTCGTAGGCTTTGAGGCGGTGGGACTAACCTGAAGATGAGTCCCACCAGGGTCGCTTGCAGCAGCCGACAGCACGCGGCAGATCTTGCGATCTTTCCCTTTCTGCGAATCGAAGCACCGACCTCCACGCCCGCTTGCGGAGGTGGTGGAGCTTCATCCCTCACGAACTCGCCGGAGGGAGTTTTCCACCAGTTGTCTTGAAGACCTCGATGATGTTCCGGCGGAATGACTCGAAGTCGGTGCCGGATCGTGGCTGGCCCGCTTCAGGCCTTCGCCTGTTGTGAGGCCTTCGCCTGTTGTGAGGCCTTCGCCTGTTGCGAGGCCTTCGCCTTGTGGGGCCATGTTCTCACAAGCGTCCAGCAGCAAGGCCAAGTGAGATGCTGTGGTGTCCGTCTTGGATCAGGGCCCGGACACTGGGGGCGGGAGTGACGCCCGGCGCACTCATTCGCGCATTGGGTGCTGGGGCTTGAGAAAAGGGGCCAGCCTGTCGGGTGTTCAGCGGATGCCGAGCGAATAGAGTCGCAGGCCTTCCCGAGCATCGTAGGTGAGCAAGAGCGAGTCTTTCCCTCCGAACTGGCGCATAATGTTATGGAACAAGGTGTGCTCGTCTGGCCAGGGAAAGGCGTACACCAGATCAAACTCCCGGAGGTTCATCCCCAGGTCCTGATAGGCAGACGGGGCGTTGATGATGGTGCCGTCGACTTCGTCTCCAGCGGCGGGGTTCCACTGAAACTCGTCCGGGATGAAGCTTCCCTGTGTGAAGCACGCCTGGGGGCCGTAGGCCTGAGCGAGAATCTCGGAATGGTCGACGAGGACTTGCTCGGCTTCGATTCCGTACGCCTCAAAGCCCATGCGGCTGGCCATGATTGTCACGACCCCCAACCCCGAGCCCCACTCCAGGACCGTCCGGACACGTTTCCGCAGCCGATTCAGGCCTTGGTAGACCGCGAGGTAGTCAGCGCTCACATATCCACGAAATGGGGCTGTCGCTTGATTTCGATCCCACAGATTGTCCGCCTCAGCCCACAGACGGCCGAAGTCGACAAGCAGCGTCTGCGATGAATCCATGTCGCTGTCCCGATGAGGTTCGTCGTCACGTCGGGATGGAGATGAGGAACTGATGGCTCACCGGATGGGGGAAATCACTGACCAGTGGGAGAAAGCGGCAGTCCTCAGTTTACTTACTGCCTGATCGTCGGTCGCCTGGTCGTGTCTGACGACGAGGGCTGCACATCGACAGCAAGGGTCGCCGTCCCAGGGAAGCAGTCATTTCCTGGGGACTGCGGAGCCCCCTCAACTCCGTTGCTGATCGGTTTGTTGGCTGATCGGTTTGTCGGCTGATCGGTTTGTTGGCTGATCGGTTTGTCGGCTGATCGGTTTGTCGGAGTGGCTGGCTCTGGTGAAACTCGGCGGAGAGAGTGTGCTTGGTCCGTTTTCCCAAAGCACTCTCCAGTTTCCCAAAGCACTCTCCAGTTTCCCAAAGCACTATCCAGGAACTTGCCGGCCTCTTGGCATTCACTGCCAGCGAAGCCCTTGGTGGTCACAGTGGGGTAGGGTGGTTTCGGGCTTCACGTGCACCCAAACGGACACGATGAGCAAGCCGAACCGGTTTTTGGGTGCTGGAACGCGCCCGAGTTGTAGCCCCGTGACAGAATGGTGGAGCACTTAATGGACCAAGCCGATCCGGCCCTTAGTGGACCAAATCGGCTTGTCGTAACTCCCTGCTATTTGTGCACTTACAAGTCGGAGCGATAGGATTCGAACCTACGACCTCTGCGTCCCGAACGCAGCGCTCTAGCCAGGCTGAGCTACGCTCCGTTTTCGTCAAACTCTCTGGCAATGTAGTAGTTGTGCTGGGAATGGGTCAACCCAGCCTCCCTCCCTCAGCTCGCTTGCACACAGCCTGGAAGAACAACCGTCGCCTCGTCAAAAGCCTCCCCTATAAGAGAACTGCCAACAAAGCAGCCGAGGCTCCCCAACCCCAACTCCTCCCAAACGACACACCCGAACCATCAACCGGTTCGCCATCTTCGCGCTTCTCGCCATCGGTCGCCCGTCAAATCCAGGGCAACCAGGCTGCCCCACGCAGCAGCAAGCTAACGCCCATAAACGCGGCGAAATGGGCGGCGCTGTTCTCAAGTTCGAGGTCGAAGCAGGCCAGTGGGGCGGCTGTGCCGATGCCCACAACGGGGACCAAGAGAACGAGACTGCTGACAAGCTCTTCTCCGTAGCCAAAGCTTTTGAGAATCGTCCAGGCGACCCAGAGACCGGCGTAGATGGTTCCGCAGATGGCCGAGCGAATCCACAAGCTCCATCCGGTGTGCTGCTCCAGCTCGGGGTCTGTCAAGACCCAATAACTGAGCATCGCCAGCGGAACGGCCACGAGACCGCTGAGACCGATCACCGCCCAGTTCAACACGGTGGGACTTTCGACAAAGATTCGGCCTAAGGTGAAGGCCGCCAGAAACGAGAACAACACCCCGCCGCCAATGATCACCGCCCAGAGGGAGCTGAACTTGACATCCTCTCGGGAGACCGGCTTGGCAATCGCTCGCCCGTCCAGGGTCTTGCCAGCACTGATGAACTCGTCCGGAGCGTGGATGACCACATCGCCCATGTCGGCTCCGGCCGCCGCTGCCGCACCACCGGCTGCCGGTCCGCCTCCCGCATTGCCTGAAGCAGAGGCAGCTCCTCCCGGGCTGGCAGCTCCTCCCGGGCTGGCAGCGCCCGTCTTGCCACCCGCTTTCCCGGCAGGTTGAGGTGCTCGGCGAACACTCCCGTCTTTGGTCAGCCCCGCTGCCTCCATCAGACTGCCCATCTTGGCCCGCTTGGGCAGCGGTGAGGGGCCCGCTTCGGCTGTCCGGTCGGCAGAGGCCGTCGCAGATCGGTTGGCCGTCCGGCTGGCTGCCTCGGCTGTTTGTGTCCCAGCAGCTTGAGTCCCAGCGGCTCTTGTCCCGGTCGTTTTGCTAGTGGTCGTTTTGCTAGTGGTCGTTTTGCTAGTGGCGGCTTTGGCCCCGGCCGCTGTGGACCCGGCGTTTTGTGATTGGCTGGCTGCTGGCTGCCTCGATCGTGATTCTGGCGGGCGGGACTCTGATGGGGCTGTGCCGGCTTTGGGGCCAGCTGAGCCGTCTGTGCGAGAGCCTGTTTTTCGGGCGTCGGTTTTGCTTGCCTGTCCTGCGGCGGCCTTGGTGGCTTGGAGGGCTTTTTGGGCTTCTTCAGCGGTGGGTACCTGGATCGTGGCACCGCATTGCGGACACGACCCCTCCCGGCCAGCGAATCGCTCGTGGACTTTGAAGGCTGCGTTACAAGCCGGACATGTGACGCGGATGGCCATTGTTGGGGAAACCTGAGTACGGGGTGTTCCCAAAAAGGTGGACAAGACGCAAAACCCACCAGGCTGACCTCGTGACCAGACACACCCAACCGATCACCTCCAAGGCGACCATTCATCTCCACAGTAACAAATCCTCTGCACAGAGAGGCATCACCTGCCCAGAGAAGCATGATCTGCAAGGAGACGATCGCAACGCTCAGCGCGATGGGCCATCCCAGTTCCCGAGGGTGTTTTTCAAATCGCCCATCATGGCGGCCGATAGGCCGCCGTCAAGAGAGCCAACGAGCAGAACGACTGCGGATTTCTTCCCAATCACTCGCGGATACACCGAAGTTCAACAACCGATTCCCTCTGGGGCAGAGGACAACAAGCCTCCCGGTCCCCGCTGTTGGGCGAGCGGAAGCTTGCGGTTACTCGTCCGGGAGCAGGTCGTCCTCCCGCACCATCTGAAAACCACCCTCATCCAGAATTTCCATGGCAGTTTCCAGATTATCGACTTGAAGGGCCACAGCGGGTTGGCCGGTGGGCCGCAGCATCAAAGGAAAGATTTGGTGGATGTTGATCTCGGCCTGCAAGAGAGCCGTGCAAATGGTCAGAAGTGGCTGGGGGCCTGGGGGAAGTTCGACCCCGATCAGGTCGCTCTCGATCAACGCCAGACCAGCTCGCTCAAGCACCTCACGCCCCTGCTCGGGATGACTGAGCAAGAAACGCACAATGGCGCATTCAACCGACTCGTTGACGCTTAAGGAAACAATCCGGACCTTCGTTCCCTCGAAGCGGCGAACGACCTCCAAAAGTTGACCGACCCGGTTCTCCAAAAAGACGGTGAACTGGCGAATCGTTGGCCAGTTGCGTCCACGCGCTGTGGGCAACCCACTCTTGGTTCCCGCTCCCTCACCCACACTCATGGATGCTCCTTTGGCAGCCGATTGCTGCTGTTTGTCCAATCCGATGACGGACTCCGGTGACCAGACCGCCCGTTGGCGACTCCCGCTGGTTGGCCGCCTAGTTCTCCCCCACACCCCTTCATGGTTTTGTGACCAAGACGCTGGGCACTCCGCAAGACTTGAGACTTCGTTGCCAGAGGTGTTATTGCCAGAGGTGTTATTGCCAGAAGTGTTGTTGCCAGGGACTTTGTTGCCAGGGATTTTGTTGCCAGGGACTTTGTTGCCAGCGGAGCGGTTGCCAGATGAGCGGTTGCCAGATGAGCGGTGACAGACTCTTGCAAGATCACAGTCGCTCCAGTCTGGGGGGGCTTGTTCGTTGTCGCCTCCAAAACCTGGGAACTGCTCGGGGCACCAAAGGCTGTGTCCGCTCTAGAGGACGACTCAATCTCGCTAAGTCTAAGCGATTGCTAAGGTTCGATCAACGCCGATGCCACCCAATCTTCACGGGGCGGAACCTGAGTGACTCATGTTGAGGCGGGTTTTGCCTGGCAAGCGATTGCCGAGGAGTTCCTGCTGAGGGGTCTTGGACTCGTTGCGGCTCCGTTGGGTTGGTTCTCGCTCTTTGGTGTGGGTTGGGCGTAGGCGGCTGATCAAGAGCGGGGTTGACCCCGGGCGAAGGCGGGGCGTATTTCTCAGGCAGCCGACCTAGGGGGAAGATCCTCGGGAGACCGGAGGACTTCCAGGCTTTGACCATGAATGATCACCGGCTCACTGACGAGTAGATGGAGTGGATTTGATGGTGCGAGAACATGAGATCGCCATCCGTGTGCGTTATGCAGAAACCGACGCGATGGGCTTGTTGCACCATTCCAATTACTTCGTGTATTTCGAAATGGGGCGGACGGAGCTCCTGCGAGCCAACGGTGGCGATTATCGCCTCATGGAAGACCGAGGGCTATTCATGGTCGTCACCAAGGTGGAATGCAAATTCCGTCGCCCTGCTCGCTATGATGACATGTTGCGGCTGAACACAAAGGTCGTGCGGACTACGGCAGCCAAGGTGATTCATCAATACCTGCTCTTCCACGACGAGCTGCTGCTGACCGAGGCTCAAACAACCTTGGCCTGTGTGGACCGGGAAGGCAAAGTCCAACTGATTCCCCCTGAGTTTCACCTCGAGGCCGAACTAGAGAACTGAGGGGGCTCTCGAAGGTCCGGATTCTCTCAACAACCAGCTTGGAGTTAGTTCAAGCGATCCCCCGGGGCTTTTCAGGTGCGGATATGCGCCAGCGTAAAGCACAGGCTGGCGTCGCGGCTGGTCGGTCACAGGTTCCCTTGGTTGCAAGGGACGCTCCCAGGGGAAGCGTGCAGTCTGAGCAAATTCCTGGAGGGAAGGCCCTTGGTGGCGTTCCGGTTCTCGGCGGCGTTGTGTTGGAAACTTGGCCCATGTGTCCTTGGACCCCAGTGTCGTTTGGCTCAGTCGTTTGGCTCAGTCGTTTGGCTCACAGGAGGGGTATTGGCGGGGCAGGGTTGGGCCGAAGGAGCAGAGCTTACCCGCTCGGCAGCGGGGCGGCACGCCACAAGGGACGTTCCCTTTAGCCTTGCGGTGATGAAGGTGTTCCCAGCAGGCGTCTCCTTCGACTGTTCCAAATGGTGGCAGAGGCCCAACCTTTCGGGCCCTCAACGAGTCCATGCCGCAACCTATGGCTGAGCAACGGCCACATCTGGGACAGTCCAACGACTGAGGCTGGGGAAAATCTTGCCTGGTCCGGTTTGTGGAAAGGCTGCCGAATCAGCGGTTCTGAGGCTGTTCTAGCGTTGAGGACGAGCAAGAATTTTTCCCACGAGCAGTTCAGGGGCGGCCGGAAAGGCTACTTGTGGAGCAACAGCTTGCCGGTCCGGGTGTGCCTGAGTCGGTACACCTCTCCACTGTGCAGGATCAACAACTCCTGCTGCCCCTGCAGCAGTTCCTCTGAGGACACCTTTCTCGGGCCCACCGGAGAACTCCGGACTGGCTCATCTGGAACTGGCTCATCTGGAACTGGCTCATCAGTGATGAGCTCCTTGGGCGGCTGCTGTGCGGAAACCTGGTCACGTTCGTCTTCGACAGAGCGTTGCGCCATCCTACTTCTCCATCACCAACCGGTCCCTGGAGACCTTCTCCAGCTCATCTGGCAGCACTGCGGCGATCCTCTCGAAAAATCTCGCCCGTGGATTTGCTGGGCCTGGGGTTTGCTGGGTCTAGGGTTTCCTGGGCCTAGGGTTTCCTGGGTCTAGGATTTCCCGGGCCTAGGATTTGCTTGCCCGTGGGTTTGCTTGCCTGTGGGTTTGTTGGCCCGTGGGTTTGCTGGCCCGTGCCTGGACTGGCCCGAGTGGGAACTGGCCCGAGCATCTCTCAGCTCGCAATCCGCCCTCCTGAGACAGCCGGTCGTTTTATCCCGAGAATAGATGCATCATCGCCGATGACAATTGAAACTGAGTCTCAATATCATTAAAGGAGACGAGGTTGTCAACTCCCTTGGCTGGGATGCCTGCCATCAGAAAAAGCAAGCGTCCTTAGACTCTGCTTTCTGGAGGCAGGGGAGAAGAGAAGGGGGGAAGAATACGACTGGGATTGAGCGCAAGACTCTCAACCGGAGGATGGCGATCGATCTCTCCGGTCGGCGATGGGCGCTTTCCCTCCGCAAGGGCCGAAAAGTCACCCTCGGCAACGATTCAGCAGAGGTGAGTCGTTGGGACAGATGCTGGCTATCGCCAGGATTTGTCTGTTTTTAACAGCCGATGCCTAGCGGTGCTTGGGCTGGTGTTTTGTGAGAGGAGAGTTGTTGGAGAAGGGGATTAGGGAAGCTTGGTGATGCGGATGTTGCGGAACAAAAACTGTCCGCCGCCGGGGACTTCGGCTTGGAGGCAGATGTAGCCGTCTTTTTTGGTGAGCCCCTCAGCCTGCCAAGCTGGTTGGCCGTTGATTTCCAAGCTGGCTTGGCTGCCTTGGACGGAGAGTTTGAAACGGTTCCACTGGCGGTCTTTGACGAGACCTCGGCTGGTGGCTCCTTTGAGCCCACCGACATTTCCCTCTTGCCCTTGGCGTAAATTCGCCTGCCACCGATTCGGCCAAGGGCGTTTGCCTTGGGGTAATTCACAACGAAAGTAGATTCCCGAATCCCAATTGTCTTTCTTCAGGGCCTTCCACTCCAGCTCCAAGACAAAGTCCCCAAAACGCTGATCAGGATAGACCACACCGTTGCCGGCTTTTAACAGAATCGCCCCATCTTGGACCTCAGCTTGACAACCCTGGACCTTCCATCCTGAAAGGCTCTTGCCATCAAAAAGCTCTTGAGGCTCGTCAGCTGCCAATCCAACAGCCACCACCCCAACCCAACAGCTGCAGACCACCACAACCTGCCAGAAAGCCATCTTCATCATCAGATTCTCCTAAAATTTGGAAACGCTTTGGATTCTCGGGGCTTCGAAAACTCCCCCTGCCAAGCCAGAAACCCGAAAACACGCTACCCCCAATCAGCACACAAGCTCAGAATCCGCACCATTGTCCAGCCTCAGCTGCCAAGCCTCAATTCCAGCCTCAGCTGCCAAGCCTCAGGTCCAGCACGAAGATTCGCTGCGATTGATGAGGTGACCGATCCCCTCTTCAAGCTGGTGTGAGTTTCTGGCCCTCGAATTCGGAACCCGTGCTCCGCATAGGGGTTAGTATCCTTGAACCGATGGTCCGCCGGGGGAAGCCCAAGCCCTTGGGGGAGACCAAAGTGGAGCTGGGGCGACCCTTCCACTGGCATCCGCCTCTCATTCCTCATTGCAGCCACCTTGGGCCGATCTGGAGAACACACGATGCCGATGAGACCCCGACTGCGAGGGTACCCGAAGACCTTGCTCTTGTGCAGCGTCGTGACCTGTCTGGCGTTGGTCGGACGATCTGGCACAGACTGTCGCGCTGCGGACCTCCCTTCTCCGGTGCAAGCAGCTGCCAAGATCAACCGTTTGCTCGATCTGGACGACAGCCAGTTGACCCCCGCCCAACCGGCCGGCCAAGTCAATGATGAGTTGTTCCTTCGCCGGGCGGCGCTGGACCTGCTGGGCCGAGTGCCCACGCCTGAGCAGGTCTCCGCTTTTGTGTTGGACCCCGACCCGCACAAACGGCAGCATGCCGTGCAGCAGATGCTCAGTCGTGGCGAATACGGCAGGAATTGGGCACGTTTCTGGCGAGACACCATCTTGTCACGTCGTCTGGAAGAACGAGCGCTGTTAGTTCTGCCAGCGGCCGAGGCTTGGCTGACCGAGCAGTTCAACAACAACGTCGGCTGGGACAAAATCGCCCGGGAAATCATCACCGCCACCGGCGATGTGCGGGAAGATGGCAGCACACTGCTGATCCTCGCCCAAATGGGACAACCCGAGGAAACCGCTGCGGAGGTCTCACGGGTGTTCTTGGGAGTGCAGGTTCAGTGCGCTCAGTGCCACGATCACCCGACCGATCGTTGGAAACGAGAGCAATTTCACCACCTGGCGGCTTTTTTCCCCCGCATCGCCGTGCGACCGGTCCGCGAGGCCAACCGCCGCAGCTTCGAGGTCATCTCGGTCAACCCCGATCGCATCCCCCCAAGGCTCCGTCGTCGCCTCAAACGATCCGGCGAACACTTCATGCCTGATCTGCAAGACCCCAGCAGCCAAGGCACCTTGATGACCCCAGCGCTGTTCTGGAACGACGAAAAGACCTTGCCCAAAGGCACCAGCGATGCCACCCGTCGCGGAGCCCTGGCTCGCTGGATCACCTCACCTGAGAACCCCTGGTTTGCCAAAGCCTTTGTCAACCGTATGTGGACCGAGCTGGTCGGTGAGGGATTCTATGTCCCCGTTGACGACCTCGGACCGGATCGAACTTGTTCTTCACCAGAAACCTTAGAGCTTCTAGCGTCACAATTTGCGGCAAGCGGATTTGATGTCAAGTGGTTGCTGGCAACGATTATGGCCACCGATGCCTATCAGCGTGCTGCCAGGATGCCCGGCGCGACGGTCAGCGCCGAGAGTCTGGCGACATGTCCGCCCCGGCGGCTTCGCAGCGATCAGTTGTATGACAACTTGTTGCGAGCCATCGGTGTTGCTGAGGCTCCTACCAGGGGATTCGGTCTCTATGGCGCTCAGGCCAGCGACCGGAGGCAGTTTGCCCGAACCTTTGGCTTTGACCCCAGCATGCCACGCGATGAGGTCACCGGTTCAGTCGCACAAGCTCTGGCATTGATGAACTCGCCGACGCTGACTCGCAGCATCAACGCCCGTTCGACCGCAACGGCCTTGGGAAGGCTGGTCGCCAGAGAGAAGGACAACGAAATGGCAACGGTGGAGCTGTATCTGCGTTGTCTAGGTCGGGAGCCGACCAACCAAGAGCTCAGAACTTGTTTGGAGTATATCCAGCTCGTCGGGGATCGTCCTGAGGCCTTGGAAGATCTGCTCTGGGCCCTGATCAACTCCACGGAATTCCTCCACCGACGGTAGTCTTTCACACCAGGTGCCCCGAGGGAACAGCCTGAGTGCATTCACAGCACTGGCCGGGGATCGTTCCCTGCAAAAAATTCCAGATTGTTGCTAAATTTTCAGGGGGCCGATTTCCATGAATAGATTGTTTGGCCGCCTGCCTGCGGTCCCACAGTGTTTTTGGCTCTCAATGTTTTTGGCTCTCAATGTTTTTGGCTCTCAATCGAGCCAGGCTCGAGCCTGGCTCGGGGCAGCCGGACTGGCTTACCGCGGATTCAGGTCAACAGATTCATTCGTTCTTCAGGCTGCTAAAAAGACAGGTCCAGCTATGAGTTCCTCAGATTCTTGGAAGATTCCACTGTCTCACCAGACCGATGTGCAGGTGGGGCGGCAAGGGGTGGTCAGCCGGCGTGAGATGCTGCGAGCTGTTGCCGCTGGAGGGGTCGCCACCGGCTTGTGCTCCTTTGCCGACACACTAGCTTTGCAAGCTGCTCAACTACGGCAAAAAGGGATGTCTTGTATCTTGCTGTGGATGCAAGGGGCGCCCAGCCAGTTTGAGACGTTGGACCCCAAGCCGGGCCATCGCAACGGAGGGGAGACCAAGGCGATCTCCACCAGCATCCCTGGGGTGCAGATTGCCGAGAACTTGCCCGAATTGGCCAAGCAGTTGCATCAAGTCTCCTTGCTGCGTTCGCTGACCAACAAAGAAGGCAACCACCTTCGGGCGACCTTCCAGTTGCACACCGGTTACGTCCCCAGCCCGACTGTGAAGTATCCCACCCTGGGTTCGATCGCCAGCTATCACATCCCTGATCAGGATTGCCAACTGCCGGCCTTTGTCCGCATTGGCAGCCGAGGCCGCCAGAGTGGCGGCGGGGGGTTCTTGGGAGTGGAGCATGATCCGTTCTTAGTGGCCGATGCCTCACGGATGCCAGAGAACTCCCGTATCCTGACTCCGCAAACTCGACACAATCGTCGCCTGCGGTTGTTGGACGCCCTGGAGGCAGACTTCGCCGCCACAGGCGGCCAGCAGCAAGTCGAGGATCACCGCAAACTGTACCACCAGGCGACCGAGATGGTGCTGAGCCCGCAAATGCAGGCCTTGGACATCAACAAGGAGCCAGCCTCGACTCGGGACGCGTACACCCGCACTGGTTTTGGGAATGCCTGTCTGCTGGCACGCCGCCTCATCGAGACCGGCGTCACCTTCGTTGAAATCAATCACGGCAACTGGGACACTCACTTCGATAACTTCGATCGCACCCGTCAGCTGACAAGACAAATCGACCAGCCCTTTGCTCATCTTTTGACTGACCTCAGCCAGCGAGGCCTGCTGGAGAAAACCCTGGTCATTTGGATGGGCGAGTTCGGTCGCACACCCCGGGTGAATCCTCGTGGCGGTCGGGATCACTACCCCAGGGCGTGGAGCGCGATTCTGGCCGGCGCCGGCATTGGAGGAGGCCAGGTCATCGGAGCAACCGATGCTGGAGGCGTGAATGTCTCCGACCGCCCGATTGCAGTGCCTGACTTGTTCCGCACATTCTGTCACACCTTAAAGATTGACCCGGACTACGAATTCCTCACCGGGCTGGGCCGACCCATCAAAACCGTTGACGGCGGCCAGGTCATCAACGAGCTGTTCTCCTAAAAGCTCAGCAGTCGCCTGGGAGACCATTGAGGCCTGCCAAGCACTCGGGCCACCATCCAGCCATGAGGCGGACTGCCTGGGTCTCGCTCTCCAAACTCTCCGAAATCCACCTTCTCTCCAGGGATCACCGCCCTAGCTTCTCCCAGGCTAGCTCCGGTGGTTCCTGGAGTCTTCTTTTGGTCACATGGTGGGGCAGGTCCCGAGGCGATTTGACGATCAATCGGCCTGGCCACTGATGGGGGAGTGATCCGACAGCGGTGGCTCGGCTGCTTGAGGCCAAGACGGACAGCTTTTCCACCGCCACCATGTAGTCGAGAAAAATCCATTGAAGGGCCTAACCACAGCACCAACGCCTCCTCAACTCACCCCCGGCCGCCGAAGTCGCTTGAACCCCCTCCAGGCTGAGTTATCTTAACGTGATAGCAGTGCTAGCAGCCGAGATCTTGACGGCGTTTCTCGGCGTAGTGCTGCTGACCGTTTCAACCAGAACGAGTGAGACATCTTGCTTGCTCAACCGGCATCTGAAGCAGGTTGGCCTGCGGTCGATGAGCTTTCTGGTGGGCCTTGTTGGGAATTGCCCGATTTTGGGACATCTGCGGATCAGCCTGGGTCTTCCTTTGATGCGTGGAATCTTTGGGTGGTTGCAGTCCTGAGATCCAGGGGCTTGGTCTCTGAAGAGCCAGCGCTAAGCAAAAGCGGCTAAGAGATCGCGTGACGGTTTTGGGTGAGCGGCAGGTTTTTGCCTGGGCGTTGATTGGTGGTGTTTGGCCAAGCGTTCGGCTGGATGACAGTCGAGATGGGAGAGAGACGGTGACCGACCTTGCAACCCAGACCTCCTCTCCCAGCCCGATCGACGCCGGGTTGCAGCAGGCGGTCCGGAGCCGGGTTGGGCACACACGCTACCAGCTTTGGTTGGGAGGCGGGTCTTTGGTGGCCCGAGAGCAAACGCTGGTTGTTCAATCGGCCAATGGCTTTGTTTTGGATCTGGTCAAGCGGAACTGCAGCCAGGAGCTGATCGCTGCCGCCCGTGACGTCTTCGGGCCCCTGGCCGAGCTTGATTTTGAGCTCCTGCAAGCCGCCCCAGGCGGACCCTCTGCTGACTGCGTCCAAGTTCCCCCAACAAGTCAGGCTCCGGCTGCCAAGGTCCCTCAACCGCCGCAGGCAGAGGACACGATTCCCCGATCCCCAGAAGAACGGTCGATTGCGACACATCACCAGCAGCCCGACCAGCCCCAGCAGCCCGACCAGCCCCAGCAGCCCCAGCAGTCAGCAGCTCTCGGGAGGGCGACCGCAAGGTCGAGTCACCGCTCGGCAGACGGTTCGGGGTCCTCGCGTGCTGGTTTGGGCAGTCGGTCAGGTCGGTTGCGTCGACGGTTTGCCTCGCTGGACACATTTGTAGTGGGTCCTTCCAACAGGCTGGCCTTTGCCTCAGCCCAGATGGTTGTGGAAAGACCTGGCGAGCTGGGCCCATTGTATCTTCATGGGCCTGTCAGTGTGGGTAAGTCTCACTTGTTGGAGGGGATCTGGTCGGCGGCGAAGAAGGCCAATCGTTCCCTCCAGGTGGTTTATCTTTCTGCTGAACAGTTCACCAGCGAATTTGTGGAGGCGTTGCGTGGAGGCTTGCCGAGTTTCCGCCGAAAGTATCGTTCGGTGGAGTTGTTGTTGCTGGATGATGTGCAGTTTTTTCAGGGCAAGCGTGCGACTTTGACCGAGCTGATGTATACGGTCAACACGTTGCATCATGAGGGACGGCAGGTTGTGTTAGCTGGAGACCGGCCACCGCAGGACCTGACCGCCTTGGGACCTGAGTTGATTAGCCGACTCTCCGGGGGAATGGTGTGTCGCATTGAACCGCCTGAGCTGGCAACACGTCGGCAGATTGTCGGCAGGTTGGTCAACCAGATGGACTGTGAGGTGCCTGAGGATGTTCAAGAGCTGATCGCCTGCGAGGTTGTCGGCGGGGTCCGCGAGATGCTCGGGGCGCTGAATCGCATTCAGGCAACCGCACGAGCGTTGCACACCCGGCCGACCCTTCCGGTTGTCCGCCAATGGTTGGTCGAGTTGACCCGCCGGCGTCGGCAGCCTGTTTCCTTGGCCCACATCGAGCAGGTTGTCTGTGAGATCTTAGGGATCGACCCGCGAACTCTTCACACACGCAGCCGGGTCAAAAGCGTCACGCGTCCGCGGATGTTGATTATGTGGCTGGCTCGCAAATACACCCGCGCCGCCTACAGTGAGATGAGCCGCTATTTCGGCCAGAAAAGCCACAGCACCGCCGTCTCGGCGGTCAACCAGGTCTCCGGCTGGCCAGGCCAAGAGATTGTGCTGGAGACACTGGCTGGCCAGTTTGATGTTGCTGAGGTGATCCGCCAAGCCGAGCAGCGGTTGAGCGATTACTGATTCCCTGAAAAGTCTTCGACGAAGCGGGCACCTTTGATCCGGCAATCAGGGCTTTCGTCCTGGGTCGAAAACTTCTCCGAAGGTCAGTAGGATGACCGCTTGGAAATTGTGTGGGTTGGGGAGTTTCGTTTGCACCAGTTCGTTGGCACCAGTTCGTTGGCACCAGTTCGTTGGAACAAAGCGACCTAGGCGATTGTCAAGGAGAGATTGTTGGATGGCATGACGCATTTCCCACATGAAGCGACTGCTTTCCCATCCGAGAGATCTTCCTTGACGGACCACTAGAGCTGGTACCGGCGATCGGCAGCGGCGGAGAGATTGGGAAACCGGTCGTCGGCGGTGGACTTATCCAATGGTTCGCCATAGGGTCGGCTGGGGAAGACGAGGAACGGGAGGGATTTCCTCTTTTGTGGCGAGCTTGTACACATGACGGGCCGACCGCCTCACATCGGGCCCTTCGGCCTCCCACTGGGTATCCATCACGACATGATCGGCGAGGGTCTCAGGGTCGTTCATCGCCTTTTGATAGACTTGTCGTCCTTGGCTGATGAGCCAATCCCGGAAATCCATGAAGCCATCGTCTGAGCAGCCGGCGTTGATGATGAAGGCGGCAGCCCAAAGGTCATCATGCTCTGCCTCGTGGAAGAGTTCGATGGCGATTTCGTGGAATTGGATCAGCTCCCGCGGGCACTGGTCCAGCAGTTGTTGCTCGACCAATTCCAGAAAGTAGTCATCATCCTGCCCAGCCGCTTGGCGTGCGTTGCCAATGATCTGCCAAAACCGATGACGGTCCATGGGTGGGTCTCTCCAAACGTAACCGTTCACGGAGTTAGGCGGGCAGCAACGAGGGTGGTTTGTCGCCTTGGAG
>CAZYKP010000028.1:35962-89713 GCA_964648025.1 uncultured Pirellulales bacterium | reverse complement strand
AAGGAAACCGACCACTAGTGGATCTATTGAGTTTCAGAGAGGTTTCTTGCTTCTCCGAGAAGTTATCTGGAGAGGCCACTGCGGCATCGCTGCCGCAAAGATAGACGGACGAGCCAATGACCATGCAAGTGGCCGCTCGGGTTGAGGAACTGACCAAAACCTATTTCCTGGGTGGGGAGGTCGTCCGTGCGCTTCAAGGGGTCACCCTGGAGTTTCCCGAAGGCGACTACGCGGCCATTATGGGTCCCTCGGGCAGCGGCAAAAGCACCCTTCTGAATCTGCTTGGCTGCCTGGACCGTCCAACAAGCGGTCGGTACTTCTTGGGCCCAGATGATGTTGCGGGCATGGGCGATGACCAGCTCAGCCAGATTCGGGCAGAGCGGATCGGCTTTGTCTTTCAGTCTTTCAATCTAATTCCCCAACTGACTGTTCTGGAGAACATCGAAGTTCCTTTGTTCTACCAAGGACGTGTGACAGCTAGGGACCGCAAGCGGTGTCAGGAGCTGGCAGAAAGGGTGGGATTGGGAGAACGCACCGGACATCGGCCGGCACAACTTTCTGGCGGCCAAAGGCAACGCTGCGCTATTGCCCGCAGCCTGATCAACAACCCCCGATTCATCCTAGCCGATGAGCCAACAGGCGCTCTGGATACAGAAACGAGCCAGGAAATCCTCAAACTCTTAGGCGAGTTTAACCAAGAAGGTCGGACCATCATCTTGGTCACCCACGAGGACGAAGTTGCTGCCCAAGCTCACCGCATCATCCGGCTTCGTGACGGCCGAGTGCAAACCGACCAACGAACCACGCACAGCCAACACGAGGCCACCAGACCAGCCAATCCCATCAAGCAGCAACCGATGATCAGTCATCGGTAGGATCCATGCCGACAACGCTTGTCAACCCTCGGACCTGGCAACTGGGAGCCAAAAGCCTCCTGCTGCACCCGTTGCGTTCTCTGCTAACGGTGTTGGGTATTTTCATTGGAACGGCCAGCGTGATTTGGCTACTGGCAATTGGGGAGGGAATTAGCAGAAAAGCTCAGGAGCAGATCGCTGGCTTGGGGGCTGACAATATTATTGTGCGGACGGTGAAGCCCCCAGCGGAAAAACTCTCCACGACCGACTTCTTTCTTGAGTATGGGATCAAGCGCGAGGATTGTCGGCGGCTCAAAGACACGATCCCCACCATTGACAACATGCTGCAGATCCGCGAATTGCGAAGAGTTGCTCGATTTGGCCCTCGTGAGATCGACATTCGGCTGGTGGGTTGTGAGCCGCTGTATGCGAGGTTGAACCGATTGAATCCGGCACGTGGTCGATTCCTCAGCGAACTGGATGCCGAAGAGAACGTTTGTGTGCTGGCCAGCGGCACCGCAGCGCGTTTGTTTCCGATTGAAGAGCCTGTGGGCAAAACGATCCGAGTGGAAAGTGATGTCTACCGGGTTGTCGGTGTCACTCGGCTCCGTACTCCCACCGCGGGAATCGGTGGGTCGTTGTCTTCCCAAGATTTTAACTACGACGTTTATGTGCCTATTCAGACCCTCTGGGAACGGATCGGCGATCAGGTTGTTCAGCGCCAGGGTGGTTCCCGGACAGGCGAAATCATCGAGCTAAGCCAACTCACCTTGCATGTCGCTGATCTCAAAGATGTCGAAGCCACCGCCGAGGTCGTTCGTCTGACTCTGGATCGCTACCATCCCAAAGAGGACTACGGTGTCGTGGTGCCTCTGGAGTTGCTTCGTCAGGCCGAAACCACCCGACTGATGTTCATGCTTTTTATGGGGTTGATTGCCGCGATCTCGCTGGTCGTTGGCGGCATCGGCATCATGAACATCATGCTGGCCACGGTCACCGAGCGGACACGCGAAATCGGCATCCGCCGCGCCCTGGGGGCCCGTCGTGGCGATATCACTCGCCAATTCCTCGTGGAGACCACTCTGCTGAGCGTCATCGGTGGCGTCACGGGAATCCTTGGTGGAATCACCTGTGGCCCCTTGATCGAGCTCAGCCGAGAGACCCTTCAACAAGCTGCCCCCAGCCTCATCGACGATCTGCCTGAGGTCATCCGGACGATGGAGCCAACCATCGTGCCCTTTTCCATTCCTTTGGCCTTTTGCATTAGCGTCGGAGTTGGGGTGATCTTTGGCTTGTACCCAGCCCTGCGTGCGGCCAAGATGGACCCCATTGAGGCCCTCAGGCACGAATGATCCCTCAGGGACACACCCCCCAGGCCAGGGCCACCCGCTTCGGTTGATCCTGTTCTCACCCTGGTTTTTCAGGATTGGACCTTAACTGAACAGGCTTTCACAGGGGTGGCTTTTACTGAACTTCTTTCCACAAGACTGGACTTTGTCTGAGTTGTCTCGTGTTTACGTTGTCTTGTGTTTACGTTGATCTTGTGTTCGCGTTGATCTTGTGTTCGCGTTGATCTTGTGCTTGCTTGGCTTTGGGCTCGGGCGGCCCGATGACTGGGCTGATCCCGTACTTGGCGAGCTTGGCCCATAGGTTCAGCCTTGGGTGGGCACAACCTCTCCGGCTCTCATTCTTGATCCTTAAGGGTGCTGAGTTTCAAAACTGCTTGTTCAAGACTGCTTCATTTCAGAATGACTCCTGCAACCGAACATCCTGTGCTCGTGTTGGGCACGCACAACCTCAAAAAGCGTCAGGAGTTGGTGGAGCTGCTGGAGCCTCATGGCCTCCAGGTGCAAACACTGGAAGACTTCCCTGCGGCATTGGAGGTCGTCGAAGACGGCAACACCTTTGAGGAGAACGCCCGGAAGAAAGCCTCGGAACAGGCCAAGCACCTGAACCGATGGGTGTTGGGAGAAGACAGCGGCTTGGTGGTGCCCGCTCTCGACGGCGCCCCTGGGGTGTTTTCAGCCAGATACAGCGGTCCTGGGGCGACCGATCAGACCAATAACGCGAAACTCCTGGCGGAAATGGAGGGCAAAACCGAGTCCCGACGCAATGCCTACTACGTCAGCTTTGTCGCCTTAGCAGATCCCACCGGAGAAGTTCTGGCCACCAGCGAAGGACGATGTCAGGGACGGCTTCGCACAGAGCCAGCCGGCAGTGGCGGCTTCGGCTACGATCCGCTTTTTGAAATCAGGGAGTATCACCGCACCTTTGGTGAACTCTCGCCGGTGGTCAAACATGCCCTCAGCCACCGCGGACGAGCGCTGGCCCAGATCTCCTCTCAGATTGTCAAGCTCCTGAGGCCCAACCAGGACATTTCTTGAGGTTCTATTCGACCTTCTCCAGTAACACCGCGGCTGCCTGGGCTTGGCCGGTCACATTGGCCAGCAGGGCTGAGGGGGGTCGTCCTTGCAGAGCTTGGCTCGAGATCACCGGGACCGGGCACTGAGGATCGACAGAGGTGGTGTTGCGGATGGGTGGAATACGCCCTGTTTGCAGGGCCAACAGAGCAAAGACAGCCTGCAGGCCACCAGCAGCGGCCTCAAGAAACCCTGTGTAACTGCTGGGGGCCGCCACAGGGACCCCAGGAACGCTCGTCTGAAGGGCCTCGGCTTCCTGGCGATCAGCCAGCGGTCCGCTGAGCCCCTGAGCAACAATGTGGCCCAGTTGAGCAGGCCTGCGGTCGCATTGTTGCAGGGTCAGTTTGATCGCTCGGCTCAGGGCAGCGACCGTTGCAGCCGAGGCCTGCCGGGCGGTGGAGCGTCGACCGCTGAGGCGACGAGCGGCTGTGGCAGTGGCGGTGCTGACGACCCTTGCCAAGATGGAGGCCCCGCGGGACTGAGCATGCTGAAGGCGTTCCAAGACCAGCATAACGGCACCCTCGGCACGCACTCGACCACAGCGAGCTCGATCAAAGGGCCGCATCACCGAGTCGGGGTCGTGGTCTCCCAAGGCCATCTCCTCAGTGAGAGCCGCCCGTGCTGCATCAAAAGGATGCAAGCGGCTGCTGGCCGCTCCTGCGAGCATGCAATCGGCGGCTCCGCGTTGGATGACCCGAACGGCCTCATGGATCGCCCCCAGCGAACTGGCCGCTCTGAGCTGGATGGTGTTGCTCGGGCCCCGGGCGTCCAAGGCCACCGTCACATGACCGGCCAGCATGTTGGGCAGATTCTTGAGAAAGGCCAACGGATGCATGGTGGGCACCCCCTCACGCAACCAACGAGCGAAATCAAACTGTTGCTGAGTTTGTGGATCCCAACAGTTGAAATCCACTGGAGCTTCGCCAGCATGGCCTGTGGCAAAACTCTGGGAATCGGCGAACCGCCAGCGATGACCCAACCAACCTGAGTCGCTCGTCCCCTGCAATTGGCTGCTGGACTGACAACTGGCCAGTTGACTGCTTGTGTGTTGGTGACTGGTCGGCAAGTCACCAGCAGCGGGGAGCTTTTCAGGAGAGAGAGATTTTTGATAGACGGTGAGGAACTCGGCAAGGTCGAGCCGAACGATATCAGCCCCACAGACAACTCCGATGCGGTTGGGATCAAACGCTGGTCGATGAGAGAGTTTCAAGACGGGGGAGGCTTGCAGGTCAATCAGTCCAGCGTGGGCAGTCGCTCGCAAAGCCGCTGAGACAGCCAGGTGGGCATCACGGCTCATCAATTTGAGGCTTTTGCGGGGCAGCACCTCCTGCCGCAGGTCGAAGCCAGGGACGTGGCCCAGCAGACAGATCGGCAGGCCCGCATCGGCCCACGCGGAGACACGAGTGATGCCACTCTGGCCCGCCTCCGCGGCTGCTGTCACTGAGTCCCAGCCGATGCCAAGGGGACAGAGAACGCCGACCCCGGTGATCACCACTTCGTTCCCGCTGACCATTGGTTCCACCACTCCCGAAGTCGAGTGCTCATCCTCATTGAGTAACCGTCCTGGGAGGTTCCCCGTCCATCCAACGAGGACTCCAATGACTGATCAACACTCAGTTGGCAATCAATCTCTGGCAACTGACCTCTGGTGACAAACAGGGCGGTTTCGATTCACTGCAGCAAGAGGCCCTGGGCCGATCCGTGCACTGAAATGCCTCCAGCAGATTTTTTCCTGCCGTTGACCAAAGGTGCGGCCGACCTCTGGGGTTGCTGCGCGTGCAAAGTGCTGGTGAGCTGCGAGGAGACAGTTGGACCAGCCTCTGGGGCAGGGTCCCTGGTCGCCTGTGGTCGAGAAGGGTTGAGCTGGGTGGACCGACGATCCGATCGATCGGCTGGCTGGTCATCTGGCTGGTCATCTGCCCGGTCATCTGGCTGGCCAAGGTGCTTGACAAAGAAATCGACCAAAACTTTTCCGTAATCAGTTTGGCTGGCGAGAATAGCGCGATTGTGTTTGGCCTTCGGAACGACCCAAAACTGCTGCAATCCGGCAACGCGCTGGGCTAATCGGCTCGCGACTTCTGGAGGAATGAATCCGTCTTTTCCGCCGTGGACCATCAGCGTTGGCTGCGTCACGCGGGAGGCAGCAGACTCGGGCCGATAGAACCAAAACCGGTGGCGGACCTGGGCGCTGAGGACGGCCCATTCGAGATGCCAGGCCAGAAGCCAATTGGGGACTCTTTGGTAGAACCAGGCCAAGGCCGTGTACACACGCATCCACTTTCGCAGGGCCATCAACAAGGTGGGCATCAGCGGGAAGGCGCCATCGGTGGCGACAGCCCTCACAGCGGACCGGCGAGCAGCCAAGCACAAGACAGTGCACCCTCCGCGGCTGACGCCGAGCAACCCGACAGGGACGCCGGGCTTTTGCAGGGCCAGGTAGTCCAGGGCAGCCTCAAGATCCCGCAACTCGTGATTGGTAACCCAGGGCATCGGTTGATAGCCCTGGCTGGAGTCGCTTTGCCCGTGATTGCGAAAGTCAAAGGTCAGCACATCAAACCCCTCCCTCCGCAGCGGACCCACGTAGGGAACAGCATTCCACCGATCTCCATTGAGTTCATGACAGAAAACCACCACCCCACGCGGCACCCTCTCAGTTGGGCTGGCTCGCTCTGGCCCAGTTCTCTCTGGCTCAGTTCTCTCTGGCTCAGTTCTCTCTGGCCCGGCTGTGTCTAGCTCGGTTTCTGGCGTGTGGTTTTCTGCGATGGAGTGATTTGGACTGGTCTTGAGCTGGCCGTTCACTTGGGAAGGGTTGTTGCTGTTGGTGGGGGGCTGCAGGGCAGGCAGAAAGCTACCTCGGAGGATGAGACCATCGCGGGTGGGGAACTCGATGTCTTCGCGGTTGACCTCAGCGGAGTACCGAGAGGCTGTCATCATGGGCATATCTTCGAAGAACCGCCTCAGATGAGGCAGATACCGCCAACGAAAGACAATCAGCCAAATGGTTGTTTGAAGCAGGAAATAACCCACCACACCGAGAATGACGGTTCTCACCAACTCCGGGATCATCAAAGGGACAGCCCGTTCTCAAGTTGGGGTTGACGGATGAAGAGGGTTTCCCAGGTGCTGGAGATCCACACCCGGACCTTTATGTAACTCGGCTGTCTGCTGAGGTCGAGATGACTCGGAACATTCGAGCCAGAACATTCAAGCTGGAACAACTCTTTCAGGGTCAGCCCACCAACTGGGGCGACTCCATTGAGCCTGAAAGACTGAGACGGTCTTCGGGTGCTCACAAACGGCAGTGGTGCCCTTTGGGTCCCTGGCCGGTCTCTGCCTGATGCAACTTCTGCTTTTGCTGGGTTCCATCTCTTGGCCGGTTCCATCTCTTGGCCGGTTCCATCTTGTGGTCAGGTCCGCCTTTGAGTGGGTTTTCGCGTTGAGGTGTCTCTGCAACGCAAAAAGACCGCCTGTCCGGGGTCGGGACAGGCGGCCGGCTTGATCGGCAGAGGCTGACCGCGCCCCCGGTGGCAGACCTGAGGGGGAAGCCCTCAAGACCTGTGGTTCCGGGCATCTCCTTGCTGGAGGGCCTGAACCGAAAACGGATTGCGCCTCAAGTCTCTCCGACCCCAGAGCGTCCCCGGAGGCAACGGCCTTTGGATGTCGGTTAGGCCGGTCTGAGAGTCTGTCCGAAATAGTGGCGGAGGCACAACGGCTGGTGGCTCACGAGTCTTGATGCAAGGAATCCTCGTTGTGCCAGGACGCTTTTCGGACAGTCACTCAGTTGAGGCCGGTTCTCAGTTCGCCTGAGCGAGGCGAACGACCTGGAGATAGTCCAGGGTGATTTTCAAGACTTCCTCAAAGTAGAAGTCTCGTTCGACAACAGGGCGGTTGTAGGCGTTGGTCTGTTCTTCTTGCTTTTCGTCTTGGTCATCCTCGAGTTCTTTCCGCTGGGCAAGATACTTGGCCTCATTGAGTGTGACCTTCTTACGGTTTTTGATCTGCTTGAAGCGATCGATTCTCTTTTGGAGCTTTTGGAACTCGAGGTCGGCCAAAACCCGGCGCTGCGAAAGCTGCCGCAGACGCCGACGGATGGGGTCATCGATGTAACCGGTTTTTTGGAACTGGGCGGGTTCTTCTTTGTCGAACTCCACGGCAAAGTCGAGGTCGGCCTCCCCGATGTCCATGTTGCTGATAATGCTGGGCAGTTGGATATCAGCCTCGACTCCTCGCCGTTGGGTGCTGTCGCCGCTAGGCCGGTAGAATTGCTGCATCGTCAGCTTGAGGGCCCCCAACTTCTCTGGAGGATTTCGGTCGCCAGGGCGATGCCGAATGCGGCCCAAATCAAGCAAGCTCTGGACAGTGCCTTTGCCGTGAGTGGCTGGGTCACCAATGATCAGCCCTCGGTTGTAGTCCTGCACAGCAGCGGCAAAGATCTCGCTGGCGCTGGCGCTGAGCTTGCTGGTCAAGACGACCAGCGGCCCTTCCCACGCCATCCCGGGGTCTTCATCGGCATGCTGGTCGACGTTGCCTTCGTAATCCTTCACCTGGACAACAGGCCCTTGGTCGATGAACAACCCAGTCAAGTTGATCGCCTCTGGCAATGACCCTCCGCCGTTATTTCGCAAGTCCATAACGACGACGTCAACATCTTTTTTGGCGAAGTTTTCCAGCAATTTTCGGCAATCTCGGGTGGTGCTTTTGAAATCCCGTTTGCCGCTTTGAGCAGCCTGCATATCCATGTAGAAGCTAGGCAAATTGATCACACCAACTTTGTAGGGTTGCCCGGTGGGTTTGCGGCCGACTTCCAGGATTTCGCTGCGGGCTTCGCTTCCCTTGAGTTCGATCTTGTCTCGGGTGATGTTGTAGATGGTCCGCTCGGTCTTGCCTGCGGCGATGACTTCGAGGCGGACAATGGTCCCTCGCTCGCCGCGGATTCGCTTGACGACATCGCTGAGCTTCATCTCAACGACATCTTCGATCAGGCCGTCGTCATCCTGGCCGACGCCCACTACCCGGTCTCCTGGCTTGAGGCGACCGTCTCGGTCAGCGGCACCACCCGGGACAATCTCAGCGACGATGGTGTAGCCATCTTCGTATTTGAGCGAGGCTCCGATGCCGTCTAATTGCAAGCGAAAGGCAATGCGGAAGTTCTCCAACGTCTCCGGAGACATGTATGTGGTGTGCGGGTCAAAGGAGGTGCTCATTGCCGAGAGATACATCTCCAACAGCTCGTCGTCGCTGGTTTGATGCATCCGTTTCGCAAAACTGCGATAACGTCGCTTCAACCTCTTTAGCGCCTCCTCAGCTTTGTTGTCCTCAGTTTTGTTGTCCTCAGCTTTGTTGTCCTCAGCTTTGTTGTCCTCAGCTTTGTTGTCCTCAGCTTTGGTGCTGTCAGCCTTGAGCACCAACAGGTCGTGTTTGATTCGTTTCCGCCAACGTTCCCGAGCTTCCTGATCGGTTCTGGTGTAATCCAGCAAGTCAGGATCTGTCACGATGCTCTCGTCGACGGTGAAATCGTGGGTCGCCTCCAGCAGCTGTTGGGCCAATTTGACCCGTTCATCCACACGCTGCAGATACACCTGAAAGACCTCATGGGCAAAGCTGATATCCCCACGATTGGCAAAGTTGTCCAAATCATTTTCGCGGCGGCGAAATCGCTCAACATCCTGAGCGGTGAAGTAAGCCTTGCTAGGATCCAACGTCTCCAAGAAGTTCGTCAGCCACCGCCGACTGACAGCGTCATCAAGAGGCCGTCGCGACAGATGGCCGTCACGCAGCAGTTGGGTCACAGTGATCGTGATCTTGCGGTCGATCTGGCGGTTGCCACCAGGTTCAGCGTGAACCGGCGTCGTCCCTACCAAAGTGCCCAGCAGTCCTGCTGCCAGCCAACCGCCCGCAGCCATGACCAGTGCTAGGGCCGGCACCGCCAGCCGCCACCATTTGACCAACCCAAACATTGCGGGACGGCCCAACCGACCAGATCGTTTCATTCTGTAGTCCCTTTTGACGTGGGTATCATCGCAGGCTTCCACCCGCTCGTACTTGCTTTACTGCCCTGGTGGCTGCTGACAAGCTGACCACCAGAGTGCCACCGTTTCGGCAACACCCAAAGATCTCTGGACCAGTTGCGGATCTCTTGACAAGCAACTGTCGCACAATCTCTGAGCTGTCTGCCGAATTTGCCATGTTTTCGCCAGACGCTCAGAGTGGCCACCTGGTTGATGGTTCTGGTTGTGCAGAGGATGGGTTGGTCTTCTCCAAGTGGCAGGGCAACCAGGACCAAACCATCGCGTGAAGTCTGGAATGTTCCATGCCGAGTGAACGAACCGCTCTCTGCGGCCTTCCGGGATGACTGTCACTTCCAACTCAAGGTTGTTCGCACACTCAACGACGTTGGAGGCAATCATCGTGAAAAGCCTCGGACCCTCGTGGAGATCTTCGCTGTTGGAGATCTTCGCTGTTGGAGATCTTTGCTGTTGGAAGTTTTGTCCAGCGGTTGTCTTCAGGTGTTCATCGGCAATTGCTGTTTTTGGAAGACAGTGATAGCGCGGAGGCAGCTTTTGGGTGAAGCTCGGCGAAGACCACCGAGCCCCCAACCATTCGGAATTGGTGAAGTTTATGCTATAACCCGTGAAGTTGCCAAACAAGATTGGATTGATCGGTCTGAGATCCTCAGGCCGAAACCTCTCAAGTTCGCTGTTGGGGAGCTCAGAACCCAAGCCCAGCCCAGGAACTTAGCCTCCCTGAAAAGCCTTAACATGCTCCGCTGACCTTTTGACAGCTTTTCAGGAGATGCCCCTTCGGTTCCTTCGGCGAATTGGTTGTGTCAGTTCATTTTCCTGTCCAACTTACTCTGCAAGAGGGGCCGATTCAGCCAGAAGTGTTCCTCAAGGCAACCCCAAAGGAGCTTTCCCACCAATCGATTGACCTCAAGCAAAGATTTTCAACGGAAACCATCGTCACAGAACTCTTTGAGAGGCAAATCAGGGCTGTGGCTTGCCGCTTTCGGTCTGGGAAGGCTCTTCCCTGGTTGCAACTCGTTCTGCAGGAAGTTCGCCTGCAGAGAGTTCGCCTGCAGGGAGTTCGCCTGCAGGAAGTTCTTCCTGAGAACACTGGCAGACACGGCCCCAGAGTGCCTCAGCAAGCAAAGGGTGGGGACCGAGAAGGTCTGTCAGGACCCATCGTTGGTGTTTCGCCTGGACAGCGTACTCTTTGACAGTCTCGCAGACGCGGCGAGGCAGAAGGCCGGGAAACAAGAAGTGGGGCTGAACAACCACAGTTGAGGCGTCGCTGGCCCCAGCGGTTGCCAGGGCAGTCTCCAAGGGGGGCTCTGTGAGGGCACAGAAACCCAAAGCTGTTTCATCAGTCCGGATCAGCCTTGCTCGCCGGCGAGCAAATTCTGCAAGATTTGTGGCCGCGTTCTCATCTCGGCTGCCACGACCAACCAGCAACCAAAGAGTCCGCTCGGACCAAGACAGCTGAGCTTGTCCAAATCCCTCAAGACCAATCTCGCTTCCGCCAGGTTGATCTTGGCCAGGTTGATCTTGGCCAGGTTGATCTTGGCCAGGTTGACCTTGGCCAGGTTGATCTAGGGCATGCTGAAACCGCAGAGCTGAGAGTTCCAACAGGGAACTCTGCCACTCCAAAGGCTGTGTCTGCCCTGTCACCTGCAAACCAACCTGCTGGCTGGCAGCACTGACCTCGCCGGGAATGTCCACTTTGGCGTGTCCAGCAGCAAACAACAGCACAGGCACAACCAGTACCCTGCGAGCGCCAGCTCTGGCAAGTTGTCGAAAACCGTCAGCAATGCTGGGCTCAGCCAACTCCAGAAAGCTGAAAGCGATTGGGCCAGCCAGGCCGTGTTGCACGGCATGCTGCCGGAATAGCTTCGCCGTCTGGTGAAAACACGCGATTCCTTGGGGGTCGCGTGTGCCGTGGCCAACCAGCAGAATTCCATCTGCGGGACACGCCCGTGAAAACATGCCTTAACCTGTTGATGCAACGCCGGGTTTGGTGATCTGATGTCAGTTTGCCACCCCTCTGACCAAAGACGCCGCACCCAATTTGTGGAAAGGATCAGAGGCGTCAACCTGTCAGGCCTCAGGCGATTCCCTTCTGTCTCGACGATCCCGGATCGTGGCAGAGGGCTAGCCTGTGGGACCCCGAGACAAGCGGTTCAGCAACATTGGGAAGCTCAGGCCACATCTGGGGCAGTTCAACGACCGACCCTCGGTCTCGGACCAAGTGTGATCAGCGGGAGCCCGGACAGGAGGGAGTGAGGCCTCTCTCAGTCGGAGACTGTCCGAGAATCAATGAATGCAGAAGGCTGCAGATGCCCTGAGGGAACTGCTTCAGGAGAGACTTCTTGGGGCTGGCATGAGTCGCTGGACTTCTCGATCGAACACTCCCCTGAGCATTATGAGTTGCCGGGTTGAGCATTTCGGTGGCCAGATCCCTGATTGGGCTTTCCTCCGTTCCCGTTATCTGGGTCGCCTCCGGGTCCGCACCCGAGTCCAAGCAGACAGCTCAGGTTGACAAGACAGAGCAGGAAAAGCCGCATCACGTCATCTCCAGAGAAGTTTGAGGGAGGGATGATCTCAAAACGATGTTTGGATCCATGTGCGTGTCACCGTCCTGTCTACGCCTGCTCCAAGCAGGTGCCCAGAACCCTTCGGACTCCATTCTCCACTGGTGCCCGGCCATTCGGAAGCCTCTCCCACAGCGGTCGGCACTCGAAGACCATCAGTGGGCCACTCCGTTTGCGGAGAGTTCCTTTGGCGGCTGTGGATTGGTTGGAACAGAACCAGTCACATCAGCACCGGCAACCGCCGTGTGATTGACAGCTGAGTGAGTCACAGCGGACTCGGCGATGACACCATTTTGGGAGAGCTCGGAAATTTCTGCTTCAGCAGCCCGACGTCGCTCAAGATACCCAGCCACCCAATCACAGAGAGCTTGCAGAGGACCAACCAACGTCTGGCCCTCCTCGGTCAAGGCATAGTCGACTCGGGGCGGAGAGTTGGGATGCACAGTTCGGCGGACCAAACCGTCGGATTCCAGCTTTCGCAGAGTCTGAGCAAGCATCTTCTGTGAGATGCCGCCAATCTGACGCTGAAGTTCGCTGAATCGGCTTGGCCCGCTCCGCAGACTGTAGACAATCATCGGGGTCCACTTGCTGGCAATCAGATCCAACAACGCATGGGCGGGACACGGGGAATCCAATGCATCGTACGATGTGCTATCTGTGGTCATCATTCCTCTCCACCAAGTCGAGAGTTCATTTTGAGCTGATCGTCCTCGACCCTCGGCAAATGTCTGCAGGACTTTCCCAGGTGGGGAAGAGTAACCAAGTGCAGAGGGAGTTGCTGTGAATTCGCCAACAGTCCGCCTGGCAAGGGTCACCATTCCTTCGGTGACCTCCTGGTGACTACCGACAAGTCACGTTCATACTCTCAGCGATAAGAATCGTTCGTGATCTGCCTCACAAACATCACGATGTGCCAGAACCTTCCTGGATTGACCTGCGAAGCCACCAATAGCCCGTCGCGGCTTCGACGCCAAACCGATCAGGAGTCCCTCACAATTGTGCAGCTTAGAGACTGAATCACACAAGGATTGTCCAGATGAAAAGCTGTCTAGTTCAAAGAGTGTACAGCCCTGTAACTGTGCACTTTGATCACGGTGCACCTTAGCGCCAGCCGGACTCCTGGCGAGCCTATTTCTCAGGCACACCTCAAGGTCAGTTCGCTCTGGCCTACGCCCGGCTGACCGATGTTCAGATACCCGGCTTCTTGCCGGTCATCCTTGCAGTTTGCCGGTCATCCTTGCAGTTTGCCGGGAACACTTGCTCTTTTGCCGAGAACACGCGAAATGAACTCTCAGTCCCTTCCTCAGTCGGGTGATTTCTTTTGGTGGTGCGTTTTTGGCCTCATCCCTCTGGCTGCTTTGGGCTTGGGTGGTTGGTGGGCCTTCACAGGACCTGCTGGGAAATCGCCTGTTGGGAAATCGCCTGGTGGGAACGCGGCTCTGAAAGCACCGATGGCGTCGACGGAGAAGGGAACCGCTGCGGCTGAGCAACCGGCCCAGCAGACGCTCTCTCAACAGGAAAGCACCCAAAAGCAAAGTCCCCAAGGGACAAACTCACGACAACTGTTCCAACTCGGTGTTCCTGCTCCCGAGTTCTCAGGGATTTCCGCGTGGATCAACTCAGAAAAGCTCTCGCTTGCCGATCTTCGAGGTCGGGTTGTGGTCGTGAACTTCTGGAGCTTTGGTTGTATCAACTGCCAACGCAACCTCCCCGCTTATCAACGCTGGCAGAACAATCTGGCCCAGGGCCGCGATGACCTGATCCTCGTGGGAATCCATACCCCTGAGTTCGCCCACGAGAAGAAACTCCAACGAGTCAAGCAGGAAGTTGCCAAAGCCGGTCTGACCTTCCCAATCGCCCTTGACAACCAATCTCAAACCTGGAAAGCCTGGAAGAACCGCTATTGGCCAACGATTTACCTCATCGACCGCCGCGGGCGTGCTCGGTATGCCTGGATCGGGGAGCTCAATGCGAACAATGCTGGCGGAGAACCAATCCTCCTTGAGAAGATCAAGCAATTGCTTGCAGAGAAGTTGGAATCATCAGCCCCCTGACTGGCTGGCCAGGTTGTTCACTTCCAGATTCTTAGCAGAGAAGTTTGATCGCAGCCGCGGTGCGGTCCTCTGCTCCAGCCGGCCAAAAGGCACCAGCATCTCGCCTCAGCAAGGCTGTTCTGCCACAATCATTGTTATCAAGGCAAGCGGTTCACATCTTCCGAATGGCTTGTCCTCAACCAGCCACAATGCTGATTGACTCTAAAGGGCCACTCCAAACGCTGACACCCGTCTTGGAAATCCCCGCTGAGAATGGTTCAGCGGAGGCACGGGCCATGCCCTGCAGGGCAGTTGACGGCTCAGCGAATGGCCACTTGCTTAAACACGCTTGAGGCAAAAGAACTCACGGGAGACGCCCCAGTGCATGGGCTGGGCAGCCGAAGTCTTCCTTGTTGCGTCTCCGTTGAAACTGCAGCAAGTCCCAAGGGTTTTGGCAACGCCCCTGCCGAATCTGCTGGCTCGGAGACCAACTGGGACAACCGGCTGCGGTGGCTGATGATCAAGAAAGCCTGTGATCAAGAAAGCCTGTGATCAAGAAAGCCAGTGCTCAAGAAAGCCAGTGCTCAAGAAAGCCAGTGCTTGTGGAATCGTCTGAGGCAGACGTGAGGTTCGCAGACCAGGGATCGGGACGACAGTGTACTCCTATCTGACCGTCACCGCCGGCGAGCAGCTTGGGCGGAATTATGTGTTGCAACCGAAAACCGAGGCCCGTGTCGGACGTGGCCTGGACTGTGAGATCATTCTGACCGATGGGCTCGCCAGCCGGGTTCATGCTTTGGTCTTCCATCGCCAGGGGCAATGGTATGTCCGAGACAATCAAAGCCTCAACGGTTTGTTTGTCAACGACACCAAAGCCGACGAGGCCCTGCTGGTGGAGGGGTGCTACTTTCGGGTGGGCACCACAGAGCTGACCTTCCACCAAGCGTCTGAACGCCCCTCCCTGTGGACTGATGGGTACAACACCGAAGTCACTCAGACCATTGTTCGCGATGCCCGGGTGGATTCTTTCCAGCGAGGCCACGTTCATTTAGGAGCTTTACAAGACACTCCTCAAGTCCGTCGGCTGTTGTTGATGCATCAGTTGGCGATCCGTCACCTCTCGACGACCGATCCGGAAGAGGTGATTCGGGTCACCTTGGACCTGCTTCAAGATCTCACCCGGGCTTCGGTGGCGGGCTTTTTGTGGGTCGACTCCGACGGCCGGCTGCGGCCCAAGATGGTCCTGCCGGAGGAACGGTCCGACCGGTTTACCCTCAGCGAGAGCCTCAGTCGAAAGGTGATCGAGGACCGCCGGGCGGTGTGGGTCAGCAACCACGAATCGGGGGAGTTCACCGAGAGCTTGCGGCATTTCGCTGACGCGATTTGTGTGCCAGTCGACAGCGCCGGCACGCTGCTGGGCGCCATCCATCTGTATTTGCAACAAGGTCGGTTCACCCAAGACGATTTCGAGGTGGCCGCCGGGACCGCCGGAATCGCTGCGGTTGCATTGGTCCGTGCTTACCGTGAGGAGCGGCTGACCAATGAGTTTCAACGGCTCCAAGCGCAAAGCGGCGCCTTTGATGAGCTCATCGGCGAGAACCCGAACATGCGAACGCTCAAGGATCGCATTGGTCGCTTCGGCCCCACCGACCGCAGTGTGCTCATTCTCGGTGAAAGCGGCACCGGCAAGGAATTGGTCGCCAGAGCCCTGCACCGCTTCAGCAAACGGGCCGAACGACCCATGCTGGCGGTCAATTGCGCCGCGATTCCCAAAGATCTTGTGGAGAGCCAGCTGTTCGGACACAAAGCCGGCGCCTTCACTGGCGCCGATCGAGACCACGCCGGATTCTTCCAGCAAGCCGACGGGGGAACCCTGTTTCTCGACGAAATGGGTGAAATGGAACTGGCCGCCCAGGCCAAGCTGCTCCGAATCCTGGAAGGCCACCCTTTTATGCCCGTCGGCGGAACCGAGCAAATCACTGTGGACGTTCGGGTGATCGCCGCAACCAACCAGAACTTAGAAAAACACGTTGAAGAAAAAACGTTTCGAGGGGACCTCTACTATCGGCTGAACAACTTTCGACTTGATGTCCCTCCCTTGCGAGAGCGGGGAGGCGACGTTGAAAAATTGGTCGACCACTTCCTGGATCATTTCCGCCATCAGCACGGCCGGCCTCGGCTCAGGCTTTCAGCGGTGGCCCGGAAACGCTTGCTCAGCTATCAATGGCCAGGAAACGTTCGGCAACTTCGCAACGTCCTGGACAGTGCTGTTGTCCTTGCCGGCGGCGACTCCATTGAGGTGGACGACCTCGGCCTGCGAGACGCCGGAGAGAGTGAACTGGACACCCTCAACCTTGAGCACTGGGAACGAAAACTCATCAAAGAAGCCCTCAAGCGAACCAACCACAACGTCACCGAAGCAGCCAACCTGCTGGGAATCGCTCGGGCCACCCTTTACCGAAAACTCAAAGACTACAAAATCGAACAGACTTAGCTCGACTGTTCCAGATTGTGGCAGAGGGCCAACCTGTCGGGCCCTCACCAGATCCATGCAACACCATATTGGAGGGCAACGGCCACATCTGGGACAGCCCAATGAGACTACTCTTGGGGAAAATTCTTGCTCACCCAAAACGCTGAAACGGCACAAGAACCGTTGATTGCGCGGCCTTTCCACCAACCGGACGAGCCAAGATTCTTCCCAACCTCAGTAGTGAGATCATCGTTGAGCAGCTGTCTGATCACGCTTTGCTGTCTGTCGAAAGCTGAGACCTCAAAGCCCTCGATTTCTCCGCAAGATTTGCCGGCAAAGGCCCTGAACTTGGGTTGCCCTCATGACAGCAAAACACCCTGCCGATTCCCCGTCGGCAGGGTGTCTCTCGCTTTCCCACTCTGCGAGGCATCGTGGTTTCTGCAAAGTCATTCTGACCCGAGCGTGTTCCCTCTTCAGCGGCGTTGAAAAGGCCCTTGGGGCAATCACCCACGGCTTGGGTCTCAGGCCTCCTGGCCGAACTCTGATCTTCGGCCGTCAGGTCGCACTCGGCTGCCCCAACGACAGCCTCGTTCATTCGACCAACCTTTCATCCTGACCAATCCTCTGCGACCGGCCCCTAGCGAGAGTAGGCAGCGGCTGGTCGACTCAGCTGAGGCTCAAGAGATCGATTGCTCTGAGTCAGCCTGGGCGTTTGCGTTTCTTGAGACCGGGGAGTTACCTCGCCATACAAATTAGCAGCAACGTCCATCGGCTGCAGTCTGGCCTCGGGATCCTCTTGGCCCGACCAAATCACAGCCTCCTGGTCGGCCAGAGAAATACGATGACAAGCCGCACAGTGATCTCCTCGAAGTAAGTACTCACGACCACAACTACGGCAACGTTTGGTATAAGGTGATTGGATGGCGTAGATCATGGCAAGTCCGCGTGCCCTCATCGAAGGAATGGTTTGGAAAGAACCGCCTCACTTAGGGGGCTTTTTCGTCTTTCAGTTCGCTGGAACCTCTTGGGGTTTGCTTGAACGAAAGCCTGTCCTCCAGACGGGCCGGACCATCAGCGTTGGTCGTCGGTTGTGGTGGCTAGACCACCGAGTTGTTGTGAAGAACCAACCTCTCGACCAGAAACTGTTATTCCGCTGCTCTCGGCCAGTTGTGTTGAGGACAGTCACTCTTGTGTGGGTGTTTTAGGGCACCGAAGAGTGATGTTGACTTTGGAGGGAGTTTTGGGTGGGAAGTTCGAGGAAGGTGTGCCACTTCTCAGAGGTGCTAAAAAGCCCCTCGTGTGACGTCTGTACGATACGCTGGTGGGGGGTTTTGGCAAGAGGAAAATTCCTAACTTCTGCGGCCATTTTCCCAACAACGGTTTCTCGCAGGATGGTTTGCCCAGCGAAGGATTGCCCAGCGAAGGATTGCCCAGCGAAGGATTCCCCAGCTGATGATTCCTCCCAAAAGTCTTCAGCAGCCAAGATCTCCTCACCAGTTGTTTTCTCAGCAATAGTTGGCTCACCTCGGAAGGCACGGGCCTTGTTAGCCGTCAATGTGCATCTTGTGCAGCCGACCAGCCACAGGAACAATACCGGGTTGTTCCGAGATTGCTGGGAGGTAGAGTGATGGGCAAGCGATATGTTGTACGCCTGACCGACCAAGAACGGCAAGAACTCAAGCAGCTTGTTTCGGTGGGCAAAGCCGATGCCACCAAGATCAAACACGCCAACATCTTGTTGGCCATTGACCAGGGTGGCCCTGCTTGGACCAACGAACAAGCCGCAGCGGCTTTTCACTGCCATCGCAACACCGTCAGCAACATCCGGCAACGATTCGTTGAGGACGGGCTGCACGCGGCTCTCAGCCGCAAGAAACGAGACCAGTCTCCCCGTCACTCCCTCTGCAACAGCGAAGTCGAGGCCCAAATCATCGCTCTCTATGGCGGCGATCCCCCCTCCGGCCACGCTCGTTGGACTCTCCGCCTCCTGGCAGACAAACTTGTGGAACTCAGAATCGTTCCCTCGATCTCTCATGAAACGGTGCGGCAAGTGCTCAAGAAGGCACGCTGACCCTCTGAGGGCCCCCTCCAAGTCTCCCTGCGCAGCCAGTTTTCCAACGTTCCCCTTGAAGCTCGTGTTCCTTCATCCAACATGGGATCCGAGCATCAGGAGTTTGCTGAAGGGTTTTCTAACGGGCGTAGGCAGCAGCCAGGCCACGCAACTCCTCCAGGCAAGCCCCAAAGCCTTGGGGCAATGGAGCACCTGATCGAGTGAACTCCTCGGCCCCGGGTGTTTGTGCTCGTTGAGACCGGCGAGTCGCCTCGCCATACAAATTGGCAGCAACGTCCATCGGCTGCGGTCTGGCCTCGGGATCCTCTTGGCCCGACCAAATCACAGCCTCCTGGTCGGCCAGAGAAATACGATGACAAGCCGCACAGTGATCTCCTCGAAGTAAGTACTCACGACCACAACTACGGCAACGTTTGGTATAAGGTGATTGGATGGCGTAGATCATGGCAGGTCCGCGTGCCCTCATCGAAGGAATGGTTTGGAGTGAGCCACCTTAACCCTTAGGAGCGGAATCTCGAGATCTGCTCGTGGTGAGAAGTGACTTTTGCCAGGCTTAACTTTTAACAGGAGTGACTTTGTTAGGTGTGACTTTGTTAGGTGTGACTTTGTCAGGAGTGATTGTCGTTGGTGGGAATTCTGGGCGGGAGATTTGAGGAAGGTTTGTTGCGGAGGAGAGGCTCGATCTTTGAACCCCCTCTCGCGATGTCATCATAATACACACGCAGGGGGTGCCACGCAAGCCGATTCCGCGATTTTCTTCGAGAGACCGCTTGCCCCTCTTGTGAGGGGACATTGGACCTTGGCAGTTGGGCGTTTTCTGGGGGCTGGGGCGGCTATTTCTGAACTTGGATGGTCTGGAGGGCGGCGTTGGCACTTGGAGCGATTGCGGTCACCAACAGCTTGCCGGGCGTCTTGGGCTCAACGGAGAACACGGCGGTGCCGTCTTGGCTGGTCTTGGCGATTTGGTACAGCTCGTCACCCTTCCACAAGCACACTGTCGCAGGAGTGGAGGTTGAGCCAACGGTCACGGTGAATTTCTGAGGACCGGTGGAGATCACCTGGGGGACAGTCAAACTGAGATTGACTGGGTCGTTTCGGCGTAAATCGAGGGTGGGATCGCCGAGCAAGTTGAGTTCGCACTGACACCAATGATAGCCGGCTGACTTCCGAGCGTGGGGCTCCATATCCTTCTTCACCGACGCGAAGGCCTCGCCTGCGGTCATATTTTTGCTCAGCGCGTGTTTCCAGAATCGGGTAAGCGTTTCGGTCGTCCCATCCATCTTCCCTTCGGTCACCATACGGCGAAAGTCTGCTCGGTTGTGGAAAATGGGGACACCTTCTCGACTGGGGGCGATCACCAAGACAGCCCCACCTCGTGGTTTGCGAAGAATGGCCTCTGTGATGGAAGGATCCTCAGCCGCATCGTATTGGCCGGTGAAACACGAAACAGTCGTCATCACCAAATAGGCGTCCTGATTGGTCAGCTGCTGAATATGCCGGCGGTGCACCGGACCGCTTTCCAACATCCAGGCCGGCAGAAAACCGTGACCGTGGACGTGCAGCTTGGCAGCCCGCTTCTGATTGATCAACCTAACCCAGTTCTCGGGGCTGAGTTCGTAGTCACCGGAATCAGATCCATCCCAAGGAGTCTTGTGAGCAAAGAACTGCTCAAGCGATCCTTGCGGCCAAACCTCCCCCAGAGTCTTCTTGCTGGTGTTCAGCTTGGGGTAAGCCATCCGCATCGGACAAGTGTAAACCATCTGCCTGGCGAAATTCTGAGTCGGATAGCGACTCTCATAGCCGATGATCTTGTCGGTGTAGGCCTTCACATCAGCCAGCGTACGCACCGGAATTCGGCCAAGAGCGACATCGGGGCTTCCGTAGTCGATCGCCTCAAGATCATCCGCCCATTCCCCGTAGATTCCATCCCCATCAGCATCCCAAGTTCCTGAACTCAGGTAGTACAAGTCCGTGGGGATATCGTTGTGCCCTTGCTGAGGATGAGGGGTATCACGGTCGGGGACGTGGCCGCGGCCGTTGGCCTGACTATCACCGCCGAGGATGACCCATCGAGTTTGCTTGTTGGCGAGATACGATTGGACGCAGTTGCGGATTTTCGCCTGGATATCCTCTCCAGGGTATTGCTGAGCGATTTGCTGGACTGTGACGATTGTGGTGGCTTTGCCAAGTCGCGTCTTCCAATCAGCAAATGGCTTCCAGGACTCAGCCAAGGCCTTGCTGGTAATCAGCAATACCGTGGCCGGCCTGGCTGGAAGTTCCTTGGCGAAGAGGGGGGAAGTTCCGCTGGCAGCAACGCAGACCAGCAATCCGAAGGCTATCAGGAATTTGACCACCGGTGACCTCTTGAGCTGCCAAGGCGAAAGCGAAAGGGTTCCGTGTTTCCAAGAAGGTGAACATAGCGGAATAATTGGCCCTATTCCAGTATCTGCCGACAAGTCAGGGGACAGCCAACCTCCTTCGGCACAAGGCAAACCAGGAGCCGAAAGCAGGCGAAGGCTGTCGTCCCCTGATGGCAGCTGGTCCAAACTGCAACAACAAGCCCCCAAGGCTCCCAGCTTGCCAATTCGGCAACGACGCTGGACACTCAGCACGGTGGGATCAGCCAACAAGGAAGGCAGTTGGGTCGGGAGGAAAACGTCTGGCAGGCTCGCGGTCGCTTCCCAGATGTCGCTCATGCCCACCCAGATGTTGTTGCATTGGCTTTTGGCAGTCCCGAGGGAGTGAGCCTCTGCCACAATCGGCAACAGTCGAGCTCGGCCCCAAACGGAGGGTCCGCGAGACCGGCAGCTGACAAGAATGCCTTGTCCGCAAACACCAATGACCTCCAGAGCGTCACCCTGTTGATGAGCCTCCCCAAAGCATCCGCTGGACACCAATCACTCTTGTACTTAGGCTGCCCAGTCTGGGCGAGCGATAGCTGGAATGGACGACTCTTCACATCGGCAGCTCGCCGCCGGGACTGGCTGGCTCAGTATTCGGCGGTGTTCAACACGGTGGAGGGCAACAGCACTTTTTACGGCTTGCCGTCTCGGGAGACAGCCCGGCGGTGGGTTGCCGAGACGACCGAGGGTTTTCGTTTTGCCCTGAAGTTTCCTCGCAGCATTAGCCACGAGCGGCTTTTACTCGAGGCAGATGGGCCAACCAAGCAGTTTTTGGAGATTGTCGAGATCCTGGCGGAGGGCAACCGCTTGGGGCCCTCGTTTTTGCAACTCTCACCGACGTTTGATCGCCAGGGATGGCCTGATTTGCAGCGATATCTTCAGAGGCTGCCCAGAGACTTTCCCTATGCTGTGGAAGTACGCCACCGCGACTACTTCGACAATGGTGAGATGGAGGGACGGCTCAACGGAGTCTTGACCGAACTGGGGATCGACCGTGTGTTGCTGGACAGCCGGCCGCTTTTCTCGGCCCAGCCAACAACTCAGTGCGAAAGCATCTCGCAGAACCGCAAGCCCCGAGTGCCGCTGCGGCAGACGGTCACCGCAGGCCATCCCATGGTCCGCCTCATCGGCCGCGACCGAGTTCAGCAGACCCTCCCCTGGGTCGACCAATGGGCCAAGGTCGTTGCCCAGTGGTTGCAGGCTGGGCTTGAGCCGTACTTCTTCGCTCACACCCCAGACGACCTCTTTGCCCCGGATTTCGCCCGACTCTTTCATAACCGACTGCAGCACGACGCTGCCAACTTGAGCTCCCTTCCTCCTTGGCCAGGAGAACAAGAAGCCAAGCAGCAGAGTCGCCAAAGACGTTTGTTCTAGCCGATCAGTCACCTGCTAAATCAAGCCATCCTCGATTTGTTTGCGTCAAAAACTCCTGAGCAACCAATGTTTTTAGCAAGCAAAGCTTCTGAAAAACACTGGAGTCCCGCTTCAGTGCTTTTCGTCGGGCAACTGCACCTGCAGCAAGGTCAAGGCCGCTGCCTCTGGCCCGAGTTCCCATCGGGTGTCCGAGGCTGCCGCGGGCACTAGGACAGTATCCCCCCTGCGGAGAAGCCTTTGATAGCCGCTGGCGGGAACACTAAGCGATGCCGAACCCTCCAGCACCATCCATAAGGCGAATTGTCCACCAGGCTGGTCAAACGTCCCCGCTGCGTGCCAACGGTCCATCGTAAAGTGATCGCACCGAACCAACTGTTCTCGGCGAACCTCCCGTGAAGCCTCTGCTGCAGAGGTAGCCTGGCCAGAAGCAGGTTGGCCAGAAGCAGGTTGGCCAGTGGCAAGTTGGCCAGTAGCAGGTTCAATAGTGACAGGGGCTTGTGGGCCCATGTCCCAATCGATGGCCTCCAGCGATTCGCGGATATGCAGCGGCCGGGGCTGACCGTCGGCCCCGACCCGATTCCAGTCGAACAGCCGAAAGGTTGCATCGCTGCTCTGCTGAACTTCGGCCATCAGCACACCACCGCCAACGGCGTGAACGGTTCCGGCGCGGATAAACAGGCAGTCGCCAGGTTGGGGGGCAAACCAATGAAGGCACTCCTCAGTCGTGCCAGCGGCTAAGTGTTGCTCCAAATCGGAACGTGTGACGCCTTCTTTCAGGCCCGCGTAGATCCGCCCCTCGGGGCGAACGTCCAGCACGACCCAGCTTTCTGTCTTGCCACGATCAGGAATACCTAGCTGCTTCGCGGTGGCGTCGTCTGGGTGAACTTGGATCGACAGAGTCCGATGGCAGTCCAGAATTTTCACCAACAGGGGGAACTGCCCATCTGAGGGAACCGCGGTTCCAAAGATCGCGGTGGCGTGATCTCGACAAAGGTCCGTCAGCGATATCCCCCCAGGAGGATTGACTGACTCGGCCACCAGACGGCTGACATGATGCTGGTGGCCGCTGATCTCCCAGGACTCACCGTAACTGCCATCGTCAGGGAGAGGCCGGCCGAGGATCTCAGCCAACCCGCGCCCACCCCAGATTTGCGGCCGGTAATAAGGCTCAAAGACCAGAGGGTCCATAATCGGTCTCATCAATCGCCAAGAGGAAAACAACAAGGCAGGACTGCGAAGGTTGTTTGACAGTCTACCAGCCGGCCGATTAACTGAAACCTCCTCAAGAACCAGACTCAAGAACCAGACTCAAGAACCCCCTGAGATCCCCACAACCCAAGTCCCAAAAAACCAGTCACCAAAAAAACCAGGCACCAAAAAAACCAGACGGCCAGAATCGGAGAAGCAGTTCCCCTCCGACGGCCGCACAAACTCGCCCAGGAATGCCATCCGATGACCGCAGGCCAACTGAGTTCCCCGATCCCGCTGACGACCCTTGCGTTGGTTTGGGTTGTTGCACTCCGGCTACTCAGCCTCGCAGAGGCAGCTGCCGACCAACCAGATCACAGCAAACCGAGCCACAACAAACCAGGTCACCAAGAGCCAGGTCACCAAGAGCCAGGTCACCAAGAGCCAGGTCACCCCGCTGGTCCGAATGTGTTGGTGATCATCGTGGATGACCTGGGTTATGGTGATCTGTCGTGTTACGGAGCAACGGACTTGCAGAGTCCTCATATTGATGCCTTGGCCGACAAAGGAGTCCGCTTCACAGACGCTTATGCCAACTGCCCGGTCTGCAGCCCAACCCGAGCAAGTTTGCTGACAGGCCGTTATCCCGACCTGGTCGGCGTTCCCGGGGTCATCCGCACATTCCCTCAAGACAACTGGGGCTTTCTTGATCCGGCGGTGGTGACTTTACCGCAGGTTCTCTCCAAGGCGGGTTATCATACGGCTCTTGTGGGCAAGTGGCACTTGGGGCTCTCCACCCCTAGCTTGCCGGGCGAACGAGGTTTTGCCTTTGTGCATGGCTTTCTTGGCGACATGATGGATGACTACTACACCCATCTTCGTCACGGCAACAACTACATGCGTTTTGGCACCAAGCAGATCGATCCACAAGGACACGCCACCGAGTTGTTCACTCGCTGGGCCCAAAGCTACCTCCGCGAGCGAGCCAAAGCCGAGGATGGTCGGCCGTTCTTCCTCTATTTGGCTTACAATGCCCCGCACACCCCGATTCAGCCGCCCACAGAGTGGGTGCAGAAGGTCAAGTCACGGGAGAAAGACATCCCCCAGAAGCGTGCCAAGCTCGTCGCACTCATTGAGCACTTAGATGCCGGAATTGGAGAGGTGTTGGCGACGCTTGAGCAGACAGGTCTGGCCCAACGGACCCTGGTGGTGTTTGTCTCCGATAACGGTGGTCAGGTCAGCGTCGGAGCCAACAATGGGCCGCTTCGTAGCGGCAAGGGCACCATGTACGAAGGAGGAATTCGCGTCCCCATGATCGTTGCCTGGCCAGGCAAAATCCCGCCAGGCAAGGAATCAAGTCGCCAAGTCATGACCATGGATATCTTTCCCACCATTTGTGAGATCACTGGGGCCGAATTCACCCACTCCATCGAGGGCGTCTCCTTTGGGCCAACTCTTTTTGGCGAGCACATCGCACCAGCCAATCGCGATCTTTTCTGGGTGCGACGCGAAGGTGGGGGATTCGGCGGTCAGGATTGGTACGCGATGCGACGAGGAGACTGGAAATTGGTGCAGAATGGCCCTTACGCCCGTCCTGAGCTGTACAACCTCAAAGACGACCCGCAGGAACAACGCCCAGCCACCCAGCAGAACCGGAAACTCTACAATGCTCTGACAACAGCGTTGCGAAAACACATCCAAAGGGGCGGGCAAGTGCCCTGGCAACGGGACCGGTCCTGGAAATCAGATCGCTGACCGAAACGGCAGAGGATCCGTTGTCCTCAAAAACCCTGAGGCCTTTTGGCTATTGCCCTATCTGAGCTAACACATACGGCCCCTTGGGGATGACCGCCAAAGTCGCCTGGGGGCCATACTCCTGGAGGCTCTCGGCAACTGCCTGCTCGATGCTCGGGGCGCTTTGCACAAACAGACTATTCACTGTTTCAGGGGAAAGCCCATCGGTGACGAGCTTGACCTGAGCTTTGCGGCGAACTTTGGCAAGTTCCTCCAGTTGCCACTGGTCCATAACGAAATAGTCTTGGCCCAAAATCTTCTCCATAAATTCTTCCAGCGTTTTATTTTCATGAAATAGCTGCTGGAATTCCGGGCTGCCGATTCCCTCGCTCAGGCTGCCGGCCAACACGATTGTGCCTCCTTCTTTGACGATCGGCAGAGCCCCGGTGAGGCCTTTGATGGCTTGGTAGAAAGTCGTATCCAGCGGGTAGCCGGCTGCCGAGGTCACCACGATGTCAACCGGTTCGGGCACGGTATCACGGACCACGTCCCGAACAAAGGCCACACCGTTTTGGAAGGCCTTAATCATCTCGCCGGCGACGAAATGGACCGGCTGACGGTCTTGGTCGATGACCACATTGACGATGAAATCGCAGCCAGCCTTTTGGGCAATCCAGGTGTTTTCCTCATGCACTGGGTTGCCTTCCAAAATCCCGCAGTCAGCCCGAGGATGCTCCAGAAACTTCGGCCCATGCCACACCTGGACGGTCTCCAAGGCAGCCAGTCCCGGACAAATCAGCTTGCGACCGCCGCTATAGCCAGCCATCAGGTGCGGCTCAATCAACCCCACGGTGATCTTCAAATCGGCCTGGACATAACGGGTGTCGATCCAAATCGGCACACCGCGGGGACTCTCTCCCAAGTAGGTATGTTCCTGCCGGGCCTTGCCGTGGTGGTTTTCGATGCGGTAATTCTGAGCGATTTCGGCGCCGACCATCTCCACCAGTTCTTCGCCTTCATTCGGGCGATGCAATCCTGTGGCGATGAGAATGGTGATCTGCCCGCGACTCATCCCCGCCTTGTGGAGCTGCTGCAGCACCTCGCGGAGGATCAACTCATTGGGCACAGGCCGAGTGATATCACAGATGACCAGGCAAGCGTTCTTGCGGCCGGCAGCCAGCTCCGCCAGAGGCGGGGTTCCTTCCGGCTGCCGAAGAACCTTCTGAAGGGCGGCAACAGGGTCCGCCAGAGGTGGTGCTTTTTTGATGGAAAGAGTCCGAACCACCCGTTGCTCGGGCAACTCGACCTGAAGGCCGCCACGGCCGTAGTCCAGGGTGACTTGCATCACAGAGTTCGCAGATTCACGACAGTTGGTTGCCGCCAAGACCACCTCCCAACAACCCAGGGGAAGAGCCAGGGCGACCAGATCGTCAGAGCAAAATTCACGGGCCTATTCAGTCCCGGAGACGACATTGAACCTACCGTGCCGGCGGACAGGACGTCAAACTCCCGGGGATTTCTGTGAGGGGAGTGCTTTTTCCTGATTGGCAACCCACTCCTTAGTTTTGGTTGATTCAGCAGCTCCTCCGACTGCCCCCGGCCGGTAGACGGGCTTCAAGGACGCCGATAGGGTAAGATCGCAAAGTTGAGACACCCTCGGGAATCCACGGTGGGTCGGCCTCATCAATCACGACCCCAGGAGCAAGCGATCCTGTGAGTGAACTGTCCTGTGAGTGAACTGTCTTGCGAGTGAACTGTCTTGCGAGGTAGATCGCCTGGATCGTGCGTTGAACAGGCTCTCGGGGATCTGGCAGCGTGGTTCATCTGGCACTGTCGTTCTGGCCAACGATTTGTGAAGAGCACAGACGACACAACTGACGCTGTTCGCACCCTGAAAGCCAGCGATGAGTTCTTCTTGCCCAAACTCAGGGAAGGTCTCACTTGTCGAAATCTGGGTGCGGCCTCTACGATAGGAGTTGCTCAGGTGGCAGGAACTCCTCAACCGATGGCGGGGTTGCTAGAGAGCTACTTGGGCACCGATGGTGGAGCCCCACAGAAGGGTGGAAGCGTCTTCCCTTATTCCGAGATCAGCGGACCTCATGGGTGATATCAGCGAAAACTATCATATCCGAGCAGAAGACGTTGCTGCCGGAGTGGATCTGTTGACCAAGGCACAGGCCAAGGGTTTTGTGTTTCCGCCGACGGCTGGTTGGGTCAGCATGCTTGTGGAGGGGATGTACTTGATGGCCGACCGTTCGGTGGTGGAGGCGAACACCGGCTGGTTGTTGCATTACCAAACGGCTGACGATCACGGATGGGGTTTTGAGCTCTACCATGGACAGGAGACGGTCAGTCGCTATCTGCTGCGGATGGAAAGCGGTTCGGTGATTGATGACTCCGAAACCAATTACGATGCCTTATGCCAGTTCCTCACAGCACACACTGGCAATCCGGAGCCCCGAGCGGAGTTGGAACACCTCCTGCGACCCGAGGTCGACATCGAACTCTTTGGCTTTCAGCCTCATGCCGATGGCTTTGCCAAACTCATGGGCTTGACCCGTTACGAAGACCTTTCTTACCAGGAGTATCTCCTGGAATATGACCCCGAAGTATCTGTTCTAACCGGGGTTGTGCAAGTCGGCTGATCGTCCGCTACGCCGCCAGGGCGGTCAGAGCATTCCGCTCCTCTGGGTCATGAGCCTCTCCCAACTCCCGGACGAGGTTGTTCTAACGCAACGACTAGCCACTCTTCTTAGGAGTGTGTGGCGGTTCGTCCGGTGGGGGAAGGATCCATGAAAATCTTGCCGAACTCTGAACTTTTGCTTGCTGGAGGACTCTGTCTGGGTTATCCTCCCACCGGTCAGGCTGAAATCTCCCCCCCAGCCACAACCCTACCCTACCCCTCGGGAAACACCTTCCACGCAAGCATCCTGAGGGTTGTTTTAACCTGACCGGGACAAGCTCAGACCAAACTCGGACGATCAGATGGAGCCCTGAAGTGTTGCCTTCAGACCTCGCCGGGGGCTGACCGGCCACCATCGGGCCTGATCCCAGTCCAAGAAGCTGTTTCGGAGTCCCTCCCAGTTCTGGTTCCACCAGAACCCACCACTCGCCCCCCCACCGTGGAGGAGTCAAATGAGGACGTTGCTCGTTACTGCTCTGGTTGCCTGCCTCCTCACCACGAGCGTCTCTCGAGCGGACTTGCTGGTTTACGAGCCGTTCGACTACCCCTCGACACCGCCGGATTCGATTGCTGGTCTGGGAAAACAACTCAATGGGCTCAGCGGTCCCACCGAACAAGGCTTTGCCCCCGGCAGCGTTTGGACCAACGTGGGCTTGAACGAGAGTTTTGCCATCATTCGTCATGACTTGCCGGTCAGTTTGAACTACCCGGCGGGTACTTTCTCAGTTGGCACCCTTGGCAACAAACTCGATGCTAACGGCGTCGGCGGAGCTCAAAGGGCGTTCACGCGTCAATATGCCCCGGAGATCCAAATTGGCGATTCCAACGGCCCCAGCGAGGCCTGGATCAGCATGCTCTACCAAAACCGCACCGACGGAGGGTTTGGTGGACTCCGGCTATCGACCTCCGGAGATGCCGACATCCAGATGGGTCACGGCAACACAGGCGTTTCGCGGCAGTACACCTTCAACGGCTTTGCAGCTGGCGGGCCTACCTCTGGTGTCGACATCGTGCTGGGCGAGACCAAGCTGCTGGTCGCTCGCATCCAGTTCACCGGCGATGCCAACGCTGATCGGATGACCCTGTGGATCGACCCCTCTGGCGAGGCTGCGCCGCTCGACGCTGATGCGGTCAGCGATTTCAGTAGCTTCAACTTGGGTGACTTCACTCAGTTCGGCCTGCAGTGGAACCACGCCGCCTTCGTCGATGAAATCCGCATCGGCGAGACCTTTGCCGATGTTGCTGGAATTGAGGCCTCCAGCAGGATGGTGATCCCCGAGCCAACAAGCCTTGCCCTCCTTGGCTTGGGCGCCGGTGTGCTGGCTGTTCGTCGCCGAGCAAGTTGAACAACGCGTTCAACAGCTGCCTATCACAAGCTGCCTATCACAAGCTGCCTCTCACAAGCTGCCTCTCACAAGCTGACTCTCACAAGCTGACTCTCACAAATTGCCTGACACTAGCTGCCTGACACTAGCTGCCTGGGACGAACTACCTGCGGAAAGATCCTAGCAAAGAATTTTGCCAAAAACCGAGGATGATTCCATGAGGCGGGCGATCAACCGTTTGTCCCTGCGTTGATTTCAACAGCTCGATTGCCAATTTTTTTCTCCAGCGTACTGACCCTCAAGCCACTGCCAAGAGCCCTGCCTTGATTTGAGCGGGGCTCTTGCACGTTCCTGCTTAGAAATTCGGCAAACTTGCTCCAGGGTCCGTAGGATTTGCGCCTTTGGCGTTCTGCTCCAGCAAGGGTGTTTGGCCTGCCTCGGTCCGCTGGTACGTTTGGGAGTCGGTCGTTAGCATGGCGACGGTCCGATGAATAGCCAAGAGACGACCTGGCTTCCTGTGAGCTTCAAACAGAAAGAATGAGCAATGACAGGCTATCGTGCGGTTTCTGCTTTGCTTCTGGTTGTGTTGGTGGCCGCAGCCACGACAGCGTCCGCCCAGCAGTGGACTCGCTTCCGTGGCCCCAATGGCACAGGGATCGTCGAAGAATGCAAGACAATCCCCACCCAATGGACTGCTGACGATTTTAATTGGCGAGTGAGCGTTCCGGGCATTGGCCACTCCCACCCGGTGATCTGGAAAGAGAGGCTGTTCTTGACCACCGCCACCGACGACGGAGCCCTGCGCAGCGTTCTCTGTTACCGTACCACCGATGGCAAAGAACTCTGGCGAAAAACGTATCGCATGGAAGCTCACGACAAACACAACCTCAACAGTTATGCCTCAGCGACCCCGGCTGTGGATGCCGAAAGGGTGTACGTCACCTTTGCCGACCCTTCCCACTATTTGCTGGTCGCTCTGGATCATAACGGGTCGGACCTTTGGAGTTTTGATTTGGGCCCCTTTAAGAGCCGACATGGCCAGGGGACCTCGCCGATTCTCTACCAAGACAAGGTGATCCTCGGCAATGAGCAAGGCGGAGCCGACGAGGGCGGGGTGAGCTTTCTGATCGCCTTGGACAAAAAGACCGGTAAGCAGATCTGGCGCTCGCCCAGAACAACAGCCCGGGTGAGCTACTCCACGCCGATGGTCTTCGACCCCTCCCAGGCAGGCCTGAAAGGCCCAATGCAGTTGATCTTCAACAGCCAAGCCCATGGCATCACCAGCGTGGAAGCAGAGACAGGCAAACTGTTGTGGCAAGCCCCGGTTTTCGACAAACGGACCTGCTCCTCTCCAGTTTGGGCTGGTGGCCTCTTAGTCGGGACCTGTGGATCTGGTGGTGGTGGAAATTACCTGGTGGCCATGCGACCCGGCGGATCCGGAGATGTTTCCGACACTCATGTGGCCTGGCGCGAGATGCGCTCTTCGCGGGTGCCTTATGTGCCGACGCCGATTACCAATGGGGATGTGCTTTTTCTTTGGACCACCAAAGGGGTCGTGACCTCCCTGGACGCCAAAACCGGCAAGATCCACAAAAGCAGCCGTGTCCCCGGCCGCTATTGGACAGCGCCTGTCCGCATCGGAAATCGTCTCTACATGCTCACCGACGATGGCGAGTGTGTGGTCCTCAAAGCCAGCAAAGATTGGGAAGTCCTGGCTCGCAACCCTATTCTCCAAGGCAGTCATGCCAGCGTCGCTGTGGCAGACGGGACCATGTACATTCGCACCTTTGGCCACCTGATTTCACTCGGTGGGGTCAAGTAAGCTCGGCTAACGCTCGGGCGGACCCCTCAAGTCCAGCGCCTGAATTTGTCTTGCAGTGGCCAACGCTGCAAGACAAGTTCAGGCGTTTCGCCATTCAGGAGTTTTGCTGGCATCGCCTTGTCTGCAAATCAACACTGCCAAGCATCAAAGCGACCGAGAACAACGAAAGAAGCTCCCAAGATGCTCCACAATGATTCTCCACGTGCTGGGCTGCTACGGATCCTGCCCGGTATCCTCGCTGTTGGTTTGCTCACTGCTGTAGGATTCGACGCCGCGGGAATCACGCCTGCAAAAGCCAGTGCTGCAGAAACCGGTGCCCAAAAGGCCGTTCCGGAAAAGGACGGACCTGAGTACGACAGCCCCAAAAAGGCGCCGCCGGCTCTGCCAACGGAATTTGCCTTCACCTTTGCCCTGCCCTATGGGCAGGCCGATGAATACCCACGCGATCAAGAGGAATTTGAGCGGATGATGCTGCTGCTCAAGCAAAGTGGGTTTAACACCATCTACTGCCCGTACACCAAGTGGCGGCATCAGCTCTTCAAGAAACACGGCATGAAGATGATGGTGGATGTGTTGGCTTGGAAACCGCCAGTGGAGACGGACATCCGCCGCAATGATCAACAACGGGCCAAGGTGAAGGCCATCTGCGAGGCCTGCCGTGGTTCCCAAGCGATTTGGGGTTACAACCTGTGGAACGAACGGCTCGACTGGTGCGGCGGGTTTTCCCGACTCGACCTCTGGCTGCGAATGCTTCGCACTTGGGATCCGACACATCCTGTTTGGGTGGGGACCTATCGACATTACTACTCTGAGCACTACCCGACTTTTCCTGGAGTCGTCGCTTGGTACGATTACTACTGGAGTCGAGGTTTTAGCTGGAATTTTCGCTTGCTCTCGTTTTACCGCAGAATCGCCCAGAAGCGAAAATCCGTGATGGGCAAGTGGCTGGGGATCAACGATTACAACCGTGACCTTTATGCCGTCAATACTGCAGTCGCACACGGGGTCAAAGTGGTGATCTGGTTCATCGGCGGTCCTTACTCCGCGCGAGAGCCCGACACATCAAAACGTTGGCACCAAGAGATGCATCTGATCCGCGTTGGCCAAAGGATGCAGCCGCTGTATGGCCTCATCGGGAAATTAGGCCTTCCCGACGCTGTGTATTCGACACCCACTCAGCGAACAGCCGACAATCAAGACAAGCAGAAGAAAAGCATTCCGGCTGATACAACGCCGTTTCCCGATGACTTTTGGCTGCAGTTTCCTCAAGGCGAGGTTCTCGCTGGACTGTTTCGGCTTCCCGACGATTCCCGCGTTGCTTACATCTGCAACCACAACGCCTGGGCCTGGCAGGGGGTTGTGATGAAAGTGGCTCAGAATCCCGCTCAACCAAAACGCGTCGATCGCTTCGATCGCAGGCAGGGGTCTTGGGTGGCCGTTGGGGTCACCAAAGAGGTGAACTTTGCTCTCCCGCCGGGCGATGCCCAGGTCTACCGCTTCCAAGAGGTTTCACCGGCGACCGACCGCGTGCAACCACCTACGCAATCCCATCCAGATACCGCCACCGATTACCGACCCGAAGAGCATTGGCAACATTTCGGTGAGATCCTGTTCCAAGCCACAGAACTCCCCGAAAGGCAACAACCCAAAGCTGTGTATAGCAACTCGAAGCTGTCGGCTGCCCAACCCTTCCCGAAGGATTTTTGGATGCAAGTCAAACAAGGGGAGTTGGTCTGCGGCTTTTACAAACTCACCGATGGAAGCCAAGCGGTGGTGTTGGCCAACCTCAGTCCAACCGCCTGGCAAGGCGGAGTCGTGACACTTCAAGAGCCGAAAACGACCAAGAAGCCCTCCCAAATGATCTGGCAGTGGAGCCAAGAGAACAAAACATGGACGAAGCTGGGAACCTGGCAAGACTTGAACTTTCCCGTTCCCCCGGGAGAAGCCGTCCTCTTCAAATTCACAACTCAGGGAGCCTCCGCGGAAAGCCCTCGCCTTTCATCGCCCCAAGAAGGTTCTGCCAGACGCGACGCTTGAAAGTCTGCGTCACAACGCTTTGGACAGGGCATACAAATGGCAGCCGAACTCATCAGAATCCCTGCTGCCATTGCCCAAACCTTGAGCTGCGAGTTGCCTGATCGAGTCAATCAACACCAACGGCATGGGGAGGTTTGTTAGCTCAGGTTGACATAGACCGTTTTGACTTCGGTGTAGTTGGCCAAGGCGTACTCCCCGAGCTCTCGCCCGACGCCGCTCATTTTGAAACCTCCGAAGGGGGCGGGGGCATCGATGGCGTTGAAGCAGTTGACCCACACGGTACCGGCTTTCAGCTCAGCAGCCAGCCGATGGGCCTTGCCGATGTCTCGGGTCCAGACTGCTGCGGCCAACCCGTAAAACGTGTTGTTGCTCCGATTGATGACCTCGTCAACGTCCTTGAACTTCATGACGCTCAAGACCGGGCCAAAGATCTCTTCCTTGGCGATCCTCATCTCGTCGTGCACGTCGTCAAAGATCGTCGGCTGCACAAAGTAGCCTTTCTCGCCGTGCCGACTGCCGCCACAGACCACCTTGGCCCCCTCTTCTTTCCCAATGTCGATGTAACGGAGGATTCGATCGGCCTGCTCTTGTGAGATCTGCGGCCCTTGGGTGGTCGCAGGGTCAAACGGATCGCCTAACCGAGCCTTGCTGGCCCGGTTGGCTAACTTCTCCATGAGTTGATCGTGGACGTCTTCTTGGACAAACAGACGGCTGCCGGCACAGCAGACCTGACCTTGGTTCCAAAACAGCCCGCTGTAAGCCCCAGCAGCCGCAGCATCCAGATCAGCATCGGCAAAGACCACGTTGGGGCTCTTGCCTCCCAACTCCAGGGTCACCCGTTTGAGGTTACTGCGAGCTGCTGCCTCGGAGATGATTTGCCCGGTTGTGTATTCGCCGGTAAAAGCCACCTTGTCGATGTCCATGTGGCCGCTGATGGCTGCCCCCGCAGTGGGCCCAAACCCGGGAACAACGTTGACCACACCATCTGGGAAGCCAGCTTCTTGGGCCAACGAGGCAACCCGCAAGGCCGACAGCGGCGTCTGTTCAGCCGGCTTCAAGACAGTCGTGCATCCAGACGCCAGAGCTGGCGCCCATTTCCAGGCCTGCATCAAAGCTGGGAAATTCCAGGGGATGATTTGTCCGACCACACCGACCGGTTCATGCCGGGTGTAGCAGAAAAAAGGCCCTTCCACGGGAATTGTTTTGCCCTCGATTTTGTCTGCCCAACCGGCGTAATACCGGTAAGTTTTGATGCAGAAGGGCAGGTCGATGGTGAGGGCATCGCGGTAGGTTTTGCCGTTATCGAGGCTTTCCAGGGCGGCGAGTTCCTCGATGTTCTGCTCCATCAGGTCGGCCAGGCGGTAGAGCAAGTTCCCCCGCTGGTAGGCGGTCATCCGGGCCCAAGGTCCCTTGGTCAGGGCCTCTCGGGCGGCCTTGACGGCCAAGTCGACATCGTCGTTGTCGGCTTCGGCCACTTGGCAGATTTCCTCGCCGGTAGCCGGATTGACCGTTGCAAACGTCTTACCGGACAGGCTGTCCCGCCATTGCCCGTCGATCAAGCACTGAGTGTAAGTCACCTCGGGCGGGGAAACACGAGCGCTGGGTGCCACGGTAGCCATCGATGAGTCCTTCCTGTGTTTTCGGGTCAGATTCTGGAATTCCAGATCTCCGTTTGGGCCTATCACTAACAAGCCTGATACGTTCCCTGAAGCTCCCGAGTGGTCCGTTTCCTTCTGATTTGGAAGGGCGACCAACGCAAGCCCAGATTGCCGGGGGTTGGCAGTTCACGCGGTCGAACACTTTTCCGGAATCAATAATCCGGGGATTCACGTCGAACCGACTGCCATAATCCAAGGAAACAAGACACCAGGCTTTCAGGGGGAAAGCTTGCTGGTTGGCCCTGAACATCTCGCATTCTGTATCCTAAGAGCCCACGTCTCTGTGTTCAAACCGCCCTTCCGGAACAACCAGAGCCCTGCTCAACAAGCGTCAGACAACCATTGGGGGGCTTGGAGAACAAACGAATGACTGCGGGGACAAACCTCCACCTTCAGGTGGCGCATCATCCTGGGGAGTCAGTCAAGGTGGCCGTTGTGTCGGATTTGCATCACGGAGAGGTTTACGGAGACTGTGTCCGTCGGCTCGCGGAGGATTTGCGTACGCGCAAGCCCGATGTCGTGGCCATTGCCGGTGATGTTGGTGAATCCCCGGAGCTGTTTGCCGAAGCGCTAGGATTGTTTGTAGGGCCCTGGCCTTTGCTGGTGATCGTCGGCAATCACGATCTGTGGAGCGATCGGCTTCGCGAGATCGCTGTGGCGGAGTTCCAGCAGCGTCCGCCCGATTTGGCCCGTCCAACCAGCGACCAACTGTAGAAGACCGTGTTGCCGGCGATCTGCAGGGAAAAGGGTGCTCTGTGGCTGGAGACTGAGCCCTTGGTCTTGTCGCAAGTTGGGCTGGCCATTGTGGGCACGGTCGGTTGGTACGACTACAGCGGTGATCCAGCTGGTCGCTCAGCAGAGCAACTCTCTGCTGCCAAAGGGCGGATCACTGCCGACGCCAAACGGATTGATTGGGCCTGGGATGACCCATCGTTTGCTGCTGGTTGTCAACAGCGGTTATCGCAGTCTCTGGCTGCAGTCAGCCTGCGAGCTGACGTCCGGCAGATTTTGGTGGTCACCCATGTCCCGCCGTATGCGGAGTTAGCCTCGCAGCGAACCGTTGGCGGTGAGGCCTATTACCTTCATCCAAACCTTGGCCGACTGATTAACACCTTTCCCAAAGTGACCCACGTTGTCAGTGGGCACACTCATTGGGGTCGGCAGACCACCATTGGTCGGTCTTCTGCTGCGGACATTTCGGCCCAAGTTGTTGATAACTGGAGCAGCCATGGCCTGGTCGAGCTGACCTTCCCCACCTCTTGAGGCACAAAGACAATTCCCCGCTGGAGAGAGTCGAGTCCTCGTTGGCAAGGAAATGTGTTTTTTCGAGAATGACCGACCTGCTGGAAACGGACGTGAGCCTATCAGAGTGGGAACCTTTAGGTTTTGTGGGGTGAGGATGACAGCTCTGCTCCTAACCGTCATCCTCTTAAGCAGACACTCTCGTAGGGGAAGCCGTGGGGGCGGCTTGAAGAGCGTCTGCTTCTGTGGGGTTGGAGCCCTTCTCCTAAATTGCGCTCAGCAAGAGCCTCCAGCGAACAAACTTGGCACCAATCAGCCAAGTGGTTCGCTGGAGGCTCTCTTCTTTTCTGCCGGCTCCGCTTGTCGCTTCAGACATTGATCGACTGGGATGTTGATCAACCGGTAACTGAGTCCACAGAGGGTCCCTGAGGGTTGTCCCGAAACACAGGCGGTTCGCTCACTGGGGGTGATTCGCTCACTGGGGGCTGCTGGCTGTGCGAGGATTGGTCGGCCTCCTTTGGGTTCTTGGCAGAACCTGCTGGGTAAGCCGGTGGAAAAATTCCAGCAAGGCTTGTTGCCAGGAGGGCAGCTGCGGCAATGATCAACGCTGAGATGGCAAAGGTGAGCTCCCTGATGCTTGAATAGAGCAAACCTCCGGTGATCAATCCGACAATGCTGGCCAGGCCTCCCATGCCGCCTGCCAGGCCCTGAATGCTCCCTTGCATCTGTGGCTGACCGGTGCGGGAGAGCAGCGTCATAAAGGAAGGCCACATCAACCCGTTGCCCAGAGCAAAGAGGACTGCCGCGCCGTAAGCAGCGGAGCTGCTGGTCACAAGCATCAGACCAAAACTTCCGGCCATGATCAGTCCGCCGAAGACCACCAAACTGGAACTGGCCAGATGCCGAGCCAGCCGATCACGGACGGGACCTTGGACCAAAACCATCAAGGCACTCAAGATGGTAAAGAACCAGCCAGTGGCCACAACATCCCAACCAAGACCCACCACAGCATGATTGGGGAAGGCCGTGTAAAACAAACTGAAAGCCAGGAAGATCAACAAGTACAAACCCAGCATCAAGAGGACCCCGGGTTCCCGCAAGACCAAATGCCAGCGAATCGGCTTGGCGGCCTCGATACAGTCCTGTGGCTGCTGACCGAAGGTTCGCTGGAGCACCTCATCTTGGTGGTCATCTTCAAAAACACAGGGGTTGGACTCGGGCAGAAAAAAGCCGATGATCAGCAGGGCCACCAGCGAAATCAACGCCGCAGCCAGCACCGGGACCAACTCTCGGTAAGGCGTCGCTCCCAACACACCTGCGAGAGCTGGGCCGATGACAAACCCGGCATTGGCAGACATGGCCATCCAGCCAAAATTGCGGTCGCGATTCTCGTCGGTGGAGATATCAGAGAGGTAGGCGTTGGCCACAGAGATGTTCCCACCGGTCAACCCATCCAAACCGCGTGCCACAAAGACAATCAACAGCGGAATGGTGAGGCTGAGTCCACCGGCAACCAGCCAAGTCGACTCTGGGACGAAGAACGCCGCAGCAAAAATCAGCCAAGACAGGAACGTGCCCAACTGGCTGAGCAAGAGCACCTTGCGTCGTCCAATCCGATCGGACCACCGGCCCAGCAAAGGCGCGCCGAGCAACTGCAACGCCGGATAAGTCGAGGCCAGCAACCCATAGACAATGGCGTCGCCGCCCCAACGTCTGACCAAAAAAACCAAAAACGGAATCACAATGCTCAGGCCGAGCGAACCAATAAAGTTCACCAACAGCACCGGCGTGATCGGAGCCGATCGCCCAGTGGAAACTGGCAGTTCAGATCGTTCGCTCATGGACACCCCTTGTCGGGCCCGAACCCCTGACCACAAGCCTTGACCAAGCGATTTAACCAGCAGATAAAACCAGCTAATCAATTCAAAACCTTAGGTCACCGACAATGGCCAGACAATTCAGCCAGACAATTCGGACAGACGGTCTGTCAGGGAAAAATGCCCGAAGATCACTCGCAGGGACCGATCGAGATCGTCAAAACTCAGAGGTGGATCCCGCACTCCTCCTTCAAGCCATGAAACCGTGTTTGCCGTTCGTGGGAGTCATCCGCTTGCATCGCCCGGCTACTATGCCAGTCTCCCACAGTTGAGTAACCTTGCTCCCACAGGGGGTGCTGTGGCAAGTTGTGCCTCAGCATGTACTGGTAGATTTCTTTGTTGGTCCATTTCAAAATCGGCAGCAGCTTAAATCGCTTGCCGTCGTGGTGAACCCGCGAGAGCGTCTTTCGATGGGAAGTTTGGTGACTGCGAAGCCCTGAGATCCAGCCTGCTGGCTGCAGCTGGGCAAGCGCCTTTTGCATCGGCTCCACCTTGCGGAGGCGGTCGTATTGACTGAGGTCTTCCAAGTCGTGACTTTCCCACAATCGTCCGTAGCGGGCCTCCATACGAGCCGGAGAAAGCTCCGACTGATAGACATGTAAGTTCAGAGCTAATAACTCAGTAAGCTGATCTGCGTATTGGTAGGTTTCTGCAGGAAGGTAGCCGGTATCAACCCAGATCACAGGGATCGTGGGTTGGACCCGAACCGCCAGATGGAGCGTCACCGCAGACTGAATGCCGAAGCTGGTGCTGACTGCCAACGAGTCACCAAACTGGCAGGCAGCCCACTCCAGAAACGCCTCAGCCGAGAGACTCTCCAGCTGGCCTGGGGCCAGCTCGCCTTGAACCAATTCGTCTTCTGAGAGGACCGAGCGGAAGAGATCGGCCGTTTGAGTTTCTTGGCAAGCCACCATTGCGTAACTCCGTATGTGCCCCGAGTGACCAGAGATCGTTCCTATTTCAGGTCCAGCCTGCCTCAGCGGCAACCGCAGCTTCGCCGTAACAGGGCCCCTCCGGCTGCGAGATTGCCGCAGCACCGATCTCTCCCTTTCGACGTCAGCAAGAGCACATGACTTACTTGCCAATCTCAGAAAAACTCGTGAGGCCAGCCGTTCTCGCTTTCCCCCAGTTGAGTGAGCGACCTGATCGGTCGGTGAGTGTCCGGAAGTTTCCCGGAAGTGGACGACGGACTTTTCCAGGAACCATCGGCAGGCAGCCCGCTATTGGCCATGCAGAATTCGCAATCGCCCCTGTTTGGGGAGGTGGTTCTTGCCTTGGCGGCAGTCGCCTTTGATCCAGCCCAGGGGTCGCCCTTGATGGCAGGCCACAGCCCAACCGCGGATGGAACAGGGGACGCTCAGTCCCTCGAGGTACTGGCAAGCGTGCTGGTCCTCAAGCTCCACTTGAGCAATCGGCTGCCAGCTCGGATCGCGGCGCATCGCCAGAGCATAAGAGGGAAACCAGGTGGTTTGTTTGCGGAAAGCCACCTCAGGGCCCCCCGCGGCCACAGCCTGCAGAGCGTTGCTGGGCTCCTCTGGCCAGCCATAGAGCACATCCGCGGCGGCCCAGAGGCTCACCGGGTCAAGCTGCCCCCACTGATCAAAATCTTTGGGCAGATCGCCACGCTGGAGCCTATTGGAACCTGATCTTCTGCGACGACCACCCCCAGAAGACGCCCCACGCTCCTGAGCGGTCATCTCTTGGTGATCATCGCCATCCAGAGGGTCGACGTGGTGCTGGGGATCGTTGGAGTGATACATGGCCGCAGCAAATGCTCCTGCACACTGATCACGATGAGGCCAGAGCCGATAGCAGCCGGGATGCCCTGGGGATTGCCAAGGAGCCAAACTCTCACAAGGTGCCAGTTTCCAGTGCGAGTGGGATTGCAAAAAGCGTAGCACCTGGCCTTCATTTTCCTGGTAAGCAAAAGTGCAAGTCGAATAGATCAGCCGCCCCCCCGGCCTCACCAAGGCAGCCGCGGCATCCAAGATCCGGCCCTGACGAGCCGCACAGTGGTCGATCGCTTGAGAAGTGAACGCTGAAGCAGATTGCTTCCCTAGGCCAAGCAGCGATTGTCCGGAGCATGGAGCATCAACCAACACAGCATCAAAGAGTCCCCCTGGCTGGTCAGTCCGCTGGTCAGTCCGTCGGTTGGTCAGTTGATTCGCCGGTTGGTTGGCCGTTTGGTTGGCCAGTTGTTCTGCCAGCCGATCTGGGTCCAACCGGGAGATGGTGTACTGAACGGCTCCATGTCGGGCGAGGTTAAATTCCAGGGGGCCCAAACGGGAATGGACAGCCTCGTTGGCCAACAACCAGCCGCCTGGCCCCAGCACCTCGGCAATCGCGGTGGCTTTGCCCCCAGGAGCGGCGCAGAGATCACAGATCCACTCGCTGGGCCTGGCATCCAAAAGCGCCACGGCTAAGAGCGACCCAACATCTTGGATGTAATACTCGCCCTTGGCATAGGGGAGAAAAGCTGCAGGGCGCACTTCCTGGGTCGCCTGAAACCCGCGAGCATGCCAAGCAACCGGCGTGACATCAAAGGGTAAGCTGGCCGGATCGACTCCAGGCCGCAGGCGGATTCCCACCCGGCAGCGACGCTCAATCGCAGCAGCCAGTTCATGCCGTTCCGCCGTCCCGAGCGAGAGGGGGCCGATGGCCACTTGCAAGGTCTCTGGGTCAATCATTCCTCAATCAAGCAGTTTTCCAAAGAAGTGGTTTCAAAACCTAGTTTGGTCACCAACCAGCCTACCCTTGCAAGGTCTTCGCGGCAAACTCGAGGTTGGCAAACAAGTTCCAGGGATGAGCTTCTTTGTAACCTCACTTACAGAGCCCTGGCGTTGGTTTGCTTATCTTCTGAAAACTCGTTGGCCGACTCAGGTCGAGGAGGATCTTGGCCCGTCCGCCACAGCGGAAAGGCTCCCGCGTTTTGAATGAGCAAGACTTTTCCGAGGGCAGCAGTCGCAACCCTCAAGTCATTAGCAACAATCAGTCGAGTTCGTCTCAATCGATCTTCTGGCTCTTGCTGCTACTTGGTTCTGATGTGCACTTGGGTTTCTTGGACACTCGAGTTTTTGACCCTGCGCGATTGTCCCGAGGATTATCATTACCCAAAACAGCTACAGATAGACTCTAAGACCAAATAGCTAAATTTTTCTGCCTTCGATGCCTCAAGAATCTTTTCCGAGGATCGATCATCCTTCCACAAGTGGGAATACAATGGACTCGGACTCTCAAGAATCTCGACGCTCGCCAGACCTCGACCAACAACTTGATCAATCTGGCCAACAACGATCTGGCCAACAACGATCTGGCCAACAACGATCTGGCCAACCGGACCTCGGGCGGGCAAAACCTGCTTGGTCGCTTGCCGATCTTCAAGAGAGTACCTCCGACCGGAGTCGGCGTTCTTCAGCAGGTCGAGTTCGGATACTTGTTCGAGTCACTTTGCTGGTGACTTTCGTCGGGCTGCTTGTCTGGGGGTATGGCCGGCAAGCGGTCAACAGGTGGTGCGGCTCGGGGACTGCCGATCTCCTGTTTGGCCCCAAAATGGATGCGGCTCTCTGCAGGACAGAGCCGAGCGAGGTGCCCCTTGCCCAAGGGACCGGCGGCAACTGGTTGAATCTGTCCAACGCCATCATCCCAACCGAGGAGATCCGCAGTGGCGGCCCACCCAAGGATGGGATTCCTGCCTTGTCCGACCCCAACATCGTGCCAGCATCCCAAGCAACGTTCCTTCGTCCGGGCAGCCGCGTCATCGGTGTTGTCCTGGGCGGGCAGCCGCGTGCTTATCCGTTAGCCATTCTTAACTGGCATGAATGCGTCAACGATGTGCTTGGCAAGCGTCCCATCGCGGTGACTTATTGTCCGCTTTGCGATTCTGCGGCCGTCTTTGATCGGCGGATTGCTCGTCTCGGTTCCGGGACTGAAACCAAAACCGACAGCCAACCATCCAACCAAAAGACCGTCGTCTGCGAGTTTGGCATCTCCGGGCGTTTGTACAACAGCAACGTCCTGCTCTATGACCGCAGCGACCCCGGCCAAGAGTCCTTGTGGTCTCAGGTGATGGCCCAAGCTGTGACCGGACCACAGGCTGGACAGAAACTCAGAGCACTGCCTCTTGAACTGACAACTTGGTCGCAATGGCAGAAACGGCACCCCAAAACGGACGTTCTTTCCACCTCAACCGGGCACAGACGGAATTACCAACGAAACTCCTATACCAATTACTTGAGAAGTTCTCAGTTGATGTTTCCCGTCAAACCGATCGATCGGCGACTTCCCCTCAAGATGCCTGTTCTGGGCCTATGGGTTGAGAACAGTTCTGCACAAAACAGTTCTGCACAAGCAATCGCCGTTCCGCTGGGGCCATTCGCTTCGCAAGCTGCCGGCTCGACTGTGTCCATCCAAGTGGGAAAGTATCAAGCCGAAATCGCCTACCATCCTGAGTCTGGTTCGTTGTCAGTGGTCAAGGCAGACAAGCCAATCCAATGGATGTACGCCTTTTGGTTTGCCTGGGCGTCCCTGCAGCCAGAAACCGACATTGCCGAGCCGCCCCCCTAAGCGACATACTCAACACCATCGACCCACCCAGCAGCTCCGCCAAAAGCTCTCCCCTCCACCGAAAAGCCTCAGCAACAACCCGCTTCAGTTGCTGAGGCTCCTGGAGTTTCTCAAGCTGCCCGCAACTCAGCGAGTTCCTCAAGCACGAAAAACAACCCGAATTCAGCAAACACCTGGACCAGCATCTCCAACAGACCCATAGCCCGGCCGAGCGATCGGTTTCAGCCGGTTGCCGATCGCTGTTGACTGGCAGGACTCTTGGCCAACCAAATTAGTGTCCCCGAAGTCAACCAGTGACAAATGACCAGCCACTGAATTGAGGTGGCTCTCGGAGTGTGCTAGTATGCCGTCTAGCATGTGATCTCTGATTGTTGATCAATGGGCCAAACCACCCCAAACCCATTTCCAGTGCATCAGCTCCAAAATAGATCTTGGTGCTGCGCCAAAATGAAACAAGTGATTACCTAAGGTTTGGCCCTACTGGCAACCCCTCCTCACCGGTAACCGACTATGAGCGAGAATTCCGCAGGAGTCCCCGACGCCTCCGGCCGCACGCCGCCGTTGCCGAGGAACAAGCCCGCGCCCCCTGCGAAAAAGGCTCCCCCGCCCGCGAAGAAACCTGCCAACGCGGCTCCTGCTGTTCCGGCTCCTGCTGTTCCGGCTCCTGCTGTTCCGGCTGCCAAAAAGCCACTCACCAGCAAGCCGCCTACCAGCAAGCCGCCTACCAGCAAGCCGCCTACCAGCAAGCCGCCTACGGGGGGAACTCAGGTGGGCAACGGACCGGTGCTCGATTTGGGCCTGTCTGTAGAACCAAGCTCAACCCAGATTTCGGCGATTCAGGACCGTCAGCAAGCCGCTTGGTTCTGGATTCGGTTGGGCCTAGGCGGAGTGGTGCTGCTGTTTGTGGTTTTGGTGGTTGCTTTCAGTCAACAAGACTTGTCCACCAACAGCGATGGCAATGACAATCGGACCAACCAGAACCAAGTTGCCAGTACATCGAATACTTCCTCTCATCTGGCCGGTAGACCCAAGCCAGCGGATCGAACGAACTCGGGGCGAACAACGCCAGCAAGACCAACCCCTGGCAGAACCAATCCCGGTCAAGCTGCTGCCGGTCCGCAGCATACCAATCCTCGTTTTCCTGTGCTGCCACAGGGCACCTGGCCGGGTGGCCAATCTTCAAACCCAGGAAATACCCCAAGCTCAGGAAATTCTTTAAACGATTCCTGGAGCCCCTGTATCGATCCGAGGAAAGACAGCCTTCCTAGAGTGAGTCCCTCCTTACGCGTTCCCCTGGCAGCTGGAGGTGGAGTGTGCTTCTGTTCTCGGTCTTCGGCGTTCGCTTTGGTGGGCACTCCTGACGGCCAGGGGACCTATCAAGCTCAACTGTGGAACCTCAAAACCGGTTCAACCACCGGGCAACCCATTAAAAAGCTCCCGCGGATGGACGGGCGGCTCAGTCCCGACGGGAAGTCCTATGCCTCGCTGTTGGCTGATGGCCCCGGTGGTCGGTCAACCAGCTTAGGGATCTGGACGTTGGACGGAACGGGTCGACGCCACACGATCAAGATCGACGATGGTCCGGCTGATCGAGCCAAGTTCGATTATTCCGACTCCAACCATCTGGTGGTGGTGGCCGAGGACGAGGTCAAGATTTTGAGTCCCACGTTTGCCAACCCGCCCCAGACCTTTTCGATGCAACGCACTGCCGAGGGCGGCGTCCATGCCTTGGCGATCAGTGCTGGTGGCAAGTATCTGGCCGCTGCTGCTGCAGGTCGGGTGTGGGTCTACGATCTTGCCCAACGTTCCCTGGTGGGATCGCTGCCGGGTCTGATGGGCCGTCCTCTGGGGCTGCTCTTTGCACACAACGGGCGTCAACTGGCGGCAATCTCCGAGGATGGACCCCAAGGGCACCTGATCTGCTGGGACCTTCAAACAGGCAAGCAGCAACATCATCACACCTCCAGTGCCTTCATCCCGAATCACCATGACACGTTCCTTTATCGAGGGCGGCCCCTGGAGTGGACGACCTTCTGCCAAGCCTGGCTTGTGCATGGGCACCGCATGGTGGACATCCAAACGGGCAAAATCTTTGATCTGCTGCCCTTTGATGGCTTCAAGGAGCCAGTGGGCCCCTACAGCTTCATGGCATCCGACCGTTTGGTGATGACCCGGCGACTGAACGGGAAACGTCAGTTGTCGCTTCTGGGCACCACAGTCAATCAGTGGATCGCCTTGGCTCGACAGGTTCGCCAGACCAACTCAGAGCCACTCGTTCCGCCACAGCTTGCTCTCACCTCGCCGCTGATTGATCCACCAACCGGGGCCAACCCGGATCAAGTTGCAGTTGCCCCGACAAGGCCTAATTCCACAAGGCCTAATTCCACAAGGCCTAATTCCACAAGGCCTAATTCCACAAGGCGCACGCCAACAAGGCCGTCCAACCCTTTCCTCCCAAACAGTCGCCCCACTGGTAATCCAGCGAGCAACTCGCCAGATCGTTTTCCACCAAGTCGTTTTCCCCAGCCCCTTCCTGGAGCGCAGTCTGCAGGCAGCCCAACAAACCCCTTTTCGCGGCCCCCGCCGGGTTCTCAGCCTGGCCCCCAGCAGGCCCGCGTGACCCCGCCGACAGGGAACGTTCTCAAGGCCGCCGAGAAGGAAGTTGCTGAGGTCTACCCGCTCATCCGAGGCCGGCAGGCTGAGGCTCTTGAGCAAGCCGAGGAGCTGATGAAAGCCGCCCAGGACCCCGGCCTGGCTAAACCCAGTTTGTATGTGTTGCTGAGGCGTTGTATCGACGTCTACGTTGAAGCCGGAGAAACACAGGACGCCCTCAAAGCCGCCGACCAGTTAGTTACGACCTTCAAGGTGGACAGCCTCGGGATCAAGCGAGACGTCCTGCAGGACCTGCGGACCTCCAGCCGGAATAAGAAACAAGCCACGGACCGAGGCAACGCTGCCATGGAACTGGTCCGCGAGGCCGTCGAGCAAGAACGATATCAAGTCGCCCAAGACCTGTGCGATGTGGCTACCAGCGTCGCCAGGACCCTCCGGGAGAGCGACTGGATCCGGCGTCTGCAGGCCACCAAGCGGAACATCGGCAAGATGGAAGCGGATTTCCGTGGCGCCGAGAAGGCCCGCAGGACACTGCAAACCAACCCAGACGACGGTGGCTCCCTCCGCGTCCTCGGCCGCTATCTCTGCTTCCTCCGAGACGATTGGGACGAAGGTCTGCCGCTGTTGGCCCGATGCCCCGAAGAGACCATCAGCGCCGCAGCGAAAGCCGAACTTGGCGGCATTGGCAACGACCCTCGGAAGATGCTGGCTGTTGCTGAGCTGTGGATCGCCGCGGCAGAGGAAAACAGCAAAGAGGACGAGAAAGGATCCGGCAAACGGGCTCTTTATTGGCTGGAAAAAGCCCTCCCGGTCTCCGGAGGCCTGACCACAGCTCGTATCAAAAAGAAACTCGAGACGATCGGACGTTACCTACCACCGCTCTCCCGACCCCTGGTGGAGTTCCAGGCAGTTGAGAAGAAGGTCGGCAGCTGGCGGCCCCCTGGATTCGCCAACCCCGGCTGGGGCCCTGGCACCGCACGGGTCAGTGGCCAAGCCGTCCCCAATTCCTACTTAGTGCTTCCTGTCGGCAACCAGTTGCCAGGCTCGGTCACCTTTGAGATCTACGGGCACTACACGCACTTCTCCGGCGCGGTGGCCATCAACGACTCGGCCGGCTCCGGGGCCTGGAGCCCTCATGTGTTCTCCATCTACGGCGACGGAAGGAAGTTGTGGAGCTCTCGGGAAATCAAAGCCACCAAATTGACCCAGGCATTCAACGTCAAAATCGAAGACGTCAAACGTTTGGAACTGCGGACCGAAGCCAAAGGATCTTCTCACGACGGGCACTGTGTCTGGCTCAACCCACACCTCAGCCGGTAACTTCTGCAGCCGGTCACTTCTGCAGCCGGTCACTTCTGCAGCCGGTCACTTCTGCAGCCAGTGACTTGAAGATCTGGCTGCTGTTTGATCAGCTCAACCCAACGGCAGCCGAAGCCGACATTCAACTTGTCGCTGGAGGCCAGGGAGGCAAAGCTCGACTGGGGCGTCCCCCGAAGTCTGGTTGAGGTGGCGGCTGTTCTTCGAGTCGTTGCAACAACACCTCCAGGCCCTTGACCAGCTGTGGGTCGGCTTGAGGGGCCTGGCTTTGAGCCAGCTGCAGATACTCATGTGGGGCAATGGTCACCTCGATGTCCGGCTGGGTGCCGTAGTTCTCAACCTGCCAGCCGACATCTTCAAACCAGAAACTAAACTCCGGCTGAGTGGTGGTTGTTCCGTCGACCAGCGAGTGCCGACTCCAGATACCGATCACCCCTCCCCAGGTTCTGGTCCCCACCAACGGGCCCAAACCAAGAAGCTTGAAACTGTGGCTGAAGATGTCGCCATCACTGCCGGCCAGCTCGTTGGTCACAGTGACCATCACGCCAGCGGCGCTCTCATCTGGATAGGGGCTGGGTTGCCCCCAGCGAGGCAAACACCAGGCAATTCGACGACGGAGCAGTTTCTCTAGCAACAAGCCAGAGACGTGACCGCCACCATTGAATCGGACATCCACCAACAGGGCAGCACGGTCGATTTCTACTTGATAGTATCGGTGAAATTCTGCATAGCCACGTGGGCTCATGTCAGGGATGTGCACATAACCCGCCCGGCCGTTGCTGGTCTGATGGACCCAACGGCGGTTGGCCTCCACCCAAGCCCGATAGCGTGCCAGCCGCTCATCTCGTAAACACTTGACCGTCACCGTGCGAGCCGTTCCGGCTACGCCTGCCGGTTTTCCGTTGTCCCCTGTCTGTTGATCTGACTTAAGCTGATCTGGCTTAAGCTGATCTGGCTTAAGCTGATCTGGCTTAAGCTGGCTTGTGTCTGGTTGGCTTGTGTCTGGTTGGCGGTCGTCTTGCGGTTGTTCTTGAGGGGTGGGAACGGGTTGCTGGTCCACCGTCAGGGTGACTTCGGTTTCTGAGCGGTGAACGAGCCACTGCTCAGGAGGCTCCTCGGCGGTGAGTCGGTGGCCATCAATGGCCAACAACAGCTGACCTTCTTGGATGTTGAGCCCCGGCCGATTCAGAGGAGAATCGCCGCTTTCGTGCCAGGGGTCACCCGAGATGATGTTGGTGATCCGGTAACCTGCTGCCTGTTGGTCCCAAAGGAACTCTGCAGCGAGAAATCCCTGATCATAGCGCGGCTCCGGACGATAATCTCCGCCGGACTCGTAGGCGTGCGAGGTTCCCAGCTCACCCTGCATCTCCCATAAGAGGTCGGAGAACTCGGAACGGGTGGCGACCCGATCGATCAACGGGAAATACCGCTGAAAGACGCGTTGCCAGTCGACCTCGGACATATCGGCAGTCCAAAAGTGCTCTCTTTGAAGCCGCCAGGCCTCGGCATACATCTGCCGCCTTTCGGCGACTGGCACCACCGAGAGCCGAACTCGCCGCAGGTCGATCCAGCCCGACTTCCTGCTCGGTGTTTCTGAGGCGTTGTCAGCCTTCTCGCCGGCTTTAATCGCCCGAAGTCGACTGCCTGCTTGATAGACCAGGCTCTTTCGGTTGATGGAGAGCCGAAATCCACTCACACCGCTGGCAATGGTCTCTTTTTCCAGATCCTCAAAGCTGTAGGCCTCCAGCACACCGGAGGAGTGATTCGACCCCCCCAGCCGCCCTTCGACCGGATTGGCCAAAAAGAAGACCTTCCCACGCATCGCGGCGATGCCCACATATCGTCCATCGGGCACAGGAAAAGCCAAAACCCTGTTGGTCAGGCCTTCCAAGTCGATGCGAATCGGCTGCGGCCCCTTGTCCTGAGAGCTGTTTTTTTTGGTGCCGTTGTCTGTGTTGTCAGCATGATCCTGGCTAATGTCCCCGGCGGGGCTGAGCTTGGCAGCAGACTCTGCGGGCCCAGACGGGTCAGCCTGATCTTGACCAGCCTGATCTTGACCAGCTTGGTCGCTGGGCTCTTCTGGCGGCAGGGGGGGAGATTTGGGTTTTTCTCCAGGAGCCCTCGGCTGAGGAATAAAGGGGCTAGGCAATTCCTTGCTCAGCGTGACCACATAGGGTCTGACGCCCCAGGGAAAGTTGAGGTCAAAATACAGATTGTCGTAAACGGGATCAAACTGTCGGTAGGAGAGGAAATACAAATAGCGTCCCTCTGGATCAAAGCAGGGGGCGACATCGTGCAACACCGGATCGGTGACCGGGTAAGTCTCTCCACTGGCAACATCGGCCAGCTTGATGGCCGCTGTGTGAGGGGATTGCTGACAGCTGTAGGCCACCCAGCGGGCATCCGGGCTCCAGGCTGTGCCAGCAATCCTCTCATAAGGGCTTTGATCGAGCACTTGGCATGAGCGATTGGACAGATCGACCAGAATGAGCTCGAAGCGGTGGTTGGTCACCACAAGCTGGTCGCCATAGGGAGCAGGCTCCAGCGAAAGCACCCTTCCAAGGTCCAGCTCCTCAAGCCGGTCGACTTCGGCCAGCGGATCGAGATGATGAATTTCCAGGCGTTCTTCACCGGTGGCATCGGCGACGATCACCAGCCGCTGACCGTCGGCCATCCAACGAGCCAGTTGATACCGGACCCCATCGGCATGGCCGTGCTGGGAGACCGCCCCCTCCCAGAGGGCAAAGTGAAACGGCTTGCCCCGAGAGACCACCGCCAGCGAGTGGCCTTCCGGATGGAGATCGTAGGATTCCAGAAACCGCCCGGCCGACACGAATTTGCGTTGCTGTTGTGTTCGGGGGCTGGGCACCTCCACAGGAATGTGGCGGACCTGATCCTCGCCGGGATCAAACAGGTAAAGCTCTGCCCCAGCATGATAGATGATCCGCCGACCGTCCGAGCTGCAGTTGCGTGCATAGAACTCGCCACAATCGGTGTGACGTCTCAGATCTTCGCCCTGAGGAGTACACGAGTAGAGATTGCCAATCCCCTGGTGGTCGCAGAGAAAATAGATCCTTTCTCCTACCCACAATGGCCTGGAAAAATTTCCCTCCAGCTCAAGAAGCCGCTGGAAGACACCGGTTCCCTGGGCGTCAATCCACAAGTGCCCTGTTGTGCCTCCGCGATATCTCTTCCACCGGGCCGGATCCAGTCCATGGCGGCACAGCACCACGCCGGGCCCATCAGGGTTGTAACAAAGCGATGTGGCCGGCCCCAAGTGGAGAGGCCTGGGTGGCTGAGTTTTGCCGGAGAGCAAAGCAGCATCGGCAACCCCTTGGGAATCAGCCGAGCCCAGTGGCACCTCCCAGAGATGATACAGCCGACTAAAAGGCTGCCGGGCGTTGCTGGTCGCCAGCACGGCTTGGGAGTTCGGCGTCCAACCAAAAGCGAAGAAATTGGCCCCTAGGTAAGTGGCGCGGCGGGCCAGGCCTCCCGCTGAGGGCATCAAATAGAGTTCGCTTTCCCCTTCTTCACGGCCGGTGAAGGCCAACCACCGACCATCAGGGGAAAGCGCCGGGTGAGAGCACTCGGCCAGGTTGGCAGTCAACCGTCGAGCCACACCACCGTTGGCCGAGACTGTCCAGAGGTCATCTTCGGCAACAAAGACAACTTGATCTCGGCAGATGGTTGGCTGTCGGTAATAACCCCGTGCTGCTGTGTTGCCAACGGCAAACTCTTCTGATCCCATCGGTGGTGCAACTTCTCAAGTCCGTTAACGATATCCCACAACGATCAGCATGAGCTTTCCCGACCCTGATCGCACATTCTTGATTGTCTGAACAGCTCTCGCCCACATGACTTGGACTGTCCCAGCTGTGGACATTGCCCACCAATATGTTGTTGCATGGATGTGTTGAGGCCGACACGTTGGGCCTCTGCCACAATCTGCAACAGCCTAGCTCCTGAGGTTGAGGAAAACCTTGGCTCCTCCGGCACTGTGGAAAGGCTGCCAGGTTACAGGCTGCCAGGTTCCAGGCTGGCAGGTCACCAGTGATTGCGGCGGTTCCCGCCTTTGGGATGAGCAAGAACTTTCCGAAGGCAGCAGTAGTTTACGGCCGCTCTGGGTCGAAAACTCTTCGAAAGCCTCAAGAAGAAAGTCAGGTGGTTGGACAATTGCAGAGTAGAACTTCTGCGATGTTCCAACAGCTTAACTGTGAGGATGTTCCTCCGACAAGGATCGGCGGAACTCCGAATTGAAGCATCCCCCGATGGATCCCAAACCCGGCGGATCCCAAACCCGGCGGATCCCAAACCCGGCGAATTCCCCAAATTGATCTTCTTGAGCTTTGTGCAGTAGTTATCACTTTGTGTGTGATTTGGTTGTTGGAATCTCCCGAATCCGAATGTTTCGCCACATCACCTCGGCCGGGGGTTTGCCGCGGAAGCTATGGACCTGCAGTCCGATAAAGCCCTGGGCAAAATCCTTTTGGACCTTTTGGTTCTCTTTAAGGGTGGTGATGGGCTGGCCGTTGAGCGTTGTCGAAATCGTCCCGCCAACAGCTCGCACAGTGTATTTGTTCCAGCCATCGTTGTTGAAGTGCCGGTGCTTCGGGCGGTCTTGGCTGAGCCAACCTCCGGCTGCCTCTCCGTAGATGTAACCGGCGCTGCCGTTGGTGGCGATTTCCACCTGCGGACCATGGACTCGGTAGTTCTTGTACTTTTCATAACTCTTACTACGGATCTGCACCCCTGAGTTCAAACGAGGGTCGACCTTCACCTCAAACTCCAGCTCAAAATCCCCGTACTCTTTGGTTGTGCAGAGGAAGGAATTGGGACTCCCCTTGGCTGTCATTCCAACAATCACCCCGTCCTTGACCTCGTAAGTCGCCGTACCGTTCTTCTGCTCCCATCCGCTGAGATCCTTGCCGTTGAAGAGTTCCACCCAATCAGCCGCCATCACCCCATAAGGCAAGGCAAGCAAAATCAAGGCAGCACTGAACATCTGATCGCGTGTTATCATTGGGCCGGTTCCCGAAAAGAAAAGTCCTCACCGAACTCGAAAAAACCAAATTTTGCTCGCCGATGCCGAAGACACCCTGACAAACCGGGAGCCTGCCAGAGAGGCCTCGGGTTTGACAGTTACCATAGGCCCTCCCACTCGCTTGAAGCAACTGGCTGTGGGCAACTGGCCCCATCCACTGGGTCCACTTACTCCGAGCAAGCCGAAATCACCCCTCCATAAGAGTTATAGCAGCAGCCTCACTTGCAGGGATAGATTCCAACACAATTCCAAGCCTCCTGCCTCCACGAGGTGAAGATGTCCATAAGGTTAAGACGCCCATGAGGTCAAGACGCCCATGAGGTCAAGACGCCTCCAGAGGCCCTCCCCAAGTCGGCTTGCCAAGCAATTCCCGCCGGCCGTGTTCCAAAGTCAAACAGTCGGGTATAACCAACATCCACGAGGGAACCGCACGCCTTTCCGACCAACCTCCAGCGTCAGCGCAACCCACTGCGTTGCTGAAGACGAGCGAACCCGAACAGCAGCAATCCTGAGAGTGACAACCTTGTGCAGAAAAGCACCCGCAGCAGGCTCTCCGGGCAACGGCCCTGTGCGGACCGAGGCCCTCTGGAACGACAAACACAGAGAATACCCAGCAGAAGCAGACTGAACACACAGGGTCCCTGAGGCGCTTTTCCAAGCGGCGTTTCGCGGGTCGGTGTTTCAGTTTCAGCAGAGGAAGTTCCACCCAAGAGTTGTCTTCGACAGCGTCCTGCCGTGAGAACTCCCAGGGCGCTCAAAATCGCTTTCATCCACCGTAGGTAAGCCGGGTTTGGCCAGGAGACTCAAGGGGCGCCTCCTCTCGGCCGAAGACGGAGACCTCACTGCCCCAGAGGTTTTTCAGCTATGAAGATCGTGATCATTGGGACTGGTTATGTTGGGTTGGTTACCGGAAGCTGTCTGGCCGACGGTGGCAACGAAGTGATCTGCGTGGACATCGACCAGAAGAAGATCGACGGTCTGAACAACGGGCAGATCCCCATCTACGAACCTGGATTGACCGAGGTTGTCGTCCGGGGACGCAAACAGAACCGACTCCATTTTACCACCGACTTGGGGGGAGCCTGTCAGAACGCCGACATGGTGTTCCTGGCCGTCGGCACGCCTCAGACAGACGACGGCGAGGCCAATCTCCAATACCTGTGGGCTGCCACAGACAGCCTGGCCAAGGTGCTGCCGGAAAACTGCATCACCGTTGTCAAAAGCACCGTTCCGGTGGGGACCAATAGCAAGCTCAACAGCCGCCTTCGGGAATTGACCGGCCGTGATTGCGATGTGGCCAGCAACCCGGAATTTCTCAAAGAAGGGGCTGCGGTCGAGGACTTCACCAAGCCTGACCGGGTGGTCGCCGGAGTCCGCCGTCCCGAGGTGGGCGAACGGCTGCGGCTGTTGTACGCACCATTTTTGCGGACCGAAAAGCCGTTTCTGGTGATGAGCCCGGAAAGCGCTGAGATGACCAAGTATGTGGCCAACTGCTTGTTGGCCACCAAGATCAGCTTCATCAACGAGATGGCCAATTACTGCGAGGTGTTAGGCGCCGATATCAACGAAGTCCGCCGGGGCATCGGACACGACCAGCGAATTGGTTTTCAGTTCCTCTTCCCTGGTGTTGGTTACGGCGGCAGTTGCTTCCCCAAAGACATCCGCGCCCTGCAAGCGACTGTCCGTAAACAGGGCGTGCAGCCCAAGATCTTGGCGGTCGTCGATGAGGTCAACAACGACCAAAAAAAGGTGATCCTCGCCAAGCTCAAGCAGCACTTTGGCGAGACGCTCAAAGAAAAGACCCTTGGCATCTGGGGCCTCTCCTTCAAACCACGCACCGACGACATCCGTGAGGCCTCGGCTCTGGTGCTGGTCGATGACCTGCTGGCACTCGGTTGCAAGGTCCAAGTGCATGACCCCGAGGCGATGACCAACGTCAAGGCCCAGTACGGCGACAAACTCACCTACGCCGAGGATATGTACGACGCCCTCAGCGGTGCCGATGCCCTGGCGATTATGACCGAATGGAATGATTTCCGGCAGCCGGACTTCGCCACCATCAAGCAGCGACTCAACAACCCCGTCATCTTCGACGGTCGGAACCTCTACGATCTTGGACACATGGCCCACGAAGGCATCATCTATTACTCCATCGGTCGCCGGACAATCGGGATTTCTTGATTCTCGGACTCCTTGTTCAGTGACTGGGGAAAACCCTTTACCGTTGAGGAGCCTTCTCGGCCGATCACGCGTTCATCTTCTGAGGTGCTTGGATGGCTGTTGAGGTTCTCACCCCGAACCAGGAAACGATGTTCAATAGGACAAGCAGCGGCCAGGTGACAGGAATCAAGAGGAACGCAAAAACGGGCAAGTCGTTGAGGTAAGTCGTTGAGGTAAGTCGTTGAGGTAAGTCGTTGAGGTAAGTCGTTGAGGTAAG
>CAZYKP010000028.1:0-35862 GCA_964648025.1 uncultured Pirellulales bacterium | reverse complement strand
TCGTTGCTTGTCAGGGACGAGGACGCTCGTGAGTCCTCGCTCCAACGCAATGCCCCCCCAACGCAATGCCCTCCCAACGCAATGCCCTCCCCAGCACAATGCCCTCCCCAGCACAATGCCAACGAAACTATCCCAAGAGTCCCACACCTAAGAGGCGATGTCTTTTCGTTGCCAAGCCATCATGATCCCAAGGACTGACTGAGGTTGGGGAAAATCTTGGCTCGTTGGGTTTGTGGAAGAGCTGCGAAATCGCCGGTTCTTGTGCTGTGTCAGCGCTTTGGACGATCAAGCATTTTCCCCAACATGTAGGCCAGAGAAGGGTCTTTGTGCCTGGGGGTCTACTTCCACAACCTGCAACAGCCTTCCCTGTGTTCTGCCGCCAACGAAACGCTCAAGCGACGCTGCATCGCTCATCAAGCTAGACCCAGCACAAAAACTCACCAGAGCCCAAACCAACAACTGACAGGTAATCATACCCAAATAGGCTCATCTACACAGGAGTGCAGGCACAGGCATCTCCTCCACCGCAGGCCGCTGCCCCACCGAGGTCCCCTGCACCGACGTCTCCGCAAGCAGCGCAAGGGAACGGGTCGGCACATCCTGAGTTCCCTCGGGTGGACTTCTGGTTTTCTCTCTCTTGGTTCTCAGATCCCTCCGCGTCTTCCGAGGCTCCATCCCCGGGCCCTGACTGATTCGCCAAGGTGAGTTCGGCCAGCCTCGTCGCAGCATGACGACATTGCCGAAATCGATTTCGTATCGACTGCAGACTCCGCCAAAACCCGTGCTCACCAATCGCCTGCTTGGCATACTCCGAACACGAAGCCTCGCCTGTGGCCACCCGATAGGCACAACGGAAACCTTTGAAGGGTGAGATGTACCGCTGATAGAGTTCAATCAGCGCAACAGAAACTCTCACGTCGACCCTCCGGTGCATTGATCGCCAACGTGTCCAACTCACCAAGCACACCGCCACACCGCCATCTCGGGTGGTCACCCACAGCACTGGGTCCTCAAAAGTCTGCACTTTGAAGATCTGTGTTTTGACGGTCTCTGTTTTGAACAGCCCAGCTCAATACGGCGTATCCAGATAGGGATCTTGCCCCATCTGAATCTGTGCCTTCTTGCGTTCCTTTTCGTAGTACAGCAGAATCTTTCGATCCCGAAAATGCTTGTTCTCAATTTTCCGCTGGGAACGTTTGAAGAAACGTAGCCACACCACCGGCAACTGGCCAGGCTGTTGCTGACCACGCTTGGCATAGCGTTTGGCAGCTTTGGGGCCCCAGGCTGAGCGAATGATCTCATCTTCCAGGGAGAGATACACTCGAAAAGACCCGGGGTCGCCTTGTCGTGCACAACGACCAATCAACTGGCGGTCAATGCGAGCGGCATCGTGCATCTCCGCGGCAATCACATAGAGCCCGCCCAACTCGGCAATCCCCGACCCCAACTTGATATCAGTTCCCCGGCCGGCCATGTTCGTCGAGACGGTCACTTTGCCCTGTTGCCCTGCCTCCTTGACAATCTCGGCCTCCTTGGCCAACTGCCGCGCGTTGAGCACCTCATGTTCGATGCCGGCTTGCTTCAGCAAACTACTGAGCAATTCTGATTGGTCGATATTTCGAGTCCCGACCAGAATCGGTCGGCCAGAGGCGTTGACCTCGCGGATGTCTTGGACGATCGCCTCCCATTTCATGGCGGCGGTCCCGTAGATCCGAGTGGTCTCGCGGCGTCGCAAGGAGGGTCGATTGGTTGGGATGACCACCACTTGGGATTTGAAGACTTTGCGGAATTCTCGGGCCGCGTCGGAGGCGGTTCCTGTCATCCCGGCCAGCTTGGGAAAGCGGCTGAAGAAGTCCTGAACGGTCACCCGGGCGGCTTGGCCGCTGTCGACCCCGATTTTGACCCCTTCTTTGGCCTCAATGGCCTGATGGAGGCCGTCTCGCCACTTTCGCCCTTCCCCTAACCGACCTGTGAACTCGTCGACAATGACGATCTCATCATCCCGGACGATGTACTGCTGGTCGCGTTTGAAGTCGCGTTCCGCCCGGATCGCACGTTCGACATACTCGTAGATGGCTTGCACCGGGACGGAGTTCATCAGTTCCGGCTTGGGCATCGTCCGAGCAATCCGCCGTCCCTCGGCAGTCAACTCGATGGTCCGTTTGGTGAAGTCATAGGTATACAGCTCGGGCTCAGTAAACTGCCCCGCCACCTCGGCAGCCCATTTGTACGAGGCGACCATCATCTTCTCGGCCTCGCCTGGTAAGGCGCTGATAATCAGCGGGGTACGGGCCTCGTCGATCATCAGGCTGTCGGCTTCGTCGATGACGATAAAATGCGGAGCCCGTTGGACCGGCTTATCCCCGTGTTGCTGACCTTGCCCAAGCATTTTGCCAACAACATCGCTTTGCCCCTCCCGGATTCGACGCAACAACAACTGGTCGCGGAGAAAGTCAAACCCAAATTCCTTCGCAGTCCCGTAGGTGATATCCGCCGCATAGGCCTGGGCACGAGCAGGGGTCGGCATCTGCGCCTGAATACACCCTACCGAGAGCCCCAACAACTCATAAGCCGGCCCTAGCTCCTCAGCATCTCGCTTGGCCAGGTAATCGTTGCTGGTAGCCAGCAAAACCCCCTTGCCCAACAAAGCATTGAGGTACAACGGCAGGGTGGCCGTCAGCGTTTTTCCTTCACCGGTCTGCATTTCCACAATCGAGCGATAATGCAGGGCAATTCCCCCCCACACTTGGACCGGATAGTGCCGCATCCCAAATTTTCGGCGGCAGGTCTCCCGCATCAGAGCGTAAGCCTCCGGAAGCAGCCTGTTGAGCGGCTCACCGGTTTTGGCCCGATAGCGAAGGGCCAAACTGCGGCGGCGGAGTTGTTGCTCGTCTTGCTTGAGCAACTCCTGCTCAAATCCATCCACCTGAGAGGCAATCCACTGATACCAAACAAGTTGGGCTCGCCCCGTATTTGGGCTGGTCACCGCATAAATCGGCATTGCCAGCGTGCCCATCACCCCGCTGAGCATTGTGGCCATCATTCTCTCCGTCTTAAGCCTGCGATCACCACCGCGTGACCTCGATTTTGTCTGCTTCAGGTTGTCCGCTCAACGGTGCCCTCGCTCAAGCAGCTCATCTGCCCTGGAATTCCTTCTCAGCGACCTCTCTTGGGAGGCCTCTTCTCAGAGACTTTCCTGGAGCTGAAGACACTCGACCAAATCAACCTTACAAATAACCCCAAGGGCCCCGCCCTGAAAACGCCCTACCCTTTCAGCGGCTCAAGAATTGCATTGTCAGCTCAAGAACTTGCCTTCGTAGGCCAAAGACCAGACCCGAGGCAGGACCGGCAAGGCGAGCGGATTTCCTGCCCATCTTTTGGGGCCGATCAGCTGTGACTGATTTCTACCAACACAACCGTAGAGCGTGGGATTGCTTGGTCGCTGCTGGCCAGCGGCATACCAAGCCCGCACGGGAGGAGGATCTGAGCAATCCGATGCCGGTGATCGACGGCCGTGGTTGGCTGGGAGGGGATATTGCCGGTTGGAAGGTTCTCTGTCTGGCAGCCGGCGGCGGTCGGCAGAGCGCCCTTTATGCTGCTGCCGGGGCGATTGTCACGGTGGTGGACCTGAGCCCTGCCATGCTTGAGCTGGACCGCCAGATGGCCCAAGCTCGCAACTACGATGTTCGCATCGTCGAGACCTCGATGGACGATCTGACGATGCTGCCGGCCGAGGAATACAACCTGGTCACTCAGCCGGTGAGCACCTGTTACATCTCCGACCTCCGTCGGATGTACCAGCAAATCGCTCGTGTGACCGCCCCTGGGGGTCTCTATATCAGTCAGCACAAGCAACCAGCCAGCCTCCAGGGAGATGTTGGCCCTCTCGTCGAAGGTTCGCAGGTCAAAGGGTATCTGCTCAGCGAACCGTACTATCGATCTGGGCCTCTTCCTGCGGTCGAAGGCAGCCGCCACCGAGAACCAGGAACGGTGGAATTTTTGCATCGCTGGGAGCAGCTGCTTGGGCTGATGTGTCGCAGTGGATTTGTCATCGAAGATCTGAGCGAGCCCGACCACCGCCAGCTCAACACCAAAACCAACCAAGCAGCCTCAAGACGATCTGTCCTGCAACCAGAATCAGGGAGTTTCCAGCACCGCAGCCGCTACCTGCCACCTTATGTGCGTGTCAAAGCCCGACGGAAAACAACACACACTTCCTCAGCCGATCGCCTCTCAGCCGATGCTCTCTCAGGGCAGCCAGCCGGTCGTTTGTGGGTGCCGTCGTAGCAGCCTCAAGAGCCTTTGCTGTCGCCGGGAGCACCAAAGACCTACAATAGAGCGTCTTTGCACACAAGGATTCTCTGTCGCCTCCAAAGACTCCTTCAACAACACCCGGCCATGCCTTTTGAAGCCGACCTGGTCGCAGCCATTATCGCCGATCCCGAGAGCGACCAACCGCGCCTGGTCTACGCCGATTGGCTCGACCAACACGGCGATTCTTTGGACCGTGCTCGAGGAGAGCTGATCCGTGTGCAATGCCAACTCGCCAGCCGAGATGGATACTTCCCCAATCGAGCGCTGCTGGAAGGACGCTCTGAGCAGTTGCAGGCAGACTATGGAGACCTTTGGCGGGATCAACTCCCGCAGCCACCTGAAGGAGGGGCTTGGGGAGGGCTACGACGTGGGTTTTACGAAAGCGTCACAATCACGCTTAACCGCAGCCCCCATCAGGCTGCCTCGCTGAGCCCTTGGGCTGATCAGGCCTTTCGAGCCACCCCTCTGCAATCGTTGGCAGTGCTAGAGGTCACCGACGCCCGACTGACGGAGTTGTTGAGTTTGCCGTATTTGCATCGGCTGATTCGCTTGAGTCTGCGGCCTTTTACACGGGGCCCCCACGGGAGCTGCCGGCTTGCCGAATGCGAATCGCTCAAAGGCTTACGGCACCTGGAGATCATCTCCGGTGGGATCGGCAACAGTGGCCTTTCTGCCCTGCTGGACAGCCGCCTGGCCGAAGGACTGCAGACACTCTCGCTGCCGAACAACCGCATTACCGACACCGGCCTTCGCCGGCTGGCCAACACCCCCGCCGTTGTCTCGTTGCGGTCGCTGAACCTCAACGGCAATCGTCTCACCGATGCCTCCGCAGACATCCTCATCCGCTGTCCGTATCTGAAGAATCTACGCCAGCTGCAACTGCGTGGCCAAAATTTCTCCATGGCTGTCCGCCAACGCCTGCAACGACGCTTTTACAACCAAGTTTGGTGCTAGAGAGCCCAAAGACTCAACAGCCCGAACTCAGCTCAACAGCCAGTGCCAACACGTCCGGTGCGAACAAACCTGGTGCCCACACATTCGGTTGGCGCTGATCGGCCCAAGCTGGCTGACCTGTGCTGGGCCCGGGTGTTGCTTGGTTGGACGACAGAACGGAGGATCCCTGAGGGCTTAGAAACTCATAAAGAGTACGGCGATGCCCTCGAAATCACGCACGTCCGAGCCGGTCAGAGGGGCACTGAGACCCACCGTAAAGCCCATCTCCTGAATCAGATCAAAGTTGAGACCCAAGGTCACGTCGAAGACGTGCTCATCTTCCCGAAAGACCCCCTGAAAGGTCCCAACCTCGGTCGTCGCCTCGGTCACACCATCGCCCAAAACGTGCTTGCCAAAAAGCTCCAACTGAGCATTGACACCCTCGATCAAGGGCCCACGGCTGACCGCATGCGGATCGTAGTCGTAGTAGGGGTTCTGGCATCCGACAGCCGCACAGCCAGGCGCTTGATAGAGCCGGTAACCTGCTGAGAAGGCCCAGTCAAAGTGGAAGTTACTGATGCTGGCATTAAACGGCATGCCCAGCTGGCAACCGCCCTGAAAATACAGCCCGTCTCCAGCATCTTGGAAAAAGAGCATACCGGGATAAACCTTGGTAACCCGCTCGTTGAAGGCATTGTTCTCGTCGCCGAACTCGAAGGTCCCTCCGAGGATCGCCGAGACAATGGTTCCAGGTTCCCGATGGACCACACTTTTGACCATCACCTGAGGGTGAATGAACTCGTCCACCAGCACGGATTGTTCAAAGTGCGTGGCATAACCACCTTGAATGGCGATGCTGGTGTCGTCTCCTAAGCAGCCAGCAGTAATTTCCGCACCAAAGCGAGTCTGCCATTGCTTGCCCCGATCCCTGAAACCCGGATTCAACTGGTCAGCATAGGTGATACCCAGCCAGGCAATATCCCGCGGGGCAGCAGTCATGGAGTCGAACAAGTTGAAACGGTTGAAATAATCCACACGGCCCACAATCGACGTGGCGATCCCTTCGCCCGCCCCAGCCCTGGCCGTGCCCAGATCACCGCCCAAGGCAGGCAACGTCGCCCCAGGTGGTGCGGCCCCCGGATCACCTGCTAGCCCGGGATCACCTGCTAGCCCGGGGTCACCTGCTAGCCCGGGGTCACCTAAGGTATCGATAGGAGGTTGACCAGGAGTCGCCTCAGGTGGAGTGCCGGGCGTCTCCGGAAACTGAGGTCCGGTTGGGGGTGTCTCCGGCTGGGCTTGATCCCCTGGTTCGGTCCCTCGGGCATCCGGTTGGGTCGAGTCGTCCTCCGGAGGAGTTCCCTCGGGTGTGGCTCCATCGGGCCTTTCCGGGGCACCTGGCGGACGTTGGCGGTCATCTCCTTCATCGGGCTCAGGGTCGGTGCCCTTCTGGCCAGCACCGGGTGGAGCCACTGGCGTGGCCGGAGGAATGATCGGAAACGGATAATGGGGCAGCGACTTGGGAGGGACTCGGTGGAAGTACGTTGGCGGAGGCCCCAATGGCGGAGGGCAGCTCCGGCACCTGCGCGGATAGAGCTCCTCGGCTTTGGTCACCCGGCCACCAGAGACCATCACCATCAGAAGGCCAACACAGATCGCTTGAAGAAAACGACCTGGTGTGAAGCGTCGCAGGGTGTGCATCAAGTCCTCCGCCTCAGTGCGTCAGGGACTGAGTCGTTGTGTTCAATCTGGAAAAGCCTGGGCGAGTCAATGTTTCGCTTCGCCGGTTTTGAAGAAAATGAGTGGCACATGTCGATGCAGTCCCAGGGTCATCGGACTGCACAAACCCACCCAATCCCCAGCGAATATCGACCCATCAGACAACACTTCTTGAGCACAAGCCCCCTTTAAGACCTGTTCTTGAAAAAGGCGGACAGGTTTTGACACTTCTGCTGGACCGGCAGGTTTCTTCTGGAGATGTGTTCTGCTGGTGGGGTATTTTTCTGGGACACCTGCCCTGTTAGGGCTTCAACAGATCCCAGAAATATTGCTGGAAGAAATAGTAGCCAGCGAGCAGAAACCCTAGCACCGTAACCCCCAAACGGACGGGCTTTTTGGGCAGGCGACGGGCGATGCGTGCAGCGACGTATCCACCCAACATGGCACAAAGGGCCATCGGGATTGCGTAGGTCCAGCGGACTTGCCCGGTGGCGACGAAGTAAACAACGCTGACGCCGTTGATGAACGCCCCTAAAACGCTTTTAAGTGCATTCATCTCATGGATGTGAGTGTGCCCGGCCAAGGCTAGGCCGGCGAGCATCAAAATACCAATCCCTGCGCCGAAATATCCTCCATAAACGGCAATCCCCAACTGCAGAACCACCAAGGCCAAGATCCGAAACCAGTGACGCCGAAACCAGTGACGCCGAAACGTTAGAGAATCTCGCTCTTGAGGTTCTAGTTCTTGAGGTTCTGGTTCTTGAGGTTCTGGTTGTGAGAAGTCTTGATGGCTTTGAGATGTCTTGCCGGTTGTCCACCGGGTGACTGTCGGTTGGACGGCCAGCAGCACCGCAGCGGCAAGAACCAACCAAGGAACGGCGACTTCAAAGGATTTTGGCGGCATGGCCGTCAGCAACCAACTGCCCAGCAAACCACCCAGAATGCTTGGTCCGATCAAGACCAGTAACCAACGACCGGCACTGTGCAACTCGGCCCGATAACCCCAAGCTGCCGACAAAGCACTTGGAAAGAGAGCGACTTTGCTGGTGATGTTCGCCAAACGCGCCTGCTCCGGCAGCAGCCACAACAGCACCGGAAAGGTCAACAACGTGCCCCCGCCAGCCAAAGCATTAATCGCCCCTCCAGCAAACGCCGCAAGGCACAATGCCACATACACTGGGAAAAGCGTGACCACCTCGTGGAACATGAGCCTGCCAGTACCGTTCGTGTCAAAAACAACGTCACAGACGCACAGCCCTGGGATTTGTAGCAAAGCCAGCTACGCTCGCAGAGACCTCGTGCATCCACTACCCCCCTCACGCCGTCCAACCAGACAGCTGTTGGAACAATTGTCTGGACAACCATTCGACGATTCCTACAATGGTGTCGCATGCATTCACGAAATGCGCAACTCCGAGAAGACGCGTCACGCGATTCCAATCAAGAAATCGAAACAGACGTACAGTCCCAGAACCCACAACATCACGAAGAACACCCACAATCAGGCCGAGAACGGAAATTCGACTCACTGCGTCAGGAGGCCTATCTCAGCCTCTGGAGGACCTACGACCGACTCCGAATTGCTGAAGATGAGCTTTTCAGCACAGCCGGACTTACCGCTCAGCAGTACAACATTTTGAGGCTTCTGCGAGCTGAGCACCCGGCAAAACTCCCGACCCTGACCCTTGCCTCACGATTGGTCTCCCGGGCGCCGGACATCACCCGCATGGTGGGAAAACTTGAGGCCCTCGGCATCGTCCAACGTGAGCGACTTGCCGAAAACAAACGCATCGTTGAAGTCGGAATTACTGAGCAAGGACTTGCGTTGTTGCGGCAATTGGCCGAGCCGGTGCGGCAGTGTCACGAACGACAACTTGGACATCTCTCTGAAGAACAACTTCAACAACTGATTGAACTTCTTCGCCAAGCTCGGAGACCTCACGAAGAGCGAAACAGTCACTGGCTTTAACTTTTCCAGAATTAGACGGATGGTCTTGCTGCTTTTGCCTGAACGACGATCATTCGCACCCTCAAAGACGGATGAAACTCATGGCTGAACTTAGTCCAGCACAATCAAACGCGACAGAGCATGACTTCCCCGATGTGGCCGTCATCGGTGCGGGCCCAGCCGGGACGACCGCTGCGACGCTGCTTGCCAAGCAGGGCTACCGGGTCAGGGTTTTTGAGCGAGATCATTTTCCCCGATACCACGTTGGGGAATCGTTGATGCCAGAGACCTACTGGACCTTTGAGAGACTTGGGTTGTTATCCCGTTTGAAAGACAGCGCCTTCCAAAAGAAATTCAGCGTTCAGTTTGTCAGCCACAACGGACGAGAAAGCGCCCCTTTCTTCTTCAACAGTTACAATCCTCACGAGAGTCACCAAACCTGGCAGGTTCCTAGAGCGGAATTCGACCAGATGATGGTCGAGAACGCTGTGGAAAATGGTGTGGCGATCGATTTCGGCACGCGAGTCCGTGAGGTGCTCTGGGAACAGCCTGAGCCGGGCAGCGACCATCAGCCTCAAGCGTCTGGACTGCGCGTTGAACACGAAGATGGGCGTTTTGAAGAGGTGCACGCCAAGGTGGTGGTGGACGCCAGCGGCCAATCGTCGCTGATTGCCAGCCGGCTCAAGCTTCGCCAGCAAGATCCAGTACTGAAAAAGGCTGCCATCTGGACTTATTACCGAGGAGCCTTTCGAGATGAAGGGCTCAACGAGGGAGCAACTCTTGTCTGTCACACAGATGAGAAAAAGGGATGGTTCTGGTACATCCCGATGCAGGACGATGTGGTCAGCGTCGGCATCGTTTCCTCCCTCGACAACCTTTTCGGCCAAAGCAAAGACCACGAAACGATCTTCCAAAACCAGCTCCAGCAGTGCCCTGGGGTGAAATGGCGGGTTGAGAACGCTCAGCAGTTTGGAGGCTATCGGGCAACCAAAGATTTCTCCTACAAATCCAGCCAAGTTGCCGGTCCCGGATGGGTACTTGTCGGAGATGCCTTCGGATTTTTGGACCCGATCTACTCATCTGGCGTTTTCCTGGCGCTCAAAAGTGGAGAAATGGCTGCCGACGCGGTCACCGAGGGCCTGGCAACAGGCGACCTCTCCGGCCAACAACTGGGCAAATGGGGCGATGAGTTCCTCAAAGGCATGGAGCGAATGAAGCGGTTGGTCTATGCCTTCTACGATGGAGTCAGCTTCGGGAAGCTCATTCGGGACAACCCCCATTGCCAACGACATGTGACCGACCTGCTGGTTGGCGACCTTTTCAAGGATGAAGTCGACGAAGTCATTGAACCTCTTGAAAGGGCCCGGCAGGAAGCATTGGCCGAAACCGCTGCTTGTTGAAGTCCTTCAACTGAGCCTACTGCAGACCCATCATGACTCGGATCAGAAAAGCCCCGAGCATGATGGGCTTCTTTTTTTGACCGACGGTTTTCTGACCGACGGTCCTCACGGTTCGTTGTGGGGCTCATGCTACTTGGTGAGCCAAGGGTTGCGGATATCGATGGATGTCGACCTTTGGCTGGCTCCAATGGAGTCAGCCTCCGCCACGATCCGCAACAGTCGAGCGATGCAGCTGCTCAACTACCTGTGGTGGCAAGCTCAACCTGATTGATGCCGTGGTTGGAAGAAGGCCCTCCGGTCACTGTATCCGCTGGCTCCCTCTAACTGGTGGCGAGTAACTGGTGGCGAGGTGGCTGGTTGTCATTTCTGGGGTTTGTTGGTTGCAGTGGGAAGTTCGTCTTGTCGAAGTTGGCGGTCTCACGTAGGGTCCAGCCATGTTTGAGTCCGATGGTGACGGACGACCATGGAGGTTCCGACGGTGACCCAACATCTTCCAGTGGTGAGCGAACAAAGTGGACCGGCTGCCCAGGGCGGTCCCGGGGCTGGACAACCACCCCAAGAGCAATTTCCTCACTTCCCACGGGATGATTCTCAGCTGTGGAAACGACTTGAGCATTTGGAACTGCGGAACCAACAACTGGCACGGCAGGCACGGCGGTTCCGGCAGGCGATGGTTGCTGCCGTGGCGTTGGTCTCTTTGCTTGCCGTCTTTGGAGCAGCCGGCAACAGTTCCAACCAGCGATTAGGCCCCTCAGCAAGCTTTCAGGTTATTGAAGCCAAAACCGTCCAGGCCGAGCAGTTTTTGTTGCGGACTACCGATGGTCTGGTCGTTGGCAAGCTGGGAGAGTTTCCCGGAGGCCCCGGTCTGGCCATCTTCGATCCTCAAGGCAAACCCCGTGTGGGCCTGATCGCCACCGACGACGGCCCCCAAGTGTGCTTATATGGCCCTCAAGCAATGCCCCGTCTGACCCTGTCGGTCAACGATCACCTGGCTGGCTTGGCCATCTCTGACCGACATGGCCACCAACGCACATCGTTGGAACTCTCCTCCCAAGACGAACCGGCTTTCAAAATCCATGACTCCTCGGGACAGCTTCAAGCGGTGCTCGGCGCCAGCGAAAACCCTGAGAGTATCGCCGAAACCGCTCTGGTGTTCTTCGATAGCCAGCACCGCCAGCGGCAGTTCTTAGGACTTTCCTCAGATCACCCTCTGGTTGTTCAACGCGACTGCCAAGGGCGTGTCCGTGCCAGCTTAGGTGTCACTCCGCTAGAAGAAGGGCTTATCTTGCACGGGCCTCAAGGTGCAACCCGAACCCTCAGTGCCCAGGTCCCCCAACCGACGCCACAGCCGGCTGCAGAAGAGACCCCCGAGATAACTCCACCATCGAAGATCACCGTTCCTCAAGCAACCCTGCCGCAAGCAAAGAAGCCAAGTGAGTCAGCTGCGTCGCCAACCCCAGAACCGATTCTCCAAGAGCCTTCGGCTTTGGAGACCTCGCGGCCGACTTTTGAGGTCCCGGCCCCAAAGCTCTCCCCATGGGACGACTTAGCTCCCGAGTCCGCTGAACGGGTGACTGGTGATTCGGTGACTGATTCCGAGCCGAGTTTGGCCCCTCAAGCGGGCCCAACCCTCGACAATGCCCGGCCGGTCGGTCACAACGATCTTCTGGAGCAACCCATGCTGGAACGGGTCTCCCCGGAATGATCCTCACTTTTCCTCGACCCAAATGGCGTCATGGCCTACTCGGAACGGTTTGACCAGGCCCTTGCCTACGCATCCCAATTGCACCGGCACCAACAGCGCAAGGGATCTGGCGTTCCTTACATCTCCCACTTGCTGGCTGTGGCCTCCCTGGTCATCGAATCCGGAGGCAATGAGGACGAGGCCATCGCAGCGCTGTTGCATGATGCCGTAGAAGACCAGGGCGGTGTTCCCGTCCTGGAGGACATCGCTCGGCGTTTTGGACCTGAGGTTGCCGAAATTGTCAGAGGCTGCACCGATTCCTTTGTGGATCAACGAGCCGAGCCCAAAGCCCCCTGGCGAGACCGCAAAGAACAGTATCTCGCTCACCTGGCGGAAACAAACACCAGCGGACGGTTGGTTTCCTGTGCTGACAAGCTGCACAACGCACGCTGCCTTGTCGCCGACCTGCGTGGAGAAGGTGCCACAACTTGGCATCGCTTCACGGCTGGTCGAGAAGGAACCCTGTGGTACTACCGCTCGGTTGTGGACGCCTTCAAGGCCCACGGAGCTCCAGCCCAGTTGCTCTTGGAACTCTGCGAACTCGTCGACCAGATGCACCACTTGGCTGCGGATTCCTCAGAACCGGACACCGGCGTCTAAGAGTCACCCCAAGAGGACTCCCTCGGGCCAATCTTCTGCCAGGAGCTGACTTTCGGCCCTGTCTTGGCCTCTGCTGGCTGCCCCGTTGCTTGCCGACCCGTTGCTTGCCAACCCGTTGCTTGCCGACCCGTTGCTTACCAATCAAGCGCACTTTAGCTTGAGTTCGGTTTTGGCGACCTCCCTGGCTGCCCCTTCCTGAGCGTCCTCGAATCGGTGTGTGATGAACCAGCCTGCTGCGAGTCTTCCCTCTTTTCGGCCGGGTGTTTTCTCTTTGACTCTGTGGAGTCTGAGGTCGAGACTCTGGGTTTTGTTCTCAGCTCATTTGGTGGTCTTGTTGGTTCGGCCGGCTGTTGCGGCAGACGACTGGCCGGAATTTCGTGGTCCTGACCGACAGGGGCATGCTGATGTCAATAATCTCCCGCTGCGTTGGGGGCCGAAGAAGAATGTGACCTGGCGGATCGAGGTCGATGGGCAAGGTTGGTCTTCACCATCGCTGGCTCAGGGACGTCTGTATCTCACCGCAGCGGTGCCCATCCTCCGCACCGAGCCCGAGCCAGCCTCCGAAGAAGCGGACAAGCCAGACTGGTCGCTTCGGGCGCTGTGCTTTGATGCTGCCAGCGGCCGCAAGATCTGGGACAAGGAGGTGTTCCTCCAACCTGGGGCCAAAGCGCCCCGAATTCACCGCAAGAACAGCCACGCCAGCCCGACGCCTCTGATTGACCAAGATCGTCTTTATGTGCACTTCGGGCATCTGGGCACAGCTTGCCTGACCACCGCTGGCGAAACCATCTGGAAAAGGACCATCTCTTACAAGCCCGTCCACGGCAACGGTGGCTCCCCGGCGTTGGCCGATGGCAAGCTCGTCTTCAGCGTCGATGGGGCCGTCCGCCGCTCGGTGTTGGCTCTGGATGCCGGAACAGGCAAAACCATTTGGGAGCATGATCGACCCCTAGATCCCAAAAAGCACTTCTCCTTTAGCACACCGCAGGTGATTGATGTCAATGGCCAACAACAGGTCATCAGCCCCGGCAGCGATGTGGTCGAAGGGCTCGATCTGCAAACCGGCCAGTCGATTTGGTATCTGCAGTACGACGGATACTCCGTGATCCCTCGGCCTGTGTTCGCACACGGCTTGGTTTTTCTCGGAACCGGATACGACCGCCCCAAGGTGTTGGCTATCGATCCCACCGGCACAGGAGAGGTCACCAACTCTCACCTGAGATGGAGCCTCACCCGTGGCGCTCCTCATACCCCCAGTTTGCTGGTGGTGGGCCAGGCGCTTTACATGGTCAGCGACCGAGGCGTGGCCAGTTGCGTCGACGCTCTGACCGGAAGCGTTCACTGGCAGAAGCGTCTGGGCGGCAACTACTCGGCCTCGCCCGTGCTGGCCGATGGGCGAATCTATTTCCAGAGCGAAGAGGGCAAGGCTACTGTCATCGAACCAAAGACCAAGTACAGCCAGTTAGCTGTCAACGATCTTCAGGAACGAACGCTGGCCAGCTACGCCGTCGGTGACGGGGCGATTTTCATCCGGACGGCCCAAGCCCTCTACCGAATCGAGAAAAAGTAGCCAGGACAAACCACCAGAGCGTGGATGAAGTGGATGGAGCGTTTGAGGGAGTCTCAGCGTGTTCTAGCTGCAAGAGACATCAGCAAGGACTTGGATGTCGTCCGTTGGAGACGTCCTCTGTGACGCTCCACCTCGCTGCCAAGGAGGGCAGGGTCTTCCCCTTGGGGCCAACGCCTGCCCGTCCAATGCTCCTCCTGTGGGCCAAACGACCTGTCAGCCAAACGTCCTGTCAGCCAAACGTCCCGTCAGCCAAAGGACGGACAAAACGCTGTTGAGAACCGGGCAGCTGGCGAGAACCGAACTGCTGGCGTGCTGACAGCTCCCCGATTCCAGAGGTGTTCACAACATTGTCACGGAGGGCGTTCCCGACAGGACCATCCTCCAACTTTGTGCCTTTGTTGCACCTCTGCGGGGATTGGGTGATCCGCGAGATCAGCTTGAACTCTGCTTCAAGCGGACTTGCCCCACAGATCCGCCTAGAGGACAAGACGAGCCCACCAGAAAAGACAAGGGCCGCACTCAAACGGTGTTTTCGTTGAGTGCGGCCACAGCAAAGTTGGTCACAGCCGAGTCTGGCTAGTGAGACAGGCGACCTAGACGTCGTTCGGTCAAGTCACAGGTGAAGCGAGCCCATCAAAAATCAAAGTCGTCGTCGCCACCGCCAAGAGCACCACCGGTTGTTGCCTCTTGGATGGCGATGCCGATCATCTCGATGACCCCCTCGTCGACCTCAAAGCGAGTCCGCACGGTGGTGGGGTTGACGACCTTATTACCGATGCGGATGCCGTCATTGCCGGCCTTGATTCGCTGCATGATCCGGCCAACGGCGGGTTGGTCTTCAGCAAGCTTCATAAACGGCAGCAAGGAAAGATGCATCGACAGCGGTTGGACTTGCTGAGGAGCGGACCTGGTTGCGTCGATGGCTCCTTTGAGGGCACTGAGTGCCTCGCTGCCTAGAGCCACCCAGACGCTGTCTTGGCCAAAGCCGATGAAAGCCTTGGGGTTGCGACCGACGACTTTGGTCATTTGCCGGGCAGCCTCAGCATTGGGTGGCGGAGGCAAAACCAACTCGTGCAAGTTCACGCCGCCGTGTTGGGCAAAGTCGAGTTTGAACTCGGGGACATCCTCCTCAGTTTGTTGGGCGAACTTGATGGTATCCTTCACGAGCCGCTCGGCCTCCTTGGCATCTGCAAGGTAGAAGCCGCCGATGAGCTGAAACTGCTGACTGGCGGTTTGGCGGAGGACGAAGGAGCCGTCGGAACGCCCCTCTTTGACCTGTGCTGTGAGCAAGTTCCAACCGCGGTCGAGGAACTTCTTGGCGATGTCGCGTTCTTCTTGGCTGTCGATCTCCTGCTCGATGGCAGTGACCAGCGTTTGTTTGGCCTGCTGCAACTGCTGGAGCTGCAACTGGATCGTTCCCTCATCAGTGACCACCGAGGCCACATTCATGGAGAAAGGTGCCCGAGGGTCAGCCAAGGCAGCAAACCGGCTTCGGACAGCAGCCAACTGAGCGATTTGTTCAGCTGTTTTGGTACCTGGCTTAGCGATCTCGACGATATCCAAAAGGACCTTCTTCTCGTTGCCCTCGATGGTCATCCCCAGAGCAAGTTGCTCCATCTCGTCGATGGCTCGTTCTAGGGCTTCCAAGAAAGAACGGGCAGTTTGCTGGGCAACCTTTTTGCGGATCTCATATTCGGCATCAGTTTCTTCGGGTTCCCGGGGCACATTTTCCAGGCTCTGGTCGATACCCTCGCTGATCATGCCGATGGCAAACTGCTTGACCTCCTCGGGCAAAGAGGACACGTTGACCGCCACGGCCATATCGTAGTTAAAGGGAAGACGGCCCAAAACTTTGGCCGGATCGGGCAGGTTCTTCAAGAAACTCTGCTCAAGAGCGACAAAGGCGTATCCGTTGGATTCCTTGACGAAACTTGACCTGCCTCCACCGCCTGGAGGAGTGACCTGGGTAATGCCACCGCCCAAATCTTCCGTGCGTCCGCCGAACTGATTGATGGTGTCGAAAACAGCGTCAAGATCGTTAACAGGGATAAACGAGACGGCAGTTGGCTCAGGAAGACCGGTCCCAGCGGCGGGGCCCTCGAGCGAGACCGCAACGCCGAGAGGGCGTTTCATGTCGACCCCCTGCAGAATCGGTGCAGCAGCCGCCTTGAGCAGAATGGGGATCTGTGGGGCCGCCTTCATCTTGATGTAATCAGCATCAGTAAGCACAGCGTCGATGCTGGAGACGCTGACCACCATCAAGGGTTTGTCTTGAGCCAAGGCCGACTGGCTGCCCAAGGCAACCAGAGTGAACATGGCCAACATCCCGAGCAAAACACGTTTCACGGAGATCTCCTTCGTTGCCTCTTGGTGTGCAGGCTTCCTGACAATCAGACTGCTTGGCAATCAGTGTTGCCAGCTCAACTCAGAGGTTTGGTCCATCCAGAAATGGTGAGCAGAGTTGCTAATTGACAGGATTCCTGGCGAGCAGGGGTTGCGAGAACTTCAGTTGCCAAGTCGAAGTGCCCAATCACAACGTTGTGTTGTGCCGTCACGTTGTTCGGTGACCGACCCGACTTACGCAGCCAAACTCCTCCTCAAGATTACCTACAGCGACGCCCTCTGGTTTCCGGTTGGCCAGATTTTCCGAAATCAAGCCGGTCTTGTTGCGGTTATTCTAGCGTCAAGCCAAGCTTTTCTGCCTGGGTGAGGTCCGAGTCGACCGATTGTAACTTCTCATCGCCCAGCCGATCTGGCGGTTAAGAACCGAATTGTCAGTCGGCGGGATGCTTGTTGCTCCACCAGGATAGCCTCGTGGAGACCCAGGATTTCCCGAAGCAGCTTCACCTACTCCCCGCGGGCTTGGTCGAGTTGCTCTCGAAGTTGCCGAGGGCTGAGTTCCTTCTCTTGAGGAACTTGTTCTTTCGGGAAAGGAATCGGCTCGTTCTTAAGCTGGCCTGGATCAACTCGGGTTTCAACTCGGTTGGGTTCCAAGCGTTCTTCCCAGCCGAAGAGGCTCAAGCCGAGGGCAGTGGTGATCAATCCACGCCCTACCTTCAGACGGCAACGCAAAGTCTTCTGGTCGGCCGCGTCGATGGTCGCCTGCACCTGGTCGCCAGCCTGCATGAACTGACGAAGCCGAGGACCCAACTCCTGCATGGAGGCTGGAGCGGAACGCAGCATCGTTTCCAGAATCGCTTGTCCGCTTAGAGAATAGCTTGCCGGCTTGACAGGTTGGCTCGGGTTGCCGGCCGCGGATTGATCGATCGCCGCCTTGAGGGTAGCCAGAGTTCCCTCACCGCCCAGAGCCACCCACACGGCATTTGAGGAAAAACCGAGGAACACTTGAGGATGTGGCCCCAGCAGCGCCTCTTCATCCTCGGAAACGTCGGGCAAACTGACCGTATGCAGACTCACCCCTTGGTGTTTCCAGACGTCGAACTTCACAGTCGGCAAGGAAATCTCAGACTCTTGCAAGTTGCGGACAAGCTTTTTGACCAGGCTTTCCCATTTCTTCCCCTCGGCCAGATGAACGGCACTGAGGGACTGAAGCCGTCCTGCTGCACTGAGTTGGTAGGACGATACGGCGTCGAGTTGACCTGCCTTGATGGAGTTCTCGATCAGGTCCATCAGCTCGTTGGTGTAGTCGGCACACAGCTCGCGTTCCTGATCATCGGCGAACGCCTCGCTTTGGCGGATGGCCACCAAAAGCAGCTGGCGGGCCAACTGAGCTTGCAGCAGAGCCAGCTCCCGGGGCTGTCCCTGCGGAATTGTCCCAGTCAGGTTGGCTTGTACGAGAGCCTTCTCGCCGAGGACCCCAGCGAAGCGGCTGTTGACCTGTTGCGGTGGGACCAGCCACCGGCTCGCTTGGCCCTCGGGCTTGAGGGTCATTAGGACCTCAGCAACGGCCGGCTGAGTTGGCGACCCCGCTGAGACACCCAGGACCAGTTGACGCAGTTCCAACACAATGGTCGTCAGCATTTGTGTGGACAACGTGGCGTAGTCAACCAAGAGACGAGCGACTTGAGGATCCTTGGCCCACGGACTGTTGACCGCCAAACCGGCCAAGACGCTGCTGAAGCCCGCCAAACCCAATTTCTTCACCAAGGCGGGGACATTCTCCGCGTTGACCACCAATGCCGCCTGGTAGGATTTCAGCAGAGGGGCAGTCAGTTGCGGGTCGGGCAAGTCATCCAAATGCGCAGCATTCTGAGCGAAATAAGCATAACCTCCAGATTCCTTGACCAGCACAGAAACTCCTGCGATCGTCACGCGCTGAAGCGGCCCAGCGTCTGTGACCTGGGCGGGAATCTCCGGGCAGTTTTCCAGTGAGGAGAGCGCTTTGTCGAAATCCGTGATCGGCACAAAGCCAACGGGAATCGGCTGTTGATCGTCGAAGCTAACAACCAAGCCGCAGGGTTTGGCCTGATCGAACCCGGCCAACATCGGCCTGATGAAGTCGCCCAGCGGCGGAATCCCCTCAGGGTCGATCTTCCGCAAGGGCTGCAGGAAAGCTTCGGCCTGAGTGAGGAACTCATCAGTGCTGGCCAAGGCCGCCACAATCGCGGGCTTCTGATGCACGCTTTGGGCAGACGCTGCGGGAATTGCGACAAGCAGCGTCAGCAAGGCCGCCAAAACCCCCGACCACTCCTGAATTGACATCCATCGCATCGAGCTGCTCCTGGGAACCTCGTATTGGGAAAATCTCACACCATTGTGTGAGTTCACCTGACTCCGAAGACGAAAAAAGGCTCCGGCCACAGACGACCACCACGCCCCGGACCGCCCGAGCTTTCCTGTTCGTTGGGCCGAAAAACCCTCCAAGAATCAAAACACGCCTGTTGAACTCTTCAAGACATCTGACGAGCCAAAGATCCTGAGCCAGCAGATTCACCGGGCTAGCCAATAAGCTGGACCCATGACGGTGGCTAGCGATTGCTGAGGCTTGCGGTTGCTGAGGCTTGCGGTTGGGTGAAAAGTGGACAGCATCACGAGCTAGCGATGTGCTCCGGTGATGACTAGGAAATGATTCTTTTTCGTCGATGAATGTAGTCGTGAAGCACGAACCGGTCGAGATCGCGTCCGGCACTGAAGAAGACCCGTCCTTTGGTGCTTTCGGCGACGCGATAGGCGAACTGGACATCTTCCTGGCTTTGGGACCAGGTTGGCAACAGGAAGATGTTAATGGTAATCCCGTCTCGGGCACAGAGTTTCGCTTCCCGGAGTGTCGCCGCCTCAGTTTGCGGATCTGGCGGGTAGAGCAAATACAGCATCTCCCCTTCGAAATGGGCAGTCGGCAGCCCATCGGTAATCAGCACGATCTGCTTGTTCGGGGTATCTTGGCCGGCCAGAAACATCCGGGCCAAGTTCATGGACCTTTGGATGTTGGTAAAGTGCGGCGGCACCAACGCCTCGGTTACATCGGGATTGCTCAGATCGACCCGCAACCGAACCACAGGATCGTGGATGGTGGGGATCTTCGGCATCAGCGTGTGGATCTCCGAGACGTGCCTGGGCTTGGCGAAGCTGTACATCTCGATGAACTGCAGATAGTCTCCGGGGTACTCGGAGCGAATCAATCCATCGAGGGCCAATCCCATCCGCTTGACGTTCACATACAACGCGTCGTACCGCATCGACCCGCTCATATCCAGCAACACGCAGGTGGCGCATTTGGGGTTGTTCCGGGTGCGGTGGATTTCGATGTCCTCTCCAGTCAGCTGCAGTGAACGCCTGGACGTGCTTGCTGGCTGGGTGTTTGCTGGCTGGGAGTTTGCTGGCTGGGAATCCTGGGCCGAGGATGTACGAATCATGCAGTTGATCAAGCTGGCGGGGATGTCCATGTGGGCCACCGAGTCGCCGAACTCGTAGGCTTTGGTGCTGGGCATCTCCACGGCTCCCTCGCCGACGATCGGTCCGCTGTGGCGACCGCTACGAGCCGCTTGCAGCTCGCTAAAGATCTCCGCCAGCAAATGAGCCTGAAAAATCCGCGTGGCCTTCGGTGTCAGCCGATAACCTTCGCGGGTTCTCTCTAAACCCTGTTCCTCGGCGATTCGGCGAACGTAATCCTCGATTTGCTGTTGGAGCTGCTGAAGCCGTTCGATCTCGCCAGGCTCTGCATACTGCGAGAGCTCTTGGAGATCGATAATGCCAATCTGAGCATTCTCAGCGGCTTGCTCCAGCTGTTTGAGCAACTCGTCGATTTTCTCCAGCTCAGCCTTGATCTCAAGCGCCTGGGGGATAGTCATCCGCTGGCGGCCCGTGAACTCGTACTTGCTGGCCAGTTCATCGATCTGGTAATGATCACCCAAAGCAGCGATCACCTTCATCAAATCGAGGGCAAACCGGCTCCTGTCATCACCCGCATGATACCAGAGTCGCTCCAGATCGCGGATCTGTTTGTTCTTAATCCCTTTTTGATATCGCTCTCGCAGATGCCGGGGCGGCTTGGCCCCTTGCGCGGACTTGTCAAAAGCAGCCTCAGCCGCCTGCTGGACCTTGTTGGTCTCGTATGTCTGCAGGATCTTGTGTTTTCGTTGCTCAAGCATCTCGAGAAGAGCATCAATGCTCGGGCCCAGATTGGGAATCTGGCTGGGATCGATCCGTACCGCCCTGGCCAACTCCTCGTCGGTCAGCTCACGCATGTGGCCAAACCGCAGAAGATGATCAAACATCGGGCTGACCACATCCGGCGGCGGCTGAGTCGGACTGGGGATGTTCTGCGGATCGTATTTTTGGTAGGCGTGAATCACACCTCCAAGTTTGCTGGCTTGAATAGTCCGCTTGTCCTTCTGGATTTTATCGGCAGGTCGCATCAGTTGGTGATTCTCAGCGATGGGCCGGTTGTGGTGAAAACTCGCCACGCAATTAGCTTAGCTAATGACAATTCTAAGACGATGTCTTCGGCTGTCATTCGTATCCGAAATCGTGAGGCGATCGAGCCAGGCTCAATCTGGCAATCAGATTTCGTAAGTAATCCTTCCATGCGAGGAGGTCCGGCTGATCCGATCGGTCACGTAGAGACCTGCCAAGACGAACTCCACACAACTGGCCCGCACAGCAGGATCTTCGCTGGCGTTGACCTCAAAGGCTTTGTCCCAGATCGGCGGCACCCGTTGCAGTCGCTCAGCGTAGTGGCTGCTGGGAAGCATATTGCCGACTTCAATCCGCACACCTTCTTTGAAGATCTCGCCAATCTCGTCCAAACCATGACGGTCGACGTACTCCTCGAAAACGGTCTTGACCGCTTGTGCTTGGATCCACTCCAGCACTTGGTGCTCGCTCATCTGATGACTCCCCATCAAGTCCAGCTCCAGTTTCCCGACACTGGAGGCCTGGCAGTGGGCCAAATCGCTCATCCGCGGCACCGCTGGTCTTTCTCCAAGCCGAGCGGCCCGCTGACGAGCACTGGCCACCAACGTGCGATAGTTGGCGATGGAGAAACGGGCGCTCACGCCGGACTGGTGGTCGACGTATTTGCTTTGGCGGGCCTCGATGCTCATCTGCTCGATGATCTCCCGCATAAAATAGGGAACCACCACCGGCAAGGTGCCCTCCAGATCGATACCGGCCTCTTGCTCCATGATCTGGATGCCCGCATCGCGCTCACGAGGATAGTGGGTCTTGATCGTTGAGCCGATGCGATCTTTCAGCTGAGGGATGACCTTTCCCGAGCGGTTGTAGGTGCTGGGATTGGCAGAGAACAAAATCAGCACATCCAAGTCAAACTGAATGGGATAACCGCGGATCTGCACATCGCGTTCTTCGAGGATGTTGAACAAGCCAACCTGGACAAGCTCATCCAGGTCGGGTAATTCGTTCATGGCAAAGATCCCTCGATGCATTCGTGGGATCAGGCCAAAGTGCAGGGCATCTTCGGCACTCATACTGGTGCCGGCGGCCAGTTTCGCTGGATCGATTTCCCCGATGACGTCGGCGAATTTCGTTCCCGGAGCCAGACGCTCGGCATAACGCGCTTGTCTGGGCCACCAGCCGATGGGCACCTCGTCTTCAGGCACAGTGGCCAACAGTTTCTTGCCCGCTTCGGTAATGGGGTGCTCAGGGTCCTCGTGGACGGGGCAGTTCTCCAGAATCAAGTAGGGGATCTCAGCATCGAGAAACTCCACAAGATGCCGCATCAACCGGCTCTTGGCCTGGCCCTTTTCCCCCAAAAATAACAGATCGTGCTGGGCAATGACGGCGTTGATGATCTCAGGGATCACCGTATTCTCATAGCCAATAATGCCAGGGAAGAGCGGCTGGTCCTCCAGCAACGCCGTAAGCAGGTTGTCGTGGATCTCCTGCTTGACCGTCTTGCTCCGCCAGCCGCTCTCCCGGAGTTGCCGGAGCGTGGACGGTTTGGTGGTCGTTGATTGCATCCTCACCTCAGCTGGAGAATTTCTTCGTTGGTGGTGCTATCTCTTCTCAGAATGGAAACACACGCCTTGTTTTGTGTCAGACCCAAACCCCCACAGCTGACAGCACCACTTTGTAACAGCTTCTGCAAATGGCGTGTCGGGTCGTTTGCTCGAGGATCGTTTGCTCGAGGATCGTTTGCTCGGGGGTCGTTTGCTCGGGGGTCGTTTGCTCGGGGGTCGTTTGCTTGAGATTCGTTTGCTTGAGCCTTGCTTGTTGTCGCCGGTGGAGCCATCTCTTGGGAGTCTCCGTTGACAGAACGAGTCAGCTTTTTGGCGATGAGCTGTTCAATTCGGTGGGGCAGAAGCTCTTGTCCTTGCCCAAGGCTTGGTCACGCTCGTCTTCACGGCACGAGTTCTGGCAACCCACAGGCCGGATGGAGAAAGAAGTGGTTCTGCGGCACTGACCCTCACTTGGCGGCGGTGGATTATAGAAACTGGTTGCCAAGCGAACAGAACCCAACGGAAGAAGCCCAGCCAGAATCAAAAACCTCGCTGCACCAACTCGCCCTGTCTCTCCGAAGAAGAAACTTCTCAACCAGGTGTGTCTTAGCTGAGCTTGAACTGGCTCGCAGAAGTGATCGTTTCACCGACTTGAGTGGCTAAGACAGACATTTGCCCAATCAAGCAAAAATCCCCCACAATGACACAAAAGGTTGTCAAAGACGTCTCTACAACAAAAGCGGAAAGTCTTTTCCTCCATCTGTGGGCTTCTGCAGAAAAACATCCCTTCTGTGGGGTCAATCAGCAGCCCGGCCGAACGAATAATTTCCCAGCGAAGGTTTATCATTGGCCTTCAATCTGCGGTTACGTGCTGACCTTCGGTCAACACTGACAGGCAGGTGCATCCTGTCCCATGTTCTTGGGCTTGCTCGGCACTTTTTCACTCGAACAAATCTAAGCCAGAGCGGGTTTTCACCCTGGCGGACAGCGAGTGCTGGCGACGTCAGCGATCTTTGCCAAACCACTCTGGGACAAACACGCAAAAGCATATTCGCCTTTGGCAAACCTGCCAGCGGAGCAACGATACGCTTGATGAGACGCCCGACAGGCAAACCGAGGGATCACCTACCGGCCCTTTTGGGTGGACTTAGCAAATCAGATGCCTACATCTGGGTGAAGCGTTGTTGGCCCGGGAGAATCCGGCATGAATCGTGCAAATAGTTCATTCTCACACCGGCGGATCAGGCTATAATAGCCGAGCGCGATTGGCCGAGGTCATCGCGTGGGAGCCACCGGATGCCTCTTAACACGTTGCTGGCCAACCAGTTGGAATGAGTCGCTTGGTGGTCGGCTTGGTGATGCCGGACCGATTTTGTCGTCAAATATTGGTTTTCAGGTTGTTGGTTCTCCGGTTGCCGTTGCGTTTGGCAATCTTCCGAGGGTCAGCGACAAGAGCACTATTTGGCAATTTGCTGGTGAACCTGCTTGGCAGAGTCACTCTGACTAACTGACGTCTGGCCAAACAGCCACAGTTACAAATTTTGCTGTGGCCTTTTTGACACAGCTTGACACCGTTTTGACAACACAAAGGTAGCTGCCGATGATTGCAGATGACAAACGCGAGGAGCGATGGGATTACTGCAAACCCAATGAGGGGGCACCAACTGGTTACCCCTATGCGATTCGCATTGAAGGGAAACCCGGAACGGTAGCCTGGGTAAAACGCGAAGAAGACGCCAAGTTTATGAGCGAGTTGGGCTCAGCGATCCGAATCATGGAAAGCGGCAAGGTGATTGCTTGGGCCCGCAACCGAGAAATCGCGGAATTGATTGCTCGAAGTCGGGAGGATATCCCCAGCTTACTCGATGAACGCGAGTATCTTCTGCGTGAACGCGAACGGCTGATCGATCGCATCGCTGAACTGGAAGCACGCGTCTAAAGCTTTCCAAGAAGGATCGGTTCCCCACTGCCAAAGGCCAAACAGCCGTTGGCGGCCAGGGAGAACCCAAAAGCTCTGGGCAGACTTCACTCCAATCAGTCATCAGCAAGCTCGGCCAGCCCGTTGGCAAAACGCTCCTCTACAGGCTGCCTCAACCATCGAGGCAGCCTCTTTTTCTGGCCCCAGCAAACCGGCAACCTAGCAAACCGGCAACCTAGCAAACCGGCAACCTAGCAAACCGGCAACCTAGCAAACCGGGCCAAGTCCAGACATTCAGACCTTCTCGCTCGCCTCCTGGAAACTCATCACCAACACTCCAAGGTCTTGCAACTCTCAAACAAGCCACAGCCCTTAATCTTGAGGTTGGAGATCCTTCGAGGAGATCCTCTGCACAAAGTTCGCAAAGAGGATTCGGTCATGGTCCCCGGTATAGCCAGCCAGGTCGGCCGAAGGATCCTCCACAGTCACGCCCAGAACCAAGACATGATCCTTCTCTCGCAGGTCGCCGCGGTCCCCCACGGCCACGGGAATCGTCTCTTGGGCACCCAGCGGCAACACGTCCAAGATGAACAATGAGCGATGAATGCCTGTTTTTCGTATGGTCCCGGCAATCACAAGACCGGTCTTTGTCCCCGACGGCTGCTGCCATCGCGGGAGTCCCAGACTGTTGAACTTGGTGAGATTCCCCCTCCCCTTGGCAAAACGCTGGAGCACCGTTGCAATGCCCTGCCAACTCTCCTGAACTTGCGCTCCCTGCTGGGGAGTTTGGATGCGGCTGAAGTCGAACAATCCCACGTTTTTGGCAAGCTCCGCCAAGTCTTCGTAGAGAGCGTTGGTCACCGGGGGAATTTCCTGAAAACCTGCCCCCTGAAGATGAGCGTACAGCTTCCCCGTCTGTTGATCGATCTCGCTGAGCGACACTGACGCCCGACGCACATGGGGGATGACTCTTGAAGAGGGCTTGGGACGCGCCTGAGGGCCTGGAACACTGGGCTCTGAAGTATCCGGATCGGACAAGCCAAGCTCAGGGAGGGTGGGGTCGGGTGTATCCGGCGGAAGTGTGATCTCCTCAATTCCCTGGGAATCGCCCCCGAAGGTTGTTTGACTCTCACCGGGTTCTGAGAAGCCAGGGAAAGGCTCGCGGGCTGGTTCCGATCGAGCAACCGGCGTTGGGGAACCGGTCTGCTGATCGTCTTGCTGGGCAGAACCCTCCGTGCTGGACAACCAAAAGGGCTCGTAGCCGGTCAGCTCTTTGACAATAGTCCGGCAGCGATCCGGCCAGACAAGGCTGACGATTGCCAGGCCACCGCCGATGCCGATCGCGGCAGCCAGCAAATGGCCCACCCCTGTCAGCAGCATCTTGGCACCACCCCCCTTGCGACGCTGGCGTGCTTGGGTTGCCAACCCACCCTCTCCCTCGCGGTCACCTGAATTGCCGGCAAACCCCGAGAAGACCTCCCCTTCGCCTTCCTCGACAGGGGAATCCATTCCAACAAACCGAAAGCTCTCTGGACCTGTCGTTTGTTGACTGGGCGTTTGTTGACTGGGCGTTTGTTGACTGGGCGTTTGTTGAGCTGTTGTGTCTTGATCAGCGAGGTTGGCCTGGGCGATCATGTCGCCGGCTGGCGGACCGGAGGACAAGGGCAACTCAACGGCCATGCCTGTCCGGGCGCTGTGGTAGACCGCCAGAATGATCTCCACGGCTTTGCGGCCCTCATGGCCGTCCAGCGCGAGAGGACGATCTTCGTCGACGCTGGCAAGCACCTCTTGAAAGAGTGCTTTGTGGCCATGGTGGCCGATGGCAGCTGGATCACTGGCACCACCTCCGGTACTCCCGGAGGCAACCATCGCGGCCTCGATCTCTTGGTCGCCTGGTGCTCGCTCGGCAAAGTCCCACTTGATGACGTCTTCTTCTTCGATCGCCGCAGAGCCTTGTGTCCCGTGGATCTCGATCTTCTTCAGCCAGCCGGGGTAGGCGGCGGTGGTCGCCTCGATGGTCCCCAACGCACCGCTCTGAAACTGCAGGGCGGCGACGGCAACGTCCTCAACCTCAATGTTGTCATGGCCAAGCGTATCAGTGACCGCTTGCACACGCTTGACCGGCCCCATCAGCCAATAGAGCAAATCCACCGAATGAATCGCCTGATTCATCAGGGCCCCGCCGCCATCCAGCTCCCAAGTCCCCCGCCAGGCGCCACTGTCATAATACTCCTGGGTGCGATGCCACTTGACATAGGCATCTCCCAAGGTCAACTTGCCAAAACGACCAGCGGCCACAGCAGCTTGAAGCCTCCGAGGCGCATCATGAAAACGGCTGGGAAAAATGACCCCCAGCTTGACCCCAGCGTTTTCGCAAGCCTTGATGATCCGATCGCACCGCTCCAAGGTCACTTCCAGGGGCTTTTCCACCACCACGTGTTTGCCGGCCTCGGCTGCGGCCACAGCTGGCTCCATGTGGTTGCCGCTAGGGGTGGCCACCGTCACGATGGTCACCTCGGGATCGGCAAGCAACTCCTCTAAGGACTGGTAGACCTTGCAGCCAAACTCCTCCGCAAACTGTTGAGCCTTCTCCGGTGACCGGTTGTAACAGGCCACCAGTTGGGCGTTGGGCAGTTCTTGGATAGCTCGGGCATGGAACTTGGAGATCATTCCACAACCGATAATCCCAAAGCCGTGCGTCATAATCTTTCCGCGAGGTCGTCGGGCGTGAGAGTTGTTTAATTGGCAGTTGTTGGTTGTTGGAGGTCGGCGGGTGCAGTGGCCACTAGCCAGCAGCCAGTGGCCAACAGCCAGTGGCCAAGGGAATCTGGCCCAAGCTTGTTGGTGAGCATTTTGAGGGTCAGCGCCAACAACACAGCTAGAAAGTATAAAAGGCCATCAGCGACCAAACCAGTATCCTCATCACCTTTGCCCACAGCGAGGTGTGAGCGTCAGAAAAGCGGGGGACTTGTGGTCGAGTTGGGGGAGAGGTCCTCGGCGAACTGCCAACGTCAGTCGGTTGATACCTCGGCTAGTTGATGCCTCTGCTAGTTGATGCCTCTGCTAGTTGATGCCTCGGCTAGTTGGTGCCTCTGGTGAGTCCAAAGACCACCAGCCTGAACACAAAAGCTCAGACACAGCAAGAGCCAGCAACGTGAACATCTTTCTCACTGGGGTCAGTTCTGGGATCGGCCACGCCCTGGCTGGGGCCTACCTGGATCAAGGAGCCCAGGTCTTCGGGACCAGCCGACGAACCCCTCAGGACTTGCTCAAGCGGTCGGGTTTTTCCTTTGAGAGCTTGGATTTACTTAACGCCCCTGCCGTTGAGCCCACACTGAAGCGACTGCTGGCTGAGGTGGATCGCCTTGAGTTAGCCATCCTCAATGCGGGAATCCTTGGTCAGTTCGGCGATTTGCAAGAGGCCGACTTCGACGACCTTCGGGCGACGATGCAAGTGAACGTCTGGGCCAATCAACTCATCCTCAATGCCCTCTCTGCCCAGAAGCTGGTCATCGACCAGGTCGTTGCCATCTCCTCTGGAGCAAGCCTCAACGGAAACCGTGGCTGGAGCGGCTACGCCATCTCCAAAGCCGCCTTGAACATGCTCATGAAACTGCACGCTCAAGAAAAAACCAGCACTCATTTCTGTGCCTTGGCTCCTGGGCTGATCGAGACCGCGATGCAGGATCAACTGCAGGCTCTCCCTGACGACCAGCGATACCCGTCGCTTCAACGGTTGCGGTCCCGGCGGGGTACGTCGGAGATGCCCAATCCGCGTGCCGCTGCCGAGAAGCTCATCCCCATCTTCGCCCAACTCCCCAGGTCCGTCACCAGCGGAGACTACGCCGATATCCGGCAGCTTCCAGCTGAACGCATCAATCAAGTTTGATTTTTAGGTTGATCTCTCGGGGCTGCTTCGGGAGGATAGGGTGGCCTTGGCGATTGCGAGGGTCGGCTCCCAAGCGATCCATCGCGAGAGCCACCATCCCGGAATCTCTCCGACTTCACTTCTCGACCGGCCACTGGGAATGAACGTGCGGTTACCTGATCTTGCTGACTCCCTGAATTGTGTTGACTCCCTGAATTGTGTTGACTCCCCAAGTCATATTGACTCTCAGGAAACTTCGACTCTTCTGTCCAGATCTCGTTTTTCTGGAGTTCGTTTTTCTGGAGTTCGTTCTTCTGGAGTTCGTTTCTCTGGAGTTCGTTTTTCTGGGTCTTGTTGGTCTGGGGATGGCACTGGTTGGCAACGCGGACGCTGGCTCGGTGGGTTGCTTGTGCTGAGCTGGGGATACTTGCTGGCTGGTGTCCTGCTGTCGAGTGTTCAGGCAGACGCGCCCTCCGGACAGGTGTCTGCCCTTGGGCTGGGCGATCATCGGCTGGCTGAGTTGATTGATCGCCATGTGGCCACAGCGGCAGCCCAGCGGAGAATCCCGTTGGGCTCACGTTGCGATGACGCTGAGTTTCTCCGGCGGGTGACACTGGATTTGGCCGGTCGGATCCCCACGGTCGAGGAAGTCCGGGCCTTTTTTGGCAATACATCGCCACACAAGCGTGCTCAAGCGATCGACCGGTTGCTTGCTAGCCCGGATTATCCGCGGCGGATGCAACAGGTTTTTGACGTGATGTTGTTGGAACGACGATCCAGCAAGCACATCAAAGCCGATCAGTGGCGGGCCTATCTCCGCAAATCCTTTGCCGAGAACAAGCCCCTCAATCAACTTTTTCAGGAAATCTTAGAGGCAGACCATCAGGACCAAAGCGTCCAGGCCGCGGCCAAGTTCTACCTAGCCAGAAAGGTTGATGCCCATCTGGTCACCCGGGATATCGGCCGTTTGCTGCTTGGGCGGAATCTGACCTGTGCTCAGTGTCATGATCACCCTGTTGTCGGCGACTTTTTGCAGAGCGACTACTGGGGGATTTATGCCTTTGTCCACCGCAGCTATCTCTTCCAAGACAAAAAGACCAAAAAGACCTGGGTGGCAGAAAAAGCAGACGGACAAGTCACCTTTGCCTCGGTCTTCGACCCCGATACCAAAGAGGAAACCGGTCCACGGTTGCCCTTTCGTGGCGAGCTCATGGAGGCCACCCCCGGAGGCCAATCTGACTATAAGATCAAGCCCACAAAATCAGCCGGAGGAATTCCTATATATAGCCGACGAGAATTTCTCGCCAAAGAGCTTCCCAGCCCCCAGACTCAGCAATTCGCCCGGAACATGGCCAACCGGCTCTGGGCCATGATGTTGGGCCGAGGCTTGGTCCACCCGTTGGACATGCACCACAGCGACAATCCCCCCTCCCATCCGGAGTTGCTTGAGGATCTTGCCGATGCTTTGACCACCTCAGGCTACGACACTCGTGGGTTCCTCCGCCAGGTCGCTCTGAGCGAGGCCTATCAGCGATCTAGCCAACTGCCAGAAGGGACCACTGCTGAGGACATCAAAACGATTCCCGAAGACTCCTTTGCCGTGGCCTTGCAGAAACCACTCTCGGCCGAGCAACTCGCTGCGGCCTTGATTGAGGCAACCGGCTTGGCCGATCTCGAGCGACGCAGACTTGGCGAGAAGTTGACCCCTGAGGCCCTGCGGGCCAAGCTCGCTGTTCACGCTCAGAAAGTCCTGGCTGTCTTTGTAGGACCGGCCGGTGCCCCGGAAGGCGATTTTCAGTCCAGCCTCGATCAAGTGCTCTTCCTCAATAACGGCACCCTGCTGAGCTGGTTGCCCCCAGGCCCAGGCAACCTGCTCGACCGGCTGCAGAAAATCGAAGGCTCTCAAACCACTCAACAGCAAACCACCCAACGGCAAACCACCCAACGGATCGCTGAGGAACTCTTCCTGGCAGTTCTTTCCCGACCCCCTCAACCCGAGGAAGTGGATCTGGTCGGAGAGTATCTGGCAAAACAAGATTCCGCCGGTCGAGTGACCGCCTTGCAAGATATCCTCTGGGCGTTGTTGACCTCCGCAGAGTTCCGGCTCAATCACTAGCGATATGTAGAAGACTGCCCATTGGACGGCCGGCGAAATGAGCGGGCCGGGGCGGTTGGATCCCTGAGCCAGAACGCATGTCTGAGACTAAACGCATGCCTGAGACTAACCGCATGCCTGAGACTAACCGCATGCCTGAGACTAACCGCATGCCCGAACAACGCACCATCCCGAAAACACCTTGTTGCAGACACCCTTGAGAAGACCACCATGAGCCACAAGTCCTCCTGCTCAAGCCGATTCTCTCTCCCGGGCCAATCTGTTCTTTCAGGTTGCTCGGACCCTCAACACAATCTCTCCCGCCGCGCCCTGCTGGCGGGCCTGACTGCCGGCAGCACTGGTGCTTTGGGTCTGGGGGCTTTTGCCCACCCTGCAGTTGCCGGGGAACTCGAAGGGAAGAAACGCCAACTGTTGGTTGTCTTTTTGGCAGGGGGCGTCAGTCAGTTGGAGAGTTGGGATCCGAAACCGGGGGCGGCAACCGGTGGCCCGTTCCGAGCAATTCCCACCAGCGTGCCGGGCATTCACATTTGTGAATTGCTGCCGCATACCGCCAAGCAGATGCACCACCTGACGCTGATTCGAGGAATTAACACCAAGGAGAACAACCACGCCCAGGGGGCGTATTTTATGAGCACGGGTCGGCGTCAGAGTCCTGCTCAGACTTACCCGCATCTTGGTGCGGCGGCTGCTCAGCAACTGACCGGGGGTTTGAGCGAGTTGCCAGGCTATGTGCACATCACCCCAGGTAGCCGTGGCTACAGCCGAAAAGATGCGGCCTTCTTGGGGCCACAGTTTGCCCCGATCGTTGTGGATGACAAGCCGCCTCAGAACCTAACGCGTCCCAAGGGGCTGGCCACCGAACGCGACCGAGCACGCAATCAGCTCCGTGAACAGTTCAACACGCAGTTTGCTCATCGCCGCCGAAAGGCAGAAACCGAAGCTTACAATGCCAGCTTTGATTCGGCCGCTCAGTTGATGGAACAAACGGACCTGTTCGACGTCACCCAGGAAAGCCCAAAAGATCAGGACCGCTACGGAAAGCACGACTTCGGCCGTCATTGCCTGCTGGCCAGGCGTCTGCTGGAGACAGGCGTCACCTGTGTCCGCGTGACGCACCGCAACTACGACACGCACTTTGAGAACTTCAACTTCCACATCGAACAGCTCAACGAGTTCGATCGCCCTTTTGCGACCCTGTTGGGAGACCTGGCTGCCAGCGGGATGCTCCAACACACCCTCGTGGTCGTGATGAGCGAGTTCGGGCGAACCCCCAAGATCAACAGCCGTCTGGGCCGAGATCACTGGGGAACGTCTTGGTCGATTGCCTTAGGGGGATGCGGGGTCGCCCCAGGTGGAGTTTATGGCAAGACCAGCCCCGATGGCACGAAGGTTGTGGAAGGTCAGTGCGATGCAGCAGACCTATTTCACACCTACTTGTGTGCTTTGGGCCTGGATAGCAGCAGCGAGTATGTGCTCGGCGGCCGCAAGATCCCTGTGGCCGACCCAGCTCACAACCCCATCCGCGAGGTGCTGGCCTGAGTTCAGACTGGCCTGAGTTGAGATTGGCCTGAGTTGAGATTGGCCTGAGTTGAGATTGGCCGGGTTTCGACTGAGTTGGGTTTAGACGGCCTCGGGTCCGCGTTCTCCGGTGCGGATGCGGATGCAGTCGTCCATGGGCAGCACAAAGATTTTCCCGTCGCCGACCTCACCGTTGGGCTGACTCCGGCCGCCTTTGACGATGGCCTCGATGGTCGGCTCGACGAATTCTTCGTTGACGGCAATCTGCAGTTGCACCTTGCGGAGCAAGTTCACGGTGAACTCGTGGCCGCGGTAGATTTCGGTGTGCCCCTTTTGACGTCCAAAACCTTGCACGTCGGTGACAGTCAAGCGAAAGACCTCCGCCTCGGCCAATGCGGCCTTGACGGCTTCAAGCTTGTTCGGCTGGATAATTGCGATAATAAGCTTCATGGGACCCGGTTCCGTGGTTGGGGTCTCCTGATTAACAGGTGATGTCGCAATTATTAGCTGCCAACTGCCTCGGAAACTAGGCTCTGCCTCAAAACACCAATCTGGCTTCGCACGGCGAGATGAGCGAGCCGCTGGCGGCGTCCGGCTGCATCGGCGAATCTCCTGTGAGATACGTCTGAGTCTGGGATTCGCCTGCTTCGCCCTCCTTGCCAGCAACTCGCCCTCTGGCCGACGAGTGTGTTTTCAGACAGAGCCTAGTGGTCGGTTTCCTTCTGATTTGGCAGTTGGTTCTCGTGGAATCGGGGAATTCATCTCCAACCGACTGCCAAAATCATAGGAAACAAGGCACTAGCCCCCCCAACCAGCATTGCTGGCGAGAGTCTCAGAATCCCCGTGAAGTACCCCAGAGGAACTGCCAGAAAATTCCAGGCCTCTGCCAAAAGATGCCCTAGCCTGGGCGGGTACAGGCGCAGCACCCGCCCAGGCATGGCGGGCACCCTTCTGGCCCTGACGAGCCAAGGAGCACCTCAATACGCAGCCAGCGATTGCTCACAGGCATCTTCGGTGAGTTTGCCAACTCGCACTGTGATTTCTCGAGACTGTGTTCTCTTAGAGCCGGTTCTCTTAGAGCCGGTTCTCTTAGGGCCGGGTTCTCTTAGGCCGGGTTTCTTCCAAGGCCGCACTAGCCTTCGGAAGGGTCATCAACCCACACGCCAGAAGGACACTGCGGGATGGATCGCGTCTTTGGGTGATCGGTCCCTGTTGACACTTGGGTCCCTGTTGACACTTGGGTCCCCGTGACAGCTTAGGTCCCGAGCACAGATTGGTTGGGAGGCTCCGCCTCAAGGTGCACAGAACCCATCGCCGGACGTGGCACGATGGCAACACGCCCGGCGATGTCCTGGCTTTTTCGGCTCGACCCAATTGGGAACAATCAGGTGAGCGAGTTCTCGATTGGTCAGTTGGATCCCTCGGCGATCAAGCTAGGTGGGTAGGCTGTGATGCCGTGTTCGGCGACGTCGAGGCCTTCACGTTCTTCTTGCTCGCTGACTCGTAGGCCGATGGTGAACTTCAGAAGCAAGAACACAATCAGGCTGGTGAAGAACGCCCAGACGAAGCCAGCGATCACTCCGACGAATTGTGCGATCACTTGGTTGACGCCGTTTTCTGCCCGGTAGAGCAAACCGGCGTCAGTGGCCAAAAAGCCGATGGCAATCGTGCCCCAGGCACCACAGATTCCGTGGACTGAAACGGCGCCAACTGGGTCATCGATGCCACAACGCTCCAAGGCGATGACACCGAAGACAACCAAGACACCGGAAATCGCTCCGATGAGCACTGCTCCCTCGGGGGCTGCGTTGGCACAGCCGGCGGTGATGCCCACCAACCCGGCCAGCACACCGTTGAGGGCAAAGGTGGGGTCGGGCTTGCCAAAGATCCCCCAGGCGGTGAGCAGGGCCGCAAGAGCCCCAGCGGCAGCAGCCAAGTTCGTATTCACGGCGATCAATGCAATGTCGCCGCCGCCGACCGCGGTGGTACTTCCGGGATTGAAGCCAAACCAACCCAACCAGAGGATGAACGTCCCCAAAGCTGCCATGGGGATATTTTGACCAGGAATAGCCATGGGCTTGCCATTCTGATATTTCCCACGGCGAGGCCCGACAACAATCGCCCCAGCCAAAGCGGCCCATGCACCAATGGAGTGCACCACGGTGCTACCGGCGAAGTCGATCATCCCGGTGAAATCGTCTTCCCCGCCGCCTGCAACAGGCAAAAAGGCGATTCCCTCCAGCCAACCTGTGTTGCCGACCAGGCCGCCCCAAGCCCAGTGCCCAAAGACTGGGTAGATGACAATCGTGATCACCGCTGAGAAAATCAAGTAGCTGGCGAATTTGGTTCGCTCAGCCATCGCTCCAGAGACAATCGTGGCAGCCGTGGCGGCAAAGACCGTTTGGAAGATGAGAAACGCCCAATCGAAGGCTGTTTCTCCATGGTAATAGAAGCCATCGACTCCCACCCAACCGCTGAGAACACCATCGGGGTTGGCACCAAACATCAGACCAAAGCCAACCAGCCAGAAGCTCAGCGAGCCGACCGAGAAGTCAGCCAGGTTCTTCATCACGATGTTGACGGCATTTTTGCCACGGGTGTAGCCAGCCTCGACAAGCATGAAGCCAGGCTGCATGAAAAACACCAAGAAGGCGGCCAAGCAGGTCCACAGCACGTCGACCTCGCTTCGCAGGACATCTGTCGGAGTGGGCTCCTCTTCGGTTGCCTCGGTGTCCTCATCCGCCTCAGTTCCACCATTGGTCGTCTCTGGTTCGCCGGAGGCATCCTCGGGCTGAGCGGCTTCAGGTGGATCCTCCGTGACCGGTGGCGGAGAAACCTCCGGCGAGGTCTCCGGAGGGGCCGCCTGCTGAAGGGCTGCCGCGGCCGATGGACCAACCAGGACCATCGCCGTGCTCAGCAAGGCAACACAGCCAAGCGCGGCTGGCACCATCCACCAGAGGCCGTGCTTGTTCGAAAATAGACGCAGCATACGATTCTCCCAAGAACTGTTTAGATGGCTGTCAACGGATACCAGAAGGATGGTGTTGCCGGAATGCACGGTGTCCCCAAAACGGTCACCCATCAGACCGACGCCATCACCCCAAGGGGGAATCCGTACCAATCGGTGAGGCTGCCTGCGGGGTAAGCAACCGCAACGACAAGACATCGTCTGAGTCGAATCGCCTGCAAGTCGAATGACTGCTTGCAGATGGGACCTGCGGCCGGATAGCCGACAGGTTGGAGGTGTTTGAGGAAGGATCACCTCGACACACGTCCAGCAACAGGTGGTCAAAGCGTCCTCGGCCGCTTACGCGCCTGCGAACCGAAAAGCCTTGTGCATGCCAAAAAAACGGGTCAGACCCCATTTCTCATCTTGATCAATGGAAGCTCGACTCCACCGCCTTTGGCATGCAGGCACCACCCACACACAGTGAGGCAAACTCAATGCCAGCCCACAGGAGCTCCACTCAGCCGCGTGCGCTAGGTCGTTGCAAACTCGGAGTTTACAAAAATCCCCCAAACTTCCCTTCAGTCCCCCAGATCGACCACCCTGCTCAACAAGCGGGCACCTTCTGCCTGATTCTCTTGCATTGACGCCGCCTGTCGCTTCAAAGGCAGGCTGCCACCTGTTTGGGTCCTCACTCGATCGAGACCGATTGGCTCAAAGCCATGCCCATCGTCGCCTACGGGCAACGCCCTAGGAGATTGTCAAGGAGAGATTGTCAAGGAGAGATTGGCGGATGGCATGACGCATTTCCCGGGTCAAGCAACTGCTATCCCATCCGACGGATCTTCCTTGACGGACCCCTAGTGCCTTGTTTCCTATGATTTTGGCAGTCGGTTGATTTTGGCAGTCGGTT
>CAZYKP010000027.1:81900-90625 GCA_964648025.1 uncultured Pirellulales bacterium | reverse complement strand
CCCCCGATTCCACGAGAACCAACTGCCAAATCAGAAGGAAACCGACCACTAGGCCGCCTTGGCAGCTGCAGGACTTGGCGGCTGCAAGCTTTGAAGCTGCAGGATATGAAGCTGCGGAACTTGCGCTGCACAAGAAGCACCGATCCCAAGGCACCCCTACAGCATGGGGGACCCCAGCAGGGTTTCTGCTGTCACATCCCCGGCTTATCCCACCGCAGTCGCCCCTCAGGAGAGATCACCTATGGCAGATGCCCCCAGCACTTTTGGCGTGCAGCAATTGATTGATCGTCTCAGTCAAGAAGGTGTGGCCGAAGGCAAGCGGCTGGCGGAAGAGACCCTCGCCAAAACCCGTGGGCAAGCTAACGCCATTGTGGAAGCAGCTCGACGCGAGGCCGAGGAGATCCTCCAGCAGGCCAAACATGAGGCTGCCCAGCTACGCGCCGGGGGCGAGGAGGCGGTGGCACTTGCCTGCCGAGACGCCATCCGAGATTTGGCCTCCCGGCTACACGAAGGATTCCGCAACCGGCTGCAAGAACTCGTGCATCACGAGTTACAGGACCCAGACCTGCTGCGGCGAATGATCTTAGAAGTCACCCGCAAAGCCCGTCCCGATCAAGAAACAAGCTCTCCAGAAACAAGCTACCAGCAAACAAACCAACAAGACGCGCCACTTGAGATCATTTTGCCTCCTGAGATCATTCAGGAGGAAGACGTCCGCCAACAAATCCAGGCAGGCAATCACGATGCGTTGACTCAGTTCGTCCAGGGGCTACTCGGCGAAGGCGTCCGCCAGGGCTTTACTGTACGAATTGGCCAGGATCACCAAACAGGCCTCCGTGTCCATGTGGTCGATCACAGAGTGGAAATCGATTTCACCGACCAGGCGATCTCCGAGTTGTTGGCCAGACACCTCCTGCCCCGGTTTCGTGCAATCCTGCAAGATCAACGCAAAAACTAAGAGTTCCAGCTTTGTGGCAGAACCCTTCTTGCTGCTGAACTCCCAGCGGCGCGATCTTTTAGCGTTAAAACGGGGCGTCAAACTGGAGCGTCTCACCGGGACGTCAAACTCAAAGACAGACCGGCAGGAGCGACCCGTGGTGACGGAACAAGTTAAGGATTTCCAAACCGAGAACGCTTGACGGTTCTCTGCCGGTTGATGGACCCGCTTGACCGGGGAGAAGGCGAAGCCGTTGGGTGTTCGCTTTGTCCGAACTCACCGCAGGAGGAACCTCCATGTGGCCATCCCTCGGGACAAGTCGGCAGTACTATATGCTCATGGGGAGCCTTCCCGCCTTGCCCGCGCACTTCGAGGATGCCAAGAGGCTGCCGATTTCGCAATTACGGTTGGACAATCGCTTGCGAATGCTCCACGACCAGGATGCCGTGGTGGTCGCTCAGATCTGCGACTTTCTCATGTGGGATCGTCAGCCGGCCGATCGCACCGACGAGGAAGTCACCTTGCGCTACAACCAGTATATGGCCTCTGTGGAGGACCCCTTCGCTCGTGAGTTCATCGACACGCGGATGACCCTGCGAACCGTTGTCAGCGCGTTACGCCGCAAGCGGCTTGGCCTGGGCCCGCCGATCGGCGTCGGCTGGGTCGCCAAACACATTGCCCAACATTGGAGGACCCCTCAGTTTCGTTTAGCTTGGAAACTCCCCTGGATCGTTCAAGTCCAAGAGCAACTCAACAACGATAGCCCCCTCGAATTGGAAAGGCTTTTGCTTTCGGTCGTCTGGCAGCACGCCACTCGCCTGGCGGAAACATATCAGTTCTCCTTGGAGGCCGTGGTGCTGTATATCATCCGCTGGGAAATCGTCTCCCGTTGGATGAGCCACGATGCAGCCGTCGGACGAGAAAAATTTCAAAGCCTGCTATCAGAAGCCCTCGGAAAACACGCTCAACTCTTTTCTCAACCATCGTGAAGCTGCTTCCATGAAGCCTGTTGAGCTCCGAACAGACTCCAAGACCGAGCAGCCCTGAACACCCCTCAGCTCTTCGCACAGGACCAACCAGTCACTTCGCCCAACTGGTTACCTAGATCAACTCGCCAGAATCCGGATACAGACCGTTGGATCACCAGAGCATGTCCCAAAAGATGAGTGCCCCCTCCGCCGCTGGTAACGAGGCGTTTGTAACCGGGGTGACAGGCAATATTGTGAGCGTTTTGGCGCCTTCCGGCTCGATTATTAAAAACGAAGTCGCTCATATCCACGTCGGCGATGCCAAGCTGAAATCGGAAGTGCTTCGGGTGGACGGCAACACCGCCGACTTGCAAGTTTTCGAGGATACCTCTGGGCTGCGAGTCGGCAATCGTGTCGAGCTGACTCGCCTGCAGCTCTCGGTGACCTTGGGGCCTGGGCTTTTAGGTTGCGTTTACGACGGACTGCAGATCCCCCTGTACGAAATGGCTGAGCGGTCCGGGTTTTGGTTGCAACGAGGGGCACAAATCGAGCCGTTTGATTTCAGCAAAACTTGGTCCTTTGAGCCTGCCTGCCAAGTTGGCGATCGTCTTCGGGCCGGGAGCGTTTTAGGCACTGTGCAAGAACGGAGCACCCTTCACAAGATCATGGTGCCCTTTGACGAACCTGGCGAAGTGGAAATCCTCGATATCCAGCAAGGACATTTTGCCGCTTTTGATCGTGTCGCCGAGATTCGCAACAGCCGCGGTCAAGAGCGACTCCTGCCTTTGGTCCAATCTTGGCCGGTCCGCCGAGCGATGACCGTGGGCATGCTTCGCAGCGGGGTCGTTCAGCGGCTCTACCCTGCCGAGTTGTTGTGTACCACGCAGCGGATGATTGACACCTTTTTGCCGATTGCCAAAGGCGGGACCGCCTGCATTCCCGGTCCCTTTGGGGCAGGCAAGACAGTGTTGCAGGGTCTGATCGCTCGTCATTCAGCGGTGGACATCGTAGTGATGGTCCTCTGCGGCGAACGTGCCGGCGAAGTGCTGGAGACCATCTTGGATTTCTCCGAAATGGATGACCCTCAAACAGGTGGGAAACTCATCGATCGAACGGTGATCATCTGCAATACCTCCTCGATGCCGGTGGCCGCCCGTGAGGCCTCCATCTACACCGGCGTGACCATTGCCGAGTACTACCGACAAATGGGACTGGATGTCCTGCTGATTGCCGACTCCACTTCCCGCTGGGCCCAGGCCATGCGTGAGACATCCGCTCGCCTGGAAGAAATCCCTGGAGAGGAAGCTTATCCTGCTTATCTGGATTCAGCGATCAAAGGTGTTTACGAACGGGCCGGGGTGGTCCGCACCGCCGACGCAAGCACAGGAAGCCTGACGATGATCGGAACGGTCTCGCCGGCCGGCGGCAACTTCGAAGAGCCAGTCACTCAGGCGACCTTGAGCACAGTGAAGTGCTTCTTGGGCCTCTCTTACGATCGCGCGTACAAACGTTTCTATCCAGCCATCGACCCTTTGATCTCCTGGTCTCGTTATCTCGAGCAACTCGACGGTTTTTTCGCTGAACACCTGGGCACAGACTGGACTGAGCAGGTCAAAACCACCCGGCAGTTGCTCGTCGATGGCCATCACATCGATCAGATGATGCAGGTCACCGGCGAAGAAGGCATCTCACTCGAGGACTTCCTCACCTATCAGAAATCCCTGTTTGTCGACCTGGTCTACCTCCAACAAGACGGATTTGACCCCGTTGATGCCTCCGTTCCACTCCATCGGCAGAAAGAAAGCTTCGAGTTGCTTCAACAAGTCCTCAATTGCGCCAGCCACTTTCGCAATAAGGAGCATGTCCGCGAGCATTTCACCCGGCTGGGAGGGCTCTTCAAAAACCTCAACTATGCTCCGAGCAACTCGGAGGAATTCCGACGCTTGGCCAGCAACATCCAAGAGCTGAGCCGCGCGGTTTGCTAACTGGCGAGGACCGGGTTGGCCAATCTTGAGTTTGAGGCACCCCTTGGAAGAATCGACCGCTTCGACTCCATCAAGACTTTCACACCGTTGGTTGATTTGGCTGAAGCTTGTGGGAAGTCCCCAATCGGCCAAGGCCTACTTCTTCGAGGCCCGGAGTGTTCACCAAGCGAAGTGCGACTATTCGTTCGGTCGTTGCCAATCACCGCCTGGACCTCGTGCTGGTCATCTTGATCGTGACGGCCGTGGAGCTGCTTTCTGAGATCATTCGCTTCGACCGGCCGACCTTTTCCTTTGCCGCCCTGAGCCTCGTCGGGGGAACCCTCTCGATTTTCTTGGTCTTCCGCGTCAATGAGGGCTACGCCCGTTGGTGGGAGGCGAGGATTCTCTGGGGCTCTTTGGTCAACGAGAGCCGGACTTTCGCGCGGCAGGTGATCGGCTTTGTGGGTGATCGGTCACAAGGGGATCCGCAGGTGAACCAATGCAGGCGGGAGATCGTTTATCGACATATCGCATTTGTGAACGCGTTAAGACTGAGTTTGCGAGATCAAACCAAGTGGCATGAGCTAGCTGGCTTTCTTAGCGATACAGAGTTGCAACTACTCATCAACCAAGTCAACAAACCCACACAACTGCTGCAAATGCAGGCCCTTCATCTTGCCGAGGCCTTCCAGAGGGGTTATCTGGACTCGTTCAAACACGCGACCCTTGAGGGGACGCTCAGCCGAATCTGTGATACCCAAGGAGGTTGTGAACGCATCAAGCGGACAGTCTTTCCGGACAACGTGTCGCTGTTGACGCTGATTGCTGCCTGGGGGTTGGCGATCTTGATCCCGATTTGTTTGATTGCGCCGGGATATCGCTTCGACGTCATCGACTTATTCGTAGTCCCGGTGATGATGATGATGGCGCTGGTCACCGAACGCATCAGCCGCGACCTGAAGAGCCCTTTTGCCAACCGTCCAGGCGATACCCCCCTCACCGCTCTCTGCCGCACCATCGAGATCGACCTGCGGCAACAACTCGGCCAAGAGGATCTGCCCCCTCCCGAAAAACCAGTTCGGGGTGTGCTGATGTAGTTCTGTCCGTTGGCTGGATAATCAACCACCAGAGATGGCAAACCACTGCCGAGGTACCCGCTGTGTCTGCAACTGATCCTTTTCAGATCATCCCTCCTCAACCAGCAAACCAAACAGATCTCCCCATCCAAGACACCTGCCTCAACTTGAGACAGGACCCCAACCTAATCCAACACCTCGAACTGACCCATGGCCACAAGCGGTTTCTGGTTCGAACCATATGCGAGGCAACGGTCAGCCTCCCACCACAGGCAACACACTTTGGCTTCGTCCAACAGGGCCCTCTGCAACTCGAAGGGGCTTCAGGGTCCTTTCAGGTCGGTTCCCGGATGTACTTCTCACAACCCGGCCAAGCAACTCTGAGACTACTGAAGACAGCTTCCTCTGTCAGAGAACAACCCGTCAGAGAACAACCCGCCACAGAACAACCCGCCACAGAACAACCCGCCACAGAAGCCGCAGCTCAGCTGCGAGCTTTGGTCATCACACAGCTCGAATATGAAGGGTTCTTTCACTTGGGAGGGCCGAGCGAAGGGGCTGGCCGGCTGCATTACATCGACGGATGTTCTGATAGTTTGCTCATCCCTCCGATTGTTCGCGGAGAAGCGTGTCTGAACCTTTTGCATATACCTCCGCAGACGCAACAAACTCAGCATACTCACCCGTCCTTTCGCGTCGGGATCATTGTGGACGGGACGGGCGTCTGCCGAACCCCGCACAAGCAGATCCCTCTGAGACCTGGTCTGGCCTTTGCTATTGCCGCTGAGGGACTGCATAGTTTTCACACAGCGGAGGACTCGCTGACGGTGATTGCTTTTCATCCCGATAGCGACTGCGGGCCGACTCATCAAAACCACCCGATGATCAACCGCACGATCGTCGACGGTGTTAGTGCCGCCCAGTTGCAGCACATTCACAGTCGGTGAGGCCTTGCCGATGGCAATGGTTGGATTGCCGAGGAGTTTCTCAAGAAAGGGAGTATCGACTTCGCCTGGGGTTGCGTTTGGCCCTTGGCAGGCCAAGTCTCCCACCCAAGACAATCAGTACATTGATCGACTCACGCTCGCTCGACTGTTGCAGACTATGGCGGAGACTCACTCCCTCGGAACTGAGAAGATCCCATGCAACAACCTCTGGGCGGGCACAAGGTGTCAGGACGCACAAGGTGTCAGGACGCACAAGGTGTCAGGACGCACAAGGTCCCAGTACGCACAAAATCTCAGGGCAAGGGCCGCATCTGGGACTGTCCAACGACCAGCGGCAGAGGAAGAGATTGTAGTCGAAACCTTATCCAAGAATTCCGTTTGGTTGTGGATCTTTGAGTTGGTTTTGAGCTGTTGCTTGGTTTTGGTAATGGAGTTTCCCCCATGAAGTGTCCCGAGTGTGGCGAGAATCAACCTTACAGTAGCGGAATGACATGCAAGAAGTGTGGCCGCCAGTTTGTTTTAGATCCCAAGAAGGATCGGTGGGCCGATGGCAAGTTCCTGGCTGCGGTGAGCAAGGCCAGTAGCAACGGAACGTACTATTACACTGCCAACCAGTTGTTTGCCGAATACGCACGTCGTCAAGCGACCGCCGGCACGTTGACCGGGTGCGGCTGTTTTATGGTGCTGATCGCGGGAATGACAACCATCGGTGTGTTGACAGGTCAGTTAAGTTGGCCTGTGCCTGTTGGGTTTGCGATGGCCGCGCTGGGTTTCTTTGTGGCCCAAGCATTTGTGTCCTCCTCGCCTCCTTCAAGAGACGAATTTGATCGCTTGCTGCAGAAGTGGCTTCAGAGCGAGGACCGCGGACGACTGGAGATGCTCATCACCGAACCATCGCTGCACGAACCGCCTCCGGAGTGGCCGGAGCCAGATATCTACGATTACGGCGTTGAGCGGATCCTCGTTGTTGACGACGATCTGCTGGTTGATGTGCTGGTCCGGAACGGGTTTCACACGGAAAACCGCTGTCTGGTTCTCTCGGTGGCAGGATACCCGTCCTACATTACCGAACGCGCGGTTGTGTTGCTTGAGGCGAACCCTCAGTTGCAGGTGTTTCTGCTGCACGGCTCAGGCTTTTCCGGTTCGGTGATGCGTCAGGCCATTGAGCGGGTTGGACTTCTGCCACTGGCAGGGCATCCGGTCACCGACCTGGGGCTCAATCCCGAAGACCTCAAACGGATGAAAGGGCTGCGTGCACTTCGGCCTGATCGGCAGGAGCAGGGGCTGCCAGCTGACACCCTGCTTTACGGCACTCTCGCTGCCGGGCTGGGGGTCGCTGTGGTTGAAGGATTGGTGCTCTCGCAGTTGTTGGATCAGTCTCGCCGGGCCGACACAACATCCACAACAGCCTCCTTCGGTTAAGGCCATCGCCGACAAACGCCAGCAAGCCACCGAAGACCTTTGGCATCCTCTCCAGCAAAAGAAGCAGCCACCAAACCCCAAATTTGCTCTCTGACGATTGTCAGCTGGGCTCACCACGATCGATCCCAGCCGGGAACGATCCCAGTGTCTCCAGGCGCGATCGGGAACACTTGAGCTCAACCAACACGGTAAGCTGGGACCAGGCCCAGACTGTTGGCTCAATTGCGGCCCAGCAGTGACCACCAAACCCCGAAAAGACCAACCCAACTCAAAGCCTGGGCGAACCGAAAGAGGCGGACCAGAACAAGACGCCACCTGCGGCAGATCGGCCTTAATTCGGCTGGCTGTTGGAGTGGCCGTTCAAGCAGCCCTGCGATGGGACAAGCGGCGAAAGACTGGTCTGCGGAGCACCCTCGCTGCAGTCACCGTGAGTCTGGTGGCCATTGGTCAGATGCCCGTTGTTCAGATGTCCGTTGTTCAGATGGCCGTTGGTCAGATGTCCGTTGGTCAGATGTCCGTTGGTCAGATGTCCGTTGGTCAGGTGTTCGTTGTTTGGGTGTGTGGTGGCGATCGAAGCAGCGGGCTCTGATGGTCCGTGGAGTTCGTCTTCGATTCGCAGCCACAGTTCCTCACGAAGGACTGGAACGCCCTCTGGGGCGGTGATGCCCAACCGGATCCGCTTGCCCTGCACACTGAGGATCGTAATCCCGATGTTGCCTGCGATGACCACTCGCTCTCCCACTCGACGGCTTAACACCAGCATGTTTGACCTTCCTGGAACACTGATTCCTATTGTCAGGGACGATTGAGTCGGCCGGATTGAGTTGGCTGAGTTGCAGAGTCGGCCGGGCGGTTCCCTGTTGGACTGTCCTCGATTACGTCGTTTGAAAGTGACCGTCTCAGCCAATGGTGCGGCAAGCGGTGCCCCAGCCAACCGATACGGTTGGGCTGATTTAGAGTTGAGCTGACCCAGAATTGAAAGGCTGCCGACGATGCTCAAGACCACCGCGGAGATCACACGGCATTGACTGCAAAGCGCATACGAAAAGCCCACGCACACGACAAAATGGTGTCGTGAAGGTGGGCATCGTTGCCGCTGGGCTTGGCCGGCCATCGGACAAGTGAGGTCATGATAGGCCGACTGCCCCTGGGGTCAAGCAGCGCCGACGAAAACTGAGGAATGTCCAACGGCGAAGTCAAGGGAATGCCAGGCAGGGACCAGATCAGCTGTGCGGCAGAAGGACCCCAGAGAGAGTTCGATGGTGACGAGTTGGCCATCGGCCTCGACAGACAGGCTGATCGCTGTTGAGCTCGGGCGTCGGTTGAGCTTGGAAGATCAGCCTGCCCAGCAGTTTCCAGGCCGACGGAGTTTGCAGGCCGACGGAGTTTGCAGGCCGACGGAGTTTGCAGG
>CAZYKP010000027.1:47128-81800 GCA_964648025.1 uncultured Pirellulales bacterium | reverse complement strand
CAGGCCGACGGAGTTTGCAGGCCGACGGAGTTTGCAGGCCGACGGAGTTTGCAGGTCTCAGGTGCCTGTGAGCGATCGGGGCTTTCCGAGGGGGCAGCGGTCGTTCAACGTCCGTCCTGTCTGCGTTCTGCCGGAGACTGGGTCGAGCCGGAGACTGGGTCGAGCCGGAGACTGGGTCGAGCTGGGACTGGGGCGAGCCGGAAACAGGCGGCATAGTGGGAACGCCGGCGACGTTGGGATTCGGTTATGGTGCTTTTGGCTTGTGTCTGGGCTCCTCGAAGCTGTTTTCGCTCATTGGTGTTGTCTTCGCTGGTTGGCTCGATTTTCGCTGTTTTTGCGTTCCTCGGGATTCTTCTTTTCGATTCTGCCTTTGGTGGCGGAAGAGTTTGCGCTGTCTGCGCTGATAGGCAGGGCTGGTAGCTGTCACAAGCCAGTGAAAATCCCTCCGCAGGGCTCAAGGCGGAAGTTGGTGACAGTCGATACCACTATTGCCCCACTTACGGCGGCACCATAGGTCGTCCGGCGTTTCCAGATATTCGGGTCCGCCGTTTTTCGTCCAAGGTGTTTTCCAACGGGGTGCGACAGAGCAGCCGAAGGATCGGGAAGTGTGTGGACTTCCACGGGCTGATGCAAGCGTGGCCCGTCGGCCCTGTCGCCAAAGGTGTGTGGAGCTGAATAGGTTGCTGGCCTGCTGGTCGGACACCGAACCGGAACCACTCACCTCTCAAAACGTCAGCCAGTTTCCCCAGATAACTCCACGACCTGCAACCCCGCCCCGCGGGACCACCGTCCAGAGGAATCACCAGAAACTGGCCTGGATTGGCCATAGCTCAGGCCAACAAGGTTTCCCACCTGTAATCTCCCTATTGAGGCTCAGGAATGTTTCCAAGCGAGGATGAAATCCCGGGGTTCAGGGACTTTCAGCCCTCAATGTTTGAAAAACCTTTCTGAGAATCAATAACGCCGTAAGGTTCGCAGACCTTGGACTCTGGCGGATGTGTTGGAGACAGCATATCTCAGCCGGAGAACCCATAAGTGATGTGATCCTTATCGAGACACAACAGGGAAATCTGGCAAGAGTTTGGGAACTCCGTTGTTCTCGAATTCCTAAGTTGGCCTTTTGGTGGAAGGCTGCCCAATTGCTGGGCACCTTGAGGCCGAAAGCTAAAGCAACGAAGAACTGGGCATCAGTCGTTTTGTCAGTCTCGAGATACCAGACCGGTCCGTTTTTGCCGGGTCTGCTCGTTGGCAACTTGGTGAGACCGACTGCTGCTGAGCCCCGCTGGCCCGTCCGCCTCACTCCGATGCGGTGACCGGTTGTGAGGGTGACAACCTTGAGAGCGTGTGTGACAAGACAAAACAAAGCCCCAGCTGACCTTCGGTTGCCGGTGACAACCGGGTGGGCGGGTCGTTTCTCAGGAGATGGACTTTGGATGTTGAGCTTGGGCTTTGCCAATCCCCCAGGCATCACTCAAGCCAATCCCAAACCCCTTCTCCAAGCAGCTGACCAAACGGGGCCCTGCCCGTGGGAGGATCCGAGTGTTGCCACAAGTTTCTCTGCGACAGCCCAACAGCCAGGTGGAGATTCCCAGGAAACCTCGGAGAGGCCGAATTCCGTCAACCTGTTTGACTCAGGTTGCCGGGTGAATTCCGCCGATGCGATAGGTACCGGCCGTTGCCTCTGCCAGAGACCGGCACGAGTCGCAGACGCCACACCGGGAGGATCTCTCACCCAAGAAAACGACCAACAAGAAACGGTCAGCCCAGACCGGTTGGTTTCAACCTCGAAGGTGGGAGACGGTTGTTCCTTTGGGGACTAGTAACCCTCAGCTCTGTGTCAAGGAGACGTTGCTGATATGAAGTCCAAGATCGCCCTTTCGGCGGTGCTGGCCACGCTGGCTGTCTGTAGCCCGGCTTTCGGGCGAGACTTGCTGGATCGGATGCTTGGCCGGCATCACAATGGTTGCGGGTCGACCTGCTGCGAGACCGTACCAGAGCCCTGCTGCGAGCCGGCGCCCGAGCCCTGCTGCGAGCCCGAGCCCTGCTGTGAGCCCGAGCCCTGCTGCGAGACCGAGACCATCGGCTGTGGTCTGGGTAGTGGTTTGCTGGACCGGATGCGTGGCCTGTTCAAGCGAGATAAGTGCTGCGAGCCTGAGCCTTGCTGCGAGCCCGAGCCGGAGCCCTGCTGCGAGCCTGAGCCCAAAGGTTGTGGTTTGGGTTGCGGTTTGCTGGGCCGGGTGCGTGGCCTCTTCAGTGGGTTCGGGAAAAAAGATTGCTGCGAGCCTGCTCCTTGTGACTGTGGTGGTTATGGCCACGGATATCAGGTCATCGATCACGGTCACCATGGCCACAATGGCCATGACGTGATCGAGCACGGGCAAACCCCTTATCACCCGGCCCCCAACGGCCACGTGAGCCCTCCGCCTGTGCCCCATGGTCAACCCGTTCCTCCGGCTCTGCCAGCTGTCCCAGCTGCTCCCGAAGTGCACCCCATGGCTCCCCCGGCCGACCTGCCCACCGCTGACTCCAGCGCATCGGTTTATCGCGGGCGGACCATCATCAAAGCGAGCCGACGCTACACTCGTCCGCTGAACCGGTGAGCAATCACCAGTCACAGTGCGAGCAGCGTTCGCCAATGGCCTCAAAAGGCCCCCAACGAGTTACCTTCAGCGATCGTCGCTGATCTGCTAACAATCGTTGGGGGCTTGGCCTTGACGGGCAAAATCGGCACAACTTAACAGCACCTAAAGTCACAGCATCGAAACTCTCTCAACCGCAGAAAAGCTTTCGATCCACCGGTGACAACCTGCCCTGACGATTCTTCGACCCCGCCTCTCGTCTTTTCGACGGGGGTGGGGTTGATCTTTTGACCAGCAAGATCCTCTGACCGGGCAAACCCGCTGGCTGAGGGAACCATTGGCTGAGGGAACCATTCCGTTTCGCGTGAGCAGCCGCTCTGCCAGCGAGACTCTTTTCGACGATCTACGAGCCGGCCCAACTTGGGGTGTCGGGAACACCTTTTTTCTGTTGCTGTTCTTGGACTAAGGCTGCGACATAGCCCACTCGGTCTCCCCGCTGACGGCAGACTTCCTGCCATCGCTGACAAGCTCCAGCTCGTTTGGCCAACTCAGTCGCCGGGAGGGCGAGACCGACGATCTGGACCCCTGGCGGAATCAACTGCAGAGATGCCTCGAGGGCTTCATTCCAACGATCCAAGCGGGTCAGCAGAGCGATATAAACTTCCGCCGGAAGGGTCCCGTGCTCCTCCAAAACGGCCCGGCTGGCACGTTCTTCAAAAGTCTGCAAGGCCTGATCGACCTGTTGCCCCAGTTGCGCGCCGAAGAACAGCGCATGGTCAGGGTAAAGATCTGCAAAGGGCTCCTCACCAGGATACTGATAGTCACTGGCCAGACGCCGCCCGTACCCGCAGAGTCCCACAGCTTGTTGCAAAACAACTGGGTCGGTCACCCAACGAGCGAACCGCACAGTCCCTGCCAAGTGCGAGGTATCGATGTGGTAAGCGTTCTCACCAAAGAGCCAATCTCGGTCCTCGATGATCGCCTCGACCGAAGTCTCGGAAGGCTCCTCCCCGCTTTGCCGGGAGACTTCTGCTTGGAGGTTTTCCAGCAGTTCACCGTGCAGGTGCTTGACCATCAGTTCGCCGCAGTGCCGACGCGCTTCGACAGAAAGCTGCAGAAGTTCTTGATCCAGCATGGTGACGGCATTACAAGTCCCGTAATGCTCAAGCACCCACTCCAACCCCCGCTTGGGGGCCACACCCTCCTGCAATGCAATGCCGATGAGCTCTTCGACGGAATCCTCGTCTGGCTCGGCCTGTTGCAAGGCTTCTGCCATCGACTCCCGATCGCCAACAACCCTAAGGTAAAACCAAGCCTCACCAAGCCTATCATGAGTGAGCAAATGCTTGCCGACTTCCTCACAGGCGGCGAGCTGTCGCTGTTCAAAGATCTCCTGCAGAGATCGGGGTAGATCAACGATGGTTTGGTTGAGAATCACGGGAAGGTTGTGGTCCAGCCGAGCTTCCATCAGCCGAACCTCATAAAGTTCATGGAACCGTTTCTCGGCCACCAATTGCTCGGCCAGACGGCGGAGGATCGCTCCACTGTCGGTCTCAGAAAATGCCTGCTTGAGTTCCTCAAACGCCACATCAGAAACGGCTTCAGGTCCAGACACTTGTTCACCTCCTGGATAATCTGATTACAACCCTCCATGTTAAAATGCCTTTGGCCGGGCCGCCACCAGGCGGTTTACGCCTTGCCAATCCCGGCTACAACAAAGAAGCCTAGCTGCTTGACCAGTCTTCAAGCCAGTTTGGTCCTCAGGCCAGTTTGGTCCTCAGGCCAGTTTGTGTGGGGCCAGCAGCTCACAGGTCCAGTCGGTCTCGGGATAAGTAGCTCTTGGGCCGAGTAGCTCTTGGGCTGAGTAGCTCTTGGGCTGAGTAGCTCTTGGGCCAGGGGAACCTGGAGTCAGTTGGTCTATGAGGCTCACGGGGAAGTCCTGCGAGAGATCCATGCCATGGTCGACCGAATCGTTGGAGAAGACCAACTGCTCGGGGCAGTTCTGGCCAATCCGACTGACGATGTCCCTCGTCTCATCTGGGCTGATTGGCTCGAACAGGCAGGACGCGCCGCCGGCAGGGCTGCCGATGTTGCCCGTGCTGAGCTGATTCGCTTGCAATGCACCCTGACCACCTGGGAACGATGGGCTTCTGACACTGCAGTTGTGCCCTGCCCTGACCTCCTCCCGCCGACCCGACAGTCACGCCAAGCCGAGGGGACAACCCGAACGGAGGCCTCCCGAACTGAACAGCTGCGACAACGTGAGCAACAACTGATTTCCAGGTTTCAGTCGGCCTGGTTAGGGGCTGCTGCCGCCTGTGTGAAAAAATTCACCGTGCAATGGTCTCGCGGATTGCCAGAGCGGCTCTCCGGCGGCGCTCGAGTGACCAATAGCGATCTGGCGGCCATTCCGAAGTTGCCGGGGCTCCAGGTGGTGGACCTCCGCGCTTGTCGGCAGGTCACTTCGGCGGAGGTACGGCGATTGAGGCAGGGTCAGCCGGGCTTGCAGGTCTTGCATCGCAGCGTTTACCGATTGGCCGAAGCCCTGGCTGATCATGGTGACTTTCGGACAGCATTGGCCAGTGTTGGGGCCGCTCTCCGGCTGACCTCAGCCAACCAAATTTGCTCGCTCCGTCTCACCACAGCCACCGATCAATGTGTTGATGCTCTGGCCGGCCGCTTCAGCGGAGAAATGGCCCACCTGCAATCTTTGGAACTCAACGGCGCCCCGGTGACCGACCGGGGGATTCGGTCTCTCACAGGGCTCCGCAGGCAGCTCCGGTTGCTGGATCTTTCAGGAACCAACCTCACCGACACCGGACTGGCCCACATCTCTCGTCTGACAGAACTCCAAGAACTCTCGCTGGGTTGGACCAATATCTCCAATGCCGGGCTGGCTCACCTGACTCGCCTGGAGATGCTGCAGTGCCTGGATTTGGGGGCTGGTGACTTTGGCGGTGACGACTATGCCTGCCACCGAGTAACCAGCGGTGGAGTCAAGCGGCTGCAACGCTTGCTGCCTGGGTTGGTTGTCTTCTAACACCGCAGCTCTGTGCTGAGCTGGCAGTCGGCAAGAAAAACTCTGCTCAAGAAGCGCTGTTCTGGATTCGCTCAATGGTCAATCCCTCTTTGGGTGTGCGACCAAAGCCGATCCAGGAGATTCTCGTGGAACCGACCTCTCCGCGATCTGGCCACAGCTCAGCAAAACAGCCTGAGATTCATAGGCGGGACATCGCAGCCGGTCAGAGGAAAGATACCCCTTGGCCAGTTGGAGCAGACTTGCGATACTGGCAGGCTGGTTATTGGCCGCTGCTAGTGCCTTGTTTCCTGTGATTTTGGCAGTCGGTTGATTTTGGCAGTCGGTTGGACGTGAATCTCCCGATTCCACGAGAACCAACTGCCAAATCAGAAGGAAACCGACCACTAGGGTGCGGCTATTTCAAGATCAACTGCAGAGGCTGCAAGCAGCCAATTCCCCCCCCTCGCAGAGCTGACGGGTTGCCGGACACATGGACATGTTCCGAAATTTGAGTCCCAGGGCGTTGGGTTTTGCCAGTTCCATCCAAACGGAGATGATTGAGCTGGCGTTGACCTACGGGTTTACCGGGATTGACATCAGTATCGAGGATTTTGCTCAGCAGGTGGAAGATTTTGGCCTTGAGGACGCACGTCGGCTCATTGATAGCGCCAAGCGAAACGGTGGTATGCGGGTGGGCTCGTTCCCACTTCCGGTGCGAGTTTCCGAAGACGACAGCGTCTTCAAACGCGATTTGCAACGACTGCCAGCACTGGCTGCCCTGGCTGCGGAGATGGATTGCGACCGCTCGGTGCTGACCCTGCAACCCGGCCACCAGGAATTGCCAGAACGCACCAATTTTGAGCAACATCTGGAACGGCTGACCCAAGTGGCCGAGGTCCTGGCCCAGGCGCATGTCCGCCTGGGGATCGAGTTCATCGGGGTGCCAGAACTCTACAAGGATAAGCAGTTCGAGTTCATCCATGATCTGACCGGAACTCTGGAACTGATTGATGGCATTGCTCAACCCAATGTTGGCTTGGCGATCAATTCCTGGCATTTGTACTGTTCAGGGGGATCGATCGATCAGATCCTCCAATTACCCGCAGATCGGATTATCTCGGTCCAAATTGCCGATGCCCCTGAGGGTGTGCCGGTCGATCAGTTGGCCGACTTAGACCGTCGTCTCCCTGGCGAGACCCGAGTGATCGACAATGTGAGCCTCCTTTCCGGTCTGGGTCAACTTGGCTACCAAGGGCCTATCACGCCCTCCCCGCTTCGCCAACGAGTGAAGGGAATGGGACGACAACGCGCCGTCAAAGAAACCGGGGAGTTTCTCCAGCAAGTCTGGAGCGAGGCGGGGCTGCCACCAAACCTCCCCAGCGTCCCAGTCCCCTCTGAAGACGACGGAACCTACGTCATGCCAGGAATGGACTACGAAGAAGAATAATCCCCCAAACAAGCAAGCTCCGGAAGGAATCAAAACCAGGAAAAACCGCAAGAAAAAGCCACAGCAAGACAAAAGCCATAGCAAGACAAAAGCCATAGCAAGACAAAAGCCGGGCATCAAAGACCCAACCAGTCGGGAGGTGAGCCCGTGTTGCCAATCCAGCATCCCAAACATGCAAGCTATTTTGTTCTTTTGGGCACAGCTTGTGGATACTTTGCCTGGGGCCTCTTGCCGACTTGGGGAGCGGGGTCTTTGGTCCTGCTTTGGCCTGCAGCCAGCCTGACGATGACTGGTGTTGCTTACGCTGGGGCTTTTCCGAGATTGATGGGCAAGGTCGAGACCACCGGGCGATTTGCCTGGTGGTCGGCTGTGTTGCATGCCCCCTTCGGCCTGCTCCTTCGCCTGACTTGGCATCTGCAGTGCCTGTTGCAACCTGGTCCGGCTGCCCACGAAGTCGCCCCTGGGATCTGGCTGGGGCGTTGGCCCCGAGCCGATGACCTTCCGCCCAACACACATCTGGTGGTGGACTTAACCGCCGAGCTGCCGATCCGGCCTGGTGTGCTCATTCCAGGCCGGCTCTACCGCTGCTTACCAACATTGGATGCCACGCCTCCCCCAGCGGAAGGCTTGCACAGGTTAGCCAAGGAAGTCGCTCCTCACCCAGGCCCGGTCTACATTCACTGCGCAGCAGGACGGAGCCGCTCAGCCACCCTCGCGGCGGCTGTTCTGGTCCACCGAGGGTTGGCACAAAACGCCAGCGAAGCTATTGCCATCCTTCGCAGAGCCCGGCCGCGAGTTCGCCTCACTCGGCACCAGCATGATGTCTTAGAACAAGTTTTGGCTTTGCCGGATTCGGTCGTCAGCTCAACGACTGATCGGGCAACTGAGCTTCAACCGAATTGACCGTTTGCCGCTGTTCTTTCTGCGTGAGGGTCGCCAGGATCGAGCAGAGGATCAGCAAGACCCGCAGAAAGCGGCAACCAAAACCGAGCTGCCCCTTTGCGCCGCAGCCGGTTTTGGCGTATATTGCTTGACTCGATTTTTCGGAAGTTTTCGCCGCGGCAAACGGATAGGCGGGTTCTCATGCCCAAGATGAAGACTCATAAGGGCGTCAAAAAGCGGTTCCGGGTCACCGGCACTGGCAAGGTCAAACATCGCAAGGCAGGAACCAGCCACTTGCAGGTTCGCGTCTCTCAGAAACGGAAACGACAACTGCGTGGCACCGGTGTGCTGGCCAAGCCCGAGACCGAAAACATCAAAATCGCCCTTGGCAAATACAGCTACTGATCTCCCAAGCCCGATCTCCTCAGGCTCTGTGAAAGCTTGCTGCTGGCAGTTGATCCACAGAACTGCCCCAGAAGATCCTGAGTTTTGTTGATGCCAACTCGGCTGTTTTTCTGCAGCTTGTTTCAGCGTGCTCTTGGGTCATCCATCCGACGATCCATCCGACGATCCATCCGACGATCCAACCGAGTGTCGGACCATTGGTCCGTGTGGTGACTGCCCCACTCATGCAGACCTGTTACTCGCGGAACTATTTCCCATGCGTACAACCAATGCTCCGGCTCGCCATAAGGCCAAGAAACGCTTATTCAAACGGACCAAAGGTTACTGGGGAGCTCGCCACCGGCTTTACCGCACCGTCAAAGAAAGCGTCCTCCGAGCTGGTGTTTATGCCTACCGTGACCGCAAGGTCCGCAAGCGAGAGTTCCGCAAGTTGTGGATCATCCGGCTCAACGCGGCCGCCCGAGAGCGTGGGCTGCGGTACAGCGAGTTCATTCACGGCCTCAACCTCACCGGCATCGAACTCAATCGCAAAACGCTCTCTGAAATGGCCATCCACGATCCGGCCGCCTTTGATGCCTTAACCGAAAAAGTCAAAGAGGCCCTGGAGAAACGCTCTCAGTCTCTGGCTGCCGCCAGTTAAGCTTCCACAATCGATCGAGGCACCAGACAGGGCAGGATCGTTTCTTCACCGTCCGGCTGCAACTCCCTGAACCGATCCTCGCTCACCCCAATGCTCCTTTGCTCGTCTTGCCGCTATGAGCCCCACCGGTACATCTCTGCAGGAGTATCTGGCTACTCTGGATCACTTAGCCCAAACGGCCGTCGGGACGTTCGAGCAAGTCACCGACGCTGAAGCCCTGGAACAGGCCCGGGTTGAGTTTCTCGGGGCCAAAAGCGGCCAGCTCAAAACCGCTCAGCAAAGCCTTGGCAAAATCGACAAGGCCGAAAAACCTGCTGCCGGCAAAGCCTTCAATCAAGCCAAAAACACTGTAGAACAGGCCTACGAGCAAGCCAAAGAACGCTTGCAAGGTCAGGCCCAAACTCAAGCCGGTAGCAGCTTCGACCCCACCCAGCCAGGATTCCGCCCCTCTCTGGGACGTTTACACCCGATCACCCAAACCATCGAACAACTCAAGGACATCGCCGCTCGTCTGGCCTTTGAGGTCGTCACCGGACCAGAAATCGAAGACGAATGGCACAACTTCGAGGCGCTAAACATCCCCGCCTCACATCCTGCTCGCGATCCTGCCGACAACTTCTACCTTCAGCAACAACCTCCTCAATCCAGTCAGCAACAGGCCGGCAAGACAAACACTGGCAAGACAAACACTGGCAAGACAAACACTGGCAAGACAGGCCAAGTTGGTTTCGGGGGGCCGCTGTTGCTGAGAAGCCAGACCAGCACCGTGCAGATCCGAGTGATGGAGAATCGCAAACCTCCTGTTCGGATTGTCTCGCTGGGCCGGGTGTATCGGCCGGACCCTGTCGATGCGACACATTACCCGATGTTTCACCAAGTTGAGGGGCTCTTGGTGGATCGGGGCATCACCATGGCACACCTGAAAACAACTTTACGGCTCTTTGCCAGCAGCTTACTCGGCGAGAACGTCCACATCCGCTTCCGGCCCAGTTTCTTTCCGTTTACCGAGCCCAGCGTGGAAGTGGACATGAGCTTTCACGGGCAGTGGCTGGAGATGGGCGGTGCCGGGATGGTTGATCCCAATGTCCTTCAGGCGGTCGGGTACGATCCCGAAGAAGTCACCGGCTTCGCCTTTGGGCTGGGTGTTGAGCGAATCTGCATGAACCGCTTTGGGATCAAGGACATCCGCCACCTCTACAACAACGATGTTCGCTTCTTGGAGCAATTTTGACTCACCTTCAAGAGAAGCCGATCGACTCTGAGCCAACTCTGCCACGCTCTCTGAAATAGACCGATGATCGTCTCCTGGAATTGGCTGAAGGACTACGTCCTGCTGGATATGGACGTTGGTGAGTTGGAGCACCGGCTGATGATGTCCGGGCTCAACCACGAAGAGACCAACAAGGTTGACGGCGATTTTGCGATTGATCTGGAGGTCACCAACAACCGCCCTGATTGCCTGGGGCACATTGGCATCGCGCGGGAAATCGCCACACTTTGGGGCCGTCAGGTCACACTGCCGGCGGCCAGCCCCCAAGAAGGCCAGACCAAAGTCACTGACCTGACCCAAGTCGAAGTCCGTTGCCCCGAGTTGTGTCCCAGATACACCGCTCGTGTGATTCGAGGTGTCCAAGTCGGACCGAGTCCCGACTGGATGGTCCAGCGGCTGAAGGCCCTCCGACCGCCCAAGAACGTCCAAGCAGGCGAACCCAGCGGCGAACCGGAACGCCCTGCGACGATCAACAATGTCGTCGATGTCACCAATTACGTCCTGCATGAGTGTGGCCAGCCTCTTCATGCCTTTGACATCAACAAGCTTGCCGGCAACCAAATCATCGTCCGGCAGGCCAACAAGGGCGAAACGATCGAGGCGATCGATCATAAAACGTACACCCTGGCCCCAGGGATGTGCGTGATTGCCGATGCCCAACAACCTGTGGCCATAGCGGGGATCATGGGCGGCGCCGGCAGCGAGGTCTCCGACCAAACGACGGATTTGCTGATCGAGGCGGCCGAGTTTGACCCGTTAGCCACGCGTCAGACACGGTATCAGTTGAAACTCGGCAGCGAGTCCTCGTATCGGTTTGAACGAGGAGTGGACTCGGCCGGAATCGATTGGGCCAGCCGCAGGGCCTGTGAGCTGATTTTAGAATTGGCCGGAGGCGAGCTGGCCGAAGGCGTCATCGATGTTGGTGCCCCACCTCCGTCTCGCCGGCCGCTTGTGCTCAGGCTTTCCCAAATCGAACGGATCCTGGGCATCACCATCCCACCGGAGAGGACACTTCAGATCCTCACCGCCCTGGGTCACCAGCAGGTCCGGGCCGATGACCAAGAAGTCGAGGTGATTCCGCCTTCCTGGCGGCGGGACCTTTCGCGGGAAATCGACCTGGTTGAAGAAGTCGGCCGGATTTACGGATACGACTCCGTTCCCGAAGATGTTGTTGTGCCGTTGAGTCCTTCAAGTCGCTCCAAAGAAGAAACCGTCCTGGCCAAAGTCCGCCATGCCTTGACGGCTTTGGGCTATCACGAAGCGATGACCATCAGCGCCCTGACCCCTGAGCAGAGTGACAGTTTCAGCCCGTGGTCGGATGCAAAACCCCTGCAGCCGACGGAAGCCGTCCTCAAAGGAGCCGACCGGCTCAGGCGGACTTTGATCCCCAGCCTGTTGGCAGCTCGTCGGTACAACGAAGGCCAATCCAATCCAGTCATCGAGCTGTTTGAGTCAGCCAATATCTACCTTCCTCAACCACAGGGACTTCCCCAAGAGAAACTGATGATTGGCCTCTGCTCTGGGCAAGAGTTTTTCTCTGTCAAGGGGGCCCTGGAGACCATCGCCGCTGAGCTGAATATCACCGGCGATCTGGAGACACAGTCTCTGGAAGATCCCTTCTTTGAAGATGGCCAGGCAGCGGAGCTACTCCTCAATAGCACCCAAGTTGGAGTGCTCGGGCGGGTCTCACCCCAGGGACTCAAGATCTTTGAGTTACGCCAGCCCGCCTGCGTGGCCGAACTCTGGCTGGAACCGTTGGTCCAGGCGGCCGAGCTGGTTCCCAAGTTCTCCGAGCTCAGCCAGTTTCCGGCTGTCACCCGCGACTTAAACATCGTTGTGCAGGAACACGTCCGCTGGTCGGATCTGGCCAAATTGGCCCGCCAGAATGCTGGGGAGCTTTTGGAAGCTTTGCAGTTTCAAGAGGTCTATCGAGACAAAAAGCAGCTCGGACCCGGAAAGAAGAGCCTGCTGTTTTCCCTCACCTTCCGCAGCAGCCAAGGCACTCTCACCGGCGAACTAGTCGACAGCTGGGTCGACCAGGTCGTCCAGGCCGCCCAGGCCGAGCTCGGTGGCGAACTCCGGGGCAACTAGCGCGGCAACTAACGCGGCAACTAACGAGGAAAGCAAGGGGTGTCCCGGGCAGTCGGTCAAACGCTCCGTCGATGTCCATCGACGCTCCGAGAAGGTGACGCGAAGTTGGAGGCATCTCCTGATAGGAACCATCCTCGATGGCGGTCCGGTTCTCGTGAACGTGTTGGTCTCGTGGAAATGTTGGTCTCGTGGAAGTGTTGGTCTCGTGGAAGTGTTGGTCTCGGGGCCGTGTTGGTCTCGGGGGCTGTTGCGGTTCTCGGGGCGAAGATTGAACAACCCAACAAGCCCCAATCGAACAACTCGACAAAGGGTTGACGCTCAGCGGTGGCCAAAAATCCTACTTGAGAATTGATGTGAGATGACGATGCGTCTCTGGGACTCGGAACTCCGACTCTGGCTGATCCCTTTGTTGTTGGCGTTGATTATTCCCGTCACGCTGGCGATCGCCTACAGCGTCTCGCCTGACAAACCATCGACTGAGCCTGAAGAAACGGCCCGCCAAGAGACGCTCGACCCAGAGGTGTTTTGGCAGGCCGCCCGTGAGGGCTCTTGGGAAAAGGTGCAACAGGCAATCGAAGCGGGTCAGGACGTCAATGCCGCTGATTCCAAGGGCCAGACCGCCCTATTGCTGGCTGCCTTTGCTGGTCATACCAAAACGGTGCGGCTGCTTTTGGACGCCGGGGCCACAATCGAGCACCAGGACTTTTTGGGACACACAGCCTTGATGGCTGCCTCAAGCAGCAACAATGCAGCCACCGTGAGGCTGTTACTCAAAGAAGGCGCCGATCCCAACGTGTCTGATTACGGGGAAGGATACACAGCCCTGATGTTTGCTGCAGCCGAAGGACAAACCGAAGTGGTCCGTGCCTTAATCAAGCAGGGGGCCAAGGTCGATCAGCGAGACGTCGACGGAGACTCGGCCCGGGATTTCGCCATGAGAAACAGGCACCGCGACATCGTCACCCTGCTTGAGAACCAATAATCCTAGAAACAGGCGAGCTAGCCCAATTCCAATGGTTGAGAGCTCTCCGCAAAGCGTTTCGCCGGAACGCCTAGCCGTTGCAGCAGCGCCAGGTGCAAATCCGACATCGAGATCGCTCGGCGGCTGCCGATCACCTGAGCTGACTTGACGGTTCCCCCTCCCCGTCCGGCCAGCAAGATGGGCAGGTTCCTCGCGGCATGCTCGTGGCCATCAGCCAGGCTGGAACCATAAACGACGAGGCTGTTGTCCAACAGCGGCCGGCCTTGCTCTTGGATCTGTGAGAGACGCTCAAGCAGGTAGGCAACTTGCTGAGTGTGCCACTGGGTCACTCGGTTGTACATCTCTCGCTTTTCACGCCGCGACGACCATGAAATGATGCCGTCGTCGTCCTCGGTTTTGCCGCTGATATCTTTCCAGTGCGACAGAGCGTGCCAGGTCCCCTGCACACCGTCGATAAAGTTGAAGTAGCGATTGCTTTGGCCGTGGTCCAGCATAAAGGTGGCCACCCGCGTCGCATCAGACCAGAAGGCCAGCACGATCATGTCCATCATCAGTCGGACATACTGCTGGTGATCTTGGGGAATGCCAACAGCCGGACGCACAAGTGCTTGCTTAAGAAGCGGCGAACGCTCGGCTCGCTGCTGTTGTTTCTGGGCGAATTCAATCCGCCGCTCAATGGCACGAACCGAGGCAAGATATTCATCGATCTTACGCTGATCCTGAGAACTGACTCGCCGCTTCAGACGCCGTGCATCGCTGAGGACCAAATCCAGCACCGAGCGGTTTCCCAGCCCAGACTGGCCAGCGCGAAACATCCGATCGAAGACCGCTCGTGGCTCAACGTCCCGAGACGCAGGAGTCGTTGAATTCACCCAGGAAATCGCGTTACGAGGCAAGCTACTGCTGAACCAACCCTCACCGCGTGTTGACAATTCCAGTGAGGGCAGCAGCGTTTGGCCTTGGAAGTGTTTTGCCGCGATCTGATCAGCGGAAGGACCTCCGGCGTCGATTTTCTCTCGGTCAAAGGATCCGCCAGTCAGCCAGGTGGCCGTCCCAGCCCCGTGACCGTTGCCACGAGGCGTCCACATGTTGCGAAAGACCACCAGGTCTTCAGTAAAGGGCTTCAGCGGAGACATCCAACGATTGAGCTGGACGATTCGACCCTGGTCATCGACCTGCTCAGGATGCCACGCCCCGTCGCTCACACCATTGGGAAGATACAGGTAAGCCAATCGCGTGGTCTGCTTGAGCGTGCCGGCTGCCTGGGCTGTTGGCTGGACCATCACCTCCAGCATCGGCAAGGAGATCGCAGCACCAACGCCACGCAACATCGTACGTCGGGAGAGTCGCCACTTGCGAGACATCGTTACTCCGGTGGTTGTTGGCCCCGAACTGATCTCATGAAACCTAACTGCTCTCACTGAGCCTGACTGATCTGGCTTGGACTCGAACTGCTCTGAGGCTTTTGTTTCATCTGGAATGTCTGGCTGCTGACGATCGCGTGAACAAGCGTCTGTATTCGGCGGCCATCGGCGTTGACCCTCGCAATGATCTGGCGGAGGGTTGCTTCGTCGTAATATTCGAGTTGTCGGCCCAGCGCATAGGAGAACATCTTGCGAGCCAGTTGCTCCAGCAGATCATCGCGTCGCTCCTCCAGCAGCGCCTGTTGCAGACCCGGCAGGCCAACAAACTCTCGGCCACTGGGCAAACGGCCCCTGGCGTCGACTCGACGTCCGTGTCGGCTCGGCCGATACCGCCCGTACCAATCGAATTGAGCCAAACCAAAGCCCAAAGGATCGATTTGCCGGTGACACGCGGCGCAGTTGGGATGGCTTCGATGCAGTTGAAGTTTCTGCCGTGCCGAAAGCGACTCGTTCTCGGCAACCCGCTGGTCAAACTGGCTGACATTCGGCGGTGGGGCAGGAGGTGGTGTCCCCAATAGATGTGTCAGAACCCAGTTCCCCCGTAACACTGGACTCGTGCGGCCAGGAAAAGAAGTCACCGCCAGAATGCTCCCGTGCCCCAAAACCCCCCGGCGGTTGGTCCCTGCCAGTGACACCCGACGCATGTGCGTTCCCGAAACGCCGGGGAGGCGATAGTGACCGGCCAGCTCTTGGTTGACAAACGTGTAATCCGCATCAAGCAGCCGCTCAATCGGCGCGTTCTCTTGCAACACTGAGACAAAGAGCATTGCCGATTCTTGTTTCATTGCCGCGATCAACGAATCAGTCGCCCAGGGGTTGTCGATGGGGTCAGGGCGGTTGCGATCCAGATCTGCAAACCGCAACCACTGTGCGGCAAATACGCTGCCTAAAGTCTCCGCTTTGTCATCTTGCAGCATCCGGTTCACTTGAGCGGCCAAAACCTGAGGTTGGTGCAAGGTGCCGCTGCTGGCCAGTTGCCGGAGTTGCTCATCCGGCATCGAGGCCCAGAGGAAATACGACAACCGGCTGGCCAACTCGTAATCGGAAATGCGAAACGGCTTGCCAGTCTGTGGGCCGTCATCCTCACTGCGAATCAACAAGCTTGGGGAGATAAGGATCACCTGGAGGGTTTCGCAAAAGGCATCCTCCGGTGGCAGGCCTTGTTGGGTCAGTCGGTCAAAGTAGCCCAGCAACTCCTCAAGCTCTTGCTGGCGGCACGGTCGTCGGAACGCTCGGGAGGCCAGACGGGCGACGGCCTGGCGGGGCTTATCATCTGCCAACAAGCGTCTCAGAGCTGAGGAAGGACCATTGAAGGTCTCAGCAGGTGCGTCGACGGATGTCTCGCCGTCCCGGAGGGCTTGAACAACGGCCTCGGCTGCGCCGAGATACCGTTCCAGGGTGATCGGTTGAATGAAGAGGCTATTGGCGCTGTTCTCAAATCCGCTGCTGGCGGTCAGATCGGCAGGAAATCGATCGGCAGGGCGTAGATCCACACCAAGTAGGTCTCGCAAGGTGTTGTTGTACTCTTGGTGGGTCAGCCGCCGGGCGGGCTCGTATCCTGGCTGGCTGACCGAGAGATAATCGAAGTTCTCGATGCGATTTTTCAGCCAAGCCACCAGTGTTCGCCGAACCGGCTCAGGAGGTTGCTCAGCCTCAACCGGTGGCATCGAGCGAATGCCCAGCTGTTGGGTCACATTCTCCCAATGGGCTCGATTGATCACCAGCGGCCGCTGTGTCAGCAACGTTTCCAGATCAAGATCGCCAGTGGCGGCTGCTGAGTTGTGGCAATCGAAGCAGTAAGTCTTCAGCATCGGGGCAATATGTGTCTGGAAAGGCAACCCGGCGGCAGCTGCCATCTCCTGCTCGCTGGGTTCCACCGCCCGCAGGGTCGCATCAGGATCTTGAGCACCAGCATCACTTGGCCGCTGGTCTGGCTGGGATTGTGCCTCAGGTGATTCCGGAGTTGTTGTTTCTGGAGTCTCACCTGTGTCTTCCTGCAGCTCACGGAGCTCCCATTCGAGCTCGCCAACGAAGTCGATTTCGCCTTCTTCACGAGCGTGGTGCAATTCGAGTTTCAGTTCCAGAACACGCCATCGTCGGTGGAATGTTTCGCCGAGTTTCTCGGCTTGCACCTCGAAGGTTTCCGCCTTGGAATCGAGCCCTTTCCGATAGGCCTGAAACAACCGAGCTGACAATTCCTTTCGTTTTTTATGCAAGGTCATCAGACGTTCTGCCTCAGGCAGCAAAGGCTTCAAGTCGGCCTCGCCGATGGCGGCCAAGAGGCTGGCTGCCTCGCCCTGCTGAGCATGCAGTTCTAGCTGGGCGAACACCTCGTCGAGATCCACTTCCAGAGAACTCAGCTGGCTTCCGAGCCGTTCGACCTTGTGTTGGTCGTCGGCGTCTTCGGCTTGCTCAAGCTCCTCTTCAGCCTTCTGAAGGGCCATCTGCAGTTGGCGAGCTCGCCGAAGCAGTTCCAACCGAAGGGCAACATGACGTGCTCTTTCGCCGAGCCAGGCTTTCTCTCGCTCAGCTTCACGAATCCGATCCTCCAAAGAGACCTCTTCGTCCTCGAACTGCCCCTGGGCTGGCACAAATCCAACAAACACAATCCCAGACAACAACAGCACCAGAATCCGCCAGCAATTGCCTAACCCAGTTGGTCGAGACAACCAAGATAAGAAAAAACAACCAATAGGCATTGTGGAAAATCCTGGGTGTCGAGCGTCAGACAAATCACCGGCCCATCAATCCGGGCCTTCAGTCTTTCCAGAGCAACTCGCTTCAAAGCAGTTCACTTCAAAGTAGTTCCCTTCAAAGCAGTTCCTGGCAGCTCCCAAGATACCGCATCTCGGTCAGGCCGACCAACTTGCAGGCCTCACGGAGGGCGCGGCCATTGTGTCCCTGGGGGTTGCCCCATCTCCTGTGAAGCGAGATTTGCTGGCCGAAACCTCAGCGAACACCTTGTGAGCGAACACCTTGTGGCCGAGCCAACGGTCAACAGCAACAAACCCCGAGACGCCTTCCTGTGGATGGGATGGGCGGCCAGCTTGACTTTCGTCCACCGGCTTTATGGGGTAGAGTGATAAAGTCAAGCTGGCCAAGAGATAAAACCCGCTGGAATGCGACTTTTGGGAAACCGAGCAAACACCGACAACAACTCACCAAAATGCCGAAGATGGCGTTCGGGTCAAATCTTAGGCGGGCTAAGAATGAACCGACGACCATCACCATTTGAGGCATTTTTGGCGAAACCCTGAAAGAGGTTCGACGCTCTCTGAAAGAGCCCAGGCAATAATAAAACAAGCAAAAACAGCCCAAGCAACAACAGCCCAGGCAACGACAGCCCAGGCAAATCCCGCCCAAGCAACGACAGCCCAGGCAAATCCCGCCCAAGCAACTGCGGGCCAAGCAACTGCGGGCCAAGCAACTGCGGGCCAAGCAACTGCAGGTGACTTTGAGTGTTATCGACAGGGGTGTTGTTGACAGGAGTGTGATTGACCTTGGTGTTCACTGGGCTGAAGTGCCGATTCCTTACAAGGGGTTCTCAAACGACGGAGCCGCCGAGGTTGAGCAAGCGGAGGGTTGTCTGGCTGACCTCACTCAACCAGCAACCAACTCTGTCCCCGACACTGGACCTCGGATGGGGGGAGATTACGGGGATGACCGCCAAGACCCATTGGCGGAGCTTCCTGGGATGGACGGTGAATTGGGAGACCTGCTGTGCCTATTGGCGTGACCTGCCCCCACTGCGGGGCCAAATTCAAAGCCGCTGACGCGGCTGCCGGAAAAAAGCTCAAGTGCACCAAATGTCAGGGGGTGATTCAGGTTCCAGCCTCCGATCCAGTGCAATCCGCTGCAGCACAACCGGGTGCCTTACAATCCAGTACAAACCCGCGAGCCGCGGTTCAGCAAGCACCGGCTCAGCAACTGGGAGCTGGTGATTTTGCAGCCTCCGCTTCAGCATCTCCCCGACCTCAAGCCGCTGCTGGGCAGTCAGTCGGTGATTTGGCGGCTGCTCTCTCAGGCGGGGGAGCACCGCGTTCGCGTGCCCCAGACAAGTGGTATGTCCAGACCAGCAATGGAGAGACCTACGGACCGGTCACCATGGCCGAGCTGAACGATTGGTATTCTGAAGGCCGGTTGGACGAGGAAACCCAGATTTTGCAAGAAGGGTGGGACCAATGGAAATGGGCCACTGATATCTACCCGGATTTAGCCAGTGGGGCCGGGAGCTACAGCGATGATTACAACGCTGGGGCATCATCCGGCTTTTCCCTGAATGTCGGCGGCGATAATGGCCACCGTCGCAGCGGTGGCCGAGAGAATCCTTACAGCGCTCCGGTCAGCCGGGGAGGCTACGACGACTACGGCGACAGCGATAGCTCCACCTCAGTTGGTGAGGAAGTGAGCAAAGGAGCTCTTCGCGAGGTCCGCCAAAGTCGTCCTTGGATTATCTTCCAAGCAGTCCTCATGAGCATCTGGATGCTGTTTATGACTCTGGGGACGCTGTCCACCCTGATCTGGTTTCCTGCGGCGCTACCCCTTTTGATCCAACTCACCCTCCTTGGAGGTTTCGGTTGGCTCCTCTTTACCATCTTCACGCTGATCGGACGGACCGGTGACTGTATCCATCGCCCCAGCGCACGAACGCTGGAAAGGGCGCTCAATGCCCACAAAAACTACTGGATGGTCATCGGCATCTTAGCCATCAGCGGTTTTGTCGCCGGGATTTTGATGTACTTCTATGTCCAGATCCAAGCCAAATCGGTCCTCGACCAGCTCCAACAGCAGCAGCAGATAAGACGCTTCCCTTAACAAAATCCCAATAGACTCTCACCATCAAAGGATCTGACCGATCAACTCCCCCTCTGGGAAGCTGGAAAACCCATACTCCAGAAGGACCCAGCCTCACACAAGCGAGCTTCCAAAAATCTGGTTTCCAAAGATCCGGTTTCAAGAGATCCGGTTTCAAGAGATCCGGTTTCAAGAGATCTAGCGCCGGCAGGCTCAACACCGTTGATCCTGCCGGCGTTTCTTTTTTGGGGATCGAAGGGGAGGGAGAGCCTCTAAGCAGAGGCCTCTGCTGTCGGTTGCTCGGCTAGCTCGACGGACGATCCTCTCAGCCGCACGGCACCCCAGTGCAGCAACTCATCAGGGTGGTCTCCCTGTCCTGCGTAGTTGCCCAGTTCAAAAACGTGCTGCCGGTAAGTCAGAATATCCATGACCGAAAGGGTCTGCAGCGTCCTCAGGGTCACCAGCTGTTCTGTGATCCGGCTGGGGTGCCTGAGCAAATCAATCAGGATCAATTCTCCGGTGGCCTCGGACTCATCTCCGTAGATCGACCAGACACGCAGAGCGTCAGCAACCCCAGAGACGTTGTGGACAAGCGCTCGCCAGGCCGCCTGACGTTCCGTGCGTCCTCCAAAACCGTACTCTGCCCAGTATTTGCGGAAGCGACGTGCATGAAGCCAATAGACCCAGGGCTTCATGGGGAGGGGATCTTCCCGGCTGGCCTGGTTGAAAACTTCCTGCACAATCGCCCGGGCAGACAAGTGGCGACGTACGCCTCGCAAATCGGCCAGATACGCACAGGCGACTGCTCGTCGCCGTTCGGGCACGTCAAACTGTTCCAGGGGAACACGCAGCCGCGTGGCCAACCGTCTCAGCAGCCCATCGACCAACAGCCGTTTTAAGCGACGCATGTCGGCCTCGGCACGCTTGCGTTGCTCTTGCATGGTCTCAATCAACCAGGGGTCGGCATCCAGAAACTCCAGATCCGCTTCCAGATCGGGCCGCTTCAAGGTGTTCGCCGGCAGGCCGGGAATCGCCAGGCCGAGATACTCTGGGTCGATCACCGCTCGCAGCCGAATGCTAGCCAAGGTGACCGGGGCACGCATCCGATCGATCTTCCGGCAGGCGGTGCCAAAATCCGCCTGAGCCGCGTCAACAGGATCGACTCGCAACTTCGGGTTCTGCACCTCACGAATGCTTCGCCAGGCCCACTTCATCACCTTGTAGGCTTGCCTGAGCAGAAACACCACGATGAAAATTGGCAAAAACAACAGCCTGCCGCCGGAAAGCCAGGATTCGTAAAAGGCATACAGATTCAGCACCCGTTCGTCCTTTGGCCGGTTGTGCAGAGGAAACGTGCCAAAGACACGGCGGATCAGCAAGCTGCGGTCACGCTGCAGCCGCTTGAGGACCTCCGGGCCAAACCGATCGGCCACCTCCTGATCTCGGTGAGGCTCGCCATCTAAAAAGTGAATCGCGGTAAAAGCTGTGGTCACGTACCCGGAAGCCTGATCCAATCCGGCATACTCCGGGCTCTGCTGAGCTGGAGGTTGATCCTCTTGGTCGCGAACCTCTCCTTCTTGGGTTTCGACCCCTTGATCTTCAGGAGGGTTCTGAGCAACCTCCTGAGGTCGGTTGAGCCATTCGTCCAAGCGAGTCCACTCGGCAGGGATAAGCAATTCGCGATCCGCCAGCGGAACAGCATGCCTGTTGTAGTCGATGATCAGACGTGCGACCGAATGAGCAACCGCCCGGCTGATAAAGTTGAACCAAAGATACGGTCCCGGCAGGAGGGATTTTTGGCGTTCCAAGTCCAGAGCCTCCAGGGCTCGGAACGAATTGGAGTCCAATCGCAGACACCACGACTGAAACTGCCGGATCGCAGGGTTGCCCAGCAACTGGCTCGTGGTCCGGGTGTCGTCATCGGTCAGAACAGCCCCATCTAAGGCGTCCCGATAGATCATCAACACCCTTTCGAGTGGATCAAAAGCACGGGTGGGGTTTCCGTGGACGCGACCGGTCAGCACAGCTTCCTGGACACGCAAGATAAACACCTTCTGTTGGCTCAGCAAGTTTTCTGGCAAATTCCGCTGACGTTGAGGATGACGCGATTTCTGGCCGTCAGAGGACCGGTCAACAGGCACCATCGGCCCAGCCGCCGGAAGCAACGAAAACTCCAACAAAGCGTCATCATCACCCGTCTCCGAATTCACTGCTTGATGGCCGAGCGGTTCCTGTTCCGCTGACTGGTCTACCCCTGCCGGATGGCCGGCAGAAGCCCAAATCCGATGGTGTTCCCTCCCAGCCGAAGACCCGTCGGTCGAAAAATCAGGAACCTGCTCGGCTGCTTGCTCTGGCCACGGTTGGTTTGGAAGAGATTGGCCTGGATTCGAGTGGGCCGGATTCGAGTGGGCCGGATTCGAGTGGGCCAGATTCGAGTGGGCTGAGAGGTCCATTCCCTGCAGTCGGAGTTCCGGGGCAACGACTCGGTCGTACAAGATCGCGGCATCTCGTGTGAGGTGCCGACAACGGATGGTCTCGGTTAAGGATAAAAACTGTGCCCTGGCGCTTCTTTCATAAAATTCTGTCGCTTCTTGAGCCAACCGTTTGAGCCAATACCCAAAGCCCAGCACGACCAATGATACTACGCCGAGGACCGCCAGAGTTGTTCCCACCAAGGTGTCAAAGGTATGCAGGGCCTTTTCCATCCAAGGGGGCGTCTCAAAGAGGGCCAGCACGGCATGAGCGAGCAGGAAGAGTCCCCCGAACATCGCCAGGCGATAAACAGGACGACTGGAACCGCGGACAAGCATGGACCCCACGCGGTCCACGAATTGGCTGGGAGTGACTGTGCCATACAGGTCGGCAACCCAGAACCAGCGGTCGTGCCATTTCTTGAGCAAAGAGGCCGTCCGCCGCGTTGCCGCAGCGACAATCTCCGCTTCACTCATGGTCTTGGTGATTCGGGGGACACAGGCCCCAATCAAGGGCAGCCAACGCATCGGGGGCCGACTATACAACCGCACAAGCCGGGCAAACCGAGAGACCAGCTCCTCGCCAAGCTCGGCCTCGACGTCTTGAGGCGAAAGCCCCGAGAGCCAACGAAGCATCTCCTCGGCTGAAATCTCCCGGGCGGAGGAGTTCGCCGAACCGGTCGTCCCAAAAAGCCCCGCCTCAGTCACGGTTTGTCCAAACTGATCACCGTCATCTGGGCTGCCCTGACCTGGATTCTCGGGATGGGTGCTCTCTGGCTTTGTCTCTTGCTCAGCAGTGTCTCTTTCGCTGCGTGCAAGTTCTTCTTGAGAAACCCGACGGAGGCTTTTCACCCGAGTGAGAGCGACTTGCTCGCGGTCTTCGGCCGCAGCAGCAGTTAAGGTCGTCTTCCAGCGGGCCACCAATTCGCTGCGAAACCGCCGCAATCGCATTGGCAACTGTTGCCGCGCCGCTCGAGCAGCCTCACGTTCTTCTCGGGTTGGAAAGAGGATGATGTTGCGGTTCAACAGCGGCCCCAACCGCCGGGCGAGCCGATCCATCCCGCGGAGCATAAACCCCACTGCCCGGAATATCCGCAAAAGCGGCCGAAGCAAAGCGACATAGCGGCCAAGTCGGCCAAGCCGAAAGAATCGGGCCAAGCGGCCAAAACGGGTGGCGTCGGCTCCTGCGGTCACGGGCACCCCCAACCCCAGAAAGATCAGCCCAAAGGGAATGGAGGGAAGCAGCCCAAACAACCAGTTGCGTCGCAAAAAGAGTAAGCGATCCTTAACCAGCACCATGCGTCCAAAGAAATCCCACAGAAAAATCCCACACACGCAGCCGTCGATGATCTCCAGGGCAATCAGAACCCGCTCACTAAAAAAGCTGGAGAAGATCAGCTGGACTGTCAGCAGCACAACAACAAACAAAATCAAGGCCAGGATCATCCGCTCCCAATAAGCCACCCATTGACGTCCAAAGCGTCGCTCCAGTTCTGCCTGCAGAGCTCGTTCCTGCCGCTCGCTGCGAACACGGTAGTGCTTGCGATTGAGCTGCCGATGCAAGGCCCCAGAAGGCTCGATATACTGGCAATGCCACGTCAAGTCGTCAGCCATCGTGCTGAGACACTGGCTGGCCTGCGCCGGATTCAAATCATCAATACTTGTGAGCACCGCATCAGCCCGGTCAGTCAGCTGAGTCACCCACTCTTGACGGACCTGAGAGCTGACATAAGACCTCTGAACCGGACGCACCTGAGAGTCGCTGGCACTTTCGTCGCTTGAAGAACCCTGGCTGCCTGAAGCTCCCTGGCTGCCTGAAGCTCCCTGGCTGCCTGAAGCTCCCTGGCTGCCTGGAGTTCCCTGGCTGCCTGAAGTTCCCTGGCTGCTGGGAAGGCCTTGAGGCTCTAGGGGTTCCTGAGGGTTGCCGCTGCCAGCCTCGTCAACTTCTGAATGCGGGGAGTGATCTTGGACGGCAAGTTGTTGCCGGAGCAAGTCACGCAGGTTTTCTTTGATGGTTCGGACGGCATCCCGGCCAGGCGGGTCCTGGCCACAATGGCTGATTGCCTCGAGTTGAAACGTTGTCGCCCCGCACAAGGCGGCAAAGGTCGCTGGTGCCCCCCCAATCTGGCAGCGTTCCTGCAAGCCTTGGTTCCAACGCTCCAGTTTGGCAGAAAACAGTCGGCGGACGAACTCGTCAGCCTCAGCAGCGGCCACGCCCAGTTTGAGTTCCCTGGCCAACTCGCCCCAATCCATGAGGTCATCCAGCAGCGGGCTGCCGCTCTGTGCCAACACCCCGGGGACCTCGCGAGCAGCGTCTTGACGCAGGTCGAAAAAACGCCGCTCAAGATCTGCCAACCGCTGGGCCACCTCCGGAGCATCGTCAGTAGGTTGACCACGTAAATCGCCCAGCTCATCCTGCAATCGCGTCAATCGTTGCACCAACTGCTGCCGTCGCTGGCGGAGCAAAGCAGGACCAATAAGCAAGTTGTGTGTTCGTCCGTTGGGTTGGTCTCTGTGAGCGGGGTCTTTGCTTGCGGGCTCTTGGTTGGCGGGCTCTTGGTTGGCGGGCTCTTGGTCCGGGCGAATCCCTTGGCTGTTTTCGGGGGCCGACTTCTGCCAACGCCGAGGGGTTTGGGGGTTCGATTGAGGCTGAAATTGATCGTCGCGATTGTTCACAGGCGAAGTCTCCCGGCATCCGTGATCCCGGAAGGCATTGAGAGATCGGGGCCCAATGCTCGGGTTGGGTGAGCGAAGTTCGAGAACTTGAAGGTGAAGTAGTCGATTTGCCGGAGAACTGAAAAGGCTTTCCCAGGACCAACTTGGACCTCAAGAACCGCTAGCTCCCGGTGAGATTGCGTTGTCGTAGGGCTTCGTAGAACAGAATTGCAGCAGTCACCGAGACATTCAGGCTATCGGCGACGCCAACCATTGGGATTGTCACGCCTATTATACGGGAATTCTGGGCCCTGGCTGCGGTGGTTGCCTGGGTTGATGGTTGGTTTGTTCGCTGAATTGCCAGAGGAGCTTTTGTTTGGTCTTCGAGGGTTTGGTGACTGTGTTGGTGAGTTGACCGGCCAGATACCGCCTCTTGCCAACTTGAAGAGAGTCCCTGCGCTTCGGCCCCCAACACAAACGCTGTGGGCCCGCGGTAATCGACCTCTGTGTAGGGCAACGCCCCAGAGGGACAAGCGGCGTAAACCGACAGACCAGTTTGTCGCAGCCAATGTTGCGTTTCGGTTGTCGAGGCGACAGCCACCGGCACTGTGAAAATTGTGCCTAGGCTCGCGCGGATGGCATTGGGGTTGTAAAGATCCGTCCGCAGATCCGCGGCAATCACCGCTGAGACCCCTGCTGCGTCAGCACTTCGCAAAACCGCACCAAGATTGCCAGGCTTTTCCACCCCCTCCAGCACAGCCACAAGAGGATCCTCGGGCAAGCGAAGATCCGAAAGCCTAGGCTCCCCAGCTTTGGCAACCGCCACCAAACCTTCTCCTCGTTCCCCAAAAGCCAGCTTTTCCATAACAGCCTTGGTGACCGACCAAAGTGGAACGTTCAGCTGCTGGAACCCGGAATACAGTTCTTGGACTTCAGGCCCTTGACACAAGTCTGAGCAATAAAAAACCTCCACCAACTGAACTGACGAAGCTGACCGAACCGGCGGAACGAAAAGCGGGGATGTTCCCTTGCTGCCAAGGGCTCGGCGGATCTCTCGGACCCCATCGATGAGGAATCGACCTTGTTGGTGGCGGCCTCGGCGATCCCGCAGACGAAGTGCTTGCTTGATCCGAGGGTTTTGGACGCTGGTGATTTCCCGAGTCAAAGGTGGCTTTTCCCTGATCGATGCCGCAAATGGCCTGTGCGTCGTTCTCCGTGACTGGACCAGCAAACTCCCTTTTCGGCGAACGGCCCGCCCTGGGGGCAACCGACCACCCTGCGAGCAAGGGACGATCCTTGGCTCGATAACCTGGAGCCGAGGCACCTGGAGCCGTGAGACCTGGAGCCGAGGGACCTGGAGCCGAGGGACGAGTGGCTGACCGAACTGAAGGCAGTTACTCCGGCGAGGGTCTGACAGAGGAGGCTGACGAAGCGGGCGGCTCAGCGGAGCTCGCTGCGACAGCCGCAGAGCGGATCGGTGTCTTTTTGTCCGTTCGCTTGTCGCTGGTTCGCTTCTCGGAATCGAACAGTTTCCCCGCAATGACCACACCGCTGACTTCGATGGCTGTTCCTGCCTCGACTTCATGATGGCTCAGCACGGCACAATGGGGACGCTGTACGGCAATCAGGGCACGAATCGCTGGTCGTAAGGGTGGGGTGGTCATGAGGACCTCAGGTCGCCCGGCGCGGCGGAGTTGCTCCAGGTGTGATTGCAAAAGCGGCACCAGGGCTGCCTGTTGAGCTGAAGAAAGCTCCAGGCGAGGGCCACGTGGGCTGCGTCGGATCAACCGGGCAAGGGCCGACTCCAGGGCCGGCTCGAGGGTCACCGCATGGAGGCGACCGGCCAGATCACGAAAACGGTCCGTCAAAGCCGACGAAAGGGCCTGCCGCGTGCGTTCGACCAGCACATCGATCTCGGTCGTTTCGTAGGCCGCCTCGGAGAGTGTCTCCAAGATGGTCTCCAAATCGCGAATGGGGACAGCCTCTCGCAGCAACCCACGCAGGATCTTTTGAAGTTGACGGGGACGAAGCAAATCCGGCACCACCTCTTCGACAACCGCAGGGGCGTTGAAGCGAACTTGATCGAGGAGTTCTTCCAACTGCTGACGCCCAAATAAGTCAGCCGCCCTTAGCCGAAACAAATCATGCAGATAGGCAACCAACAGAGCCTCTGGGCTCAGCACCGTATAGCCATAGAGTTCCGCCTGCTCTCGCTGGCCAAGAGTGATCCAAACGGCCGGATGAGGAAACGGATTGGACACCAGAGGCTTGCCAGCAATCGCCCTGCACACACGACCGCGGCTGCCTGAGACACCCGCGGAGACATCCGCCGAGGTGCCGGTCGGCACACCAGATGACTTGACACCAGATGATTTGACACCAGATGATTGCAGGCCAGCCGGAGGAGTCTCCGATGGGGTCGCCGTTGAGGTGAAACTGCCGTGCATCGCTTGCGGGTTTTCCACAGCCAGCAGCTTACCTGGCTCGATTTGACCATGTGCCACGGCCACACCACGCAACCGAACAAGAAACCCCAGCGAGGGAAGCCGAGGTTGTTCTCGCACAGGAACGGGTGCAATCAGCAGGCCCAGTTCAGTCGCCAGCTGAGCTCGGAGGCGTTCCAAGCGATCTGCCAAGCTCGCCCGCGAGGAATTTTGGGGGCCAGAAGAACCTGGAAAGCCAGCTGGTGAACTCCCAGAGTTGCTCTGGGAACTTGCGGGGTCGGAGGATTCCGAGGAGTTTGGTGTTGCAGAGACCAAGGCTGCCAGTTCGCTCCCCAGATGGAGCTCGACCGGCTCAATGAGCAACTGCTTCTCAATCGGCAGGTGCGATGATGGCTCGGTTGAGGGTTCCGGCAGGTCATCATCCAGGCAGGTGACCGCGAGAATTTGATTCAGGTGGATGAGCGTCTCAGGATATTGCCGACCAGGAGGGGTCTCCCCAGCAAAAGGACCGGGCGTGTCCAAATCGCTGAGGATCTGGACCTCGCGGAGCCTTAAGCCGTCATAGCAAATTTCAGCAACACGACCCCAGACGGTTGTTTGCCCGTGGAGTGTGAGACACACCCTTCGCCTGTTGTATCGCTTCAAGAGGGTCAAGAAATCTGACGACATGATCCCCACCGGTAGCAGCCGCCGGAACCGCTTGTCTTCCGACAGCTCGTCGACCCAACTTGAGACTCTCCACCCAGAGAAACCCAATCCTGAACCAGGTCACCTCAGAACTCTTCTCTCGCCTGACTTGCTGTGCCAGCCTGACTTGCTGTGCCAACCTGGCTTGCTGTGTTAGCCTGGCTTGCTGTGCCACATCGGCGGCCACTGCGAATTCTGGGTTTTACTGCTGGTTGTTGGGAGGTTGGGTTGTGGGGGCCGACTCCTGGAGTTGTCGTTGGAATTGTTGATAGAAGCGATCGACGGCCGCTTCCAACCGTTGTGGTGTTTCGTAGGTGCCAGCAGCAATTTCAGCACGGATGGCAGCAATCCGTTGGCAACGCTCCGACTGGTCACCCAACCGACTCGATTCTTGCTTGCCAGAACCACCTCGCGAAAGCTTCTCAGTGGTTTGAGAGAGTGGTTCATTCATCGGCAAGCAACCCACCAAAAAAGACAACAAGCACTGACAGGCAGTCCTCGTATTCTGCCTTCGCAGAGCTCGACTGTCCACATTCGGCGGATGTTATTTGGCCGGAAGACTCTTGGCCCGAAAAATCTTGGCCCAAAAAATCTTGAGCCGGAAGACTCCTTGTGAGGAAGTCTGCCGGCGAGCAAGACTTTTTGACAGGATGGCTCTTGCCACCGTGGGAGCCGGAGAGCCCAGGGCCTCGCTTCCGGCAGACGAGCTGTTGGCAGACGAGCTGTTGGCAGACGAGCTGTTGGCAGACGAGCTTTCGGCAGACGAGCGGTTGGCAAAGGGGGTCCAGTTAGGCCAGGCGACGACGTCGCCAAGCGAGACTGAGACAGCCAAGCCCGCCGAGGACCAAGGTGCTCGGTTCCGGGATGACGGTGAATCGGAAGTTGTCAGCGGCAAACCCGCTGTTTCCGGCCCCCACATTCTCGACTTCGAATTCCAACCTTTTGATGCCGCTGACACCAGCGAAATCGACCAAGGTCGCAATCCCATCGCCTGTTCCGGGGTCGCCGGCTGTGATGGTGATGGTCTCCAGCAAGTTCCCCCCGAGTTCCTGGTCATACACACTGGCACGGAGTTGGTGGTTCCCGTCGATATCCACCACTTGAAAGCTTAAGTCCTGCACAGCCAGGCCGTTCCAGGTGACCACGATCGGATTGAAGGGGGCCGGGGCCACAGGGTCCCCTGCGTTTTGGGCGATATCGGCCACATCAGAGATCATCACCCCTCCGGCCAGCTCGCCTGGAGCAACGCCGTCGGCGATCCCCAGAGCCGTATGAGCAAACCGGGGAGAGGTCCCCTCAAAGGCTACCATCGCACCTTGAAAGGTCATTCCCGCAATCCGATTTCCGAGCACGCTGCCTTCGGGAATGCCTGTCAGTGACTCAAAGTCAATGGTGTGCACTCCCGGCGAGAACTGCGGCAGTGGCAGCAGCGAATCGCCTGGTGAGGCCGTTCCAGCGGCCAGATTCGCGATCTCGACATCCGAGATCACCTGGTCCCAGACAGCGAGATCGTCCACCGCTCCGTCATAGTGAAGATTGTTGCGGGTTCCATTGAATTGTGACGCTTCGGTGCCATCACCGATCAGACCGAAACGTGGGTTGGAACTCCCCAGAGAACTTCCACCATGGGCGTTGGCTGCCGTGCCGTCCAGCATGCCGTCGACGTAGATTCGTTTGTCAGTTCCGTCGTACACAACGGCAACGTGGTGCCACATTCCGTCGTTGAGACCGGTTGTCATGCCGACTTGGTCGTGGATATCCGCCCCAGGACCTCCAGCGTTGGTGGAAAAGCCGATGGCCCCATCGGTATCGCGGACATAAACGTTGAAGTACTCGGAGCGGTCGAAGTCGAGAATCGCCCAGTTGTTTTGTTGGACCGATCCCGTCGGCGGGCCCATCGCTGAGGTGTTAAACCAGGCCGAGGCGCTGACAGTCGGCAGGGCCCCCAACCCGGAAAAGGACATATCCAGGCCCACGTATTGGTCGTTTGCATCGGCAAAACTCAGGCTGCGTCCGCCGCTCAACGCCGCTGGCACGTCGCTTGAGAAAGTGGGAAAGACATCACCGGCTCCAAAGAGAATTCCGGAGTTACTATTGCCAGTCAGATCGTTGACCTGCCGTGTAGCCTCGGCATCCTCGTCAAAAGACCAGTAGGCCAAGGGGGTTGGAGGAGCCGCTGGGGTGGAGAGAGTCAAAAGGCTGGCCATTAGCACAGCGCAGAATAAACGACCGGGGGAGGTGAGCATCACTCGCTCCAGAGTTCGGGGCAATGGCGTCAAACGCCGAGGAATTTGTGGGACTGCCTACTCAGCAAACAGCTTGAGTATCCGTTGCTCCCATCAACGAGGACAATGCATCGGGAAAGACACAAGCAGCGCCGTAATGGTCTGCTTTGTGGTTGATTCAACCGCTGGAATGAGGTGAGGTCGTCGCGAGTCCGTGAAGTTCGGTGAGCAAGTTGTAGGATGTTGAGTCTGCAGGAGGTCAAGTTTGCAGGAGGCCAAGTTTGCAGGAGGTCAAGTTTGCAGGAGGTCAAGTTTGCAGGAGGTCAAGTTTGCAGGAGGTCAAGTTTGCAGGGGTCGAGCTGAGGGACTCCTCCCCCCTTGCTTTGGTGAGACTAAACTTCGAGCAGAGCGAATGCAACGGAAATTTCACAGTTTTCTTGATTTTCAGGAACTGCTTTTCAAGGCGGGACAGTCCTGTTTTGGCAGACCTCACCCCTTGCAGACGAAGATTGAGCGAACGAAAAAGGCCTGGTGGAGGTTGGCAAGCTCTTGGACTGCGTTGGGGTTCTTGGCGTTGCTTTGCTCGCCCTCTTGGAGGTCCTTGAGAGGACGATTCTTGGTTGCTTGCCTTCGACTGTCCGGCTGGGCAGAACGATCCGCCAAGGTGGGCTGAAGCGGAATCATGCTGGCTGGAAAGCTAGATATCCCAATGGTCGGGAAATCGCGTCGCAGGAAAGACGGACCTTGCCTCTTGGAGCAGCAAGTGACACTCCGAGGTTGTATACCGATCGGAGATATGGATCAGGATCAGCTCCTCGACCTCAGCCCGGGCGGCTGTCTCGGCAACTTGACCAACGGTCATGTGGTAGTTTTTGCGAGCCAGATCGGCATCCCTGTTCAGGTACTGACTCTCGCAGACCATCCAGCGGACACCCCTGAGTGCCGGAACCAGTCGATCTTGATCGGCCTTTTCCAAGCGGAAGTCTGTCAGGTAGGCCAGCGAATCGCCTGTCGACTCCACAACAAGTTCTTCGCGTAGTTCACTGAGCTGCCGAGTTTGTTTCCGACCTTCGGTGGTGGTCACATCGATACTCAGATCATCCATCCGCCCGGCGGCCTGCAACGGGGGGCTTTTGACGCTCTGAAGCCAAGCCCCTGGAGCCAAGCCCAGTTTGGCAAGCTGGTTGGAGTCGATGTTCTGGTGAGGCTGCTCGCGAACGATGTAGGCCAAACTTGGTGTGTGGTGGTGGTCCATGTGCAAGACCTCCACGGAATAATGGGATGTCTGATGAACTGCTCCTTGCCAGAAACGCGTGCCCTGGGGGTGGGGCTTCTCAAAGGCTTCAGAAAGCTGAAAGCAAAATGACTCAACCCGATCCGGGTAAACGTCCTGGACATGCCAGGAGGCGACCATCTGCTCGGTGATGTTCCACAGGTAACCGCAGAAGCGATGCTGGAGAATCCGGCTGGTTCCCTGCGGCCCCCACATGATGTTGGGTTTGCTTGTTCGGTCGTAATTGACACGAAAAAAGGAGTCAAAGCCAGCAATGTGATCCATATGGAGGTGAGACAGGAACACATGATCGATGGCCTGACGCTCAGCGACTGAGAGCCCGTCTAAGCCACCTGCACCGCAATCAAAGAGCAGGCGATCGATCTGATGACCGCTGTCAACTCGGGCGAGTACAAAGTTGTCACGGCCTGGATTGCCAAGCACCTGAAAAGAAATCGCCATCGCTTCCAGCCACGGCTTGTGTCGTTCGTCCGTCAACAGCCGAAACTCACGCCGCTTGCCAAGTTCAACACACCGGGAAACATAAAACTGGGAAACACAAAACCGGGAAACATAAAACTGGGCCAGTTGGCTGCCCTGGCCTGACCGTTCTGGCCAGGTTGTTTTGGCCGGGCTGCCCGGAGGGCATCAACCAACCACAGTGGTCGGCCAAGCCGACACTCGCATTGGTTTTTGCTAGCGAGGTCTGTGCGTTGGAGACTTGAAAGGTTTCCAGGGCTTGGAGCTTCTGCTGGACCTCAACCAGCTGTCAAGGGTTCTTTGCTGGGCATCGAGGTTGGCTCACAACGAAGGAGATCTTGGAAGGACAAAGTTCCCCCGGCGGACGTTCAACAGAATTCCAGCAGAAAACCAACAGGTATTTCCCATAAGAAGAAGGGCACGATCAATTGCGAGGAAAGTTGGAAGCAAGCACTTCGCTAGAAAACACATCCTGCGGAGCTCGACTGTTCCAGATTGTGGCAGAGGCCGTACCTGTCGGACCCTCAACGGATCCATGCAATAACATCTTGATGGGCAATGGCCACATCTGGGACAGTCCAAGTCGTGACATCTCCGAAAAAAGAAGCTTGCTAGAGACAGCTTGGCCAGAAACTTTTCCTCCAGGGACCCCTTCTGGGAAAACGCCTTGAGAAGGGTTACTCCACCCGGTGTCCATTCCAAAACTGCTCGACTTTGATTTGGTTGCCTTCTTGGTCCCAATACACCCACTGGTTGTGTTTCTGCCCGTCTCGGAACTCGCCGCCGCGTTCTTTCTGTCCGTTATCGTGCCAGTAGGTCCAGGATCCATGGCGGACATCGTCAACGTAGGGCCCTTCGGCGATCTTGACCCCGGCGGGGCTGTAGCGGACCCAGATGCCCTGTTTGCGACTTCTGTCGTATCGGCCTTCCACGTTCTTCTGGTTGTTGGCGTAGTAACTCACCCAGAGGCCATGCTTTTCGCCATGTTCATAGGGACCCTCAGCGCTTTTGGTCCCCTCGGGGTAGTAGCTGACCCATGGCCCGTGCATGCGGTCATCCACATAGAGGCCTTCTTTTTCGAGCTGCCCATTGGAGTACCAGGTTCGCCACAGGCCTTGCCGCTGGCCATGGAGGAACTCTCCCTCGCCGGCTCGTTGTTCGCGGTTGTACCAGCCGGTCCAGTGGCCATCCGGCAAAACGATCTGCAGCTGAGCAGGCCAACGAGTCGAGTCGTTGTGGCGGACGTGGCCGAGTTCTGCCTCCATGAGCGTGGCATCAATCAGACAAGCGCCGGTTAAATCAGCGCTGGTCAAATCTGCCCCTGTCAAATCAGCTCCTGTGAGATTAGCCCCAGCCAGGACCGCCCCTCGCAGGTCGGCAAACCGTAAATCGGCCTCCGACAAATTGCTGCTGGTCAAATCCGCCCCCGGAGCCTCAACCTCCAGAAGCGATGCCCTGCGGAGATCAGCTTCACCCAAACTAGCCCCACCCAAGTGGGCCCTGGTCAGCAGCACCCCAATCAGGCGTGCCTTATCAAGAGCAGCAGAGCGAAGATCGGCCCCAATCAGATTGGCACCCTCCAGATTCTCGGCCTGCAGCTCCAGCAAGGTATTGCCAGTCTGACGGTGCTTGATCTCCAGTAGATACATCGCGCTTCCGGCCCGTCCTCAGCACCGCCGCCCGGATGGTCCCCTGAGTTGCCCAAACTACGCTGCCCCAACGTGCTTGCCTAGTCTACACACAAGAGAGTCCAGGTTGCCAATCGCACCCCTTCGAAAGAATGGACAACCCTTCAGCAAATGGCGTACTTCCGGGATGGCGACCTGATTCGAAGCAAGCGAACCCTGGCACCAGTGACTCATCACCTCACCAAAGGCCAATCACCAAAGGCCGGTCACCAGAGGCCAGTCACCAGAGGCCAGTCACCGGGAGCCAATCATCAGTGGCCAAAACACGCTGCACGTTGAATCTAATGGGATCATAACTTCCACGCCAGAACCGTGACAGCGCAGAAGGCAGCCAACTCAGCCGTAGCCAGCCGAAACACCCATCGCTAAGTTGCAAGAGAAGGTGATCTCTCCCAGGGCAGGCGGCTGGTTCGGTCAGAGAACCTGCAATGCCGCAGCGATCCTCCAAAGTGCGGATCATGATCTGTCTTGGTGTCCTTGCCAAGCAACCCGACAAAACTCGTTTTCTCGCCCCTGAGATTTGCTGCCCATGCAGACCACACACCCCCATCATGGGACCGCTTGTTCTCGCAGGAACGCTCGTCGGGGCCAACCATTTGCTCAGCGATCCTGCTGGTGGAAAAGACAGAAGTTCGTCCTGCTTGTCCTTGGTCTCTTGACGGGCTTGGGTGGCTGTGGCCGGGTCAATCAACAGGATGCTCAGACGATTTCCACAGACGCCGCTGATGTGCCACCTGCGGCAGCTTTGCAAATCGACCCGCAAAAGGACTCTCCTTGGTGGCGAGGCATCGCCCGAAACGGTGTCGCCACCCTCTCGGGGCCACATATGCTGTCCCTCGAAGAATCCCTCCCCACGCTTCTCTGGTCTGCTGCCCTGCCAGGGGAAGGCCACGGCAGCCCGACGGTGGTCGGCGACCGGGTTTTCTTGGCAACCGCAGACCGGACAAACGGCACTCAGTCGCTTGTGTGTTATCATGCACTCACTGGCAGCAATATCTGGGAAACCCAAATTCACCAAGGCCGACTACCTAACAAGCACTCTAAAAACACGCACGCCTCGATCACCCCAGCCTGCGATGGCCAAAGGGTGTTTGTCGCCTTTGCCACCGACCCTCAAAAGCCAGACTCACCAACATCAGACTCACCAACATCAGGCTCACAAACATCAGGCTCACAAACATCAGGCTCACAAACATCAGGCTCACAAACATCAGGC
>CAZYKP010000027.1:9642-47028 GCA_964648025.1 uncultured Pirellulales bacterium | reverse complement strand
TCACACAGCGACCTTGGCCAGGGTGTCTATGTCACAGCGGTCACGTTGGATGGCGAGATTGACTGGCAGACTCGGGCGGGGGCCTTTGGCAGCAAACATGGTTATGCCCCCAGCCCCGCTTTGGTCGGCCCCTTGGTGATTGTGGCAGCGGACAGCTCGCGGGGGAGTTTTTTAGCAGGGTTGCACCGGGAGACCGGACAAATCATCTGGCGAACCTCCAGGCCGGACCAGCCCAGCTTCTCTTCGCCGATCATCGCCAGTGTTGCTGGGAAGGAACAAATCCTCCTGAGTGGCTGCAACCAAACCTGTGGCTACGATCCTCAAAACAACGGCAAGTTATTGTGGAAGGTCGACGGGCCGGCTGACACCACCGCCTGTACAATGACCTTTGGCGACGGCTTGGTGTTCTCATCCGGCGGCTATCCCCAACACGTTCTCCAGGCTATTCGAGTCAGCCAGGCCGAAGATGACCCCAACACCGGCTTCTCTGCAGAAATCGTGTGGTCGGTCGAGGGCTCCAGCAAAATCAGTTACGTTCCCTCACCGCTGTTTTCCCAAGGACACCTGTATGTGCTTGCCGATCGGGGAATACTCACTTGCTACAAGGCGACCTCCGGCGAGGTCACCTTCCGCAAGCGACTCAGCGGAAACTCCAGCGCATCGCCAGTGCTGATCGGCGACCTCATCGTGATCTGCAACGAAGCAGGCCAAATGATTATCTTAAAAGATAACCCCAGCGAGTATCAGGAAGTAGCTCGCCTCGATCCCTCTGCCGAAGACCAGCAAGGCAACCCCGGATCCCCTGAAGAACAGCAATTGGCCACCCCTGTGATTGCCAACGGAAAACTGTACTTGAGGACCACCAAGAAGCTGTATTGCCTGGGGGACACCAAAGAATCGTCCTAACCGCGCAAGCCCGGCAAGCAGGCAAGCTCGGCAAGCAGGCAAGCCCGGCAAGCAGGCAAGCTCGGCAAGCAGGCAAGCTCGGCAAGCAGGGCCAAACCGAGGCTTGCGGTGCTGGGGTTGCCCCGTTTGGGGACGCTGTTGGCTGCGTGTTCGCTGGGAATCCGAGCGGTCCTGCAGGCACGAACATCGATGTTGGCTCCTCGAGGCTCAGGTCCCAGGAGGCTTGTTCTGGGGAAGTTGATCTCAGAAGGTCGGCTTGCCGAGGTTGACCTGTCACGCTTGAGGGATTTTTCAAGAGGAAGGGTTCAGCACCGGAAAGGCTTCTCCACCAGGAAGATTCTTCTCCAGGGCGAGTGTCGCCCGGGTCATTTGGCGTTTTCCTGGTGGGCCGGGGGGATTCTCCACGGCAAACTCAAGGGCTTTCAGATTTCGGCGGAACTGCCCGCTGGCGCTGAAAGTCACCAGCACGCCGCCGGGCCGAAGGACATTGCGGACGACTTGTAACGACTTCAGAGTCCACATCTCCGGCTGACTCTTGGGCCCAAAAGCATCGAAATACACCACATCAAACCAATCCGCCGGGTTGGTCACCTGCTCCAGCTGTTGCAGCAGACAACGCTTCCAAGAGAAATGGAAACCGTCGCCCAAGAGCAGAGGTTCCTCCGCTGGGAGTGTCTGAATCCGCCGGAAAACCTCAGACAATTCGCCGGGTCCCTCCTGAGAACCATTCTCCCAGGAAGAAAGCATTTGCGGGTAGTTCAGTTGCTGCCAAGTCGCCTCCGGCAACGGGTAGGGCTCAACAGCCAGGTAGCGGACCCGCCAGGACCGAGCTTCTTGCTGACCTTCCTTGTCCTCAGCTTCCTTGTCCTCAGCTTCCTTGTCCTCAGCTTCCTTGGCCTCAACTTCCTTGGCCTCAACTTCCTTGGCCTGGCTTTTCTTGACATGTATTTGCTTAGCCCAATCAAGATAGGTCAACAACACATTCAGACCGGTGCCGAGTCCGACCTCCAACACCGAGACCTCTCGTGCCAAGGGACGCTGGTGAGACCCTGTGGCCAACCAATGCCTGAGTCCTGCCAGTAAGTAAACGTGACGGGACTCCTCCAATGCCCCAAAGGTGGAATGGTAAGTGGCCCCGAACCGACCGCTGACCACCGTGTCCGATCCATCAGCGGTCCGCTCAACCTTCAACTCTTCCTCGTCTTCGCTCATCCTACCACCGGTTTGATTCTGGCCGGTTTGATTCTGGCCGGTTTGATTCTGGCCGGTTTGATTCTGGCCGGGCGCCGCTTGGGCTGGCTCTGGTTCCGACGAATTCTGCGAGAGTGACCGACGATCATTCACCACAAGTGTACTTATGGCCATAGGCCAACAGATTGTCTACAATAGATTTCCGTTTGTTCTTCAAGACTTGGCCACCCATAACACCATGCAGCAGATCTACTTGGATCACAACGCGACCTCGACCCCGTGGCCCGAAGTCATCCATGCGATGAGCGAGGCCTGGCAGATGGGTTATGCCAATCCTGGCAGCCAGCACGAACTTGGCCGACAGGCGCGTCGCCGTCTGGAGGACGCCCGCGAGGAAGTCGCCACCCGACTGGGTGCCAACATCGCTCAAGTCCGCCCTGATCGTTTGATTTTCACCAGCGGAGGGACTGAGGCCAACAACCTGGCGCTTTTTGGGCTGGCTGGTCCCAACGCCGCTTGTCAACCGCAACGAGCGATCATCTCTGCCTTGGAACATCCAAGCGTCACAGCCGCGGCTGATCGGCTGGCCGGTTGGGGCTGGCATATTGATCGTCTCGGGGCCACTTCCGAGGGCCTGGTCAACCCCGGTGAACTGGACACCCTGCTGACGGAAGCTGAGGCCTCCCAACCAGTCGCCTTTGTCAGTGTGATGCTGGCCAACAATGAGACCGGCGTCTGCCAGCCGATTGCGCGGTTGGCTGAGGTTTGCCAGCAACACAATGTGCCAATGCACACAGATGCCACCCAAGCTGTGGGCAAAGTCCCCATTGACTTTGTCGGCCTAGGCGTTGCTGCCCTCACATTTAGCGCTCACAAGTTCCAGGGGCCTCAAGGGGTCGGGGGCTTATTGCTCAAAAGCGACATCGAGCTGGCCCCTCAGCTGGCCGGGGGATTCCAACAAGGCGGAATTCGACCTGGCACCGAAGCCATTCCACCTGTCGTTGGCCTGCTGGTGGCGCTACAAACCTGGCACGCTCGAAGAGAACCGCTGACGCAACAAATCACCAGCTTACGAGACCGTTTGGAGGCCGGGCTGGCTGGTGGCGATCTTGAGGTGGTGATCAACGGCCAAGCGGGGCCACGCTTGCCTCAGACCTCCAATGTGAGCTTTGTCGGGCTCGATCGGCAAGCGTTGCTGATGGCTCTGGATCTTGCTGGGGTCGCTTGCTCAACAGGAAGCGCTTGTAGCAGCGGATCGAGTGAGCCTTCGTCAGTGCTGCGTGGGATGGGGCTGCCGGAAAGTCGGATCAAAAGCGCTCTGCGGATGAGTCTGGGCCCGCAAACGACCACAGACGAGGTGGACCAAGCAATTGATCGTATCTTGAACTGTTGCAACAGATTACGAACTCGCAACGGGTGGCCGAAAGCCAGCGATTCGGGTCGCGGGCGCCGCCCTTTCGTGGTATACTAATTCGGTTGAATAAAGCAGCCATAAGTGGTTGTTGCGTGACCGGTTTTGGTCGCCAACTCATCAAGGCCGGTTTGGTCAAAGGGACTTCGGCAGAGAGCTCCCCTGGTAAAACTGTCTTGGTAGGAGCCCGTCAGGTCGGGCTCGGCTCAGCTTCGCTCATTGATTCCCAGGAAGAGTTCGCCCGCAGAAGACTTTGCGGCCGATGCAGAGGGCCGAGGGACATCCGTGACCACGACCACACTCATTGCAACACACGCCGATTCTTGTGCGAAGGCGGATTCTGGGACCGCCCCTGAAGGCATTGGCCAACTGATCCTCCCTGTCCGGCCCCTGCGATTGACGCCGAAAACGGGCTCAGAAGTCACCCTGCGGCGAGACCGTCCCTTCCTCGCTGGCCCCGAAAACGCCCTCGTTTTGGAGAGCGTTCGCGCCATCTCGGAGAAGACAGCCCCCAGCTCCTGGAACCCGTTGGTGATCTACGGGTCAACTGGCCTCGGCAAATCCCATCTAGCTTCTGGTCTCGCCTGGTCTTGGACCAATAAAAACCCAAAAAAGGAAGTCCTGTATCAACACAGCGCTGATTTGCTCACTGAGTACACGGAGGCCGTTCGTGCGGCGACTCAGCGTGGGTTTTCGGCGACCACCTCTTCGGAGGTAATCAGCTTAGCCGGGGAGAATAGCGTATCTGCCACTGCCAGCCGACCCGCCCTTAACCAACCTGACGATGGAGCAGTCAACACACAGAACTCGGGTGACCTGGGGGTTGAGCCATGGAAACCTCAACCACACCCATCCTCAGCAGGGGATTCCAGCCTATCCTTGAGGGAGTTTCGGGAGCGATTTGAGGGTCTTGATCTCTGGGTTCTCGAAGATGTTGACTTGTTGGCCGACAAAGCAGGCACACAGCGAGAGTTGATCAGCTTGCTTGATACGGTCTTGGCCAATGGTTGTCAGGTGATTCTCACAGCCAAAGTTCACCCGTTGGCCCTGGATGGCTTTTCCCGGTCGTTATTGAGCCGATTGGCCGCGGGTTTGGCGGTTCCTCTGGCGGTTCCGACAGTTTCGACGCGGCGAGCATTGGCTTTTCAGTTTGCCCAGGAGTTGGCCATCCCGCTTTCGGCTTCAGCAGCCCAAGGGTTGGCGGCTGCTGAGCTCAGCCCCCGAGAGTTGGTGGGCTTGTTAGTTCAACTGGAAACCGCTGCTCGAGTTGATCGACGGCCTATTCGCGAGGGAGATGTGCAAGAGCGTCTGGCTGGCCGCTCGCCGAGTACGGAGGTGCCTTTGAAGCGTATCGCTTGGGAAACCGCTCGTCACTACAGCCTGCGTGTCGGTGATCTCCGCGGGTCCTCACGGCAACGATCGGTAAGTGAGGCTCGAGGAGTTGCCATTCATCTGGCACGAGAGTTGACCTCCGCCAGCCTGCAGCAGATTGGCCGGTACTTCAACAGAGATCATAGCACCGTTTTGCATGCCCACCGCAAAACGGGCCGCCAAGTGGCCGAAAACTCAGCAGTCGCCTCGGTCGTTGAAAAACTCCGAACGCAGCTGCAGGCAAGCGTATCACCTCGCAAGCCCGACCATTGAGACTCCCAAGTGTTTCAACCCTCACTTGGTCGCCGATGAGCCTATCTTTGCAGGGCCTGTGTGGCAAACTCGTGGTCTCCAACCCACTTCTCGGGAAGGGACACCGGCTCAGGAAGGGACACAGGCTCAGGAAGGGACACAGGCTCAGGAAGGGACACAGGCTCGGAAAGGGACAACGGGCCAACCAGCGGAAAACAAATCGCTGTGGAAAAGCAGACAGTTGTTTGTCGAAAAGACTCCCCGATCCGACATCAAACAACCGGCACTGCGAAGCCCCCTTGCACGAGACGACTGTCGCTGACAGCAACCAACACTGATTCGACTGTTGCCCAAACGAGTTTTCCACCAGCGATGCAAGCATATCCGGGCAAGCTAACTCCAAGAGCAACAACAACTTCAATCAACTCAGCGGCTGGAAATCGTCAATCGTAAGGCGGACCTATAAACACTGTTAACGTGAAAATATTCTAACAAGGTTTATCATCATCAACTGACGATTGTCGTCAGAACATTTGGTGCCCAACCAGTGCAAGGATGCTGGACGCTGCCCAGGATGAGAGGAGCAAAACGACGATGCACATCGTCTGCGAACGCGAACCGCTATTGAGCGCATTCTCCACGGTCACCCCGGTTGTACGGGCGAAGAGCCCCAAGCCAATTTTGCAGAATGTGAAGCTGGAGGCGTCTGAGGAAGGGGTTTACCTGCTGGCGACGGACCTGGAAATCGGGATTCGCGTTGCCGTGGAGGGAATCACCATTGAACGAGGGGGAGAGGCTGTTTTGCCAACCTCTCCGTTTGGGGCCATCCTCCGCACCAGTGCCGATCAATTCCTCCATCTGGATGCAGATGGCAATACTCTGCAAGTTCGTGGAGAACGCAGTAAGTGGACCTTGCCTGCTGCCGATCCTCTTGAGTACCCGCAGATTCCTCAATTTCAGCAAGATGCTTATCACAAGGTGCCCGCTGGTGCCTTCCGTGAATTGATTCGCCGGACCAACTTTGCCACCGACACGCAACCCGGGCCGAAATTTGCCCTGGGGGGGGTGGCTCTCGAGTTCGAAGATGATCAAGTGTTGGGAATCGGCACCGACGGACGTCGCATGGCGGTGGTCAAGGTTCCTGCTGAGGTCATCGGCAAGCATACCGGTGGGGAGGTGGCGAGCATTGTGCCTTCCCGGGCGATGACCATCATTGAGCGAGCCATCACTCAAGGGACCGGCGACTGCCTGATTGCCGTCCGAGACAACAATGTCTTGGTGCGGAGTCAGGATGCCACCATTGATGCTCGGCTGTTGGAGGGCAAGTATCCTCGCTGGCGGGACGTTTTGCCCAAAGTTGGCGGGGAACGTGTCGAGCTGCCGGTCGGCCCCCTGGATTTGGTCGTTCAGCAAGCAGCTGTGATGACCGATAGCGAAAGCCATGGGGTTGAACTCCGCTTCTCGCCAGGACAACTGACCCTTTGGGCACGCTCCCAAGGTGAGGCGACCGTTGACTTACCGATTAGCTACAACGGCGCCGAAATCCAGGTGGCTCTGAACCATCGATTCCTCACGCAGTTCTTCAAAGTTCTGGAGCCAGATGCTCTGGTGACCCTGGAGGTCCGCGACTCCGAGAGTGCAGCGATGTTCTCCACCGACGACGGCTACCAATATGTTGTGATGCCGCTTTCGCGGGGAGGCGACTGACGTGGCCCTGACCTCCAACCGATGGGATCGTCTGCTCAATAGGATTTCCGGCGGCACAAAATCCCCGATGCATGTTGGTTTATCCTCCAGACACCCTGCAGGCAGGGAACCTGCTCTGTGAACGCATGTGTGAGCTTTGAGGTCGACCACATCCACAACCACTTGGCAAGAGTCTTCGCTTGGGGCCTTTGCTCTGCCTGATCATTGGAGACATTTGTCATTCTCACCAATTGCTGCCGAGCGAGTGCGGGTCGGCCGAAAACGCCCGGCTGAAACTGCGAAGTGAGAACTGCTTGCAAGGGACTCAGCGTTCTCTTGATGGGCCCAACAAACGCTGAGTTGGCCTTCGGGGAGACCATCTCGGGAAACGAGGAGAGGTCTTGTCTCTCGGCGACGGGTGGAGAGCTGCCGCTTCAGGGTCACAGTAGCTTTAGGGTCACAGTAGCCATAGGGGGGCCCTTTGGTTTCGCCAGCCAAGGTTACCTCAACCGGGCTGCCTTTTGCGAACGGTTCGTCGGCACCCGGCCAGCCCAGATGGGTGGAATCAGCGATTGGTTCTGGCAGGAAAATCTGGGCGCTGCGTTGACCAGGTCTTCGTTGACAAACTGCAGGGCTCTTGCGAGCAGGACCGACCTGTTGCTCTTGGGGAAGATTCTTGCTCGCCCGAAACGCTGAAACGGCACAAGAACCCATGCGTGGCCTTTCCACCAACCGGACGAGCCAAGATTTTACCCAACCTCAGTAGCAGATCAGTCCAATCGCTGAGGTCCATTCCATCCTTTCTCACAGGGCGACGTCCAATGCCTTCGCGGAAGCCAAAACACATTGCCGATGTGCTCTCCGATTTGTTCACACGCCGTGGGTATGGGCGAGTCCAAGGACAAGCTCAATACGCCCAGGCCTGGCAGCAGGTCGCGGGCCCGGAGCTGGCTGCAGTGACACGCCCAGGACGTCTTTATCGCGGGACCTTGGAGGTGATCGTCGGCAGCAGCACCTTGGCCCATGAGTTGGCTTTTCAACAGCGGACTTTGCTGCAGCGAATGCAGGAATTGCTGCCGGATGAAGGAATTGAAAAACTGCGTTTTAAGGTGGGGCCTCTGGAGTGAGATCATCGGATTTGCTATGATATTCCTTTTGATAAATCTTATCGAGATCTTGTGTCTTTCTGTTTGACGTTTGGTTTCTCCGAGAACAGTTTCCAATCCCTCACTGCTGCCTTCGGAAAATTCTTGCTTGGCCACAACACGCCAGCCGCCGGAACGACCAGTGATTTGCCAGCTATTGATCGACCAGCTGATGATCGACCAGCTGATGATCGACCAGCCTTTCCGCTGGGCCGGACGAGCCAAGATGTTCCTCAACCTCAGTAGCTTGGACTGTCCCAGATTGTGGTCAAGGCCCAACCTGAAGGACCCCAAACCGGGTCGCGTAACAATATTTAGGTGGGCCGGGCCACATCTGGGACAGTCCAAATGGAATCTTTTCACCAGCGTTCAGCGCCGCTGACATGCCTTTGCCCCGCAGATGATTGACTGGTTCAAACAGCTTGTTGGCCACCATCGCTTGTTGCTTGACCATCGCTTGTTGCTTCGCGGGATTTTCACTGAGCGGTTTTCCGAGCCTCGCTCGAGAGCGGACTCAGTTTGCGGACTCAGTTTTGTGGATTCAGGTTGTTGACTTACACGGCTTATGTTTCCTGCAGCGGTTTGCTGTCTGATCTGGCGTGTTTCCAGACGGGGCAACAGCTGGGGAAACAGGTTGGCCACGGACTGCAGGTACTGCCACGACAATGATTGAAGAAACTCCTGAGGCTTCTGCGACTTCTCGGCCAGCGGGTGATGCGCCGATCACTGACAAGCTGGAACTGGAGAGAAAGTACGCCGAGTATACCAATGAAGACATCCAGCATCTCAAGCCGATTGAGCACGTTCGGCTGCGACCAGCGATGTACATAGGCGATACCACCGAACGAGGCTTGCATCACCTGGTTTACGAGGTGGTTGACAATTCCATCGATGAGGCCATGGCGGGCTTTGCTTCGATGGTTTCGGTGAAGATCAACAACGATGGTTCCTGCACGGTCGAGGATGATGGTCGGGGGATTCCGGTTGATCGGCACGAGGGGCTCAGCAGCGAGAAGGGCAAAGACGTCTCCACTCTGGAAGGGGTGATGACGGAATTGATGTTTGGCGGAAAGTTCAAAAAGGGGGCCTATCAGGTCTCCGGCGGCCTGCACGGCGTCGGGGTGACTGTGGTCAACTTCTTAAGCGAGTGGGCTGAGGTCCAGGTCCGCCGTGATGCGCGGCTGCACCAGCAGGAATACGAACGAGGAGTGCCGACCACGCAGGTCCGCGTTGTCGGCAAGGCCTCGGCAACTGGGACCAAGACGACCTTCAAGCCTGACCCCCAGATTTTTCCCAGTACCAAGTTTGATGGTGATGTTCTCCAGCGGCGTCTCCAGGAATTGGCTTTTCTCAATGCTGGGGTCAAAATTTCCTTTCAGGATGAACGCATCGGCAAGAAGGAGGTTTACCAATATGACCGCGGCATCATCCAATTTGTGGAGCATTTGAACCGTGCTTCGGATGTGGTCCACAAAGAGGTCCTGTACCTCAGGCATCACGAGCAGATTGAACGTGAATCGGCTCCTTCGGCCGATGGTCAGGGGGATGAGTCCACAGGCGGGCCAGTGTCTGAGGCAGAGCCGCCTGCGACCCTGGATATTGAAGTCGAGATCGCCCTGCAGTACACCACCGATTACAATGAGACTTTGCGATCCTTTGCCAACAACATCAATACCATCGAGGGTGGGACTCACGTCTCGGCCTTTCGGGGAGCCCTGACGCGGACGATCAACAACTACGGCAAGAAGAACAACCTCTTCAAGAACCTCATTCCCAGCGGAGAAGACCTGCGGGAAGGGCTGACGGCGGTTGTCAGCGTCAAGGTCTCCAATCCAGAATTCCGCGGTCAGACCAAAACGGAACTGGGCAATGCCGAGGTTGGCAAGGTCGTCAGCAGCGCCTTTGGGGACTTCCTTCAGACTTATCTGGAAGAGCATCCCCAGACGGCCAAAGCCATTCTTCGCAAGGCGACTGAGGCCGCCGAGGCCCGTGAGGCCGCTCGCAAGGCCCGGGAACTGACCCGTCGCAAAAGCGCACTCAGCGGCGGCGGCCTGCCGGGCAAGCTCCGTGACTGTTCCTCCAAAGACCTGGAACGCAGCGAGCTGTTCCTGGTAGAAGGTGATTCGGCCGGAGGAAGTGCCGAGGGGGGCCGAAATCGGGAATTCCAGGCCATCCTCCCCCTCCGCGGTAAGATCATCAACGCCTACAAATCCCGTGTCGACAAAGTCCTCTCCAACGAAGAAGTCCGCAGTATCATCTCGGCAGTCGGCGTGGGGATCGGCGATGAGATCGATCTGAGCAAGCTTCGCTATGGAAAGATCATCATCATGACTGACGCCGATGTCGACGGCAGTCACATTCTCACACTTCTTCTGGCCTTCTTCTATCGCCAGATGCATCAACTGATTGCCGACGGGCGTGTGTACGTTGCCCAACCGCCGCTCTTTCGTGTGCAACGTAGTAAGAAAGATGTCGACTACATCCAGACCGAAGAGGCGATGCGGAGGCAGTTGTTGGGTTTGGGTCTGAAGGAAGCCCAGCTCGAAACCGAGCAGCGAATCGTCGAAGGCGAGCAAATGGAGCGGCTCGTGCAGACTCTGGCCACTATCGAGGACGCGATCGTCAAATTGGAACGTCGTGGCATCTCCTTGAAGCGTCACGCCGATCGCCAGAATCCCACCACCGGAAAACTCCCTGTCTACCATCTCACCGTCGGCCAGCAAGAAAATTGGTTTACCGACCGTGACGAGCTTGCCGCTTTCCTGGAACAAGAAGGACTTTCCGAGGCCGTCGAAGAGCAATTTGCCCCCACCGAGCCCGGCAAACCCGACACCGATCCCGCCCAGGCCGCCACCAACGGCAACGGCAAGCTGGAGACTGCACCACGGGCCCATATCGTCGAGTTGAACGAAGTCCGTTCGCTCAATACCGAGCTGAAGTCCCTCTCCGAACTCGGCTTCGATCTGCAGTCGTTGATTCCTCTCCAGCGTACCGGCACCCAGGCCCCACGGTTTGTCCTCAAGCGAGGTCAGAACTCGACCAATCTGGAAGATCTGCGGGCTTTGCCTGCAGCCATTCGCTCAGCTGGCGAAAAAGGCTTGGCCATCACCCGGTTTAAAGGACTTGGCGAAATGAACGCCGAGGAACTTCGGGCGACGACCTTGGATGTGGACAATCGCACGCTCAAGCAAGTTCAACTGGAAGCCGCCGGAGCCGCCGACGATATCTTCCGGATTCTGATGGGCGACCTGGTCGAGCCCCGCCGGGAGTTCATCGAGGCCAATGCCCCCAATGTCCAAAACCTCGATGTGTAGCCAGACTGATGTGTAGCCAGACTGATGTGAAAACAGGCTGATGTAGAAACGGGCGATCGCGAGGTGTGTCCGACGAGAACTTCTTCTGCACTGAGGAGGAATGTCCCTCCGACCAGAGGGTCCCTGGATGACTTTGTCCCAAGAGTCTTTGCGGATCGGTGCGGCGATCTTGCGTCGTGGACGCAGTCGCCCCCCTGTTCCCATTGGTGACCTCCCTGCCGAGTTTGCTCCGGCGGATGCGTCCGAGGCGATGCAGTTGCAGGACGCTTTGAACGAGCTGTTAACTCGAGAAGGCCACGGTGAAGTCGTTGGGACCAAGATCGGGTGCACAACGAAGGTGATGCAAGAGTACCTCGGAATGACGCATCCTTGTTCCGGGGCCATTTTCAATTCCACGGTTCACCACCGCGAAGGGCAACTGGATTTCGATTCGTTTCTGCACGTCGGAGTCGAATGCGAAATCGCCGTGCAACTGTCTTCGGCCATCCAAGCATTGGCTGCTCCTCATTCCATGCAATCCGTTGGCCTGTCAGTAGGAACAGTTCACGCGGCCATGGAAATCGTCGACGATCGGTATGTGGATTTCGCCGCCCGTCAGCCAGACTGGCGGACTTGGGTGGCCGACGATTTCTTCGGAGCAGGTGTTGTGCTTGGCCCGCCGGTTGCCACTTGGCAACAGCTCGATTTGGCGGCCACCGGTGGGCTCATGCGGATCAACGGCCAGGACGTCGGCTCCGGGCATGGGCGTGACATCATCAACGGCCATCCGCTTGAAGCCCTGGTGTGGCTGGCCAACGAGCAAGCCGCCCGTGGCCGGGATCTTCCTGCCGGTTGGATCGTGATGCTGGGAAGCGTTGTCCAGACCAAGTGGGTCAGCCAAGGCGACGTCGTGGAGGTCGAACTGGAAGGGTTGGGAACGGCTCAGGCGGTCTTTCAGTAGCAGAAGCGTCGGCGTGGAATCGACCAAACCGCACTGATATCATGTGTGAATCAGCTCGTGGGAAGATCGCCGGTTTGCGGGTGTATCGCCCTACGGCGGAAGCAACCCACTGCAAGAGTTCATGAGCTGCCCAGAGGCCCGATTCTGTCAAGGAGCAACCCCATGATTTGCCAGAGACCGAAGTTCCGTCGTCTTGGTATTGCTCTTTCCATCATGACAGCGTTCGCCTTCATCGGCGGTGCTTCGCTTGTTTGGGCCGACGGCAAAGTCATGCCGCCGCGTCTCTATCAGGGATCGCTGGAAGAGAAAGCCCAAGAGGCGATCATCATCTTTCACTCCGGCAAGACTCCAGGTGAGGCCACCGAAGATTTGATCCTCAAGATCACCGTCGAAGGCAAGGCGAAAGAATTCGGCTGGGTCGTGCCGCTGCCCAATCCGCCAGAGGTCAAAGAGGAATCGCCGAAGTTATTCAAGGAGCTGTTTGATTACGTGGAATATCGGACTCGCCAGAGCAAGCGTGGATCCAAGGGGAGCGAAGCGAAGTCCAACGAGGCGGCTGGTGCGAAGTCCCAAGGTGTTGAGGTCATCTCCCGGCAGGTTGTTGGCTCGTTCGATGTTGCCGTTGTCAGGTCCAAGCAGAAAGGCGCCCTGAACCAGTGGCTCAAAGATAACGAATTCCAAACAATCGAAGATGGCGAGGATGTCATCGAATTTTATCGCAAAAAGGGCTTTGTCTTTGCTTGCATGAAAGTTAGCGACACCGCCAGCCAGAGCGGCGTCATCGATGTTCACCCCTTGCGGTTTTCCTTTCGGACCGGCGGCCGCGATGGTCTTTTCTTTCCCATGAAGATGACCGGACTGCAGGAGAAGCCGTTCGATGTCAACTTGTATGTCTTCTACGAGAAGTGGATCAACGACAAGAAATCACGCTTTGGCTACACACATCGCGGTTTTTCATTGAGATATCGTGATTGGGACACCCCGCGATGCCAACCCAACGCCGGCAAGGGGTGGAGCGACCCCAAGAACGATCCGCTGCTTGCATCTGCCGCAAGGCTCATCCCCACTGTGGCAAAGCGACTAGGGGAATTGCACCCCGGCAAGCGGTTTTACCTGACCAACATCCAAGCATTTGGGCTCAAGCCCAAGGATGTCCGCACGTGGCCGGGTGACCTGTGGTTGTTCCCGTATTACACGGATCCCAATTTCGTGCCCTTTGATGTTCGCGACGGTGGTCCTTCGGCTGGTGAGTGGCCGGGCATCGCAATGATTGACCAAGAAAGCGACACTCGAGGTGTTTGGTCTTTTGAGGGATTCCCACCCTGGATGATTTGGGCGGCTGTGCGGTTGGTTGCCCTCTTTGCTTGCGCCTTCGGGCTTTTCATCTGGCAGCGGCAGCTACGTGCCCCCAAATCAATTTGATACCGCCTCCTGGCGAAGGCTGTGGGCAGAGTCCCGTGGCAGTGGGGTCAACCACACCGAGTGGCGGCTTGAGTCTTCTTGCCGGCTTCCTCGACAGCAGGAACGATGATCTCCTCACTTCGAGGTGTGCTTTCTCGAATGCGTCCCGCGCAAATTCAGTCCTGCCGTCTTGTGCCTGGAGCAAGCAGACAGGAAGGCTGCCAGCGCTCTGGGGTTCTTTGGAGTGTGATCCGACAAGCCCGCAGCGCCGTCCGCAGTTTGTCGATCGCATCGCCGTCCGCCAGCTGAGTCCTTCCCAATTCCAACTTGGTCAGCTGCTTCAGCTTCGTGAAATAAGGCACTGCCGCAGATGTCATCTCAAGGCAACCGTTCAAGCCTAAGTAATTCAATTGCTGGAGCGTCGTCAGATGAGCCAAACCGACATTGGTGACCTTGATTCAATCGTTGAGATCAAGAACTCTCAGCTGCTGAATGCTCCCCAGATGGGCTAAGCCCGTGTCGGTCATGGCCTTGTTCTCCGACAGCGTCAGTTGCTCAAGTGAGCTCAGATGGGCGAGACCCGCGTTAGCGAGCTTGCCGACCGACGGCCGGTGCAGACGGAGTGCAGCGGCTGCCTTTGTGGGAGAGGCCCGAAGAGAGCGGACCCTCACGAGTCCACTTTCGGCTACGGGTTCACCCACTCATTCTGCGGAAGAACCAATCTCCAACGGACCACCGGCATCGAGTTCGATATCGTGTGCTCCGAGCCAGTATTCCTCCAGTGTTAATCCATCACGCTCACAGCGCTTCTTGAAGACCGGATGGATCGACGCCAGTGTTTGCTCGCTCCATCGAACCATAAGCATGTCATCGTTGTCGACCCTGACTATGGTCCCAGCCCATCCACTCAGCGGTATATCAGGATAATCAGTGTCTGTCACACCATGTCGCACCCGAACTTTCTGGCCGCGGTGAAACGACGGCCCCGACGTTGGTCGTTTTCGCCTAGCCACAGTTCATCCCCCTCGAATCACAGCGATTGTTTTTTCGCCACAAAACCAGAATCATCTCCCAGATGCATGAAGATCATCCCGTTCAATTCGCCTTCATCAAGCACCGCCCAGCCACGACCGGACAGAGGAGTGCCATCTGCACCGTCGCCGCCTTCCCAGGAAAACTCAACTGCGGGGTTTCCCGTCCCGCTCTGTGATTCGGGAGTCGATCTGTCCTTGGACATAGCCAAACGGAAAGCTGCCAAGGCCCTTTGCGTCAAACTTGATGTAGCCTGGAACTTCCTCGTGGAGGTAATCCTCATCCCACTCGGTCATCGAAACGATATGCCATTTGCCCTGAAAAGGGGATTTCGCTTTGCGTTTGGCCATCTCTCACCTCAACTCCATCGATGCTGGCATCCCATGCTCCTCAAACCAATCTCGTAGGCAAGTTTCCAATCCTGCCAATGCCTCTGCCAGCGTCTCAGTCCGTTCATCCTCGAAGACCAAGCCCCCATCCTCCAGTGCCATCGCCACGAAGCCAAGACCCTCCTGATTGCCGATCTCCACGCGGCCATAGCCTTCATTGATCCACTTGGCAATCGTTGGAAACAGTGTCTCGACAGCCAGTTGCTCGGGCGTCGGTTTCACCATGTCAAGCCGTGGGATCTGTCTCCATCCTTTAAGAAACTCTTTGTAGGCTTCTTCTATCTGAGGCAACTCTTGTTGGACTTTGACCTCAATGCCGAGATCCTTCAGATGGGGAAAGATTTCCCTCCACTGGGGGTGGCCTCGCAGGTGAAGATGGCCAGGTCGGTGAGCCAGTCCGATCAATGGCCGTCGCAGGGCATTGGCCAGCAGTCGGGCGAGATCGTTGACAGAGGGCCGATCACGGATTGGTTCGTCCGCCAAGAGGAACCCGTCTGGGAGGCTGATGACCATGCCGATGTAGGACGTTTCAGCCTGTATGATTGGTTTGGGGATCGCTCGGAAATCGACTTCCCAAGTCTCATCTTCTTGAGGAAGACGTTTGATGTGGCTTTTGACGAAGGAGACGCCCTTGCCGAGCTTGAGTTCGCCTGCTTGCTTGGCCACAGCAATTCTCCTCGCCGTCTCGATGACCGGGCCTGGTGGTTGGATTGCTCAGCCAGAACAAATCGGTCCCCAGGGTTGGGCGTGCTTGCTCGACCAGCCGTGGGTTTAGTGATTTGTGTTAAAAAATTCGGCTATCAATTTCCGCAATCAACCTTCTCCAGGGCCTCACGAAAAGCTTCCTTGGGCCACCCATATTCCTTGCCGTTCCCGGCCCCAGACATGGGGACATCGTTCAACCCCTCTGCCGTTTCCCTCAGCCCTTCTCCAATCTCAACCAGCCACATTGTTGCCAGTTTCGTCAACTCAGTGATCGAGCCGATCACCGAACGACTCCAAGGCTTGGCGAATTGAACCTGCCCGGCAGAGGGCTCAATCACACGCTCGTAGTGCCCTTCATAGCCTGACTGCTCCAACGACTCCCGAATCGCCGCCAGCGCACGCTCGATGAATGTGTCGGTGTTCGTGATCCCTTTCCCAAGCAGTAAGCACGAATACAGCGTGGCGGTGTTGACCAAGAGGATGTGCTGGAGTCGGTTTGCCACAAACAGGTGGCACGACCAGTCCACAAGTGGGTTCTCGGCCAGAAGGAGTTCCTCCAGAGGGCCAGCATTGACTTTGGCACGCAATTTTTGTGAAACACGAAAGATCATTGGTACAGCCCTACTCCGCCCGGACCCGAGCGAGCTCCCTTTGATGTTGCCGTCTGTGATTGGCATTGTGCCCGCTGGTATGGGCCTTGTCTTCGGCGCTTCGAATTTCCGAAGCACCGTTTGGTGCATTTTGCGAAATGACGACCGCTCAGCGAAAGTCGATTTCACAGGCCAGCCACGAAAAAAGCCGCAAGTGCTTATCTGAGTTGCACTTGCGGCCTTGTTTTCAGGCGAGGACGACGGGACTCGAACCCGCAACCACCGGATCGACAGTCCGGTACTCTAACCAATTGAGCTACGTCCCCAGTGATGTGAGGAGCTGGCAGGCCTTGTCGGGCAATCCCTGTGGTTGGCCGACTCATTGGGATAACCCGGAAGGGAGTTTTCAATATACTCCGCCTGCATCAGCACGCAAGGCCCCGCCAATTCCTCCCTCGACGCTCTCCTTTTCCTTGTTTTTATTACCCCATGTCTGGGGCAAAGACAGCCAATTTTCCTGTTACGCCGCCGGCAGCCAGCCATCGGTCATCTTCTGACCAGGCGAGCTGCGAGACCTCTTCGCCCAGCTGGCCGCTCCCTTGAGGGCTTTGGAGGTTCAAGGCGTGGTGCCACAGGCCGACTCGCCCGCTTTGGCTCCCGGTGGCCAACAACGGCCCGTTGGTCTGGAAGGCGAGTGTGGTGAACTCATCGTCCTTTGAGGGGGCTACCAGTTGTTGGTAGTCGGGGTTGAGTTGTCCCTGAGAGCAATCCCAGAGGACTACCGAGAGACGCGCACCGCTGGCCAGCCAGTGGCCATCGGAGGAAAAACTGACCGCTTGAACTTTTGTTGGGTAACCAGAAATCGGCGGGATCAATTCGTCTCGTTGCCGATTGACCAGGTCGATGGTGCCGTTTTGGTTGCCCGTTGCGATCCAGGACCCTCGTCGGCTGCTGCAAAGGCTCACCGGCGTTGTGCTGAAGGCGAGTTCGCCCAACGGCTCGGCGGAGTCCGGAGTCCAAAACCGCCAAGCATTGTGACAGACCGAAAGCAGCACGTCTTGTGTGCCTGACACCCAAGTGATTCCGGCAACGGTATGGCCGTGCGGCGGATAGTCTTGTACCAGAAGAGAGGGCACAGGCTCGTCGGGGCTCGGCTGAGCGGCTTTTGGGTTGGGGGGATCTGAACCGGCTGGGTGTCCACCGGGCGTGCGTGTGTCGGCAATGTCCCAAAGAACGAGTTTGCGTCCGGCGGCAGCGGCCAAGTAGCGTCCGCTCGGGCTCCAGGCAAGGTGCTCGACCCAAGAGCCTGGGCCTGGCAGCTCTCCTTGAGGAGATGCTCTGTGGCCATCCCAGAGTCGGACTTTGCCATCTTGACCTGCTGTGGCCAACAAGCTGCCATCAGGACGCCAAGAGAGAGCACACGTGCCCAAACCGTGGCCGGAGGTCAGCTCGATCAGATCGCCGGTGTCAGCTGCGTACAGCCGCACCGGGCCACTGACCTCGGCGACGGCCAACCGGACAGGTTCGGCTGATTCAATCGGCGAAATCGGGGCAAAAGCCAAGGCGATCACATGGTCATCAACCTGAGTCCTCCAGCGGCAAGAGACATTCCCGCTCGTGCCAGCGGCCGACCCACCTGAACCAGAACCACCTGTGCCAGAATCGCTTAGACCAGACATGATCGGAATCCCTTTTCCAGTTCCTCGCGATCAAGATGACGTCCGATGAAGACCAACTTGTTCACCCGTTGTTCACTCTCGGCCCAGGGGCGGTCCCATCGCGAATCAAAAACCATGTGCACATTCTGAAAGACCAGGCGTTGTTGTTGTCCGGCGATATTGAGCACCCCTTTGCCGCGAAAGATATCAACGCTTTTCTCGGCTAAAAACGCACTCAGCCACTCCACAAACTTCTCACCATCAACTGCTCCCTCCTGGACGATCCCAACACTTCCAATCTCTGTATCATGTCGTGAATGTCCATGATCATGGTCGTGGTCATGGTCGTGATCGTGATCGTGGCCGTGATCATGGTCGTGATCGTGGTCGTGATCATGGTCGTGATCGTGATCATACCGTCCTTGATCCTGGAAATGGGGGTCGAAGGAGAGGATCCGTTGCAGGTCAAATGCTTTGACACCCAATAGTTGTGAGATCTCCACACTGGAATGACGGGTGTGGTGGATACGAGCCTGGGAATTGATGGATTGCACTCGGGCACGCAAGGTCTCGATTTCTTCAGGGGGGACCAGATCGATTTTGTTCAACAGGATCACATCGGCAAAGGCGATCTGTTGCTTGACTTCGGAGCCGTCGTCCATGTGATGCCAGACATGTTTGGCATCGACCACAGTCACGATGGCGTCAAGGGCCATCTGGGTCTGGAGGTCTTCATCTCGGAAGAATGTCTGGGCGACTGGACCCGGGTCAGCCAACCCCGTTGTCTCAATCAGAATATAATCAAATTTATCCCGCCTCTTGATCAGGTTGCCCAGAATGCGGACTAAATCTCCGCGAATGGTGCAGCAGATACACCCATTGTCCATCTCGAAGATTTCTTCATCAACGCCGATGACCAGTTCGTGGTCGATCCCGATTTCTCCAAATTCGTTTTCGATGACCGCAATCCGCTTGCCATGCTGTTCACTTAAAATCCGATTGAGCAACGTCGTCTTGCCCGACCCAAGAAAGCCCGTCAACACGGTGACAGGAACGCGTTCAGCTTTGCTTCCGGTGGTGGCCACAGCGACACTCCTGAAATCAAAAAGGAAACGGCTTCACGAGATGTTTCGGTCTGGTCTCTGTTTCAATCTGGCGACTGAGCCTCAGATCAGTTTTCCACCTACTTCGACTGTTCCAGACTGTGGCAGAGGCCCAACCTGGAGGGCCTTCAACAGGTTCATGCAACAACATAGGGGTGGACAACGGCCACATCTGGGACAGTCCAACTACTGAGGTCGAGGAACATCTTGGCTCGTCCGGCACAGCCGAATGGCTGCAAATCACAGGTCCTTCCAGTGGCTGGCGTGTCATGGCCGAGCAAGACTTTTCCGAAGGCAGCAGTCGGGTGCCGCTTGTCCTTGTTCGTGATGACCAGAGGGAGGCAGCCAGAGGCACCACCGCAAGCCCGGATCCCCAGTCATTCCTCAAACCAGTCATTCCTCAAACCAGTCATTCCTCAAGTCAGTTGTTCTTGAGGGACGTGGTCGAGAACTTTGCAGGCCATCGATCAGTCTCGAAGATCCTGTGGAGTCTGATCCCCATCAACATCACCCAGGATGTCATCAAGCCAACGATTGTCTGGTCATTCCACAATTTGGACTTTCGTTGGTCGCCCTGAGGTCAAAGACTTTTCGGAGCCTCAGTGGTTGGACAGCCCCAGATGTGTCTTGCACCCCAGAGCCTTGAGCATCCCAGAACCTTGAGCATCCCAGAGCCTTGAGCATCCGAGAACCTTGAGCACCCCAGAGCCTTGAGCATCCCAGAACCTTGAGCATCCCAAAACCTTGTAGACCCGGGGACCTTGTGACCACCCGGATGTTGTTGTCTCGGCTTGTTCCAGTCTTAACAGAGTGAGCTTGCGGCACATTCTGCAACAGTGAAGAAAGACAACATATGATCATAATAAACACGCGTCCAACAAAGCCAGAAGAATCGGAGGACTCTGAGAAATTCTCTTCGGGTCAGCAAGAAATCAGGGAGGAGAAGGCCGGCCGTTGGGTCGGGTTGCAGGCAGGCAAGCGGCGATGACAGCGGCCGAGAGACTTTCGAGGGCGGCCCTTAGCTCAGCAAAGAGCGGACTTTCACACGCAAGGTTTCGGTGAGGCATTCCAGCAGGATGGGATCCAGGGTCTTCTCCGTCCAGCGGAAGCGACGGCGCACGGAGTGATCCATGACGAATTGGGCCTCTTGGTTGTATCGCCGTCTGGCGGCTTGGTCGCCAACAGCACCTCGGCGATCGATTCCGGGAGGTGCCAAGTAATTCTTCAGCGGGGAAATGGTTGACTCCAAGAGGGTTACGTCGTGGGCTGCGTTGCCAAGGTTCAGGTGCAGGCCAGCCTCAGGCTCCAGCCACGGCCGACAGTGCCGCCCCTTGACCTCCAGGGCCAGCCCCACAAAACGCTCCCCCTCTGACCATCGGTCCCAAAAAGCCTCCGGATTGGACAGAGCCAGCGCGTCCAGGAGGATCTTGGGCTCAGAACCTCGCTCGTCTGACCCTTGCGCTCGACTGGCCTCGCTGGAAGAGCCCCGACGCTTGCGACGAGCTCGCGAGCCACTTCCGCTGCGTTGCTCGTCGTCGGTCTCTGGTGATTGCTCAGTGGGCATCTCGCGAATAGGCAGCACGCTCTGGCCTGACTCACTGGACCGAGATCGGCTGCTATCATGCGGGCAGAGCTTCCAGACGGAGACCTCGTAACTCCGGCTGAGGCAAAACGTATAGTAACTCCGAGCCAGCTCAACCTGCCAAGGATGGTCTTCGCTATACAACAACAATGTCACCTGATTAGGTTGCTCGTAGTCACGCAGATAGAGCTCCAACAACAACTCGTCAAAGTCCTTCTCAAGTCGCGTCCGTTTGCTGTTGAGCACAGCCTGGTCAGGTGTCTCGCCGGCATAGAGGCCCACCAGTGTGTCGTCCTCAAGAGTGGCCGCGCGAGCCACCAAGCCGTCGATTTGGCGAAGTTGGCCACGAAGCAGCCGATACCTCGGTTCCTCAGGAAAGGACTCCAAGTTGACCGCTTGGTGCCAGTTGGCCAGTTGCTGGGCGTCGGCTGGTTGCTGCGGGTTGGTTGTCTTCAGACGGCGGCGTGCCTGTTGTTTGAGTTGTTGCTTTCGCCAACGGCGACGCCGCTCAGCCAGCCGGAACAAGCGGTTTCGCAAGCCCATCGTTGTGCTGCAGCGGTGCAGCAATTGGGTGTTGCGGCGTAACTCTCGGATCTTGTTGACCTCCTCCAGAGGTCGTCCCGAAACTTGGCTTGCAGGAACCGGCGCTCCAGAGGAATCCAGCCGTGCTCGAACCGAGACCGCCAGGCGTCCCTCAGAAACACGAACATCGGCATCCAATGCCAGCCCGCCGGTGTAGTCGTTCAGCTTGGCCGCCAAGGGCGCCAACAACTCCCGCTCGATCGCTCTTTTGAGAGGCCGGGCCCCATAACGAGAATCAAAACCAACTCGAGCGAGATACGCAGCCACCTCGTCGGGAACGTCCAGCTGCACCCCTCGGTAGCGAATGCCATCTCGGGTGAGGATTTCTTGGAGCATCCCCTGGGCGATCTTGTGGATGGTGGCCTGGTCGAGCGGAACAAAAGGGACCACCCGATCGATCCGGTTGTACATCTCCGGTCGAAGGAACTCCCGAACATGCCGTTCAAAATGCTCTCGAGCGCTTTGGGAATGATCTGAAGAGGGGCTTGCTGCCAACTGTGCAGTCGGCTGGCTGCCAGTCTGGTGATCGCTGGTCTGGTGATCGCTGGTCTGGTGATTGTCCGGTCCGCTGGGAGCATCTGGGGGAGTGTTGGAAGCGACTGCCCCAAAGCCAAAGGGCGTGGGCCGAAATTGGTCGGCTCCTAAGTTGCTGGTCATGATGACTACAGAGTTGCAGAAATCGGCCACACGGCCGGCCCCGTCGGTGAGGCGGCCTTCGCCGAGCATCTGCAACAACAGGTCAAAGAAGAGGGGATGGGCTTTTTCGAACTCATCAAACAGCAGCACCCCAAAGGGCTGCTCCCGGACTCGACTGGTTAACAGCCCCTGCTCGCTAAAGGTGCCGCCGACCAGACGCTGCACGGAGATCGGATCGGCATACTCGCTCATATCAAAGCGGACCATCCGCTGAGCATCTTGATATAAGAACTCCGCCAGGGCCTTGCTCATTTGGGTTTTGCCCACCCCAGTGGGGCCGATAAACAGCAGCGAGGCAATCGGGCGGCCGGCCCGCGTCATCCCAGCTTTGACCGTTGCTAGCAAGTCGGTCACCAAATCCACTGCTTGAGGTTGGCCAATCACCCTCTGGGCAAAATGGTCTCGCGTCTTGGTCAGATCCAGTCTCTGGGAATCATCCAAAATCACCAGAGGCAGCCCCGTCTCTCGGGAAAACGCCCCACTGACCTGCTCCGCTGTGATCGGCCCTTGCAGGTCGCCCGAAGTCTGGTCGGCTGTTTCTCGGCTCCGGGATCCTCGCCTGCCTGTTGACTGGCCCGTTGTTGACTGGCCTGTTGTTGACTGGCCTGTTGTTGACTCTGGGTGGGCTTCGGCCTGTTTGGCTTGCTCTGGTTGGTGAGCTTGTTGAGTTTCTTGTTGCCGACTGTCGGTCGAGGAGATGGGTTCGGCTTCTTGCCCGGTGTCCCGTTCTTGCCCGGTGTCCTGTTCTTGCCTGGGATTCTCTTCTTGCCTGGGATTCTCTACCTGCCTGGGATTCTCTACCTGCCTGGGATTCTCTACCTGCCAAGGATCTTCCCAGCTGTCCTGGCCGGGTTGGTCGAGGACTTCGTCCGATTGGTCCGCGTGGGTTGGTGAGGGCAAGAACTGCCGTCGCCAGTTCGCCTCGCGATCGCGTAGCAAGTTTTCCAGAAAGCGGAGGGGACGGCCTGGGTAGGCGGAATAGGTGGCGTAGCGGCGATGAAGACGGTCCAGCGTCTCCAATGCCTCCAGGGTGATGGGCTCGCCGTCGGCTTCGGGGACTGGCAGCTCCGTGCCGAGGTTGATGTCCTCAAGGAGGTCATCGGCATCTTCCATTTCGCCGGTGAGTGTCAAATCATCAGCGGCCTGGAGCTTTTTGAGGACCTTTTTTCGCCGCTTCTTGCTGTCCAACTGTTGCCGCCACTTGGGCCAGGCGACAGCGAAGTTCAGCAGAACGGCCCTTCCCTGGTCCGGCGTTGGCTCAGGAACTCGGACTTGTTGGAAGGTCGCCAACAGGGCAGGGTCTTGTCGCTCAATAACCGAGATCTGCTCAGGGGTGCATTCGGCCAAGGCGAGCAGATCCCCGCGAGCCAAAAACGGCCTTAAGAAGCTGGCAATGCCCTGCTCATTGCTAACACTCTTGCCGACATCCAGTAACTCCACCAAGTTGCCCAAGTGGAGCACAGCACTGGTCTGGGCGGTCTCCTGAACGACCTGCTGGCAGCGTTGTTGCCACATGCCAAAGCCGCTCATTCCTGCCACCAGGCGGCTGCCGGAGGTCGCCCAGAAGGGGATTTCGCCAAGGCCCAACCGCCGGCGATGCTGAACCAGCTCGTACACCGCAGCAGTCTTGCCCACTCCAGAAGGTCCCACCAGTAAAACGCTCTGCCGCAACCGGCTGCGTAGCACCTCAGCCAGCCGCTCGATGACCGCGTCTAACTCGAAAATAGGACGGGGGCTTTCCTTGGTCAGATCCGTGGCGACTTGAGCCAGGACAGATTTCTTAGCCTCTCGCTCTCGCTCGGCGCGGATGGCCTGTTCCTTGAGCGTCGGTCGAGGAATCTGGCAGACGACCTCTTCCACTTCCAATTTGCGGCAGCGGTCTAGCCACACCAGCCGCCGCAACTCGTCGGCGGCACCAAGCCGTGAGAGAGCCCCCCGAGCCTCTTGCTCCAAGGTTTGCTCGAGCTGACCTGGAGAATCCACGATCACCTCGATGTCCAAGCTCGGCAAATACGCAATCACAGCCGTTGGGTCATCGGGTTGGCCATGCGGCCAAAGCACATACCGCAACGCTAAGGTGACCGGTTCTCGCCAGGTCGCCGAACGCACCGGCGGAGTGACCGTCAGCCGGAGAGTGCGAACCTCAGGAACAACGCCAACACGTCGCATTCCCAACAACACCGAGGGCAAACTCTCAAAAATCTCCTCAGCATGTCGACGAACAGCCGCGCGGACCCGAGACGCACTCGGCCCCAGACTCGAGATCTCCGGGAAGAGTAACGCTTCGCCCAACAGAGCTTCGTTCTCGAGCGTTTGCAGCAACGCAATGAGATGGAGTGTATGTGTCGGCATAGCCGCCGAGAGGCCGGGGAATGGAAATCAGCAGCTTTCTCATGCTTAGACTACCGCATCTCACCCCCAGGGCGAAGAGCCCCGCCACTCCGAAGTCGCGTCTCTTGCTCCGTTGAGGGAACCATCTTGCCAAATACTCTTGCTAACTCGACTAGCCCAGATTGTAGCCAAGGTCCAACCTGTCGGACACTCAACAGCTCCATGCACCACCATCGTGGTGGGCAACGGCCACAGCTGGGACAGTCCAAGCAGTGAGGCAGCCAAAAAAGCGATTGGCCGGCCGAGATCCTTTTCGCTCACCGAGGCGTTTTTCCGAGGGAGAGGTGATCAAAGGTTTACAAAACCAGGGGCAGAAGCATTCCCTGTCAAAACTTCTCACAAAATCCACCAAACACTTCTCGACAAAGGCCACTCCAAACCTGACATCACAGAGTTTGAGTGAGCTTGAGGCACAACCAATTGAGCAGGTTCACTGATTGTCAACGGGAACGATCACCCAACACCGAGCCAACACAACGAACCCGGCCATGCAAACTTCACACCGTGTCTCAAGGATCCACCGCCAGCCAATTCGCCTACACCTCAACCAAAACCAAACTCGTCAAGCAACCCCTCCAACCAACCTGCTGGACCGACCGGCCGTTGCTTTGGCACCACAAACTCAAAAAATCTTCCCTCAGATTTCTTGGGGGGTTGATCCGTCTGGGATCAACCTGGTCAACGCGAAGTCAGTCCTCAACTGGTGCGAACCCCGTCAACACAACGGGTGTCCGACCGGTATGCCAAAACTTGCCCAACTTTTCCTGTCGTTTCGGGTGTGGAGAAGGATTCTCTGCACAACTCGCTTCATCGCTGGCAGGAATCAGCTCACAACGCGGGAAAACGCTTTGCCTGAAGAGGGGGGTCGCCATGCTGGGTTCAACAACCTTTGGGATTGTTTGGGGCTCTTGGGGGGTCTGGCTGTTGGGGGTGCTCAACAGCGGTTTGCGTTGCTGAGCTTGTTGTTGCTAGCAGAAGTGCCCGGTGGGTTGGCAATTGCAGGGCTTGGGGGAGCTGTTGGCCTGGTGACCCGTCGTCAAAGACGCCAGTCTGCCCGGCCGTTGGTCAACGGTGAGATGCTTTGGCAACAGGCCAAGTGGCCGCCTTTCCGCCATCCGCCTTAGATCGGGACGATTGGCCAAGTCTCCCTTCTCTTCTCTGCCCCGCGATGGGTCAGCCTCTTGCTTCCCAAACCTTGAGGGGTCTGAACTGGGGCTGGTGCAGCGACACGCCAATTTCAAGGCACCTTCGCAGACCTTACACTGGTGTTTCCAAAGGGACTCTCCCTCAAAACCTCTTGGAGACAACCCATGGTCGCCAATGTTTGTCGACAACCTTTCTCAACCCAGACTTTTCTCGCAACTGATCAACCCCTTCACATCCCAAACCAAACCGCAGGTCTTCCGAGGGCTGCTTGGTCTGGCAAGGGTTTCACACTCGTTGAGCTCTTGGTGGTCATCACGATCATTGGCATCTTGATGAGTTTGCTGCTCCCGGCAGTGCAGCAAATTCGGGCTGCCGCCCGGCGAATGCAGTGCGCTAACAATTTGAAACAAATTTCCCTGGCACTGCTCAACTATGAGGCAGCAATCAAAACATTCCCTCATGGGACGAATTGGTGCTGCAGCAACAGCGGCGGGAATTGGGCGACGATGATCTTCCCGTACGTGGAGCAGCAAGCTCTGTACGATCAGCTGAATTTTGAGGGGAATTTTCGAGATGATGAACACGCCGAGATTGTGCGAATCCCGGTGAGTGTGTTCGTTTGCCCAGCTGATGGCGATGCCTCAAATCCCGTCATGCAACGGTTCCACCACAACGCTACTCCAGCCCATGTTCTATGGTACCCTGCCAGCATGGGTCCCACCCATATGGACCAGTGCCCGTTTTGTCCTGATCCCACACCATCGCCGGAGAACTACTGTTGCCAAGGTTGGAATTTCGGAACCAATGGCAATGGCTCGCTGGGCATTGCCCGAGGGACGCACGCGGGTATCTTTGGACGCAACACCAAGAGCACGAAGATGGCTGCGATCAAAGACGGCTCGAGCAACACGCTGCTGGTGGGCGAGACGTTGCCCGAGCAGTGCACCTTCATCGGTCTTTACAGCCACAATTTTCCGCTCTCGGGCACAAGCATCCCGTTGAACTTGATGGAAAGCGCCGACGGGACCGAATGGTACCGGACCTGCGGGTTCAAGAGTGCTCATACCAGCGGAGCGAATTTTGCGATGGCCGATGGGAGCGTCCACTTTCTCACCGATGGGGTGGACTATCAGTTGTACAACGCTTTGGGCACACGCTCAGGCAGAGAAGTGGCTGTGCTTCCCTAACTGAGGTTGAGGAACATCTTGGCTCGTCCGGCCTCGTCCGGCACAGCGCAGAGGCTGGTCGATCAACAGCTGGTCGATCAACAGCTGGTCGATCAACAGCTGCCAGCTCACTGGTCGTTCCTACGGCTCGCGTGATTCGGGAGGTCTTTGGCGAAAGCGACTGGCGTTACATCCGTCCGCGAGATCGCCAAGAGAAGCGTCACCTGTAAGGTTTGAACCCCCAACCAGTCGGCCGGTTTTCCTGGCCTAGCGACTTGCAGAAACGGCCAGCTCGTCGTGCTCTGAAACGACCCTAGGCTGGCCAAAGGTCTGCTGAGAACAAACCTGTCGACAAGAAAGCCATCGACAAGAAAGCCATCGACAAGAAAGCTGTCGACAAGAAAGCCACTGGCCAAAAGTCATAACAACATTCAAGGGCGTATTTGTCACTGAACTTGGCGATCGCCTTTTGCGTCTGACTCGATTTCCCAACTTTCCCTCATGAGGACCTCAGGAATGCTCGCCGGGCCTGGAGAAGGGTTCGCTTGGCTTTTCTGGAGGTTTTGGGCAGGCTATTTCCATGACAGTTAACTGGTACGGTGTTTACCCGGCTGTGACGACCCAGTTCAAGGCCGACGAGTCACTGGATCTGGAAGCAACCGCCGAGGTGATGAACAAGCTGATTGAGGCGGGCATCCATGGTCTGATTGTGCTGGGCACCGTGGGAGAGGGCACCTCGCTAGAACCCGAGGAGAAGCTGGCCGTTTTGAAAACAGCTCTGGAGGTCTCTGCCGGACGCATCCCGGTGCTGCCGGGCGTGGCGGAGTTCACCACTGCCGCGGCTTGCCGATTTGCCCAAGAGGCCGAGAAGCTAGGCGCCGACGGTCTGATGGTCCTCCCGGCGATGGTCTACAAGGGAGACGCCCGTGAGACCCTGCAGCACTTTCGCACCGTGGGGCGTGCCAGCAGCTTGCCGGTGATGGTCTACAACAACCCTCCCTCTTATGGTGTAGATATCACTCCTGAGATGTTCACCCAGTTGGCCGATGAGCCGACTTTAGTGTCCATCAAAGAGAGCAGCGACGATCCACGGCGGATTACCGACCTGGTGAATCTCACTGGTGATCGCTTTGTGCTCTTTGGCGGTGTAGACGATCTCTTCTTGGAGTCGGCTTTGCTGGGGGCCGTGGGCACGATCAGCGGTTTAGTCAATGCCTTCCCACATGAGCAGCTCTATCTGTGGGACTTGATCAAGGCCGAACGTTGGTCGGAAGCTCGGGATATCTATCGTTGGTATACCCCGCTGCTTCATTTGGACACGCACCCCAAACTGGTCCAATACATCAAACTCGTTGCCGCTGAGTGCGGATATGGGACCGAAACCGTTCGTGCCCCTCGGTTGACCCTCGTCGGTGAAGAACGCGAACGAGTCCTCAAGATCACCCAGCAAGCCATCCAATCGCGCCCAGCGATTCCTTCTCAAGCCTCGTAGTAGAGAACGACGGGTCGTCTCAAAGCAGCTTGGTGGTGGTCTTGTCGGAGGAACCGGGGTATGGGCCAACGTTGTTTTGGGTCTGCGGTCAATGTTCTGGAGGTGAGCAACGGATGCCAGACCACGAAACCAACCGTTCCACAGGCCTCGAGAAAACGCGAGCCCGAGCACCTAGGGCGTTGCCCAGAGGCTACGATGGGTATGGCTTTCAGCCAACCAGCCTCGACCGAGTGAAAACCCAAAACGACGTTGGCCTGTACCCCGGTTCGTCGGATGACGCAATCGCCAACGGCCACCCAATCCCGACTCACCCGGCCTGAGGCCTCGAGAAAATGCGAGCTCGAGCACCTGAGATTTCATTTGAGGCCATGATGGTTGCGGATTTCAGCCATATCATGATTGGATCGATGGCATCCACGGATTCAGAGCTTTGCTAAAGCTTAAGAGGAGGGAACTGTCTGAGGGGCGTTTTCCTGGACTTGCTGTTTCTTGAGCCGTTCGTATTCTTTGCGCCAAGTTGCGCTAAAGCGGCCACAAATGTAGCTGAGCAACCCCATCGCCAGGACCATGGTGGCACACCATCCGGCTACCTGGGTCTGGTCCAACGTGTGGAGCTCCAGGATCAACTCGCGGCCTGAGGCGCTGAAGACCCGAATCATCCACATCATCGCATAACCAGAAGCCAACACCGCATAAAGCAACATCCCCACCCAGACCGTGCTCCAGTCAGGCAGGGCGACCATCCACAGCACATAAACCATCTGGATGCTGACAGCCAACAAAACCGCACGAGCCCAACCCGGAGCAGTCATCGGGTTGAGGTGCTCAAAGGCCGGCACCAGACTCGCAAAGGCCGCAGCCATCAAGACAAGCCCAAGACCGTAAACGCTAAAAACCTTGCCTTGGCCAGCCTGAGAAGCTAGTGAGCTTGTCAGAGGAGCCTCATCGACGACAAAGTTGGGGATCGCAGGTGGGTTCTCCAGTTCTGGGATGTTCTCGAACTGAAACCCGAGTTGAGCATCAGAAGGCACCCCTGCTTGGGTTGCTCGTTGTGGGACTGGTTGGGGGACCGGCTGAGCGACTGGCTGAGAAGCCGATTGTGGTGTGGGCAGAAGCGGGATCGCTTGCGCGGTGGCCAGTTGGCCGGCTGTTGTTGGGTTGGGGAGAGGCCGGGCAACTGCTGGTTGGGGAACTTGCGACAGCGGCAGAGCTTGGGCGACTGGTTGAGGCAACGGGAGCGGTTGGGCGGTTGGATGGCTCGTGGTTGGCTGATTCTGCCAGTAAGAGTCTGGTGTTTCGGGGAGATGTGGAATCGAGGTACTTGGGGAGCCGAAATCCCAAGTGGGGAAAGTTGGTTCTGTGGCAGCCCCAACTCCAACGGCTGCTTGGTCCGCCCCGATAGCAACTTCTTCGGCCTCAGAAAGACCATCGTCCCACGCTCGTTTGTCCCGGCCGCTTGGCCTGGGCTGTTGGACAGGCACGATCACTGTCAGCAGACAGGTCGGGCATTGGCCCTTCTTGCCGGCGAAGGTGGGATCAGCAATCAGCCGGTGGCCTTGGGGGCACAGAAACCGGACGACCATCGCAGACCCTCACTTGTGATGGACAGAGCTCAGATGTGATCGACGAAGTCCCGAGAGCCCAGACTCTTCAAAGTCCAGAGATACAGTCGGCAAAAATGTGGCGACGCAACCTTCGTGTCAGAATCATCAGTAGTGTGCCAGCCCATAGCAACTCCTTCAACCATCTCCGCAGCGATGGCTGGCACCTGAACCCGACAGGCCGTTATTTGCAAAGGCTGGCACTTGAAAGGCTGGCACTTGAAAACCAGGCACAAGAACAGCTCGCCAGGACAACCGAATACGACTGCAAAACAGAATACGCTTGGAAAGTGGAGCACGACCGCGAAGCGGAAGCGTTCCTAAGAACAGCTCTGGAAAAGAACGTCCCCAAAAAAGCGTTCCCGAACTGGACCAGACGAATGTGCCGAAATCCGCCTGCCAGCGGTATCCTAGCGGCTGAGCTTTTTGCCAAGCTGGATGCCGGTGCTCGGGGGATGATCGAAGGCAGCGTCCAGGGCTGCTGCTTGCTCGACGGTCATCTCTCCCTTCTGCAACCACAAACGGTAGTTGACCTGCAGTGGTTGATCCTCTCGCACGGTGGTCACGAAGTAAGAGCCAAAACGCCCGTAGTCTCGCTCGCTGTAACGGGCGGGTTTGGGGTTCTGTGGGCTGTCCAGATAAACAGCGGTGAGCCGTTGGTCGCCGACGACGAAACTCATGGCGTTCCAAGGAAGGTCAACATGGTCCTTTTTCTGGGGCCAGTTGCGTGTTTCTCGAGGTTTTCCGGGGCCGTCGGTCCGCAGGTAATAAGTCTGCTTATTGGTTTTGGCGGCAACTTCGTTGCTGGCACGAAAATGGAAGCCAGCATGCTGAGGGTCGCCATCGAGCTTGAGGTCCCCCACATGAGAAGACAACTGTGAGGCGAATTCGATCAGCAGGCCATCCTCGGTGTGATAGGCGGTCACCTCCCGAAGTTCGGTGGCGAAGTGCTCCTCTTTGCCGGGACCATACCAGTGGATCTTCACCAGATGGCGACCAAGGACAGGACCTGTTTCCGTTGAGAGGACCTCTTGGTGGGCCTGATGAGCGTTCCCCCGGCAGTGCCAGATATCAACTTTCTTCTTGCCGTTTTGGTAGCTGACCTTCGAGAAACCGAAAAACAACCCGCGGTGATGAGTGTAACGTCCACCTGGCCCCTTGGTGACCATTTGTGTCCCTGTCGGGTCGTACACATGGTGGAAGACTTTGTAAGTTGCTTCTCGCCGTTTTGGTGTGGAATCATCAAGCGATTCATGCATGTACGCCAGCACGGGTCGGTCTTGGTACTTCAGCTGCAGTGCCTTGCCTGGCTCCGTTTCTTTCCAGGAAAAACCGTTTTGTTTCTGGGCTGTCCCCCAGGTGATCTCGAAGTGAGCTGGCTGGTCTTGGGGGGTTTCCGGCAGGAGGAATACCAACTCGTGCTGATGGTCTCCCTGAGAGAGGAGTCTGCGTTTGGTGATTTGGGCTGGGAAGGTGTGCTCTCTGTCACTGGAGGTGACCGTTGCCGTGGTGCCTGGCTGCACAGCGATGGTGTCCGCCAGCGGCACGCGGATGGGAACGTGCCTTTGGAGCTGCTTGGTTGGTTGGACGGAGATCTTCAGGGGTGCCGGCTCAGCTTGCAGGCTGGATTCCAGGAAACTCTGGGCAGCCGGCTGGCAGCCGATCACCAGCCAGGCGAGAAACAGCGAGACGAAAACAAAACGTAAGGGCATCGGCCTATTCTCGGTCAGAGTCGATCGGTTCTCGAAGGCAAACAAGAGAGCAGCCCCAACATGGAAAGCCGGGACACTTTTGCGTTGCGATGGGGTCAGTGGCGATGGGGATCAGTGGTAATCGGATCAGTGGTAATGGGATCAGTGGCAACGATTCGATCACCATAAAGAGAGCTTAAGCCAGAACATCCTCCAGGAAAAGAGCTGAGGGTTTCTCAGGGAGGACTGGTCTCAGCGCGAGGGAGGTGTGTGGAAATGGTGGTCGGGTTGAGCAACGGTCCTCGGCGAACTGCCGACGTCAGTCGGTTGCTGCCTGTGGTGATTGCTGCCTGTGGTGCATTTCTCGGCTGGATTGTGCCTGGGGGCGGATGCCTCTGCCGCAGAGGTGTGCTCTGGGTGCAGGATCGGTGGGCTGATGCTCTGCTATCCACTGGCGTTTGCGGACTCACCACCCACTTTCCGAACGCTCACTACTTTGGAATTGTGGCTGTGCCGAGTCTTGACAATCCGAACTCTTGCCAGTTGAAAGTCATATCCATTGGAATGAGCTTTGCAGACAGGGATTGTCAGCTTAGAAAAAGTACCGAAGGCTTGTTGCTTGGGCGATGATGAAACAACGTCTTATCCACCTTCTCAGGCTGACTGCCTTCGCAGAAGGTGTTTCCTTAATTTTGCTGGTAGGGGTGGCGATGCCACTGAAATATTTCGCGAATTTCCCACTGGCGGTCAATGTGGTGGGGATGATTCACGGGGTGTTGTTTCTGGCCTTTTGTGCGGGCCTTTTCTGGGCGGTGACGCAGGCATCGATGTCGGTGATGGTTGCCCTGCTGGGTGTGCTGCTGGCGGTTGTTCCGACAGGCACGTTTTTCTTTGATCACAAGATTGCTGCCTTGCAGTAACCAGCCGGGCTCGTGGTCTTGCCGTTCCAGGGAAGCTTGAGGCCCAACGCTCCTGCTTGAAAAGCTTCTGCTTGGGACGCTTTTGCCTGGGACGCTTTTGCCTGGGACGCTTTTGCCTGGGACGCTTTTGCCTGAGACACTTTTGTCAGAGTCAGGCAGGGACCCTGCCGGATTGCTTGAGATAAGCGATGACTTCCTCGGCCAAGGTTTCGGCTGACTTTTCGCCGCTATTGAGGACCAGTTCAGGCTTTTCAGGTGCTTCGTAGGGGTCGTCGATTCCCGTAAAGCCTTTGATCTCTCCGGCGCGAGCCTTTTTGTAAAGGCCCTTGGGGTCGCGGGCCTCACAGACTTCCAGAGGGGCATCGACGAACACCTCGACGAAGTCGCCTTCGGTCATTTGCTGGCGGATTCGGTCGCGGTCGATTCGGTAAGGGCTGATAAAGGCGGTCAGGGTGATCAGCCCGCTGCTGGCAAACAGTTCGGCAACTGCTCCGACACGGCGGATATTCTCCTCGCGGTCTTGAGCGGAGAATCCCAGGCCAAATCGCTTGGCAAACTCCTCCCCGTGACGCTCCTTGAGCATGCCCGGGCCGGCATTCAAACCATGGCGGACGTTGTCGCCATCCAAGACAAAGCTGTGGATGCCCAAGGAGTGCAGCTTATGGTCAACCAAATTGGCCACTGTGCTTTTGCCACAGCCGCTCAAGCCGGTGAACCACACCACACAGCCCTTGTGGCCCATCAACTGCTCTCGTTCCGGACGTGTGACTGAGTGCTCGTGCCAGTGGACGTTTGTATCATTGGCCATGGAAGCAGACCTCCGGAGTTGAGGGATGTCAAGGAGTGCCAAGGAGTTAGGGAAGGACGCCAGGTTTGGGCGATCTTACTGGCCCAGCGGGGATGCGCAAAGGGCCCCTGAGTCCCTCGATTTTGGGCACAACGGACCCAAGGGTGTCAGCCGGCTTAGATGGTTGTTTTTCACTCGAGGTTGTCAAACCGTTTCTTGGAACCATTGTTCCTCACAGTCTGTTCGAAAAGCACCGGAATCCACCTGGATCGTGTTGCACCATGACTTCGGCTCCACAACATCGTGGATTGCCGGATGCTTTTCGGAGAGTCTCTCAGTGTTGTTGACTCACAAGTCTCGCCGCTGAGCGAGTTGTTGCAAGGCGGTCTGAGCAACTGCTTGCGGGCAGCTCCAGACGAGAAAGAACTGGGCTTCTCGGCACCATCTGCTGGTGGGGTGGCCGACAAGAAATCCCTCACCCTTGGCTGCGATCAGGGCAGCGTGGGTCAACCGCAGGACCAGATCGTTGGCCCGCACACGGATTTGATCTTTGGTGCAAGGCTGTCCGCCGATGGAAAGCATCAGCAGGTCGGCGACTGTTGCGGCATGCTCTCTTCGAAAGCTCTCAGCGATTGCTCGAAGTTCAGGACGGCTGTGGCCTTGTTGGGTGAGGTAGTTCACCGCTGCTGACGCGACACCTAGGGCAAGTGCTGAGGTGTCCAGGCTTCCCGTGCCGCCACTTTGCCGCTGGACCATCACGTTGTCCACCGGTTCCTGAAGGATACACTCCGAAGGAACCTCAACGTGTTCCAAGCGAACACTGGCGGTATGGGTGGCCGAAAGAGCTGTCAGTGCAACTGGGGTTTCTAAATGAACGCCCGGAAGATCCTGCGGCACAGCGACGATGAGTTGTCGCCGATCTTCTAAGGTGGCGCCGGTGATGGTAAAGTCGGCATGACCAACCCCGGTGACCCAAGGACAGAGCCCGTTGAGACGGACGCCGCCGGGGATCTCAGTGGCTACCATCGCCGGGTGACCCCAATGCTGGCGGCTGGTGGTCAGCTGGCTCAGTCCCGTGTTGAAGACCACCTTCCCACTGAGAAGACCCGGCAAATAACGGTCGCGAAAACTCGACCTCTGCGTGGCAACAATCCATTTGGCCGCTGTGATCTGTTGCGTCAAGCTGAATGTGGTGGTCAAACATCCGGCAGCCAACTTGATCAAACCTCGAAGCCGATCTGGGTATTCCCAGCCCATACCTCCGAATTGCTGGGGGACAAACCAGCGGTAGACCCCAGCTTGGGCACACAAGGAGAGCTCTTGGGCAGGCCAGCGACAGCTGCGGTCGAGCTCATCGGCTGTCGCGGCCAGTTGGTGAACCAGCTTTTCAAGAGCATGGTGATCGGGAGAGCGAATCAGTGTGTTGTCAGACATGGTTCACCACAGCTCTCACGAAGTGTCGAAGTCGCGAGGATCAAGCCTTACCAAGCCCCGGTTCCTCCCCAACAGCCTGTATTCCAGCGAGCCTGTATTCCAGCGAGCCTGTATCTCAGCGAGCCTCAAAACCGGCAAGCGGAGGCGCCAACTCGCCATCAAGCTAGGACAGTAGGTAAAACCGGGGCTTGTTGACAAGGCCTGTGCCGATCAAACACCAAATGAGCCGCAGGCAGAAGGTTCTCCAGAGAACAGCTCCAACGCCGATCCTGGCGGCGGAACAAGTCTTAGGAGTTGGCCACCTTGAGATCCTCGGTCAGGGCGACATCCTTGGCTGCTGGCAGGCAGAAATCCGACGGCCTTGGGAGTGTACCAGCAGCTTGAGATCGCCACCGGACGAGCAAGAACTTTCCACACGCTCTGTCTGAGGGAGATTTGCCTGCACTTTGGCTATCGTTCTATATTGCAAAAAAGGCAGCCCGGTCGAGTAACCCGGTCGAGCAAGCAGAGCAAGCAAACCAGAAGGGTTTCGCGAAAACGTCTCCTTCTGACTCCAACATCTGTGTTCTCTGGCGACTCCCTGTCCCGCCGTTGGCAGGGGTGAGTGCTTGATGACGCTGAGGTGTTCTGAAACAATTTTTCCCTGTTTTGTGTGGAGATGATTCCACCTTGTGCTGTCGCTGTGTGTGTTGTGTCGCTGTGTGTGTTGTGTCGCTGTGTGTGAAGGGCAGTCGACAGATTTCTCGAAAACCATCACCCACAAAGCAGTCGCTAAGCCTGCGGAGGGTATCGATTTGGCATCTCGGAAACAACCGCGTGGCTTGGCCAGAACCTGTTTCGGGTTCTCTCTGGCGGTCTTCGGTTTGCTGGTCCTGAATTTGGAGGACGCCAAAGCGGATATCTTTACCCTTCGAAGTGGTGGCAAGGTTGTGGGGGAGTTGGTGCCCTCAGAGCAATCGTCTCGGAGTTATACCATTGAAACCGGACAGGGCATTCTCATTACCCTGGATCGAGAAGTGGTTGCTAAGCATGAGCGAACTCGCCCGGCGATTGAGGAGTACGAACGGATCAAACCAACGTACCCCGATACTGTGGAGGGGCAACTCGCTCTGGCGAATTGGTGCCGGGAGCAAAACCTTTATACGCAGCGGCGGGAACACCTCCAGCGTATCATCGAGTTGAACCCTGAGCATAAAGAGGCTCGAAGCATCTTAGGGTACATTCGCACACAAGAAGGGTGGATGACCCGAGATGAGGTGATGACCAGCCGCGGGTACGTCAAAAGAGGCCGACGTTGGTACTTGCCCCAGCAACTTGATCTGATGGACCAACGAAAAAAGGAAGAGAAAGCCCAAAAAGAATGGTATCGCAAGATTCGACTCTGGAGAAACTGGATCGATAAAGGCAGGCCCCAGCAACGGCAAGAGGCCGTTGTACGGTTGCGGACGCTGGATGATGCACTGGCTTTGCCTGCCATCAAGTACAATCTTGAAGAGGATCCTCGAGCCGATGTGCGTTTGCTGTACATCCATGCCTTGAGCCGGATGGACTCCATGGCCTCCAACGACTTGTTGGTGCAGCTGAACTTGACCGATCCCAATCGGGAGGTCCGTTTGGAGGCCTTGGATCATTTGGTCCGCAAGGCCGAGGACCGGAAGAATCCCGAGATTACCGTGGCGTTTATCCGAGCCCTCAACAGCAAAGACACCACAATCATCAACCGCGCGGCTTATGCTTTGGGGCAAATCGGGGATATCGCTGCTGTGCCAGCCCTGATTGATGCTTTGGTGACCAAGCAGAAGTTCAAAGTCACTCTCGGCAACCCCGGTGGCGGAATCGGAGCGACATTCTCCCGCCCAGGCGGCAGCAGCAACTCTCCTTCGCTTGGCGGGTTGTCAGCCGGAAGCTCCACAAGAGTTGTCTCCCGTTACATCCAGAACACGACCGTTCTGGAGACTCTGACCCAACTGACCAACCACAACTTCCGCTACAACATCCAGGCCTGGAAAAATTGGCTGGCCGCTCAGAAGACCCCAGAGAGCGCCAACGCCCGTCGAGACTGATGGACTTTCGTGAAAGGTCCTTGAGGCACCCAAAGGCGAAAAGTCCTCACCGCACGACTGTTGGATTGTCCGGGCTCCCTTTGCCCTCAGTCGGAATCGCCCCAAAAGCCTCAGTCCAGTTCCTGAGAACAAGTGGTTTCAGGGAGAGAGTGGTTTCTGGGAGAGAGTGGTTTCTGGGAGAGAGTGGTTTCTGGACTTTTCGAGGTTTTGGCAGATCACCAATGTCTGATCAGCGAACAGTTGCCGTTGTGGGAGCAAGCACTCACCGTGAAAAGTTTGGCAACAAGGCGGTCCGAGCGTATCAACGGCAGGGATGGACGGTCTTTCCGGTCAATCCCAGAGGAGGGCAAGTTGAGGGGTTGAGCGTGTATCCCTCGGTGAGCGAGGTGCCCGGAGAAGAGCCGTTGGATCGGGTGAGCTTTTACGTGCCGCCAGAGGTTGGCCTGGGGCTGTTGGATGACGTCGCTCAACGAGGATGCCGGGAGTTGTTTCTCAACCCTGGTGCTGAGAGCGAGCAGTTACTGGCTGCTGCCGAAGCACGGCAACTCAATCCCGTTGTTGGCTGCAGCATCCTTGACCTTGGGGTCAGCCCCCAACAGGTCGATCAGCAGACCGCAGACCAGGAGTTGGACCGTCCCCGAAGTTGAACTGTTCCTGGGTTGAACTGTTCCTGGGTTGAACTGTTTCTGGGTTGAACTGTTTCTGGATCGAACTGTTTCTGGGTCGAACTGTTTCTGGATC
>CAZYKP010000027.1:0-9542 GCA_964648025.1 uncultured Pirellulales bacterium | reverse complement strand
CTGGGTTGAACTGTTTCTGGATCGAACTGTTTCTGGGTCGAACTGTTTCTGGATCGAACTGTTTCTGATAGGGCGGTTGGGCAACGAAACGTTGTTGCATCCGCCTTAAAGAGGCCTACCGTTTGGGCCCCCTGCAAACTGCATCTGAGCCGCAGTCCATCTGGGACAGCGATGTCAGTGATCATCGAGGCCACGTCTCTGGTTGACAAAGCGAATAAGCCTCGACGCCCTCCCGTCGCAGATGCTTCACAAAGCTGTCGGGACCATGAAAGCAGAACACCTGCTTGGGCTGGACTCGCCCTACCGCTTCGAGCAGTTCGGCAAAATCAGCATGATCGCTGAGGGCTAAGGCCTCATGGGCTCCCCAACGGGCCAGCAGCCGCTGGTTGGTGGCGGCCGTGCCGTTGGCCCAGCCGGTCACCGCCACTCGTAAGGCGTTCTTCAGCCGCGGCAGCGAAACGGGCTTGTGAAAGGCCGGCGGAGCAATGACCGCGTGACCGGGCCGCCAGTAGCCAGGATACTGCTCAAACCGCCCCAAGCAGACACCCTGTTGTTCATAGACTTGGCTGACCTGCCAGATGCTTCGCTCTTGAAGAACCGGAATGCCAAGATCCGTGAGCAAACGGGTCACCTCCTGAGCTTTTCCAAGAGTATAAGCTAAAAAGACCGGGGGCCGTCCTTGGCCCAAAGCTTTCTCCACAAGTCTTTGCAGTTGCCGAAGCGTTTCCTGGCGAGGTGGATGCCGGTAGCACGGTTCACCATAGGTGGTCTCCATAATGAGCACCTCGGCTGTGGGCAACTGAGCCGCTTCGGCGGTGGCGGACTCTGAGAGCTTAAAATCCCCTGTGTACAGGACGGACCTCCGCCCGTCGGTTGCCCAGAGCATGGCCGAACCAAGACAATGCCCAGCTGGATAAGTCATCAGCTCCAAAGGTCCAAAACGACGCAACTGCCGGTAGGCTAATTCCCAAACAACTCGCTTTCCCAAGCGGAGCTGATACAACGCCCCAGTGGCTGGGGTGCAGATCGCCAGCTCATGTCGGGCCATATGGTCGGAATGGGCGTGGGAGATAAACCCCCGCGGCTGGCGTCGGCGGATGTCGACTGCCAAGTCCGCCCCAGCCAACTTGAGACCTCGGTCAAAGTAGAACAGCGGCCCAACGACCCGCTGATTCGACTGACTCGGATGGCTCGGCGGGCTTGTTTGAGCAGAAGGGATCGGTGCTTGAGGGTGGTGTTGGGAAAGGTGCTGGCAAATCGGAGGCAACTCTTGTTGGGCTTTGTGGGGTTTTGGGTTTGTGGGAGCGTTGACTTCGAGAGAGTGTTCACAGGTCCGTGGGTGCAGTCCGTGGGTGGTTGGCTGGTCGCACTGCCCAGCACCTGGAGAGTCGTCCCTGGGAAAGCAAAGTGTTCTTGGCCGCACAATTGTAACGCCTGGCACGGACCCTGAGACAGGGTGGGGGCTTGGATGCTCTTGATTTGACTCCAATCTCTGAAGCCCCCAGACTGAAGTGTGCCTGGAGCTTCCTGGAGGATGGCCGTTTGGTGCCCTCGGCAACTGGACGAGCCGCATCGTCGGCTCCGACGTTCTCAAGACAAGCACCTCGGGAAAATGCCGCCAGTGCCCGCCAAAGGGTTGGACTTTAGTAAGGGAATGAATGTAAAATTCAGTGTTAATGCTTGTATTGAATCATTGATTTTCTGGCTGAGGGTGCACTTGCGATTCTGTCTGCATCAAGACAAGCAAAAAGGTGCTTAGGATTGTTGTTGATCTTCTCGGCGAGCAAAATGCTCAGTTGGGACTCTGGGGGTGGTCAGTCTTTGAGTGGGCCCCGACCGGTCAGTTCAGCAAGCGGGCTGGTGGATGTGTATTGTCTGGCCTGATCTGAGCCGATAGAACAACCGCGCAGTGAGGTCTCGGCTGGGGCTGACCTGAGATTCAAGCGGGGAGATCTGTGAGATGGGCATCGGTGGCTATTGTTGATAATGACCGGTGGTTGCGACTGACGAGAACTGCCAGCGATCGCTACAGGTGAAGATTGATGATTGGGATGTGGAGGCACTGATTGCCGCAGAGCGTATTGTTGCCGCGAAGCGTATTGTTGCCGCGAAGCGTATTGTTGCCGCGAAGCGTATTGTTGCCGGATGGTTTGGGCTGAATCATCCAAGTTTGTCAGAGACCGTTGGTTGCTGAGAAGTTGTTGTGTGGGGAGACCTTTCGGACACTGTTTCCAAGTCGGACACTGTTTCCAAGTCGGATACTTTTTCCAAGTAGGGCGGCTTCTTGTTTGGTCTGACCCTTGGACCATTTTCACAATTTCAGACGCTGGTGCCGTTCCGGCGGCGGATCCAGAGTGATGCTTGAACTGGTGCTGGCCGTCCTGGCCGTGGTTGTCGCCTCGGCTGTGTTCTCAGGAACCGAGGCGGCGTTATTTTCCCTGCCTCTCCCTAAAGCCCAACAACTTGCCGAGGGCAGCGCAACAGGGAAGGTCTTGCATGCGCTGAAGACCAAGTTGACCAAGCCGATCGCCACGATTGTCATCGGCAACAACATTGCCAACATCGTGGGCACCGGCTATGCAACTCTGGTCTTTAATCGGCATTTTCCTGAGACCGACCCAGGTTGGTTTCTGGGAGGGCTGACAGTTGCGGTGATCCTCTTTAGCGAGATCTTGCCCAAGAATATTGGGGAGCGGCATTGTGTGGCCGTGGGGATGGTCGCTGCGCGTCCGGTTTGGCTGCTCTCTTGGGTGTTCACCCCGGTTGTGGTGGCCATTGAGTATTTCACCTCGTTGTTGGTGCCTGGTCCGGTCGGGATCCAAACAACCAACGAAGAGGAGATCACTCTGTTGGCCCGCATTGGATCTCAAGAGGGTGTCATCGAGTTCGATGAGCGGCAGATGATCGAGCGGGTCTTTCGGCTCAACGATGCCAAAGCCATCGACCTGATGACCCCGCGGACGGCCATTACCACAGTGGACGGTTCGGCAACCATTGAGCAAGCTAAGAGCTTGATCGCTCATAGTCCACACAGCCGCATCGTGGTCATCGATAACGAGCCCGATAACGTTGTGGGGCTGGTGCTCAAGAGCAAAGTCCTCAGCCACTTGGTCGACGGGAAGAGCCAACAAACTCTCGTCCGCGATCTGGCTGTACCTGTGCGGTTTGTGCACGAGAGCACCCGAGCGGACAAACTGCTCGTGATGTTCCAGACAAGCCATAAGCACTTGGCCATTGTTCTGGACGAACATGGGGGCGTCTCGGGACTGGTGACCCTAGAAGACGTGCTAGAAGTGCTCACCGGCGAGATCGTCGACGAGACGGACATCCATGTGGATATGCAACAGGAGGCCAAGAGAAACGCACGACGAAGGCTTGGGATGCTCTTTCCAACTGAAGCGGAATCCTCCAACCAGCCCCCCAGTCAACCCGAGCCCGGTCACAACACGCCAGGTCACAACACGCCCGGTCACAACACGCCCGGTCACAACACGCCAGGTCACAACACGCCGGGTCACAACACGTCTGAGGAAAAAGCCCCTAAGCAAAAAGCCCCCAGACAACTCGACCAAGACCAGCAGAGTGCAGATTCTTTTGAGGATCATCCCTCCCAATAAACCACCAACAGGGCAACTGAGTGGGTTGATTTCTTGCGAGGCGAGGCCGAACCTGCTGACCGCTTGCAGTGGGCCCTTCTCGGAGGCGGAGAACACCGGATACGGTCCAGGAGAGGCCCCAAGGGGCCAACAAGCAAGGGCCTTTGGAATTCCTACCTCGACTGTCTTAGATTGTGGTCAAGGCCCAACCGATAGGACCCCAACCGGGGACACGCAACAACATCGAGGTGGGCAAGCGGCCACATCTGGGACAGTCCAACTACTGAGGTCGAGGAAAATCTTGGCTCGTCCGGGACAGCGGAAAGGCTGGTCGATCAACAGCTGGTCGATCAATAGCTGCCAAATCACTGGTCGTTCCGGCGGCTCGTGTGGCTTGGCCCAAGCAAGAATGTTCCGAAGGCAGCAGTCAACCTGGCCAGTTTATGAACTGGCAAGCTGAAGTTGACAGCGTGCTGGGGTCGAATTCGGTCTGGTGGTGGATTGAGAGGTTGGCGAACCGGTGGTTGGGGACTTCTCGGGCGTTGGTTGAGGCGTGCTTGTCAAGTCACCTCTGCAAACATCGCCTGAGAGTGACTTTTGGTTCGCCAAGAGCGACGTTGCTGGTTTTGTGCTGCGGCCTCAGTGGGGTCCGTGTCCAGGAATTTGGCGTTCTCTGATGAGTTCCCACACCGAATTTCGCCAGGCCGCGTTGGCCGACCCGGGGAACAGAACTCCCCTGTTGGTTTATGCCGACTGGCTGCAAAGTCAACGCAATCCAGCAGCAGAGATCGTACGTTTGGAATGTGCGTTGGATGGTCGAACTTTACAGGATGACCAAGCCGCAAGGCTCTACCAAGCCCAACAGGAGATCCGGGCTTTGGCTCAACCAGAAGATCTTCGCCCGGCGGATGAGTTGTTGGCTCATCTCGATCGGACTGGCTGGGAGACTTGCTGGAATGGCCCTGGTGGTGGCGGCAGCGAAGATTCTCTTCGGAGGGCACGCCGGCATGGCCGAAATATCATGAGGCGAGTACGCTACAACTGCCAGTATCTTGCGGAACGTTATCGAGGCGAGAGTTACCTGTTTGAGCCCCTGCGACCTCAGGGATGGGAGCCGCCTTCTGCACAACTTCAGGAGGAAGTGGAGAATGTGGATGCGGTCCTCCGCCACGGCTTGCCACTCTCGTTGCGGCTTTTCTTTGAGGAAGTCGGCATCGTGGACTTCCGTGGGACACATCCCCAGTGGGGGTTTGAGGCCTACGCTGGCGACGGGATTCCTCCGGAGGTGGTCTTTCGTCATACCGATCCCCTATTCGTCCGCCCTATCCCGCAGGGGCTCCCCTGGGACGAAGACGACCACCACTGGGATGAGGGGCCCTACGAAGATGACCAAGACGCTCAAGATCAAGACGCTCAAGACCAAGACGCTCAAGACCAAGACGCTCAAGATCAAGACGCTCAAGACCAAGACGACCAGCAGCAAGCAAGCCAGCACATGCATGTGCCAGTCGGTCCGTATGAGGTGGTCTTTGCTCCCTTTGCTCCCACCAAGACCAATGTCGGCAGCGGGGGTTCGATTCTCATCCGCTGTGATGGGCCTTCGCTGGATGGGATGCTCGAGTGTCGCGGCCCGGGGGGTGAGGTGCTTCAGACGGTCTACTCAGGTTGCTCTTTTCTGGATTATCTTCGGATGGTCTTTCACTGGGGTGGCTTTCCTGGCTTGCGAGACCTGCCCAGGGATTCTCTGAGAGAGTGGCTCGACGACGTCCGCGGCGACCTATTGCCCTTTTAACACTTGGCGAAATGCCCCCCGAAAAGAGAACACGCCCGAGATCATGCAAACAAGAGCCATGCCCCAGAATTTTTCCGGTTCTTTTGCCAGGGCTTTTTCGGGATTCGGCCAGCCTGTCAGATCGTTCTGAGGAGGGGCGGAACAACCCAGCGAAGACACTTCCAAGCGTGACACATGGCTCCAGCGGACCAACAAGTCTCGTTCGACGGTGGTGCTGCCTCAGTGAGGGGTTATAATCGATACACAAACTAGAAAAACGGTGACACACTCACCTGAGGACGGAGTAGCGACTATTGGCCGGCGGGAACTCGACGATACAAACGCAGACCCTGTTTCGCTGCCAGAAAAGGCAACGTTCCCTCAGGCCAAGGAATGCTTCCGGCTGAGAACACAAGCCCAGACAGTTCAAAGGCCGAACAAGGGGTAGGCACAAGGGCTCGCATAGAACTTGGTCATGGGCAATTCTGCAGAACGCCTGGGTTTTCTTGCACGTCCATCGGCTGGTGACACACTTTTTCGGAGAGTTTATGGCCCCGGTGAAGTTACCTTTGATTCAGTTTCCTAAGACTTCTCCTCACGCGACCCAAGACGGTCATTCCGAATCCTGCCAGGTTGAGCAGTCCGTCGGCAAATCGTCGAAGAATGCTGGGCCAGAGAACGCTGGAGAGAAGTTGCCAGGACAACCTTCTCAGCGGCCTGAGCATCAGGACGGCCATTCTGACAAGACGCTTCACCGACAGCAACTTGCTGGGCAACCCGTTGATCATTCGGCAACGCCTGGCCGAGGGGAGCAGGCAGCCAAGCGGCGAGTGAAGTATGTCCGCCGCGTTTCTCAGGTTCAGAACATCCCAGACGATCAACGCGAGCTCCTGGAACGGGTTGCGCAGAGGTTTGTTTTTCGAGCCAACGATTACTATCTGAGGCTGATTGATTGGAGCGATCCGGCTGACCCGATCAAACAGCTGATCATTCCTCGCGAGGAGGAGCTCAACGACTGGGGAAGGCTCGACGCCAGCAATGAGCAGAGTGTCACCGTTGCCCGAGGTGTCCAGCATAAGTACACCGACACCGTTTTGCTGTTGTGTAATGAAGTCTGCGGGGCCTACTGCCGGTACTGCTTCCGCAAGCGGCTGTTCATGGACGACAACGATGAGGTCACCAACGATATCAGCGTGGGGTTGCGGTATATCGCTGAGCATCCTGAGGTCAACAATGTGTTGCTCACCGGTGGTGATCCCCTGCTGATGAGCACTCGTCGGTTGGTGGAGATCTTCGAGAAGCTTCGCCAGATCCCTCACGTCCGCATTATCCGCATCGGCAGCAAAATGCCGGCCTTCGATCCCTGGCGGATCTTAGCAGACCAGACCCTTCAGGAGGCGTTTCGGACCTACAGTACGCCTCAGAGCCGGATCTACTTGATGGCCCACTTCGACCATCCTCGAGAGCTCACCTCACCGGCTCGGGAAGGCTTGGCCTGTGCCATCGACAACGGGCTGATCTGTGTCAACCAATGTCCTCTTATCCGCGGGGTCAACGACAACGCCGACGTGCTGGCTGAACTGTATGGCGAGTTGAGCTACGCCGGGTGCCCACCCTATTACCTGTTTCAGGGACGGCCTACCGAAGGCAACGAACCCTACGAGTTGCCCTTGGTCGAAGGATTTGCCATATTTCGCCAGGCAATTTCCAAGAATAGCGGCTTGGCTCGTCGTGCCCGTTTTGCGATGAGTCACGAGTCGGGCAAACTCGAAGTCGTCGGTGTGGATCAATCCCACATCTATCTGCGTTATCACGAAGCCAAAGATCTCGCTAACCTGGGCCGGTTCCTCGTCTGCCGACGCGATGACTCAGCCTACTGGTTTGACCAGCTGGAACTGCTCAGCGGTTGAGCTGCCCGTCCGTCCTGGAGTTGTCCCGAGGCACAACTTCCCAGCTGCTATACCTCCACTGCCCAAAGGACCGTTCTGTCAACAGGTCGCAACTCGTTTGCGACGGAGGTCATCAGATTCCTGGTAATTAAAGCCAGTGTTATCTGCTAAAATGCGTCGTCCGTTTCGTTGGTGATATCCTGAAAGATCAGGCGAATCGCCAGCGAAGGCTCTAGGATTTTAGGTGGCAGATATCTGATCCCACAGGTGTTCACAGCACCGCCCTCCCTGGCGTTTTGCGTCGTTGCCAGCGGGAGCAACGACTTCTCCTTCAGGCCAACGCCTGCCCGGCCAATGCTCCTCCCGTGCCGCAAACGACACGTGGGCCACGACACACGAGCAACACAACGCGCCCGAGAACCGGAAACGCGCCCGAGAACCGGAAACGCGCCCGAGAACCGGAAAAGCCACAGAGGACCTTCCCTCCAGACAATTGCTCCGACTTCGCGCTGGATATCTGGAGGCAACGCCCTCGGCGGGCCCAAGGAGCCACCTCTGGAGGCTCCCAGACCGCTGCCAGTATCCGAATTCGAAGCTCCAATCGCTGGAAGGTGTGAGGGATGGAAGCTCTGATAGCAGAGGTTCGTCGCCCTCAAACGCGTCACCAAGCCCTCCGAGGATCACGAACACTCGCTCATGCAAAACACGTGCTCTGGGTGCAAGCCTTTGGCCTGGCAACCTGAGGGCAATGCCGAGCAGTTCTTGGGCGATCGTTTCTGCTTGGGCGATCGTTTCTGCTTGGGCGAGGCCCCGGTTGTTGGCTTTGGGACAATCCTTCACCTGAGATCGAGCTGAACCTTCTGGGTCACGAGGCAAAGGGGCCCTTTGAGCCAAACTTTTCCAGAGAAGATGCCAAGCTGCAGAGTTGAAGCTGCTCGGACCTCATCGATCAGCTTGTCGATTCCGGGGTCTTGGTTGACTGGAGGTTCTGGTCGGCAGGGGGAGCCATCGCGTACCCTAAAGAGGTCGTCGGACTCCGACGGGCCATCATGGCGAAGACGCATGCAAGTGAACACATCTAAGTGAACCAGTTACCGACGAGCGGAACGTTGCCAAAGGGACGACAGGACACAGGCGATGGTTGATCGAACGGAGTTTCTGCGAGCCATTCGTCGGAATCCCGACGATTTGTCCCTGCGGTTGGTTTTTGCCGACTGGCTAGATTCTCAAGGTGGCGACCAAGCCGGGTTGGGAGAGTTCATTCGGGTTCAGTGCCAATTGGAACAGCTCCCGCGGTTTGCTCCCGAGGTCTACCCGCTCTGGGAGCGGCAGCAACTGTTACTCCGCCGCCACCTGGCGACCTGGCGAAAGAACTGGCCCCAGTACAGCGAAGTCCGCTGGGGGGTACGCGCCTCAGGTCCTGCGAGTATTGGGTCCTACGAAGTTATTGAGGGCTGCGAGGCCCTTTTTGGAGGAATGCTTGAAGGGGTCACCTTCCAAACAGACCGGGCCTGGCAAGAGCACGCCGAAGAACTGTTCAACCTCGAGACCGCCTGTGTCCGCCGAGTGCATCTGGGACGCCCGGTGACTTCCTTCGCCGACAGCCCTCTGATGCAACAAGTCCACTCCCTGCACTGCGATGCAGCTGATCCCCAACTCGGCAAACGTCTGGCTGCGACTTTGGCCTCAGCCGGATGCCTGCGTGAACTCGACGCAAGCCTGACCTTGGAAACATATCGCGATTTGCTGGCCTCCGGGGTCCTAGCCAATCTGCAGAAGCTGGTGGTCTTGCCTCCGGTGCCCAACCCAGAGGCCTCCGAGAATTCGGATTCCCTTGCTCAAGAGGTGGCCCTGGAGATCGCTGGTCACGAGCACTTTGTCAATCTCGAAGAGCTGGCATTTGTCTGGAGGTCGATTGGCCTGGCCGGTCTGGATACGCTTGCCCAGAGTTCTGTGTTGTCCACCCTCAAAATCCTGGCCCTAGAAGACCAGGCCTGGGGTTTGGACGCTGGGAGCGGTCAACCAGACCCCGCCCGAGATGCCTCCGTCGCGCGGCTTTTGCAAAATGAGGCCTTGAGCAATCTGCGGGATCTCTATCTGGGCGATAACCAACATGGGCCTGAGATCGCGCAGGCTTTGGGGACCGCCGGGCATTTGCGGCGATTACAACGGATTGATCTGAATGGATGCCGTCTGGGGGGCGAAGGGGCTGAGGCCTTGGCTGGGGGGGACCATCTTTCTGGTCTGACTTGGCTGGATCTGAGCGGCAATCAGATCGGGGCACGA
>CAZYKP010000026.1:13114-90809 GCA_964648025.1 uncultured Pirellulales bacterium | reverse complement strand
TTGAGGCGACGGACGAGGCTTCCCTAACCAGCAAAACTTAACTCGTAAGAGTCTTGTCGTCTGGCACTATTCCTTTCGAACGAGAGCAACTGCAGTGGTTGCCGATATCTGGAAGTGTGTTGCTGTGATGGGTGCAATCCGCTCAGTAACAGGGACCGGAATCGGGTGTTGAAAAAAAATTGGCGTCGATGTCCTGCTGGATGTTTTTGGTTGCAGCCAAACAAACCAAACGGAACCGACGCCATGAACCAGACTACCTCTGAGTCGCAAGCTTTGGAATCCCTGCTGAGGGTTGTCCCTGTTGATCTGATCCTTCGTCTTGTGCCGCTGGCCTGGCGATTGATCGCCGCGGTACGAAGTTTTTTCACGCCGCCCTCCGACGCCCAAGTCCACCGAACGATTGGAACGACAATTGGAGGACCTGCTCCGCGAAGTCGGACGGGTGCTGATGGAATTTACCCTGCGAACCCTGGAAACCGATGATCGCAGCTGTGTTCCCACACGCATCGAGTTCCAGGGCGAGAGCTATCGACTGAACCGGCAGACCAACAAGAACATCGACACGCGCTTTGGCTGCGTCTCGCTGAAGAGGTGGTTCTATCAAGCCGAGGCCCTCGGGGTTCCGGGACTGGCTCCTCTGGATGTTCGTCTGGGATTGATCGCCGGTCGAATGACCCCGGCCTTGGCGGAAGTCACCGGTCGGCTGGTCGCCGATTTGCCCCAGCAAGCCGTATTGGAGGTCCTCAAGGAACGTTTTCGAGTGACGCCCGGCGTGGGAGCACTGCGTCGCGTGGTCTGTGATCTAGGCCAGCAGGTCCGCCTTCACCACGATCAAGCGGCAGTCGACCACATTGTGGAATTGCTTGAGGAGGCTGAGCGAAGCCAAGGGGACTATGAGCCCTTGTTCCAAGTAGGGCGGGACGGTGTCTATGTTCAGACTCGACCTTTCTGGGAGGAAGCCAGTTGTGCAACCTTGGCTGTCTATGACCGCAAGCGAACTCGCCTGTTGTGCAACCTTGGGGAACCGTCTATCTCGGTCAAATGCCCGAAAGCGATCAGCCCACGATGACGGCTCGTCTCACCAAGATCATCACCGAAACGTTGAGGCAACTTGACGGCGAGGTTCCGAAATTGAGATACGTGACAGACGCAGGCTGCCATCCTCAATCGTTTTACCACAACGTGCTGAAGCCGATGCTTCACCCGGTCACCGGCCAACCTCTGTCTTGGAGTTGGGGCGTCGATTTTTATCATGCCTGTGAGTATGTCTCTAGTTTGGCCAACTCGATCTTCGGAGCGGGACAGAAGGCCTCGTCTTGGGCTGCCAAGCAACGTCGAACCATGCGAGACAAGCCCCAGGGGGTGTTGCGTATGATTCAGTCCGCAGCCCAACAGAAACGACGTCACGGCCTGAAGGGCACCAAGGCCGACTATGCTTCGGCGCTGAACTACTTGAAGAAATACCGCCTGCACATGAATTTCGCGGAACGGATTGATGCTGGCGAACCCATTGGAAGCGGCATCACCGAAGCTGGCTGCAAGGTCATCTTCAACCAACGCTTGAAGCATTCGGGTATGCGCTGGAACGCTCAAACTGGGCAGCACGTCGTCGATCTCCGAACCGCTGTTCGGGGTCACATCTGGTCCAAGATTTGGGCCCGCATTCTCGACGACTCTGCGGCCCTTCCCCCGATAACCCCTCAATACGACTCTCACAACGCTAGTAATCGACTAAAAACCGCGTTACCAGCCTGACTGCACCCCTGTTAAGATGGGGTCTGTCAAGATGGGTGCTGGAAGCGACTTACTGCTCGAGGACTTTGATCTGGATATCTTTGAAGGAGATCTCCATCTTGGGGCCGGCGTGCAGCTGGAGAGCGATCACCCCTTCTTTAGCGCCGCGGTCGCTTTTCTCTGTGTATGCGATGGTTTGAAAACCGTTGAGTTCTTGGACGATTGTGTTTCCCTTGGCGGTGATCACATATTCGTTCCAGTCGCCCTTGTTGAAGTGGGGCTTGACCTCTTGCGGTTTGACGTTGGCCAAAATCCCCCGGCCACCCTCTTCATAGAGAATGCCTAGAAACTTGTTCTCAGCGATATCTGCCTGATAGCCTGTGACACGGAATCCATCATGCAGCTTGCTGCGGATTTGCACGCCCGAGTTGTGATTGCGAAGTTTGAACTTCAACCGCAAGACAAAATCCTTGTAAGTCTTCTTCGTGGCAAGAAAACTATTGCGGGGCAATTTCTTCTTGTCACTGGAACCGACGATAGCTCCGTCCTGAACAGTCCAGAGCTCCGGATCCCCGGTCCAGCCCTCCAGGGTCTTACCGTCGAAGAGCCGAACAAACCCCTCCTCGGCCTGAACCTCGGCGACCTCCGGTTGGCCAACGGCCAGTCGGGGCATCTCGCTGAAGGGAGTCAGGCCAAGCAGAATCATGCTGGGAAGGAAAAACAACAGCCCAAAGCGTTGTGGTGTGGTCATGGGTTTTTCAGTACCGAGTGAGTGAGACTACCCTGCGGAGACACTTCAGCCGAAACACTCGCAGTCAAATCGCTTGTGACCCACGGCTTGGAAATGCTTTGCTCGTCCGAGGTATGCAGAGTGGTGAGCAGATGGCCGGCCTCAGTCAACAGTCAGAGCTCTCGATCCAACTCCACCAGCAAGTACGGTCCAAAGACGATCAAGGATTGTTACCATGTTGAAGTACCCAAGCACTGCAGACAAGCAGGGCCTCTAGGCACAGTCTCCAGCCTCGCTTTCCAGGCACGGTCTCCAAGCACGGTCTCCAAGCACGGTCTCCAAGCACGAAACAGCGGAGCATGAGTTGGCCCCATGCACAGCAGCAGCAAGGTCCTGGAGAAGGTCACCTCGTATTGTTCATGTCCTTCCCTGTTGGTCAACAGGGCGTCTCAGCGAATCCACTGTGGCAGGTTCCGAATGCCCTCTGGCATGTTCGGAAGGTTCTGGGGCATGTTCGGAAGGTTCTGGGGCATGTTCGGAAGGTTCTGGGGCAGCGTGGGCAACGAAGGGGTCTGCTGGGCCCAAAGCAGCGAGGTCCCCTGGAGCAAGTTGGCCTGTTGCTGAAGGCGAGAGAGCAACAGGGCTGGCCCGGGCTCCAAGGCTTGCCGCAGTCCGGCAAGATAGCCCGCCGTTTGGTTTCGAATTTGTCCAGCGAGTTCCTGCCGGATCATGTCCACTTCCTCGGCCAACAAGTCATTGAGCCGTCCGCTGAGTTTCTCCGCCAAGGGAGATCGCAAGCTCCAATCCGGATCTTCCAAAGTCCCCTGCAAGGCGACAGACACAATCGGCCCGGAGGGCTGCTCCAAGAGTTCGCTCAGGGGGATCGGCCGGGCGGCTCCGAAAGAGCCGCTGCTGGCACTTGGGGAACCTAGCTGCAGGTGGAGGCCCTCCATCGGCTGCCACCAGTGCAGAGTCCCCTGCAACTTCTCCCCTTGGACGGTGACCATCAGTTCAACTCGGGCGTGCCCCTCTGGCCAGTGGAGCGACAGATCTTGCGGATGACCCCAATGGCCGGCACTCACAGGCCAACGTTGGCAGCGTATGTGGACCGTGAAGATCGGTTCTTCCGCTGCCGAGTCGACCTCAATTCGGACCTGAAAGCGTGCGGCTGTTTCCAGCTGCAGGGTCACTGTCAGCGGCTGAGAGACCCATTGCGGCTTGTTCGACCAGTTCTGTACGAGGCCACGGTACCGAAAAGGTCGTTTGTTGAGCTCTCCCTGGCCAGAAATCGACGCACGGCGAATCAGGATTTCCGGAGTCGGATGTTGTTCCTGCAAGGCGATCAAGCGACCTCGGGGGCTTGTTGAGGGATCCTCTTGCTCGTCGGACCGGAGAAACCTGTGAAGTTCCCGCAGAGCATGAACGACCATCTGGACGTGGTCGGCAAAGGGTTCGCCAAAGAGGGAGTCGGTGACCTGTTCTGCTGTCAGCTGATTCGCCTGGAGGCGTTCGCGTGCCCGCTGCAGATCTCGAGTTGCCGCCTGTTGGACCGCCTGCAGATCGTTTTGCAAAGCCTGAGGAAGCGCGCTGATCCGCCGTCGGTCCAGAGTGAGGTCCCCGACCAAAGCCTCAGCCTGTTGAGCAATTTGACGGGCGGTGGCCACCCTGTCCGCGAAGTCGCCTCGGGAAGGGATTTGTTGTGTGAGACTCTTGGCACGATGGCCATACGCTTCGATGCGATCTTGCCACAGCTGAAATTGCCGAAGCCAGTGCTGGTAGACTTGCTGGCTGACGGCGGCCGACTCCAACTCGGTTCCTCGGATTTCCTCTTGCAGCTGAGTTTTTGCGGCCGTGAGAGCCGACTGTCCCGCGGCCCACAACGTGTCGGTGAGTGGATCAGCAGGTCCTCGACTCAGGCCCAGCCCGGGAAGACTTGGCGGGTCGAAGGCCTCCACCAAGAGCGGGCGAGATACAGCCTTTTCAGATCGGGGGCCGCCCAAGCACAAACCATTGATCTGTCCATCCACGACGACGAACTTTCCCAGCGAGAGCTGCCAGGAGTCGATCTGCAAGGTCGCTTCGTCCCAGGAGAGCAAATTGCGATCCAAATGACGTCGGTCAGCCACCTGCACCTCGGTCAGCGAGATGGTCGCTTGCCGGAACGCTGTTTCCACCCTGGCCACATCAACTTGGCTGCCTAAGATCCGTTGACCAACGACTGTCACCAGCGATTTCAGCAGCAGATCCCGAAAACCCAACAGGACCAAGAAGACCCCCAACAAGACCAGCAGCCGAGGCCAGAGATCGTCCCAGCGAACCAACCCCAACAGGCGTGTCATCGTTGTTTTCCCCTAAGCCCCCAGCCTGTAGATATCTCGCGCTCTCGCGGCAGCCCAGCTCAAAAGGGCCTCGGCACCGAGTCGATCACAGACTCTCCCAACCCAAGGTTGCCAGCGGCGAAGCATCCAGAGACTCAGCCGATACAGCGGGAAGGCCAGCACGATGCCAAGGATCACATTCCCCAAGACTGCAGTGTTGTTGAAGCTTGTCCAACGAGCCAAAGGCAGACCAGCGGCAAAACTCCAAAGCGACAGCAGAGGAGGGTAAGTTAATAGAAATTCCCCAAGGGGATCTGCCAGCAAATCAACCCAACGTGCCAGAGCGGAGAACAACGCCGTGGCGAAGACTGTCGCTGGGAGATTGACCTGCAGGCAAAGCACCATCATACCCAGGCCGGCGGCCAACAGATTATCCTTGGGAAGGAGGCCCAGCACCAATCCCCAGGTCAAACCGGCAGCGACACCTTTAGGCGACCGCTCGGAGGTGAAGACCTCAGCGACCGACTGAATTGTCCCCAGTAACCGCCCCACCATGACGACTCCGTTGGTTTCAAGCTAGCTGGCCTGCGTCTTGGAAAGGCCGGAGATTTTGAGAAAGGCCGCCCCAGAAGTTCTTGAACGAGTGGTTTTTGAGCAACTCGTTCGCAGGAGACTGGTTTTTCGGCAACCGGTTCTTGAGCCACCCCTCTCAGAGCACATGCTTGTTGACCAAGGCTTTGCTCTGGGAGATCCTCAGCGACGGACCTAGAATCGGCCGTCGCGACGGGAGGGTTTGTCGGAAGGATTTTGCTGCAACTTGGGAAATTCTTCCGGCAGATCGTCGGATGCAAAACCCTCGGCAGTTGGAGGTCCGTTGAGGGCCAACGGCCCAGGTCCCCGTCAGGCCAGTCCGTGTCGAAGCCCCCCCTCGGCCTGTTGGTCATAGAAGCGATTGTGCAACCATCGCAGGGCGGTATTGGCCCAGCAAGAGATTGCCTTATCCTGCTTTAAAGCGTTGGGCCGAAACCCGTTGTCGAGCCAGCCAGGCATAAAAATTCTTCTGACAATGGATTGACCTGGGGGTGCCTAAGTCATCAAGAACGGTCGGAGCGGGGTACGTTTGGCGAACTGAACATTTAAGTGAACGGACTGAGGGTCCGGCTCGTTGACACTGCGGGCAGAAGCCGAAACAGTACAACTGATCAGACGAAATCTGTATCCTGAGATTTTGTATGCTGAAGATTTGTACCTCTGAGAATTTGTCTTCCGAAAGTCTGTCCCCTAAGATCTTGTCCCCCCCCGTTGGGAGTTTGTCCTTGAGGGTGCTGTTGAACCAGGTTTGGCCTAGGCAGGGCGACCTGAACAGGACGGCCCAGGCACGGCGGCTGGGCAAGCCGGACTAAACGCACCTTGCTGGGTAAGTCTGATCCGAGGGACCTTGCCTCAACGGCCTGGTTTAGTATCCTGACTTGACTGAACTTGTCCTAACTGGATCGAGGTCCAAGAGGCTTGGGCCAAAGGGGCCTGGGCCAAAGGCAGCTGGACCCAAGGCAGCTGGACCCAAGGCGGCTGGACCAAAGGGGCCTCGGCTCAAGGCAGCTGGACCCAAGGGGACGTGGGGCCGAGCCGAGGAATGGTTTTGTCCGCTGAGCTGACTGATCCTTCACCACCATCTGTATTGACGACTCGAAGACCGATGGCTGACCCGGAGACGCTCGACCTGGAACACTATCTTGCCGAGGTGTTCCATTTGGAGACCTTCCGTCAAGGGCAGCGGGCTGTTGTCGAGGCGATCATGCAGGGGCAGAACTGCCTGTGCGTGATGCCTACCGGCGGCGGCAAGAGCCTTTGCTTTCAGTTGCCAGCAGTCGCCAGACGGGGTTTGGTGCTGGTGATCTCTCCCTTGATTGCCTTGATGAAGGACCAAGTCGGGCAGTTGGAGCAATTGGGCATCCAGGCCACCTACATCAACAGCACGCTGGAGCCCAGCGAACAGCATGACCGATTGCACCGGATGACCCGCGGTGAGTTCGATTTGGTCTATGTCGTGCCTGAGCGGTTTCGCAGTCGGCGTTTTCTGGAGGCCCTCAGGCAAAGCGAAGTGCAAATGCTGGCTGTGGATGAAGCACACTGCATCAGCCAGTGGGGTCACGATTTCCGCCCCGATTATCTGCGGATTGGGCAATTTCGCAAACATATCGGCGACGGCAACCCGCAGACGATTGCCCTGACCGCCACGGCCACCGAGCGTGTGCGGCAGGATATCCTGCAACGCCTGGAACTCCAGGATCCCTACTTGGCGGTCACCGGCTTTGACCGACCCAATTTGTTTTACGATGTTCGCCTGGTCAATTCCAAGGAACGAAAAGACCAGACGATTGTCGAGTTTTTGGCGGATCATCCCGGCAGCGGGATTATTTACGTGGCCACAAGAAACGAGGCGCAACAACTCAGTGAGAGGTTAGCGGCTCGGACGCGACGCCGGGTTGAGATGTACCATGCGGGAATGCTGACTGAAGAGCGCCATCGGGTTCAGGATGAGTTCTTCACAGGCGAGATTGAGGTGATTGTTGCGACCAACGCCTTTGGCATGGGCATCAATAAAAAGGATGTCCGTTTTGTCATTCACTACAATTTGCCGGGCACTCTGGAGGCCTATTACCAAGAAGCCGGACGCGCAGGGCGTGACGGCCAGCCCAGCCACTGCCTGTTGCTGTTTATGAACGCGGATCAGAGAATCCAGCATCACTTCATCCAAAGCGCTTATCCCGGCCGAGACAGCGTCGCGGAGGTCTGGGACCATCTCCGCCACCTTGAGGAAGATCCTATCCAAAGAACACAGGAGGAAATCCGCGAGGGTCTGCAGACCAAGATCAGCGCAAGCGGTGTGGGCACCTGTCAGATGCTCCTGGAACAGGCCGACGCCCTGGAGCGACTCCAGAGTTGGGAGAACCGCGCGATCGTTCGACTTTATTCTGAGGAAGGATCGCTAGTCCATCAGCTCCCCAAAAATGCGGCCAACCAACGAGCAGTTTTATCCGCGGTGGAATACAAGGTCGGTGATCGCCGTGGAGAAGACGTCTGGATTCTGCCTCAAGAGATCGCTCGGGAGGCGGACTTGCCTTTAAGTCGGGTCCAGAACGCTTTACGGGATTTGCGAGCGTCGCTGGCGGAGTTTGACTATGTGCCGCCCTTTCGCGGTCGGGCTGTCCGTGTGAAGGATGGCCACAAAGCCTTTGCCGAACTTGAGATCGATTTCGGCCATCTGGAGCAACTCCAAGAGGCGGAATACCAGAAGCTCAATCAGGTGGTCAATTTTGCCCGCAGCCGAAAATGCCGCCAGGTCGAGATCCTTCGTTATTTCGGACAGCCGGACGCTCAGCCCTGTGGGCACTGCGACAACTGCTTGGCCGCTGGTGTTACCGTCCTCTCACCGGCGAACTCGCAGACGTTCGATACCCTGGCCGGCGAGGAGGCTCCTGCTCAGGAGTACGGGGACTACGTCAAAAACACCGTCCTGGCTGCCCTCAGCGCAGTGGCTCGGGCACGAAAACGCGGCCGCTTCGGACGAACGCTGATCGCCCAGATGCTCTGCGGATCCAACTCGGAAAAGGTCCGCAAACTCAAGTTGCACGAGATTAAAACCTTTGGGCGGCTCCGTCATCTACGGCAGTCCGCTGTCAATCGGTTGATGGATGCCTTGATCGAAGCACGGCTGATCGACCAAGAAGACATCGACCGCAACCGCCCGGTGCTGCAACTCAGCTCCAGCGGCGAGGCGGTGATGCGTGGCGAGCGGCCGTTGATGACCAACGATCTGTCGCTGCCAGATGATCTGCTTGAGGCCCTGTGGGAGTGCCGGCACCAGCTGCCGCCTCCGGCCAATACGACAACCACGACCATCCTGAGTAGATCGTCCCCTTCTGACGCTTCGCAACCGTCTGACGCTTCGCAACCTTCCCCTCCAGCAGATCGAGGCCGCCCCGCCCAATCCGCCAGCGGAGAAGGTGGCTGGTCCGAAGGTTTCGACCCGTTGGCCGAAGAGTATTTCCCCAGTGGCCAACAGTTCGACGATTTTGAGTTGGAGCCCGGAGGCTGGGACGCTGATGGTTGCCAACGGCCCGAGGCTCTTGAACCTCAAAAGTCCCAAGCCCCCAGCCGACAAACTGCTGATCCCCAGCTGCCGCCTCCCGCCCGGGACATTTCCGTTGATCACCGTCCGATCGCAGCTCGGCCAGGTTACTACTGGACCTGGCGGGTCTTCCATGCTGGCTTTAACCTGGCCGAAGTTGAGCAGATCCGCCGCTTGCCTATCCAGGAATTACTCGATGATGTTTTACGAGCGGCCGAGGATGGCTACCCAGTCGATCCGGGTTGGTTTCTCAACGAAGGGGACCTGATGCAGATTCGCGAGGCGTTGAGAAACCTCGAAACCCACAAGCCTTCCCTGAGTCAAATCCAAGTGCTCCTCACTCAGGTTTCCCCAGCATTGACCACCAGCCATGTTCAGTTAGTGCTCTCCGCTGCCAAGCAGCAAGCGGGCTCTTGACCGCCGGGGGGTTCCAACTCAAGACAACTCCGCCAAGGCCCAGAGCGTTCCTCAGCACAACGGTGGACACCCCCTGGATCGAAGTTGGTGGCGAATTTACCTTGAACCATCGCAACGGTGACTCTGAGCTGTTCTCGAGTCGTCTGAACTGATCACTTCCACGCCACAACCACGTCAAACAACCATGAATCGCTGCAGTCTGCTGTGTCTGATCCTGTTGGTTTCCTCGGCCTGCTCGCCATCTCTCCACGCCGAGGATGCCCTGCCCGCCGGGGCGCGAAGTCTCTTCAACGGCAAAGACCTGACTGGCTGGCATGTTGATGTTCCGGCCTTGGACAACAACCCTGAGGGCAAACAACCATTCATCGTTCGCGATGGTCAGCTTGTCAGCTTAGGCAATCCGCGGGGCCACCTGATCACCGATGAAGAGTTTGAGAATTACCGCCTCGAAGTCGAGTACCGGTTCCCTGCCAAGCCCGGAAATTGTGGAGTGTTGGTTCACAGCTCTACCCCACGATTTCTCTACAAGATGTTTCCCAAGTCCGTTGAGGTGCAGATGCATCACCGCAACGCTGGAGATTTTTGGTGCATCGGCGAGGACATCACCGTGCCCGAGATGGTCAAGCGTCGGGGGCCCAAGCAGAATTGGGGAACCACCAAAGGCAAAGCCCGTCGGATTCTCAACTTGACCGATGACTCCGAAAAACCACTCGGCCAATGGAACACCATGGTCATCGAGTGTCGCGATGATACCGTGACTGTTCGAGTCAACGGAGATTTGGTCAATCAGGGCACAGGCTGCACCGCCAAGAAAGGCCAAATCGCCCTGCAGGCAGAAGGGTCGGAAGTTGAGTTTCGCAAGCTGGTGCTCTCACCATTGAAAGACTGAACCGGCCCAAGACTGAACCGGCCCAAGACTGAACCGGAACGCGGGGCCGGCAAAGCTGGGCTTCTTCTCATGGGAACTGCGTGAGACAGAGCTTGGCTTGGGCTCGCTGGCCGGTTGTTCGCTGGCCGGTTGTTCGCTGGCCGGTTGTTCGCTGGCCGGTTGTTCGCTGGCCAGCTGCTGGAGTTCTTCCAGCGTTGGGACCGTTTGAGGCTTCCAGACCGTGAGCACAACACCATCGCGGAGGTACAGAAAGCGTGGCAATTTCTGGCCGCCGACCATCCTGAGGAACGCGGCCTGTTGGATTTCCCCCAGAGTGTACTTGGGCCCAAACCAGTCGCGGAACTTCTTGAGCTCTTGGCCGTTGGGACTGGCTTGGCTCAGAGCGACAACCGCCAACCCCGCCTCTTTCCAGCGATTGAGAGTTGGCACCGCCTCTTGGCAATGATGACAGGTCGGCGAAAAGAGTTTGAGGATCACATCGCCTTGAGTCAGATCGACCCGCCCGTCCCTGAAAGGCAGATCGCCGACATAAGACCCCACTTGGGCACCAGAGCGAGTCAGCCACTCTCGGCCGTCGGCAAGTTGAACTGACCAGATTGCCACCGAAACCAACAATCCCAGGCAGGGAATGATCAATTGCTCGGCCCGCGTGCGTTTCGGTTCCCAGGATTCCACCCACCAGGCAAGGCTCACCAGACCTAGCAAGAGGAGATCCTCCACAATCGCCTCGCCCGGCGTTCGTTGCACAAGTGTGCCGAAACACCCACACTCCAGGGTGTACCCGCTGGCCCAGCCGGTGATCAAGATCACCAAGAAAAATACTAGCAACCCAAATGTCATGGGTAAGATCACCCGCGGGCGCCAGCCGACGATTAAGGCCAAACCGAGGCCTACTTCCAGCGGACCCAAGGCTAAGGCGGCCCGGGAAACGGTATCCCAAAGCACACCTGCGAGCAAACGACCCAAGGGAGCGGTGCTCCAAAAGAAGCTCACTGGATCCCAGACCTTGACGGCCCCAGCGACCAAAAAGACCAACCCGACGATAACCTGCGACGCCGTGGCGAGTCCTCTCATGGTGGCTCCTCGTGAGGTTGGCAAACGCTCCCCAGACTGCAGTCTGCTCAAGCAAGCTGAGTCTGGGAATTGAGCTTGAGCTGGCCCACAGTGGTCGGGATCGGGGAGCTCTTCACCGATGGCAGTTTGGTGCGGGAGGGTTCGCGGTGAGTGTTGCTTACAGTCTGTCCGAAAAGCACCGGAATCCACCTGGATCGTGTTGCACCATGAACTTGTCACCACAACACAGTGGATTGCCGGATGCTTTTCGGAGAGTCTCTTAGTGTTTGAAGTGTCGCCGACCGGTCAGCAGCATCGCAACCCCCCGAGCGTTGCAGGCCTCGATCACCGCTTGGTCGCCTTTGGAGCCGCCTGGCTGCACCACCGCCCGCACCCCCGCCGAGGCAGCCTGCTCAATGGAATCGGCAAACGGGAAGAACGCGTCGGAAGCCAGCACGCACCCTGAGGCTCTGTCTCCTGCCTTGGTGATCGCGATGTGCACACTATCGACCCGACTCATTTGACCTGCCCCGACGCCCCACAGAGTTTGGTCACTCACCAGAACAATCGCGTTACTCTTGACGAACCTGACCATGTGCCAAGCGAAAGCCAGGTCGGCGAGTTCTCGCGGATCCGGGGCTCGGTCTGTGACCAGATCCCACTGGCTGGGGAGGTCAAACTCTTCGTCGCGATCCTGGACCAACAAGCTCCCTTCCAGCCTCCGATAGTCGAGACCGCCAATGGATTGGGGGAGATGGCCTGCCGCCAGCAAACGGACGTTGTTCTTCCACTTGGGTCTGGTGGTCAGCTGCTCGAGGGCTTCGGCATGGAACTCGGGAGCGATGATCGCTTCAAGAAACAGCCCGGGCTCGCACATGGCCTGGGCGGTGGGCCCATCGACGGGCCGATTGAGGGCAACGATCGATCCGAAAGCGCTGGTTGGGTCGCCGCCGATGGCCCGGAGAAAGGCGGTGGAAAGTGTCTCGGCCATCGCCCCGCCACAGGGATTGTTGTGCTTAACCACCACGCACATCGGTTGCTGCCCTTGGCGGACCATTGCCCAGGCGCTGTCGAGATCCAACAGGTTGTTGTAGGAAAGCTCCTTTCCGTGGACCTGCAAGGCACTGGCCACGGTGCCCGTTGGAGGATTGTCTTCGACATAGAAGGCGGCCCTTTGGTGCGGGTTTTCGCCGTACCGAAGAGTTTGGCGACGTTCCAGAGTCAGCACCAGCCGCTGTGGAAACTCGGTCGTGTGTTCTTGAGAATCGAGTTGTTGGCGAAAATAGTTGGCAATGATGCTATCGTAACCAGCGGTATGAGCGAAGGCGGCGGCTGCCAGCTGTTGGCGATAAGCGAGAGTTGTTTCGCCGCCTGAGGCCAGTTGTTGCATGAAATCTTCGTACTGGTCAGGCGAGCTGAGCACGACGACCGCAGCGTGATTCTTGCCTGCCGCACGGATCAATGAAGGGCCACCGACATCGATTTGCTCAATGGCCTCGGACAGAGTGGTTTGCTGCCGAGCGATCGTCTCTTCAAAGGGGTAGAGGTTGACCACGACCACGTCGAAGAGAGCGATGCCGTGTTCGGCGACCACCTGGAGATCGGCAGGGACATCACGTCGGGCGAGGATCCCACCGAAGACCTTGGGGTGAAGAGTCTTGACCCGCCCCCCGAGCATTTCAGGGAACCCTGTGTAAGCGGCAACCTCGACCACCTCCAGGCCAGCAGCTTCGAGAGACTTGCGGGTGCCTCCGGTGCTGAAGAGTTGGTAACCGGCTGCAACCAAGGCGGATGCGAGCCGGTCAAGACCGGTCTTGTCGCTGACGCTGAGGAACGCTCGGGGGCGATGGGACTCAAACGGCTGGTTGCTTGATGAGACCTGGTCGCTGACTGACATACACCGCTCTCTGAAGGCAGGTCAGGTTTGAGCACCGTCGTTTCATGCTCGGCGATGCACCAGGATGGCTGAGCTCACGACATCGTCAATGGGTTGGCCCCTTGGGCGTTCTCTGCTGAGATTAGCCTCAGGCGTGCTAAGAGGGAAGGTGTCCCTCATCAACGATTGTTTTCGTGATGCAACAGGGCCCTCCGACTCTGGTGCAACTCTGGGTCAGTCCGATGTGCCCAGTTGTTCCCTTGAGGGGATTTCTGGGCGCATCGGGCTTTTCTTTGCTGCTGGGCTTTAACGTAAGACGAGAAAGGCCGCAAACATCGCCAGCCAAACGGCGTCGAGAAAGTGCCAATAGAGAGAAAAGTATTCCACCCCTGCGTGGTACTCGTGATCGTATCGGCCCTCAATGGCCCGCTTGGTCACCATGGCCAAAGGGACTAATCCCCCGACAACGTGGAAGCCGTGGACGACCACCAGCACAAAAATCAATCCGTAGAGGTGCATCTTCGCCGAGCTGTATTGACGATGTTGCTCGAGCAACTCCGCCAGGCCGACTGTCTGCACCGCCAGAAAGGCCAGCGCTAAAACGGCAGTGGCCAGAATCATCCTGCGAAACATCACTTGCCGTTCCCGACGAACATATCCAAGGGCTAGCAGCAAAGTCACGCTACTGCCCAGGAGGAACACCGTGCTGATCGAGAGCATCCAGGGCATCTGCAGCGGCAAGCTACGCCCGTCGGCCTGAGGTGGATTTTGGATCCTGATAATCAAGTAAGCAATAATGCTACTGACAAAGAAGACGCCCAGGGCTGCCAGCAACAGGGTCATGGCCAGACGGACTGCCTCGGAGCGTTTGCGGACGTCCGGACCGAAGGGATCGGAAGCCATGTTGGAAACCTCATTTGCGTGGCCGCGAATGATCGCCAGCAGCCGATAGGAACGACCGCACCAACCAGAGCTGAGGCGGAGGACAGAGACCGGTTGTGTGTTGCCGTGGGAGGAGTTGTGCAGGAAGCCTCGTAGTCGGTTTCCTTCTGATTGGGCAGTTGGTTCTCGTGGAATCGGGGGATTCACGTCCAACCGACTGCCAGAATCCCAGGAAACACGGCACCAGGCCCAAAACAGCCTCTCCGGACCGGAAATTGTAGGTCCAGGCATTGCATCTGTCAGGGCATCCGGCGCCGGAGGCCACCCCAAGCCCCAGGAAAGCTGTCAAGTGGTGTCGCTGTGGCTTGGGCTGCCTTTTGCTTGGTAGCCTTGTGTTTGGCGGCCTTGTGTTGGTTGGCCTTGTGTTGGTTGGCCTTGTGTTGGTTGGCCTTGTGTTTGGCGGCCTTGTGTTTGGCGGCCTTCCCTCAAGCGTGGAGCCGGCCATGATGGAGGGCGAGGCGTCAGGCAAGGGATGAGTTTCCAGGGAACAAGAGGGCGACACAATGGCACCGCGATTCTGGATCGTCTGTGGGGCAGTTTGGGCGGCGCTGGGAGTTGGCTTGGGGGCCTTTGGGGCTCACGGGCTGGAGGATTACTTTCAGGAACACCCAGAGGATCAGGAGATCTACCGAACAGCTGATCGGTACCAGATGTACCACGCTTTGGGGGTTATCCTAGCAGGGTTGGTGGCTTCTGTTTCGGCCGGATCCCGGTGGGCCCTTTGGTCGGGAGGGCTTTTGCTGGTCGGCAATCTGATCTTCAGCGGTTGCTTGTATGCGATCGTCTTGACTGACATCCGGATCTTGGGGGCGATTGTGCCGATAGGTGGGACCGCGATGATCGTAGGGTGGCTGACCCTTGCTGTGGCTGGATGGCATGTCATCGGGCCCAACCAGCAGACCGAAGCGACTGAAGATTCTTGATCGCCAGGGGATCTGCAGAGGGGTTCGAGACTTCTTTCGAGACTTCTGGGGGCTGTGAGATTTCTGGGGAGCAAAAAGAAAGGGCCGCCCTGCTCAAGGCAGGACGGCCGCAGGATGGGCGATGACAACAGTGGTCCAGCTGTGTGGCGTGTTTTAGCTCTCCTGGGACGACTGGTCTGGGGTGGCGACCCTTCAAACAGCGGCGATCTCACCCAGCTCGTCGGCCAGACGCTTTCGCGCCATGTGCAGTCGACGCTTGATGGTTCCCACAGGGGCATCGAAGCGACTGCTCATCTCATCAATGGAGTCCCCATCGATGTAGAAGGCCTTGAGGGTTTCCCGATCCATCTCCCGCAACCGGGCCAGGCCGCGGTGCAGTTGATCACTTCGCTCGTTCAGAACGGCCTCGTCCATGGGGTTTTCCCCATCCACGCAGGTGTTTTCCAACACCTCCTGGTCGGTTGGCAAGGCAGAACGCTGCCGCGTGATCTTGTTGATTGCCATCCGGGTGGCGATGCTTCGCAACCAACCTCCAAAAGCGGCAGGATTCTCCAACTGGCCGATCTTCTGCATCGCGTGGATGAACACGTCCTGGGTCAACTCCTCCGCCTCAGCGTAGTTGCCCAGCTTCCGCTCGGTGACTGCCAGCACGACCTTCTGGTAAGCGGCGACCAACCGACCGAACGCTTCCCGGTCCCCCGCCTGCGCAGCCCGCACAGTGTTAATCAGAGTCATCTTATCCATAGTTCTGATTCCCCAAATCGTTCAGCTTGAGGGGGCATTCCGCTTCGTACCTCGGCGACTGCAGGGCGTTGCCGGTGCTGCAGTCCGGCTGCTTGCAGAGAGGACACTTGGTGGGTCAGCACGACAGAAGGACGTCCGGGAAACTCGAGAGGCTGGCCGAAGCTGCTAGTCAAGCCGCTAGGATGATCCACCGGGTTGGTCGACTTCAGGTGATCCGTTTCGCCGACATTCGGCGGCAGAACTGCCCGCGTTCTGCAGTGCGGAAACCCGAGGGCGACTCCGAGACCGGCCCCGGTTGCCAAAGCTTTTCTCTCACCAGGAGCTGAGGTCTTCCGGTAGGACAACGAGGATATTTCCTTGTCCTACCGGTCTGCTCCTTGGCAGACCAAAGCGGAGGCAACGGAGAATCGTCGTGCCGACGCTGGGTTGACAGGGTGAAACTCGAAGGGTGGTGTTGGCTGAGGGTGCCAGGCAGAAGATTCTCAAGAGAGGGAGAAATCCCTCGTCAAGAATCCCCGGAAACCTGTTGGCTGAAAACACCAGGACTGATTGTCGTTGGCACCGATCCGTAGAGAGTGGCAGTCAGGCATTTCTGACTTCAAAGACTCTCACACGAACAGGGCCAGGCAACAGCCTCAGCATTCGGCCGGTCAGGTCACTCCGGCATGGGTCAGCCAGCTGTCCACCAAGGAGCTTCATGACCCGAGGACGGACAGTTGCGACCACCGATGACGTCCGTCGGCGAATGTCACTCTGCGTCCAAAGTTGTTGGTATCCAACGGTTTGGGACGACAGGGTGAGAGAAACGCCGTTGATATCGGCACCGATAACCTCGGTGCCGGGGACGCATGAAGTGGATGACACAACCATCGCGAATCGGCTCTTGAAAGGCGTCGTTCAAGAGCACTGGCTGGCGAGAGAGGGCGCGACATGAGCACATCCATGTCCAGCCCAGCCTGTTCGCTCTTGACGATACCATTGGCCGTACCGGTGGCGGTGACGGTGATGGCATTGGAGGCGATGGCTTGATACTGACGCATGGCCTTACTCCCTACACGTCGCGCGTGCGGTTGGAGAAGCAACAAATGAGACGGTGGGTCGACGGGGCAACAACTGAAACATCCCCCCGCCAGGGATGTAATGGTACTGCGGTTTGCTCATCCGACAAGTGACCCGACCCCACGTAAGTGTGCGATCGTTCACGAGGTTCTTCAGGAGAGCTGCTCCTCCAGAGTGAGTTCTTTGCTCCGTGACCGGAGCCTTGCTTTGCCACCGCTTGGCTCGCCCAGATTTGGGTTCCCAAGTCTCGGTTCGCGAAGGTGACAAACTTGTCGACGGTTGTCTGCTCAAGGTATCGGTCAAAAGTCTCAATCCTGCTCTGGGGAGTGGGTGCTCTCATAAGCCTCCAGATGTTGGTTTCTGCAGGGTTTTTAATTGCTGGCGACGATTGCCGGTTGGCTGCAGAAATCGAATGTTGAAGGAAGGGTTGTTGGGAACTTGCGATGATGATGGGTTATGAGCCCAGCAAAACCGCAACGTTCTTGCCAACCACGCAAACCACACGGATTTTGGACACGGGAGCTTAGACACCTGCGATCGATGTTGGTTCGCCCAAAACGACACAGGATGAAAAACTTTGCGGTTTCTTTCCCGTTGCTTTCAAGCAGCCCATAGCTTGCCTAACGCCCGGTTTTGGGTGGAGGATCACAGGCTTTTTGGCAGCAGTTGTCTTGCCCAAAGTTTTGTTGTCAAGCTCGACTCAGAGCCAGAGGGCTTTCCGGCCTCAGCTATTCGTTGGCAACCGATGTTGCTGTCCTGATAACGTTTCCACTGAGCAGCTTTTCTTTTTCCCAATCTGAAAAATCTGTTAAGATGCAAGCTTGGTGCGGCGACAGAGTTCCCTCCCCGCGGGCCAAACGACCATCTCGCCAAGCCTGTTGGCCTCTCCATCCCTCCAGCGGAGTTTCCAGGCTGATGACTGTCCGCTCGCGAGCCACAGTGATTCTGTCGACCCTGGTGGCTATGTCGGCTGCTGGCCTTGCCGGGTATCAACTCTTCCGTGTCCCCGCCGGCAGCAGGGGTCCTCGCGACTCGGCTCCAGGACAGGCCGATCCGGGACGTGCCCACCCGCTCTCTGACGATCTGATCATTGAGCGGTCTATTGTGGACCCCCGACCACGGCGAGCCAATTCCGCCCGAGCTCAGCAAGATCTCTCGGCCGACACTTTTTCCGGCCAACGGACCGGCCTGACGGCCACCTCGCCGGTGCCTCCCGAGATCACCATCGATCCCTCCCTCCCGGCTGCGGTGCCCACCCCTTTTCGTCCCTCAGCCATGACCCCCCGGGCTGCTTCCGAAAGACTCTTTGCCGGGCTAGGGAACTCCGGTCCGGAGAATTCTGGTCTGGAGAATTCTGGGCAAGCTATTTTTGGAGAAAAGGGTCGGCCTCATGCACCGGCTATCAGTGGAGTGCCCACAAATCGACCCAAGTTGGACCCTTCCAGCATTTCTGATGATCAGATGATTGGCCTGATCAACAGGCAGCTGCGACAACGCTGGCGGCAGGCGGCTGTCACGCCGAGCCGGCTTGCTTCGGATGGGACATGGTGCCGCAGGGTGTATTTGGATCTTCTTGGCAGGATCCCCACCGTTGAGGAACTTCAGGATTTTCTCTCCGACACGCCCGGCGATCGCCGCATTCGGTTGGTTGACAGCTTGCTGGAGTCCGACCGATACGCCGCGGAGTTGGCCGACCACTGGGCCGAAGTCTGGACTCTTTGGTTGCTTGGACGTGGGGCCTTGCCGCCCAAGAGCCCAGCCGATCGTGATGCCTTGCTTGACTGGCTTCGAACAAACTTTGCCGAGGACCAAACCTACGATCAGTTCGTCACCGACCTGGTGGCCGGTCGGGGAACCAACCTGCCCGGAGAGCACGACTACTTGGGAGCTGTGAACTTCTTGCTGGACAACCTCGAGGGGTCCGACGTCGCGGCGACCAACAAAGTTGCCAGGATTTTCTTGGGACGCCGTATTGGCTGCACTCAGTGTCATGCCCATCCCTTCAACAGTTGGCAACAGCACCAGTTTTGGGGGCTCAACGCGTTTTTCAAGCAGACTCAGATCGTCCAGGTCCGCAATCCCAACGAGCGGCCGCTGTATCGACTGCTCGACCGAGATTTCCTTGGAGAGACTGGAGAATTGGATGAGGCAGCGACGTTTTATGAGCTCCGCGACGGCCGATTGAAAGTGGCGTATCCGCAGTTCCTCGATGGCACGACGATCAATCCTGACGGTCGGGTCAGCCATGTCCGGCGGCGAGAGCAGCTCGCCAAGCTGATCACGCAAAGCCCGCTGATGGCCGAGGCACTGATCAATCGATTCTGGGCGTATTTCTTCGGCCACGGTTTCAGCCGACCAGTCGATGATCTGGGTCCGCACAATCCGCCAACTCACCCGAAACTGCTGGCCAAACTGGCCGAAGGATTTTGGGCCTGCGGCAGCCAGAAACGTCTGATGCGTTGGATTGTCCTCTCGGATCCGTATCAACGCTCCAGCAAGATCAGCCAGGACAACCTCGATGATCAGCCCGATCAGGGTTACCCTCCGTTATTCAGCCGGTTTTACCTCAGGCAACTTCCTCCTGAGTCGCTGTACGACTCACTGAAGGTGGCCGCGACCCAACGAGTGACGCCATGGCACGCGACCGGCCAAGGCAACCAGCCAAGCCTGCCAGCATGGCGTGCTGCAGCCCGGAGCACCCACAGACCTCGCCGCAAGTGGGTCCAGCAGTTTGCGGTGGCCTACGACACTGAGGAGAACGACGAGGTCACGACCTTCTCAGGAACCATCAGTCAGGTTCTCCTGTTGATGAACGGCGAACTGATGGATACCGCAACAGCCGTCCGTCCCGGGACTCTTCTGCAAGAACTGGCCGACGCCCCGTTGTCGGCTCAACAGAAGATCGCTCGCCTCTACTTGGCGGCCTTGTCGCGGCAACCGACCCCCGCTGAAACAGCCTTGGGATTGCGTCTGTGGCGAGCACGTCAGGGGGATGCCAAGGCAACCCTGCAAGACATCTGGTGGGCGTTATTGAACTCAAACGAATTTGTGATGAACCATTAGAACGAGTGCCTTGTTTCCTAGGATTTGGGCAGTCGGTGAGACGTGAATCCCCCGATTCCACGAGAACCAACTGCCCAATCAGAAGGAAACCGACTACGAGGAGTGAGGAGGCAATTGCAGCTGAGGGAGTGCTTGCACGTTTCGGCTGCACCGCAGATCCGTTTGGTCGAGATCTCTGAAGGGAACACCCCCCCCGGGGCGCCACCGTCTGAGAGCGTCTTTTTCGGAATCAGGAGAAAACGGACCAACAGGGGCCGAGTCACTCTTTGGCCAGACTTGCACAAACGAGCTTCTCGTCGTTCCGAGCAAACACGTGGCGGTTGGCAAAGGCCGGATGAGACCAACACACTCCGTCGCGACGTCGGAGCTGGACAGTTGTCGGATCAATCAACTTGGCTCGATCGATTTCTTGGTACCCGGTCGGCGACAGCTCGGCGATGATCAACTCGCCGCGTTCGTTGAACATCCACACTTTGTCACCGTTGGTCACCATGTGAATGTTGCTCCACCGCGCCCGGGGTGTGGCCTGTTGGCTCTCCCAGATACGATCGCCCGTCTTGGCCTCGAGACACCGCAACTCGCCGTAGCTATCAACACCATAAACATGGTCACCTCGCAGCAGCGGCGTGGCGATGATGGAATGAAGGCTGTCGGTGTTTCTCTCGTCTGGCCCGCGTCGTCTCCAGACTTCTTCGGCGGCGAGCTGATTCTCGCTGAGCCGAAGCATCAGGGACCCATCGTAAAAGCTGGTCACAAACAAGCGGTCTTGATCAATCACCGGGGTGGCAATGCCGATGACCATTCGCGTGGGCTTGAAGGGATGCTTCCAGAGCAACTTGCCGGTTTCTGGCTTGAGGGCAGCGACGTTGTCACCAGTCCAGCAGATGAGCACATCTTGGCCGGCCTGTCGGTGCAGAATGGGGGCCGAGTAACTGGCTCGATCACTCAGAGCCTTCCACACCAGCTTGCCAGAGTTCTTATCAAAGGCCGCCAGAGTGGCATCCTTCCCGCCGATTTGCACAATGAGCAGTTCTTTGTACACCAAAGGGCTTGCCGCGATTCCCCAGATGGGCATCTGGATGCGAAACTCCTTGTTGCAATCGTGCTGCCAGAGCAAATCTCCGGAGGCGGCATCCAAGCAGAAGAGATGCCCCATGGTCCCCAATGAGTAGGCCTTGCCGTTGTCGATGGTCACACTCGCCCGGGGCCCCGCTGTATAGCTGACCTTTTCGTAAGGGCAGTCGTAGCGAAACTGCCACAGCGACTTGCCGGTCTCGGCGTCAAAGCACAACACACGTTCTTGTTGCATGGGTTGGAGGAGTCGATCGGTGACGTAGACACGCCCTTGAGCCACCGTGGGACCGCTGTAACCGCTGCTGATGGGGACTTCCCACTTCGTGGCAAGTCGCTTGGCAGGAAATTTGTTGAAAACGCCGGTCTCTCGCCAGACGCCATCGCGTCCGGGGCCCCGCCACTGCGGCCAATCATCAGCCACAGCCTTCCAGGGGGTGAGCAGGCCCAGCAAAATTGCAAGGATCGGCCATAGGTTGTGCATGCAAAACTCCTCGCCTCGGGGATGGGTTTCTCCAGGTCGGCGTGAGTATAAAGCAGCTCCGCAGTCACGGATACTTGACCGGACTGGGGGTTTGAGCTTTGGTGACCTCACGGCGCCTCTTGGAACCACAACCCAAACACCGACTGTTCGTCGGGGTGTTATGCAATTTCGGACTCGTGCGATTCACATCGGCAATGAAGATTGCCCGGCCACCGGCTCGGTGGTCCCGCCGATTTACATGGTCAGCACATTTACGCAACCTGCCTCCGGGCAGCGGGGCCAGTGGGATTACTCCCGCAGCGGTAACCCAACCCGGGCGGCCTTCGAGGCCACAATGGCTGACCTGGAAGGAGGCGTTCGCTCACTGGCTTTTGCCAGCGGGATGGCCGCCACTCACTGCGTCACCATGCTTCTCAAGCCAGGCGATCATCTTGTCGCCGGCACTGACCTGTACGGGGGAAGCTATCGGCTTTTTCACACAATCGTTCGCCAAAACAATGTCGACTGTACGCTGGCACCAGCCGACAAGCCCCAAGAATTGGCTGCGGCATTTCGCCCAGAAACCAAGCTGCTTTGGTTGGAAAGCCCTGGCAACCCACTGATGTCAATTACCGACATCGCTGCTTGTGTTGAATTGGCCCACGCTCGGGGGGTGATCGTCGGGGTGGATGTCACCTTTGCAACGCCGGCGCTGACCCGCCCGCTTGAGTTGGGAGCCGACATCGCCATGCACTCGGCGACCAAATATATCGGGGGGCACAGCGACTTAGTGGGAGGCGTGTTGACTGTGCGGGATGAGCGGTTGGGCAGCCAGCTGTACGGAATTCAAAACACCACCGGTGCAGTGATGGGGCCGTTGGAGGCCTTCCTTTGTTCCCGCGGACTGAAAACCCTGGAACTCAGAATCCGCGAACAGTCTCAGACAGCCTTGCGACTGGCTCAGTGGCTGCAGGCTGATCCCCGGGTCGAAAGGGTGCTTTATCCAGGCTTGCCCGACCACCCTGGTCATGAAATCGCTTTGAGGCAGATGGACCGGGGATTCGGTGCGATGATCACCTTTGAGGTCAAAGGCGGCCTGGAGGCAGGCCGGCAGTTGGTCTCCTCAACGAAGCTCTGTCGGCTGGCGGTGAGCCTGGGGGCCGTGGAGTCGCTGATCGAGCAGCCTGCGAGCATGTCTCACGCCAGTTATGAACGCTCCGCCCGACTCGCGCATGGAATCACCGATGGGCTGATCCGCCTGAGTGTTGGTTTAGAAGCCTTTGAGGATCTTCAGGCGGATCTGGACGCAGCACTCGCCCAGGCCGCGGCCGTCTAACTCAGCATTCGGCGAGAATCGAACACAACCCACCGGGTTTGCCGAATTGATCAGACAATGTCGGCAACCGGCGGATGTTTGTGAGGTTTGAGGCTGTGCCTGAAGCCTTGAGTCTGCTTCGAGTCTGGCCCGAGTCTGGCCCGAGTCTGGCCCGAGTCTGGCCCGAGTCTGGTTCGAGGCAGCTGGGTGTCAGGCGGGAGTCAGGCAGGTGTCAGCCTCGAGAAAGCCCCGCTCAGCGGAACGTCAGTCAGGGATCTGGACCCACTGACGGCTTTCGCCGCTTTGCAACACAGCGTCGCAAACACGTTGTGTTCGCAAGCCGCTGCGGAAGTCGGGCTGAACCGGGACTCCGGTCTCCAATCCTTTGAGGAAGTCGGCCAGGGCATGGATAAAGGTGTGCTCGTACCCCACAGTGCAACCTGGCACCCACCAGTTGTTCATGTAAGGGTGCTCAAAGTTGGTCACGTGGATTTTCTGCCAGCCGGTCAGGTGATCTTCTATCTTGGCTCCGGTTTGGGGATCGGAGTATTTGAAGTACTGCAAATACTGAGGGTCCTCCAAATCAAAGAACACACTGCCTTGCTCGCCGTTGAGTTCAAAGGTGTTGTAGTTTTTCCGGCCCCGGGCGTAACGGGTGCTTTCAAAGGTCCCCATCGAACCATTTTCAAAGACGGCCAAGAACATACAGGCGTCGTCGATGCCGACCGGCTGCATGGCCTCAGTCTCGGCATGTTTACGTTCTTTGACAAAAGTTTCGGTTTTGGCAGAGACCTCGCGAATAGGGCCATTCAACCATTCGGCTGTGTCGATGGAGTGAGCCAGCAGGTCGCCGGTGACCCCTGAGCCAGCGGCGGCAACATCCAGCCGCCACAAGGCCGCACCCCCTTGGGGAACGTCAGCGGAAATCGTCCAGTCCTGCAAATAAGTCGCCCTGTAGTGAAAGGGCCGACCAATACGTCCTTCATCCACAACTTGCTTAGCCAAGGTGATTGCTGGAACGCGACGGTAATTGAACCACACCATGTTGGGCACACCAGCCTTCTCGACGGCGGCGACCATTTCCTCGGCCTCGGCGGTGTTCATCGCCAGCGGCTTCTCACAGAGGATCATCTTGCCCGCTTCGGCGGCAGCCAGCACGATGTCGCGATGGGTGTTGTTCGGAGTGCCGATGTCGATGACGTCCACATCGGGCCGCTTGACCAACTTTTGCCAGTCGGTCTCATAGCTCTCGTAGCCCCAGTTTTGGGCAAAAGCCTTGATCTTGTCTTCCTTTCGGGCACAACAGGCCTTCAGGACTGGCTGATACTCAAGATCAAAGAAGTGATTCACCTTGCAGTAGGCGTTGGAGTGGGCTCGGCCCATGAAGCCGTAGCCGATCATCCCCACGTTCAGTTGCTTGGCCATCGGTTTGGTCCTGTCGCGATGGATCGGGCGAACAAGTCGAGCGAACCACGCAAGGCTTTCCTTCTCTCAGCAGAGCTCGAAGAAGCCACCATCAGCTCAAAAGCCGCTGCTGGGCAACTAGCTTGCCTCAAACCAGTTCGAGGCAGAGGACAAGCGACCTCTGGCGAGCTGGCTGTCCCATCGTCAGCAGACGAAGGTTCAGGGCATTTGAGGTCAGTGTGCTTCGGCTGTCTGGTCTGACTGGTCTGAGTCGACGACTCACTGTTGGCTTGTGACGAGCGACGCCACTGGGCTCAGCTGTCCATCGGCCTGGTGCTCGGCTCCGAAGTTGCTTGGGGCTCGGTTTGTTCAAGCAGCTGCTTTCCCTGACTTCCTAGCAACTTGAGCGACAGCAGCGCTCGCAGCAAGAATTCGACTTTCGCTGGATCTGAAACGCCCCGCGTTTGAAGTTCTTCGCGGAAATGGTGGTCTTTATAGCCCTCCTGATCGAGGGTGAAAAGCCGCTGAAGCACCACCGGCGGGGCAGCAAGCACTTCCCGGAGCCTTAAGGTGACCACCACACCAGTAGCTGCCACATAAACGGCCAACAGGAACTCGAGAAACCACAGCAGAAGAGAGCCAGCCGATCCCAAGGTCAATTCCTCAATCTGAAACAACGCTCGACGCTCAGGGGCGCCCCGAAGCGTCTCCCAAACTGATTCCAGCGTCAGTCCAGCAGTTTTGTCTACCGAATGCATCTGCAAAAAATACGCCACGTTGTAGAACGCGTAGGCCAGTATCACGCAGAGGATCACCAAAACCACCGCCACAGGCTGAGCGACCCGATGCGTGCGGGGCAGGCCCCAACTGATGGCCAGGCCGATGACAGCTCCCAGCAGAAAGTCGTAGAGCAGATCGAGGTAGATGCCGGTATGCCAACCAAGGAACAACAACAGGCCACCGATCGCTGCGGCGATCAGGCCAGAAACAGCGCTGCAGAGAGGAAAGCCTGACGGGGGCAGCGTGAAGTCGGCAAACTGTTCAACCACCGAGCCCGGCGGAGCAGGCGGGGTTCTTGTTGGGGAAGTTGGGTCGGCGGCGGCTGGCAATGGTCCCTTGCCAGCTGAGTCGGTGGACGCATGATCCTCAGGCAGATCGTCTAGTCGGTCAGACATCGTCACCAGGAGTGATTGCCAGCGGTGAACCAGCCCACGCAGACCGGGACACCTAAGACAGCAGTGAATCCGTTGGCATCCTAGGCCGTCACCGAATGTTCCCCAAGCCTTTTTGCGCTTGGCCTTTTTCTGGATCGATCGAGCAAGCCGACGACCCTTCTCCGGATGGGTGGTCTGAGGTCGCGGCTGCTTGAGACTGAGAACGATCGGCCGGGCGCTTGGGCAGCAGGTTCGGGGGGAGTCGCAACTGCGAAACTACTGCCGAGATGGTTCAGCCGGATCAAGTTGGTGAGAGGGTTGCGGCAGTAGGTTCCGTCTGCTCGCAAGGAAAGTGGTCCTGAACGACCGCGTAGAACTGGCTGGAAGTTTCGATCTTGGCGACGTACTTGCGGAATTCCCGCACTCTTGGTTTGCCCTGGGCGTAACAGCAGGCAAACTTCCGCATCAGCACCGCAGCTCGATCCTCGGGAAACCGCTGCAACAGCAGTTCGTAGTGGTGCAGCAACAACTGCCTTTGCTCGGCCAGCGAAAGGTCAGCCGGCACCGGCTGACCGCGAAGGAGGGCGGCTGCCTGGCGAAACAGCCAGGGCTTGCCCAGGGCGGCTCTGGCGACCATGACCCCATCGACTGGGTAGTGCCGAAGGGCGTGGACAATTTTCTCGGGACTGTCCAGATCGCCATTTCCAATCAGCGGAATCGATTTGAGGTGTTCCTGAAGGGCCGCGATGGCGTCCCAATCGGCCTGCCCTTTGAAAAACATACAGGCAGTTCGGCCGTGGACAGTCAAAGCACTGGCACCGGCTTGCTCGACTGCGACAGCAACTTGCGGGGCAGTCTGGTTGTCTTTGGTGCAGCCCAGGCGGATCTTGGCGGTCACCGGCGTGGGAAAACAGGCTGCTGTGACGCGTTCGACGATCCGTCCGACCTGCTGAGGATCACGCAGCAGCCAGCTCCCGCTATGGGCGTTGGTCACCTGCTTGACAGGACAGCCGAAATTGAGGTCGACCACGCTGACACGAAACTCATGGGCGAGTTTGGCCCCCACGGCCGCGAGGATCTCCGGGTCGTTGTCCCAGATTTGCACCGCCAGCGGCCGAGCCTCGGTTTTGACTCCCCAAAGACGTGGATGCTCGGGATGGCGTTGGTCATCGATGTTCAAAAACCCTTTGGCACTGACGAACTCGGTGGCGAGTAGCCCTGCGCCACCGAACTCCCGCACGATTTGCCGAAACGGGTAATTGGTATATCCGGCCATCGGCGCTTGAAGAACCGGTGGGTCAACAACAACCGAGCCAATCCGCAGAGTCCGATCGGTTCGTTGCGAGATACCCGATTGTTCCAATTTCCCGGTAGCCACAGCCAGCCGAACCGGGTCCAGCCCAGATGCCATCGAGTTGTCCCTGGAGTGTTCCTGGCACGCTGTTGGGCAGCTTGTTGGCTGCGAGGAAGGGTCAGGGGACCCAATTGAGGGCAAACAATCGTGTTGGACACTTGGGTGGACCTGCTCACGCACTTTCAAATACCCCTATTCGTCGGATCACTCGCAAGGTCTAGGTTTTAGGGGACAGCCAATTCCCAGGAATTTTGTTGCAAGAGGGCAGCAGCCCATTGTCGCCCTGCCCGGTGTGGGTCAAAATAGTGCTGAGACCATTGAATCAACCACCAGCCGAGCATGACCCACCGTCTCCTTGAAGCACTCCGGGATTTGACTTGACCCAAGCAGCTCCCCTGAAAGCATCTTCAAAACACATGCCACTTGATCCCTGTTGCTGAATAGATGACTCCTGAAGCTTGCACTTCCGAGGTCTTACCAGTGACCGGGCCGTTTCTTTTGGTGTTGGCACCGGCAATGGAGCACTGTGCAACCAGCAAGCTCTTTCCAACACCCCCCTGGAACCAGTAACATCCAACCATCTTGGGGAAAGACACGGTTCCAGAAGCTGTTGGCCATCTTCAATCTTTCTGATTTGTGCACAAGTGACTTGCACGATCAGAATCAGATCAGCGGGCAATGTCGAGAGAGCAGCTTCGCCGGAAACGGTGCTGGTCAAACCTGACCAAAATTTGGATGTTTCCGACAGCAAGTCTTGGTTGTGACCCCAGACGCAAAGAGGCCCCGACAGAACCGCTGAACCCGTGAGGCGACCGCGTGACCCAAGAGGCTGACGGAATTTGCCCTGACGGAATTTGCCCTGACGGAACTTGCCCTGACGGAACTTGCCCTGACGGAACTTGCCCTGACGGAACTTGCCAGGCAATGACCGAAACACTCACGGACCCTCAGGCCAAGAGACTTTGGTCAGCTTGGAGGTTCGGCAGAAACCAGGCCCTGAAGCCTAGTGGTTGGTTTCCTTCTGATTTGGCAGTTGGTTCTCGTGGACTCGGGGGATTCCCGCCCAACCGACTGCCAAAATCATAGGAAACAAGGCACTAGGAAGAACCACGGAAGTTTTCAAATACTTCAACTTGCGGAATTGACAGAACGTAACCTCGGATTAAACTCATCGCAAGTTTTGACTTCTTCAGGCAAGCCCAGCTGCTACCCCTGGTTGCCGACCGTACAACCGAACACCTGCAGGCCCTGAAAGTATCATCATAAAATTCGCAGGTGTATTCTCACATTGTCAGAATCCAATAAGAACAAGGTTGCTTGAGTGCGGCCTTGCTACGATGCGTGCGGGGGAAAGCCGGGACGTCATCTCTGGGATGGCATGGTGTACTGCCCGGCCAGGCAAGTCCTGCGAGACCAGTGCGGAGTCACTTGGTCTTTTCTAGGGACTTTGCGGACTTTGTGGTGACCTACCCAAACACCAGATGACCTTTCCGTTCTTGCCAGAGCGGCCAAGGGGCGTCTGGGCTCTTGAGTAGAGTCGAAGTCATTTTGCATGGGTCCGTCCAAAGAAGGTTCCCACTCGCCGGAGGTCCGCAGGCGAAGGAGGGGGTCTTCTTGACAGAGACGGTCTACACACCTTAACCGAGGCAGTTCATCCAATGGGAAAGACACAGAAGGAAACGATCGAATACGATCAAGAGTTTTTGTCAGAATGGAATCGTTTCTGTGACAGCAAGGGGTACGTCAAACGGCAAGCCTCTCATGCGTGCCGAATCGCGTTTATGCAGCTGCTCTCGGCCGACCAACGCGAGCAATTCATGCAGCGAGCGATGGAGTACGTCAGCCGTGAGGCCCGAGAGGTTCCCGAGACCGAGCCGGCAAGCGTTACCCCGTGAGTCGCAGTGGTAAAGCGGCCGGACATCAACTGCCGGTGGTGAGTCGCTTCTCACCAGGAGGTTGATTCCCGCAAGTTTCTGAAGCGACCCTGCCTCACAGGGCCCTGCTCGGGACTTGGTGTTGGGAGGCATTGGCCGAGTCGGATCGACAGCCACATGCCGCCCCAATTCCACTCTGCCACGCAGGGTCGCTTCATTACCAAACAGCTTCAGACAAAAGCAAGTTCAGACAAAGCAGTTTAGACAATACAAAGCGTGTGGTTGCTCAGCGGACGATCCCACCCAGGGTGTCCTCGGCACACCGTCGATGACCAGGCCAGGCTCGGGTTGCGGCGATACCGGCCCTGGCTCAAACTCCTGACACTTCGTCGTCCGGTTGGAAAGTGGCACAACCTGTCACTGAAAAGATCAAGATCGCCGGGGTGGCCCTCTGCGGCTGGTTTGGGAACTTAGAGGGACCTGCTCAAGAGTTTCCAAGAACGAGCGGAGTTGGTGAGCCTGCCAGTGTAACGCGCTGATGGCTTGAGCCACCGACTTGGCTGTTGGCGGCTGTTGGCCCCTCCGCGAATCCCAGTAAACCTGCCAGGCTTGATTGGCTGTGGCAACAGCAACGGCACGCTGTTGAAGCAAGCGGACATGTCTTTGCTCACCAGCAGAGCGCCGCACCGTCGGTTGGTCAATCGGCCAGAGCCATGGCTGGGACAACGATCGCCCGGCGGCTACTGTCAGTCGGCAACGGGCCAATAACAAATGGAGCCGCTGGTTCTGACAGCGAGCTTGGGCTTCGGCTTGCTGAGCGCGAATCATCAGAAGCGCCCGATCACTGACACCGCCAGAGGCACCCCAAGCCGATTCCCTGTGGAACAAGTCTTCGGTCAGTTGCTCAAGCTCCTGACAGACCTGCTCCCGCCAACTCACCAGTGCCGCCTGCCGCCACGCTTCCCAGTACAATTTCTTCAGATCAACGCCTGCGACCACAGACCTGGGAAGCTCTTGGAGCCGAACTCGGGTCGCCGGATCCCTCGTGGCTTGTCCGACGCTTTGCTGGAGTGTCTGCAAGACAACTTCAACCGCCTGCGGTCCTCCCGACAAAGCCGCTTCCGGGGATGTTGCCGCGGAGTCGCCGGGCGACTCCGGCAGCGAGAAGGAGATAAATTTCCCCCTAGAAAGGGGCGACGAAGCGGCGTCTTTGCTCCCAGATCGACGACCGTCGGCTGGAACGCGGCCGACTTGATGACTCGTCGTCCGCGTCCTCCCGCGAACACGAGACCGAATACCAGACCGAAGGTTGGTCAGCTGTTCGGTGGTCAGTGTTGCGTTTGTTGCGCTGGCCGAACTAATCAGCATGTTCGCCAGGACCTCTGCCGAGAGTCTCCCCTGCGCAATCGGCAAAGCATATTCAGCAATAGCCTGGTTGTAGCGAAGCAGTGCCGTGATGAAAGCTCGTTGGTGTCGCCCCACCTCCCGAGTTGACTCGAGCGCCTCCACCAGTTGTGCCGTTCCGGCTTGATAGTCGCGTCGTGCCGCCGCCAGGTAGTCTTCAGCAGCCCACACAGCTTCTGCGTGGGCCAGCACCCCGGCGTAGCGAACAGGCAAGATCTGATGAAGGAAGCGTGCTTTGGCAGGCGGTCGGCTGGGGTAGACTTTCTGGATTTTCGTGTCGTAGCCACCAGCATGGGGAAGATCCGTCGGGATGATGGCCTGCTGGGCCCGAAAGCCGATGAGCTTGTTCAATTCCCAGTTGACTTGCTCTGCCTGGAGTTTTGCCTCCGTCAGCGCCGCGGCGACTCCAGCGAGAGCTGCCTGCCAAGCACGTCGGTCTTGCTCTGTCAGCGGTCGGTTCGGTTGAGCCAGTCGGTTGAGTTGTTCCAAGGCGACCAGCTCTCGCTGCCGCTGAGCGACTGTCGCCCGAGCCGCCGCCAGAGCCCAATAGGCCTTGGCAGCTTGGATCTGCCGACTGCGACTGGTGGCCCTTTGGAGAGCCTCCCTCAGAGCCAGCGGTTGCGCGGCTTCTGTTTGTCCGCGATCGCTTTGTGGTGCCCTGGCTGGCGGATCGAACAATTTGCCAACCAGTTGCTGGGCGGCGCTGAAGGTGGGACCCTGACTGGGCGAACTCTGCTTGCCTCCAGGCGTAAAATTGCGTGGACCTGTCGATCCTGCGGCGGCAGACTGTGGAGTCGTTGCCTGGGAGCGAGTTGCTTGTGAGCTAACTGTCTGTGAGCTGGTTACCTGTGAGCTGGTTACCTGTGACCGGGCGAAGGGCGGGCGGGCTGAGTGTGCCTCGCCAACTTGCGTGACGACCAGACCAGCCAACAGCATCCAGAGCGGGTCCATCCATGACCTCCCGCGAAGTGAGACAGCAAAAGGAGAAGACCACTGGCAACTTGACCACCGAAACGCGGCGTGGGCAGGCTGATGGGATTGGCAAATTTCGTCAAGAGAAGTCCTGCGAAGTGCCCTGGGTTTCTTTGGCTGAGTTCCTTCGACTGGGTTTCTTCGGCTGGGTTGTTTGAGCTGGCTGACTGGAATTATTCTTTTTCGTTGGCTTGTGGCGACCGCTGAGGGCGGGGCTGAGCAGACTTGTTCTCCTGAGGGGGCTGTGTGAAGTTCAGCGTTTGCCAGCCCTCTGAGCCGAAGGTCTGTACGGTTGCTTGGGACGAGGCGTCCTGGGCCTGGACAATGAACGCGTGGGTCTTCGGCCTTTTGTGGATCAGCTTGAGGCCGCGTTGGGGCCCAAGGACGGTTACAGCAGTGGCCAAGCTATCCGCTTGCAGACAGCTTGGAGCCACGACTGTGACGCTGGTTCGGGTCGTCAAGCCCAGGCCGGTCACAGGGTCCACAATATGGGAGTACCGTCGTCCGTTCAGTTCAACGAATTGAAAGGCGTCCCCAGAGGTTGAGACGGCTGCCTGGGCAAGCTTGAGAAACTGGCTGGGGGTCGCTTGGGGATCCAAGGGCACAACTCCGATCACCCAGCCGTCTGTCTGGGGAGGTGGATCGCCCGCGACAATGTCACCACTGCTGTCGACCAAGGCCCGCTTGATTCCCTGCTGGCGAAGGGTTTTCAAGGCCTCATCAGCGGCGTAGCCTGCCGCGATGCCGCCAAGATCCAATCGCATGTTCTCCCGCAGCAGTTCGACAGTCCGTTGTTGCGGGTCGAGTCGCACGAATTGATAGCCGACTCGAGACAGAGCTTTTTCGAGCAGACGCTGGCTGGGGAGAGCTTTTTGCCGCCTTGACCTCCGCCAGAGCTGAGTCAGCGGCCCCACACTGACATCAAATGCTCCATCAGTGCTCTTGGATAGTTCCTCCGCTCGAGAGAGCACCAGGAAGAGATCATCGCTCACCTCGACCGGATGCCCCGGCGCTGACTTGCGGCACAGCTGCATCAGCTCGCTGGTGGGCACATAATCGCTCATCACCTGATTGAGGGCGGCGACACGCGCAAAGGCCGCTTTGGCGCCGGCGTTTGCGGTTTCTTCATCTGGACAATAAACTATGAGCTTGAACTCAACGCCCATGTGACGTTCGCCAAACACAAATCGTTGTAGTTGCTTGTCTCCTGCGTTGTTGTTGGACGCTGTGCCGCTCAGGGCCCTGGAAGCAGCATTCGATTGAGCCACCGTGACCGGTGTGGCTTTCCCGCTGTGATCGCCAACTCCTTCAAACGTGCCAACCCTCAGCACATGCGAAAAACCACCAACCGAAAACCACCCGATCACGACCAACCACACACCAAAACACAACAGCCGCCAACGATTTGACAAAACGAACCCCCAACTCCAGTGGCCGATTGAGCGTGAGGCCGAGCCTGCTTTCTCGATGGATCGAAGCTGGTTGCCCAGGCCGTCAGTCCAGAGGCCGTCAGTCCAGAGGCTGTCAGTCCAGAGGCCGTAGGTCCAAAAGCCGTTCGCTGCTACGGGGGAACCTTCAGAACTGTGAGGGAGTGTTTGGCGCCGCGATGTGGGGGCGTTCATATGTTCCAGGCCTTCTCTAAAGAAGAACGTTTTTACAAACTCAACGGGAGTATTTCTCTTGATGTTTACGGTATGGCGCGTCAGCAGCGTAAATCAACGTCGGGGTTTTTGGGCTGCTGGCCTGAGGCTGTCGTTGGCCGCTTTCGGGCTGGTCGTCCTCGGAGGCGGGTTGCTGGTGCTCTTGGGCAGCACCGGTCGAGCTGAGGACGAGGAGGAAGCTCAGGCCCGCAAAGAAGCCGCTGAGCGAGCCAGAAAAGCCGCCACAGGGACCGGAACGCTGAAGATCGAGGTCCAATTGCCCCAACCGGGCGACCCACTCAAGGTGATCGTGCCCAACGCTGAGGCCAAACTCGCTCAGGAGATGAAGCCTTACACCGACGCGATCCCCGGGACCACCCTCACCTTTGAGATGGTCCCTATTCCCGGCGGCGAGTTCCTCATGGGTAGCCCCCCCAATGAGCCAGGACGCGAAAAGCATGAAGGCCCTCAGCATCGGGTCAAACTCGAGCCCTTCTGGATGGGCAAACACGAGGTGAGCTGGGAGGAGTACGATACTTGGACCTTCAAGTTAGATATCCTACGCCGTAAGTATTACAAAGTGCCTCCGACTCTTCTTGATAAGAACTTTGCAGATACTTACACCCGTCCTACCAAACCTTACACAGATATGACTTTTGGGATGGGCCACAAAGGTTACCCCGCCATCTGCATGACGCAGCTGGCCGCCAGGGCGTATTGCGAGTGGCTGAGTCTCAAAACAGGGAGGTATTACCGGCTACCCACAGAGGCAGAATGGGAATACGCCTGCCGAGCCGGAACGACAACGCGGTACAGTTGGGGAGATGATCCGGGAGTGGCCGACCAATATGCCTGGTTCATCGATAACTCCAATTTTGAGTACGCCCCGATCGGCAAGAAGAAGCCAAATCCCTGGGGGTTGCATGATATGCACGGCAATGTGGCCGAATGGGTGTTGGACGAGTATCGCCAGGATTTTTACGGTCAATTTCAGGATCAAACCGCGGACAACCCCCTGGCGAAGCTCAAAAATCGCTATCAGTCCTACACACACATTGTCCGTGGTGGAAGCTGGGATGATGAAGTTGAGGCCTTGCGAAGTGCTACTCGTCGTGCCAGCAATCCCGATTGGAAAGCCCAGGACCCTCAGGTCCCCCAAAGCGACTGGTACTTCACCGACGCGATTTTCGTCGGGTTTCGGCTGGTACGCCCGTTCAATCCCCCCAAAAATTGGCGAGAGACTCTCAAAAAGAACATGGCCGCTGACCGCAAACGGCTGCAGGAAAACGGCTAAACTGCTTGTGTGCAACTGCTTGTGTGCAACCGGCGCAGGTCGTCTCGAACGCAAGGTTTTGCGTTTTCATGGCCGTGCCAAAAACCGGTGGCAGAATCCGGTGGCAGGATCCGGTCTCCCCAAGCTAAGCGATCTCGTGTGGAGAACCGCATGATTGTGGGATTGCTATGAGCAGACCACACTCACACAAATCCTACTGAAGCAAAACGCGCAACAACGTATCTCACTCGACGTATCCCTATCTATTGGAACTGAGAAATGTATCCGACCGAGGGCGACCGCCGGAAGCCCGTCTACTGAGTTGGGGAAGATCTTGGCTCGTCCGGCTTCTGGAAAGGCTGCGAACTCAGTGGCCATTGTGCCCTTCCAGCGTTTTGGACGAGCAAGAATTTTCCCCAAGAGCAGTAGGGGGGATTCTGCGTTGTCATGGTAGAATGCTTTCCCGGGAATCAGTAGATTTCGACTCAGGCAGGAGACACCTCAATGGAAGAAACAAACAACAATCAGGCAACTTCCCAATCATCCTCTCCGCAGTCCTCCTCTCGGCGGGATTTCTTGAAGGCATCCACGGCCGCTGCGGTGGCCGGTGGGGTGGCTGCTCCCTTGGTGGTGCCGCGAGGGGTTCACGCAGCCGCCGGAGAGACGATCAAGGTCGGCCTGATCGGCTGTGGCGGGCGAGGAACCGGCGCGGTGACCGACTCCCTCCGCGCTGACCCGGGCACTCGTCTTGTCGCGATGGGGGATGCTTTCCAGGATCACCTGGATCGTCGCCTCGGCGCGTTGAAAGGGCGATTCGCAGATCGGGTCGATGTCCCCAAAGAACGCCAGTTCGTGGGCTTTGATGCCTTTGAGAAAGTGTTGGATTGTGACATCGACGTGGTCATTTTGGCCACTCCTCCGGGCTTCCGCCCCCAGCACTTCGAAGCCGCCATCAAGGCCGGTAAACACGTCTTTATGGAAAAACCGGTCGCTGTCGATGCCCCGGGCGTTCGGCAGGTTCTCGCGGCCAATGAAAAAGCGAAAGAGCGTGGCCTCTGCGTGGGGGTTGGCCTGCAGCGTCACCATCAAAATGTCTACCAGGCGACCCTGCAGCAGCTCAAAGAAGAAAAGATCATCGGCGACATCGTGACACTGCGAGCCTACTGGAACGGCTCTGGTGTGTGGGACCCCCGGCGGACTCGCGATCAAGTCGCAAGCGACATGGAGTATCAGCTGCGTAACTGGTACTACTACAATTGGTTGTGCGGCGATCATATCGTCGAGCAGCACATACACAACATCGATGTCTGCAACTGGATCAAGGACGCCTTTCCGGTCAAGGCCCAAGGTATGGGCGGTCGCCAAGTCCGCACCGCCGAAAAGTACGGCGAGATCTTCGACCACCATAGCGTGGAGTTCACTTATGCCGATGGCTCGAAGCTCTTCAGCTTCTGCCGGCATCAGCCCAACACCTGGCGGAGCGTCAGCGAGCACGCCATTGGGACCAAGGGGTTTGTCAGTGTGGGCTCCGGCCGCATCTTCGACGCTGAGGGCAAGGGCCTCTGGCGATACCGCGGCAAGAATAACTCGCCTTACGTGCAAGAGCACATCGAGTTGATCGCTGCCATCCGCAACGGCCTGGGTGGGAAGTACAACGAAGGCGAATATGGCGCCAAGAGCACCATGACCGCGATCTTCGGACGAATGGCCACCTACAGCGGTGCCGAGCTGAAATGGGATGAGGCCCTGGCCAGCAACATCAAACTCGCTCCTGAGACCCTCGCTTGGGATGCCGAGGTGCCTGAGCCGCGAGTCCCCATGCCCGGAATCACTCGCGTCGTCTGAGAACACTTCCAAACGCACTTTGAAAAACACCTCACCAAAACCGCCGGCCCCTCTGAGAGGAGCCGGCGGTTTGCTTTGCTCTGGCCGGTGTTTGACTGGCCGGTGTTTGACTGGCCGGTGTTTGACTGGCCGGTGTCCTGTGTCTCGGCCAGGGCATTTGGTCAGCGGCGAGATTGGCTGTTGGGCTACTTGTCCAAGGGGATCAGGGTGACTTTGCGGAAGTGAATTTCGGCGCCTTCACTTTGCAAGGCAATGTAGCCGGAAACTTCGGCGCAATCGGTGGCCTTGTTGAGCACCTCGCCGTTGACTTTGAGCTCGCAGAGGCCGCCGTCACAGGTGATTTCATACTGGTTCCACTGACCGATTTCCTTTTCGTTGGCCTTGAGCTTTTTGGTATTGCGTCCGCGGGTCCGCTCGGGAGCGGTGGTCATCTGAAACTGGCCGATGTTCCAAAAGTCGCCTGCGTTGCCACTTTGCAATTGAGCTTCGATGCTCTTGGGCCACACCTTGTCTTCTCCGATGACCCGCAGCAGGACTCCGCTGTTGCCGGGTCGTTTCCCTTCAGGCCACCGCCACTGGACGATCAACTTGTAGTTGGTGTATTTGTCTTTAGTGCGGAGATAGCCGATTGGCCGGCCTTGACAAATGAGGATGCCATCCTCGACACTCCACACGTCCTCCATCTTGGCGTTTTTGGCCCGCAGAAAGTAAGTCCAGCCCTCAAGGTTCTTGCCGTTGAACAGCTCCACCGGCTCGGCGGCAGCTATGGGTGCAGCCACCACCAAGGCGGTGACCAGCAGAGCAGCCAGGATCGAAAGCAGACGCATTGGACGATCTCCCAGAAATTGTGTCAGGACGAATCCGCACGAGCAAACCCAATAGTCGGGATTGTAGTCACAGCCCAGCGAACCAATCCACTCCCTCGTTACTTGTGCTCTGCGAACCCAGACTTGAGACCTGCTGCTGTTGAGGAGCCTTCTTGCTCCTCCAGAAGCGGGAACCGCCGGAATCACCGGTGATCTGCCAGCCGGTGATCTGCCAGCCGGTGATCTGCCAGCCGGTGATCTGACAGCCAGTGCTCTGACAGCCAGTGCCCTGCCAGAGGTTGAGTTGGCAGCCTTCGCGCTGTGGCGGAGGCGTCAAGAGGTTGCTCGATTTTGTTGGACAGCGGCTGACCAGCTCGAAGGCTCCGGGAGCTGTTATGTCCCACCGAACCAGGCTGGCAGGGTAGGCATGAGGGTGGCTAAGATCCACACGACCGCGCCTCCCACCAGACCCATGACACTCAAAAGAGGAGTCCAGGACCTTAAAGTCTCTTCTTCAGTCATCCCGCTCATCTTTCCGACGATCCAGAATCCGCTGTCGTTCATCCAACTCAACGGTGCTGCGCCACAGCCGATGGCCAAGGCCACCCATAACGGTGAGAGGACTTGGGAGTTGATGGAGCCTGCCAGGATTCCGGCTGCGGTAATCATGGCCACTGTCGCAGACCCTTGAGCGGCCCGCACAAGCGTGGTAAGGAAAAACGCCAGTGGGATCGGTGGCAGGCTGTAAGTGGTTGCCAAACTGCCGATGGTCGGGCCGATTGCCGACTGTTTCAGAACAGCCCCAAAGGCACCTCCGGCGGCGGTGATCAAGATAATCGAGCCAGCACTGGTTAAGGCCGATTGCAACGACGCACGCAGCTCATCTCGGGATGGGCCGCGGTTGATCACCAGAGTGAACACACCGATCAGTGCTGAGATGGAGAGGGCGACGTCCGGATCACCGAGCAGATCGACGGTATACTGCATGGATTCCGACCAACTTCGCAGAACGGTCAGAGGAATCAGGGCCTTTCCGCCGACCAGGAGAATCGGCAACACAATCGGCAACAGGCTCAGCCACAGCGGAGGCAAGTGCTTGTCGGCTCTGGCGGACTGTTCTTCTAAGTCCGCCAAGGTGGTCTCCGGGGTGTCTCGAAGGGGGAGATCCATCCGACGATTGACCCAGTGCGAAAAGCCCAAACCCGCAGCGACGCTAAAACATCCCACCAAGCAACCACCCAAGATCATTCCTCCCAGCGGCACACTGAGGATATCCGCCGCCACCACTGGGCCCGGTGTTGGCGGAACCATCGAATGCGTCACAGTCCCGCCCGCCGCAATGGCCATAATATAGAGTAGATAATTTCGCCCCGTCTTGGCTCTCAAGCTACGTGCCAAGGGCAGCATCAGATAGAACACCGTGTCAAAGAACACAGGAATGCTGAGCAAGTATCCACTACTGGCAAAAGCGACCGAAGCCCGTGCCTCGCCAAAGAGCCACAGCGCTGAGCGGACAATCCGCTCGGCCGCCCCGCTATCGACGAGGGTCTTGCCCACAATCGCTGCCATGGCGATCAGCACCCCCAGAGAGGCACACGTGCCGCCGAAACCGTTTGTAACCCGTTCGATCGGCGACTGGCTGTTCAAGCTCGCCGAAATACTGGCGGCCTTCTCTGCCAGGCTCAGTTGAACTTCCCGGTCTTGCAAGTCCAGTGTGCCGCCTTCTTGGACGGCCGCACGCCGGGCGTTGATCTTCGCTGCTTCGGAGGCATACTCCTGGATGTTCCCCGTCCCGGCCATCGAGGAGACGACCAAGGCCGCCAAAATCAAAGCCAGAAACGCCGGCAGCCGCAGCAGCAAAATACAGCCGACGACCATGACCAGACCGACGGCCAAAATCAGCAGCGGTGGCGTGAACGACGGTTCCGGAGGCGGCACGAAGACCGAGTCGATCAGATGTAAGACGCCGTCCTCGGCCATCACATCAGGTTGCGTGACAACCGCCGAAGCAACCCTCGCGTGACCCGGAGAGGCTCGGAGGGTTTTGCCCCCGAGACTGGTGAGCTCAGGTTGCTGAGCCCAGTTGGCAGAGGATTGTCTCCCCAGGACGATGTGCTGGTTCAAAACGGCTGTTAATTGCTCAGGATTTTCCTTCAAGGCTTGCAGCGTCCCAGCCGGAAGCTTCTCAAAGGCCTCGTTGGTGGGGGCAAACAACGTGACATCCGCTGTGCTGGAGAGCGTTCCGTCCACCCCAGCGGTCTCCACCAGCTCAGCTAGCCTGCTGAGCCGATCGTCGCTCCGAACGATCTCCAGGATGCTTCTCGGCCTTGCCCTGAGTTGGCTTGTCCCCGAGCTTTCCCGTTGGACAGTCTCCTGAACAGCTGTCCTCAATTCTGGTTGGTCAGAGCTGGACTGTTTGCCCTCAGGTTGTTCCTGGCCGGATTGCTGGAGATCAGTTTTGGTCCCCTGCGGTGCATCGAAGTCGACTTGTTCTGAGGAAGGGCCCGGCTGACGGGCCTCTCCGCAACAGAGATTGGTTTGGCCAAGGTCCTCTTGAGCACGGTCCTCTTGGGCACGGGCTTCTTGGGCCCGGGCTTCTTGGGCACGGGCTTCTTGGGCACGCTCCTCTTGGGAAGGGCCAACTTGGGCGGAGTCAACTTGGGCGGAGTCAACTTGGGCGGAGTCAACTTGGGAAGGGGCCGCTTGCCAGATGAGTCCAGCCAAGACCAACACAGAGGCAGGCCAAATCCAACGCCAAATTGAACGCATCGGGGTCTCCTCACTAGGGAAGGCATACCACTGCAGGAAAGCACACAGGCCTTGCCTCCCCAAAACCCCCAATCAATCGCTTGAGGCATTGAGGTTGCGGGGGGCACAATCCTGTGAGTTGCCGGCAGATCGTCGTCGGATTCCATCTGGTTGCCGGTTCCACCTGGTCGGCTGTGTGGCCAGGATAGGCGTGTTTGCCGCGGAAGTTCTTCAGCTGCTCGACTTGGCAGAAGCAGAGGGGCACCATCTGCCTCGAACTGAGCAAGGGTTGATTGACCAGGTGAGGCATCAGCACCGGCGTCAACAGGACCAAAGGTTCGCCGGCCGCAGAAGCGAAGGCATGCCTTGCCACGGCGTTTGCCGTGGGACTTCTGCTGTTCTTGTGCGGCGGTTGTGCGTCTGGGCCAGAAAAAAGGGAGGTTGTCATCCAGTGCCGGCAGGTCCGACTCGGGAACCTTGGGCTTGGACAACCGCAGAGATTCCTCCAGGTCGGGGATCCCATGTGCCAAAACTCAACCTGTCGGGGCTTCACCTGTCGGGGCTTCACCTGTCGGGGCTTCACCTGTCGGGGCTTCACCTGTCGGGGTTCAAGTGATAGCCCCCCAATGTCGGTCTGTCAAATCTCTGTGAAGGAACTTAGCCAGAAGGACCAGCAGGGTCAGTTTGTTCGGCCATCCATTCTTGGAGGTAAGCTTGCAGAAAGCTGAAGGCCGCTTGTTCCTGGTCACCGGCGGTTTTCTGGACAATCACGGTCAGCCGCTGGAGTTCCTGCAGGATCTCCTCTTTGGGAAGCAGATGGACCCTTGTCGCCAAGATGGCTGCCTCGAGGACCGCGTGTTTGGCCCGACAGAACCCGAAAAAATCCCGCAACCGGCCGCTGGCGACGACCTCGGCCTGGATGTGGGTCCTTGGTTGACTGTCGTCCAAGGAACGGACTTCGAAGGCATACCAGCGGCAGGCGTCCTGGAGGATCAGGCCCTGGACGGCTTGACAGGGGATCAGGGCGGGCTGCTGTCGAAGGCGTTTCACAGCTGCCTGAGCCAGCAATAGCACATCGTCGGTGACGTGAAAGACACCTTGACCGTGACGTTTGAGGTTTCCGTAAGTCACGGAGGTCTGAAAGGGCCGCAGAATCAACTGGCTCGGCGGCATCGCGTCAATGATAGGACCCATCGGTGCGATGTTCGCCGAGCCGTCCTCGTTCAAGGTGGTGCAAATGCCTTCCAGGATCATCGCTTCCACTCAATGGGTCTCCAGCCGGTGTGTCCCCAGCGGTTCTGTTGGCGATCCATCACACAAGCCACCACTCAGAAGGTCACCGGCTTTTCAGGAAGGGGTCGAACGACTGGGGGCACGGCAAGCTCGCTGGATGTGGTGGGAAGCGGTTGAGGCAACGGGCATCCGGCAGTTCGCAGGAAATTCGCCAGCAACAGGTAGCCGCCTTCGGTCAGGACGCTCTCGGGATGGAACTGAACCCCAAAGGTAGGCCACTGACGATGACGGATCGCCATCACGATTCCCTCCGCCGTCCAAGCGGAGACCTCAAGACAGTCCGGGAGAGTCTGAGCGTCGGCAATGAGCGAATGGTAGCGACCCACACGCAAGGGAGAAGGAAGACCGGCAAACAATCCCGTGGCGTTGTGTTCCACCAGGGTACTCTGCCCATGGATCGGTCGGCCGGCTCGGATGACCGACCCGCCGAACGCCTGGGCGACAGTTTGGTGACCTAAACAAACGCCCAAAATCGGAATCGTTTCGGCCAGTTGGGCCACGACCTCCAGCGAACAACCGGCTTGATCCGGTGCACAAGGTCCTGGGGAGAGCACAATCCCAGCCGGCTGCCATTGGTTGACCACCTCGGCTGTGACCGCGTCATTGCGGACAACCCGCGTCTTTTGCCCCAGTCGCTCCAGATACCGGGCCAAGTTGTACACAAAGCTGTCGTAGTTATCGATCAACACAATCACTGTAACGCCCCGAGAATTCCCAAAATCCAGCATCCCACTGGCCAAGCGTTCCGTCTGCCAGCTGAAGTGCCGGGGTGTCCGTCGGCTTGTTGCGAGCCAGGCTTGGGAACTTCCGGCTGGAGATGGAATGGTTTTGTGCTGCAGAACGTCTTGTGGTCCGTTTCCTTCGGATTTGGCCGTTGGGTTTTCGTTTGATTGGGAGATTCACGTCGAACCGACTGCCAAAATCCAAGGAAACAAGGCACTAGGAGTCGGAAGCTCTAGGAGATTGTTAAGAAGAGATTGTCAAGGAGATTGTCAAGCAGAGATTGTCAAGGAGAGATTGTCGGATGGCCTGACGCATTTCCCACAACAACGGACTGCCATCCCACCCGATGAATCTTCCTTGACGGACCACGCGGAAGTGATCTGGCATTTACTCGGCCTTGGCTGGAACACGGACGGTGAGGTCGAATGCTCGGAGCAGTCCCTCGGCCTTATGCCAGGTTTCTTCGTATTCGTGACGGGGGTGGCTATCGGCGACGATGCCGCCTCCGACTGGGGCCTGCCACCAGCCGCGACCTGCTGTGATGGTACGGATGAGGATGTTACTGTCCATGCTGCCGTCGGCCCCAAAGTAGCCCAACGAGCCACAGTAGGCACCGCGAGCTGTCGGCTCCAACTCAGCGATCACTTCGAGAGCACGGGGTTTCGGAGCCCCTGTAATTGACCCGCCAGGAAAGGTCGCCTCCAGCAGATCCAAGAGATCGACCTCGGACCGAAGGTGCCCTTCGACTGCCGAAACGAGGTGTTGGACGTAAGGATACGTTTCCAACTGACACAGTTGTGTCACCCGGACCGATTCCGGCAGACACACTCGGGAGAGATCGTTTCGCAACAGATCGACAATCATAATGTTCTCAGATCGATCTTTGTCGCTTGCCCGAAGTTCATCACCGGAGAACAGATCGGCCTCCACGCGGCCCGTGCGACTGCGGGTGCCCTTGATCGGCCTCGTTTCCACCCTGCGATTGCAAACCTGTAAAAACCGCTCAGGCGACGCGCTGAGGATCGCCAGAGGTCCAACATCCAGATAGCCGGCAAACGGGGCGGGATTGCAGCGTCGTAAACGGAGATAGAGCTGTTCGGGCTCGGCGCTCTCCGGCAACAACAGCCGCTGCGACAGGTTGACCTGAAAGAGATCGCCCGCATGGATGTATTCCACAGCAGCGGCGACAGCCTGCTGATAAGCTGATGCCGAAAAGGTGCTGGTTAGACCCTGCCGACGGCCGGTGACAAATTGTGGCGCGAGAGCCCCCGGCGGCACACGGCCACCTCCAAGGTTGCTGGCCGCAGCCTCTCTGAGGGCAGACTGACTGGCCGCAACACCTCGAGCCACGGACAGTCTCGGCGTCGGCCCCTCTCCCTGCAGAACTCGGCTGAAAAACTGAAGCCGCCGAAAGGCCCGATCTTTTTTCTGTGCGATGGAGGAAGGGATTGGCCCGGTTTGCCAGCCCTGAGAAATCAACCAGGCCCGATCCTGGATGTGGTCAAAGGCCAGCACGACGTCGTAGAGTCCGACCGCCAGTGCCGGTGCAGCAAATTCGTCAAACAGCGGACAAGGATGTCGTTCCAGTTGCCGCGAGAGGTCGTAGCTGAGCAAACCCGCCCATCCGCCCTGAAACGGTGGCAAATCCGGTATTGAGAGAGCCGAAAACTGCCTGAACAACGTCTTCCAGGTTGACAGGGCGTTTTGTCCGTGGTTGGGCAGCGACAGGAAGACCAGCGGGTCAGCGGCGAGAAAAGAGTATCGGCCACGCCGGTCCTCCCGACCAGCGCTATCCAGAAAGACACAATGAGGCAGGCCTGCCCAACGGAGGAAGGCCTCCTCAGGACTTGGAGCCGGACGCATTTCCAGTACAAGGGGCTCCCAAGGCGGATCGCTGACCCGACCGCCGGCCAAGCTGGCTTGTGCAGTCATGGTCGATCCCAACCGGTCCTTGTCGCGTGAGAGTTCTCTCGGACAGGCCGGTTTCCTGGAGGCTGGTGTTTGGGAGGCTGGTGTTTGGGAGGCTGGTGTTTGGGAGGCTGGTGTTTGGGAGGCTGGTGCTTGGGATGATTCTCGAAGAGCTGATCGTTGGCCTGTTCTGTGGAGGCCGGATGGTTCTTGAGAAATTGCTGGCTCATCTCACGGTGAAGACGGGCCAACAATTCGGCGGTGAGGATTCCGTGATCGCCGCGGGGAATCAGCGTGATCTGGGCATCGCTGCCAAGCTGTGAGAGCCTCTGCTTGAGCAACCTCGTGGAACCTTCGAGGTAATAGGTATCTTGATCGCCCATCAGCAGATGCAGCTTTCCGGCGAGTTTCGGCTTGAGCTGGTCCCAGTTGCGTTTCAGCTTGAGGCTGATGTCGTACTTTTTCCAGCACTCTGCAACCTCCGGATCAATCCGCCCGGTGACGCGGTCCCACAGCCGCCGAGGTTCGCCTCGGCCATCCAAAGGACTAAAGGCCGCTTCGAAGGAGCGTAGTTGTCCCCCACGAGCAATCACATCATCCATCCGCCCGAAATCCTCATACCACAGCAACACCTGTTCACCTCGGCGAGCCAACGGACGGCGAGTTCCATCGGGCAGTCGATACAGACTCAAGGGAGGCCGGGCGTAGAGGTCCACCTGCTGATAGTCTCGAAAGTCGACTGGGTCAGGCGAGGTGCTCCAGACTCCACCAAAGAAATCCGGGTGGGTGACCTGCAGCCACAAACTCGCCCATCCACCAGAGCTGTGTCCGGTTAAGAACCTCCCGGTCGGCTCAGCAATGGTGCGAAACTGTTGGTCAATGGCAGGAATGAACTCGCGGATCAATGCTGTCCCCTGCGGCCCGTTGGTCATGCTGTCGGCAAAGACGTGATGACCCCAGCGGCACTGACCGCTCAGAAGCACATGAATGAACTCCACTTGGCCTGGTTGAGCAACGGTACCGTTGGGGGAGTAGAATCGGCGGTAATCGCGATGACTTCCGGAAAAAGCGGGGATCCGGTACACGACTGGATACCGGCGAGAAGGCTGCTGGTGATATCCCCGCGGCAGAATGACCGCGGCAACGTGATTTGACCGGCGGCCATGAAATTTCGTCAACAGGGGACTGGCCAGCCTGACCTCGCGGACATGCTCAGTTTCATCAAACGGTTTTTCTGGGACGACTTGGCTGAGAGTCAATTCCAGCCGAGCCAATCCTTGCTGAGGAACCACCCAACGAGCGGTCTGCGAGAAACGATTGCCCGGCGCATCGACGTGACTCTGATGCTGAAATTTCTGATCTAACACGGCTTGTACAAAGTAGGTCCCTGCTTCCAGTTGAGAGAGCTTCGTCGGAAAACCGTCGGCCGAGTCATTCAGGGTTGTGGTTTGGCCTGGAGCAAACTGCACGACGTCCCGACCGAAAAAGGGTTCGGGTCGAAACCAGTTCGGCCCCTTGCGAGGCTCGCCCTGGTTGTTGCGGCTGAGAAAGACATACACGCGGCCGGTGACTGCCGGGCAGGAGGCTGTTTTGGGAAAGTGGATGTTGATCAGGCGTTCGCCCTGAGCTTGGCTTCCGCAGACCGGTCCGGCCGCCGCCAAGGTCAGCAATCCCAACAGCCCCATCCAGCGATCCGTTCGCATCTTCGACTCCCGAGTTGGACTCTCCAGGACGTGTTTGGCCTGGTTCGCTAAAGGTGACGCTCCTGGTCCTTGCCTCTTCCGATCATACGTCCTTGGTCCGGCTATCAGCCTGCCAGAGATCCGCTGGCCGCCCATCTGCTGGTGGCCGTCTGCTGGTGCCCGTCTGCTGGTGGCCATCTGCTGGTGGCCATCGGCAGATCGCGGGTCTCCGAGGAGCCGATCTTTTTGGGGGAGGCCGGCGAGGAGTTTCCAGACCGTGGCATCAGGAGAATGGCGGGGGTGAGCAAGCCGCGCGTCCCGGCCAGGTTACCATTTCAGAAAACGACAGGTTGGCAAGCCACCAGTTTGGAGGTGTCGTGCTGCTGTTGCACGAGCCGCAGGAGGGAGTTACCCTAACTGAACAAATGTCGAAAAGTTAACCGGTGTGCGCCGGTCAGCCCTCAAGGATTTTTGTGCTGCTCTGTGGGGCGACCCATTCCAAGAGGATCGGGGATTTTGTTGTCCGAGAAGATCGGAAATTCAGCGAGATCAGGTCAATGCCGATTCACGATATGTCTGGAGATCTTTTCGCCAACACAGTTCACGCACAAGCCCTGGCTCATGGCTGCAACTGCCAAGGAGCTATGGGCGCAGGCGTCGCTATAGGTTTTCGTGAACGATATCCCGCGATGTATCAAGAGTATCGAAGACGCTGCCAAGCCGACCCTCGGGAATTCAACCCAGGAGATTGTTGGCTTTGGCGTTCTCAGACAAGCGAGTGGTCACCTCAACGTCCTTGGGTTTTCAATTTGGCTACTCAGGAGGACTACTGGCGTTCAAGGGCCACCTACGAGGCCATTCGAACCGCCCTGCAAGCGATGCGTCAACAGGCTGACTCTGAGGAGATCACCTCGATTGCTTGTCCGCGGATTGGAGCCGGTTACGGCGGGCTTTCTTGGGCTAAGGTGCGAGTTATCCTGCAGGAAGTTTTTGGCGACTGGCCCGGCGATCTTTGGGTTTACGAGACCTTCGTCCCCTCGGAGCCCAGCACAGATTGAGTGCTTGTCAGACCGGGTGCCCAAGGAATTTGGCTCATCGCTTTGGCCTGAATCGTGTGGCTGCTGCTTGACGCTGATGATCCCGCTTTCAAGGGTGAGGACTGTGGTCACCGGCAGGATCAGTCGCAGTGAATCCGGCCTCCAGGATGGCCACAAGCTGTTCAGCAACCGTTGAAGCGTCAGGTCGATGTTGCGGCTTGGCGCTACGCATTTGCAGGCAAAGCCTCTCGAGTTCCGCTGGAATGGCTGGATCCAGAGCTCGCAGCGGCAACTGCGAATCTAAGTTGGCCGAACGACCTGTCAGGGCCCAAGAGAGCACCATCCCCAGACTACAAATATCGCCAGCGAGTGTCGCTTCGGCCACTCGCCGGTTTTCATCGAGAAAGCGGAAACTGTCACGCGCCCCCGCAAAATCAAGCAGCTTGGCACCCCCTTCATCCCCTACCCAGATGTTGTCCGGCGTCAGTTGGCCGTGAGCAATCCCCAATTCGTGCAAGTGGACAAGCCCCGAAGCGGCTCCCAGAACCGCTCGGCAAATCATGCCGAGTTTCTGCCAGCGGCTGCGGGCCAGGTGCGGGGACTCACCGATGGTTTCGTCTTGGGGGCCAAGCTCCCAGTTCAAGCCCGAAAACGGTTGTAACGCCTCCCGCAGTGATTCTCCAAGAAGATTCTCAAAGGTGACAAAGCAGAGGTTCTCATCTCGGCCGAAATCGTAGGTCCTAACCACATTGGGGTGATCAACTTGGCTAGCAATCCGTGCTTCTGATTGAAATTCAGCGTATTGCTTGGCAGCTTGCCGTGAATCGGGGCTAAACCAAACCAACTTCAGGCAGACAGGGATCTGCCAAATCACATGACGTCCTCGATAGACCCCTGCCAGGCGGCCATTGGCGATGCGGTCAAGTAACTGATAGCCCCGCACATGCAAAATGTCGCTACGACGCCCTGCCAGGATGTCTGCCTGAAAGCTGGTCAGCAATCGCTGCTCAACTAAATCCCGCAGCAGAGCAAGTGCCGATTCATCCAAGGGGCGAACTGTCCAGACGGAGCCAACAACACCTGGGCCAATAGCACCTGGGCCAATAGCACCTGGGCCAATAGCACCTGGGCCAACGACAGTCGCTTCTGAGGGGAAATCCGGCAGAGAGAGATCTTCCGACCCCAAATCTTCGACTCGCCACTGGCCGGCCGGCCGGCTCGCAACTCCCTGCCCAATCGGATCTGCGGCACGGGAAGCGCTCAGCTCCTCAGTGACAAACTGCTCTGCCTCAGGCGAACCAGCTTTAGGCGAACCAGCTTCAGCCAAATCAGAAAGACCGGTCGCCGAAGAATCAGTCTCCGAGAAATCTGGTTCTGAGCGGTCTGGGCCTGAGCAATCCGTTCCGGCCAAGTCGGGGCGGGATAACCGTGTCGCCGGGTGTTGGCTTATTGCCTCAGCCATTGAGGGAGGATCGTGCGAGGGTTTTGTTTCCAGGCGAATCGGCCCCGTCCAGTTGACTGGCAAACCATCTGGCGTCTGGCTCGGGTGAGAGAGAACAGCTGCACCGAGGTCAGTAGAGCCCCATCCCGTTCTGGCTGGCTCGGCGTCTAGCGGGGCCGGGGGCAGGGGGATTTCCGGAACGGAGGATTGGCCTAGCAGCCAGCCCTCCAAGACACGTGCTAACTCGGCGGCCGAGGCAAATCGGTCGGCAGGTCGTTTGGCCAGGAGGCGACCTGCGATCTCGGCAAGATCCTCGGGGATATCCTTTCGCAATCTGTCCAATTTCGGTGGGTCAGCTGTCTCGTGCTGGAGTTGTCTCTGCGAGGCATTCCCCATGGGAAAAGGCGGCTGGCCCACGAGCAAAAAGCACATTGTGCAGCCCAGGCTATACAGATCGGCACGCGCGTCCACGGAGTTCGCGTCGGTCCATTGCTCGGGGGCCTGGTAATCCAGAGTGCCCAACATCTGATGGGAGCCAGTGAGAATGGGCTCATCATCCTGGTCGATGACTCGAGCGATTCCCATGTCGAGGATTTTGATTTCCCCTTGGCGGCTCACGAACAGATTCGACGGCTTGATATCACGGTGGATCAAACCTCGACTATGCGCGTGACTCAAACCCAGGGCTGCTTGGCGGAGATAGTCAACCCCCACGACCGGCTGTAAAACCCCACCCTGTCGCACTAATCGCTGCAGATCCAAGCCGGGCACATATTCCATGACCAGGTAATGGACACGCCCATCACGGTCCACATCAAATGCCTGGATAATATTCGGATGCTGCAGGGAGGCCATCGCCCGACTCTCGCGGTAGAATCGCCGCAAATGCTCAGGGCTGTCCACCAACGCCTCCGGAAGCACCTTGATGGCAACCAGACGTCGTAGTTGCGGGTGCTCACCGAGAAACACCTCGCCCATCCCCCCGGAGCCCAACCGATCCAACAGCTTGTACTTTCCTAGGAAGAACCCCTGATGAAAGCCATGGGCTAATCGTTGGTGCTGCCAGGCCGTCAAGAGCCCAGCGGCGACGAGGCGTTGGCCGAGGCGTTCTCCGGGTTCGTCGTTGCTGAGCAGTCGTTCTGCGGCGGCCTTGAGGTCGGGGCCGGTCGTTGTGGGTTCGGCTGAGGTAGATTGCCAGCATCTGATCACCGGCTGCAGCAAATCCCTGCCAATCAGGCCGCTGGCCAGCAGCCGCTCCAGGTAGCTCGGTTGGCTGCTGGAGTGGCTTTGTGCGGGGTTGGCTTCTAGAGATTGAGCGGGTGAGGGAGGGATTTTGGAGCGTCCACCGGCTGGGGTCGAATCAGGTGGACCTTGCGCTTGAGGGTCCGGCGCCGGCGTCTGCCCGGAAGAGCTTTCTTCCGGAGGTCGAGTTGGCAAAACCATAGGTCTTGTCCCCGCCTTGCGAAGTCGGAACGTCCGTGGCAACGTCGTCTGCGATACGAAATCCGCCACAGGCTTCTGGGTTGCTCGCCTCCAAGATGCCCCTTGGTCGCCCCTAAGAGGATTTGGGCAACCGGGCCTCCGCACCCCAGCCTGTCAGGCTGCAGTATTATGGGAGCTGAGTTGTCAAGGGGACAAGGTCGCTTGCTCGGCCCTGCTGCATATCGCGCAGAAAAAGAGCAATTGACCCAAAGAGGTTTCTCTCAAGGTTTCAGGGGTGCGGCGATTGAGAATCTCCGCCAGGGGTCGCTCGCCCGCGTCATAGGCTACCAGCGTCAAAGGTGGCCCGCGTCAAAGGGTACCCGTGTCAAAGGTGGCCCGCGTGAAAGGTTGCCCGCGTGAAAGTTCCCTGAGAAAACGTAACACAATCTCTGCCTGTTGTTTTTTTCTTTGTGGGTCACCCGTGAGGTCTGACAGCACCAACAGGACACCCCCTGGCGAGTCATCCTGAAACGATGTCCGAGATTCGTGAAATTCCGGAAGTTGTTGGTTTGGATACCGGACGAGGGACGATCCGGATTCCTCCGGAACTCGACGTGCCGTTGACTGATCGTGTCAGGGCATTGATCGACACGGCCGCTTTTCGACGTTTGGCGGGCGTCAGCCAGTTGGGATTGGTCTCCCGTGTTTATCCGGCCGCGCACCATACTCGATTTGAGCATTCCCTGGGGGTTTACCGTCTTGCGCTGCTCTTTCTGAGACATTTCTCCTTTGACCCGCGGTTCACTGCAGCGGTGAGTGCTCAGCAAGCTGAGCTGTTCATCGTGGCGGCTCTGCTTCATGACATCGGGCACTGGCCGTTTTGCCATCCGATTGAGGATCTCCGTTTGCCGGGCGTTCCCACTCATGAGCAGTTTGCCGCGGAGTTTCTTTTGGGGGGAGAGCTGGCAGAATTGATTGCCCAGCAGTGGAATCTAGACCCTGAATTGCTCTGCGGCCTGTTGCGAGGTGAGGTTGAGGATGCCGGGGGGCGAATCCTGTCCAGCTTGCTCTCGGGGCCGATTGATGTTGACAAAATGGATTATCTGGCCCGCGACAGTCTGCACGCTGGGGTGCCCTATGGTCGCCACTTTGACCAAAACCGTTTAATCGGCAGTTTGTGCTTGAGTTCCTCCGGGGATCGGTTGGCCATCACCGACAAAGGGAAAACGGCTGCTGAGTTGATGGTCTTTGCTCGCTATGTGATGTTTTCTGAGGTGTATTGGCATCATGGAGTCCGCAGTGCGACAGCTATGTTGCAAAGGGCCTTCTATGAGCTGACCCAAGAGCATTTCTCTCAGCATCGCTCGCCTCCAACTCGCTCCGGCCTTCGCCACTCCGCCAGCGAACTGGCTGAACTCTTTCGGCTCACTGAGGGACCTTTTGTCGATCAACTCAGGAAGCTGGCCGGCCCAGGCCCCATCGCTGAGTTGCTCCATGGACTGTTTGGCCCGACCAGACGCTTATACAAACGCGTTGCCCAGTTCAGCCTGTTTGAGAACCCCGAGCTTTATCGCCGCCTCGCACGCCGTCAGTACAGTTGGCTGCTTCGCTGTGCTCGGCGACTGGCTGAACTCATCTGCGCAGCCGGCATTCCTATCACCTCCTGGGAAGTGCTCCTGGATGCCCCGCCGACGACGCTGGAGGTTCAATTTCAGGTGGATATCTATTTCCCTCTTCAAGATTGTTACCGACCCCTGGATGAAGTCTCGCCAGTGGTGCGTGCACTCGCCCAAGAGCAGTTCGACGATTACGTCAAACGCGTCCGCATCCTCGCCCACGCTCGTTGCGCTGAGCAAATCTCCGATCTGCCTCAATTGCTCACTTTGGTCGAGCAGGCCATCGATCAGGAAGAAGCGGACTCTCAGGAAGAAGCGGACTCTCAGGATGGGCTTTAACGGAACCGGTTAGTAAGTTTCCGTTAAGGTCATCCGCACCCCTCAAGCCTTGATGACCTGGGCGGCCCGGTGGTGGAGGCCGGACTGGCGGGTCGCTTCGTTGGCGTCTTTTGAGACGAACTCCTTGGGTTATCAGGAAAAGTGGCTGTGCTCGGACATCAACTTTGCAGCCGAAGCACCCAAGTCAGAATTTTCGGTCCAAGCCAGCCGACGCGGGTTTTGAAGTGGAGGTCCGTCACTTGCTTGGCCACTCTGTGATCGTGCGGTGGCTGCCGTTGGCTTGACAAACTGGTTTGACAGGGGCAACGGGAGATCGGCTGATCGGCGTTGGGATCAGGTGAATGGTCTGGGCGGAGGGACAATTTCTCGGGTCGTGACAGTGGCAGTCGGGTGGCTGGGAGAGTGGAGTCTTGTCGGAGGCGGTGTTTTTGGAGGCGGTGTGTTTCTGGAGGTGATGCATTCCGACGGTGCGATCTTTGGGGATGTGTTGTTTCTGGGGGTTGTGCTGGTTGCTGGGATTGTGTCGGCGTGATTCTCAAAAATCGGGTGACCGCGCCGTTCGCCAGAACACGCATCAGTTCTGCATGGGCTAGCATTTCTCCAGACAGGGAGGCTCGCTTAGCTGGCACGGCAGCGGCAAACGGCATTTTGCCCGCAGTACGTAAGGTCAGGTCAACCCTCGAAGAGCCCCAGATGGGCAAAGTGCTCTCAGGAGGCAGACCAGGCCTGACGGCCAAGATGGCCCTGACCAGTGTGGCAGGCAAAACGCCTCCAAGAGTCAAGAGCGAAACGGTTTTTGCTCACACGTGCCCGATGGAATGACGATGACGCTTACTGCGGAAGGTTGGCCAGGCGGTTGGCATCGGCAACGATCCCAGAAACCAACTGCCTGAGCGGCTTTGGACCCATCAGGACCCCTGGCTATCCGTCTGTGAGGGAGGGCAACGAGACCACAGGGCCACGCCACGTTGAGGTGGGGTGAGACCGGAGTGTGCGGCACAGGAGTTGGCCACCGATGGTGGTCTCTGCTTGCTAGTCCCGCTGGAAGAGGCCGTCAATTGCCAGGCGGTCCCAAGGACTTGCCAATCGCTGCGGCATCATCCTGCCACACCAACACCACCACGGCCCAACCCACCCGACCACACCGCCGTCTTGCGCTGATGATCGCCGGTGCCCGAGGCACAATGTGTTCCAAGCACACCTGCGTCATGCGTTGGTGATTTTGCAGAGCCACCTTGGTGATGCAGGACCACCTTGAGGGAGTGGTTGTCAGAGAACCGAGGCCGGGCTGGAGTCTGGCTTGGGAGCGTTCTCAGGCCACTCAGTTGGTTCGGGGCGGAAAGATAAAGCCTTTGCCTCACAGATGGAAACGAGACCCAACGATGAATCCTCTCCCTACAAAGCCACCCGGTTCGGGGGAGAGGTTTGACGTTGGACTCAGCCAGGGACGTTGAAAGCCCTCCCTGACGGCTACGGTCTTGAGAAGTTGTCCGGGGGTGCCTGGTGTCCAGGTCGGCCAACCGCTGAAGGCTTCAAGCTCCTTGCAGGAGAGGACTCTCAAGATCCGAAACCCAGCGCCGAGCAAGCTGCCCAACCGCAACAACAAGGAGACCGCCGCGTGAAAAACAGACGGAGCTGACAAACGCGAACGGACGGTTCGATCGCCACCGGCTTCTCAGCAAGAAAGAGGGGTTTGGCAGGCGGAACTTGGATGGGCCCGCAGCCAGCAGACGGATCGCCCAACCCTCCGAGTTCTGCTTTCCAGGGCTGCCTGCAACAACCGTGGACCCACATGGCCATTGCAGCAGATCACTGGGTGCCAGCACCTTGCTGAGGCCACCCCGGGTTGCCTGAAGATTGATTTCCTTGCCAGGAATCACCCTGAGGGCTGTTCGGGCTATGTTCGCAACTGAATAGATGGGGTACTGGAGAGCCCGCATATGAAGGTACTGACGACAGGACAGGTCGCCAAGATCTGCAAAGTGGCTCCGCGGACCGTCAGCAAGTGGTTCGACTCCGGCAAGCTCAAGGGGTATCGAATCCCGGGCAGTCAGGATCGGCGGATCCCGCAGGAGTTTTTAATTAAGTTCCTCAAGGAGCATGGTATGCCCCTGGGGGAACTGGAGAACGAGACCATGGCGAAGGTGCTGGTCGTTGGCCAGGACCAGATGCTGTTTGAAAACTTGCAGCGGGAACTGCCGGAGCGGGCCCACTTCAAGTTTGAAGCTGCCGGGAGCGGATTCGAGGCTGGCATTCAGGCAGAGAGTTTCCACCCCGACTGTATCGTGGTGGATTTCTCGATCGGGCAGACAGAGGCTCTGCAAATCTGCCAAAACCTCCGCCGCAACAAAGAGAAGGAATTTGCCGAGGTGATTCTCATCGCCTTGCTGCCAGATGACGATAACGAGCCGGAGTTCGATCGATCCATCGTCAATGAGAGCTTCCGCAAGCCCTTTGACGTGGCCCTGTTGGCCGAACGCCTCAAGACGCTCATCGGAACACGCAAGGAACTCGATTGATTCTCTTTCTCATCAGCCAGTTCGACAGTTGGACCAAGCGATTGCCCCAGCACGGAAGCTCCAGGCAAACGCCAATGTAGACAGGCCGAGCACTTGTGGAACAACGGACTGCCCCTCCACAAGTGCTCTGCGGCTGTCCGCACACGCCGGCAATCCGGTCCCCAAACTCGGCTCACGGCTTCCCTAGGAAAACCACGAGCTTGGCCTACCCTCCTAAGACAACCATCAACCACCACCAAACCATCTGTGTCAGAAAGTCGTGTGGACCGCAAAAACTTGTCAAGCATAAATCTTAGCAAGGCAAGAATTGCTTGTCTGCAGGCAGAGGGTGCGAAGGAGCGGGCTGCTCATGCAACTCTGCAAGCAACCGGCTCTCTGGAGATGGTGATCTGGCAACGCCGCTGTTGTTGAACTCAGCAGCAGCCAGCCACTGACCACACAAGCCTGACGGGAGGGTGCCCCCTTTCCAGTCGGCTTGCTGAGCAACCTGCCGAGGTGAAATTCGCCAACGGCAGTTTACGATAGGCGAGGTCCGGAAAGGATGGAGCCGTCGGGACCAGTTCCCCGCTGCCTCTCCCCGCCGACCGCATGGGACCCCAGACGATTGGCAGAGAGGAGTTCTGCCAGTCGTCTGGACCCCGCCCTCTTCTGCTGCTTCTGGCACCACCTCTGCGCCCCATCCCCAGAGCGACCTTTCTCCCTCTTTCCTTCCAGATTGTGGCGACCGCTCACTCTGCCAAAACCAGAAAGAGCCCCGAGAACAACGGCTGGGTGGGACCAAGGTCCCAGATGCTCGCAGGTCCCAGATGCTCGCAGGTCCCAGATGCTCGCAGGTCCCAGGCTGCGTATGGTCTCCAGTGGCAGGAGCCCGATCTAGTACTCTTTGACGACTGAGCATCCCAGCCGCAAGGGCAAATTTTCAGCGGTGACCTCTTGGTTTCCGGTTGGCCGGGCCAACCCAGAGAAGTAGAATTGTCAGGGAAGTTTCAATTTGTTTTGAGACTTTTGATTTCTACTTGCCAAGCACTTCCTTCCCGACTGGGGCGTTTTGACGACCAACCTGCTGGGAGGTTCCTGTGTCCAAGTTGACTCACTTTGATGACTCCGGTGCCAGCCGGATGGTTGACGTCTCGGGCAAGTCAGTGACCGACCGCATGGCCCGTGCCAGTGCCCTGGTGTTCTTACGGTCGGAGACACTGTTGCTGATCCGTGATCGGCGAGTTGGCAAGGGAGATGTGCTGGAGGTGGCAAGGCTCGCTGGAATTATGGCAGCCAAGCGAACCGGAGAACTGATCCCCCTGTGTCATCCCCTCGGGTTGGACGCGGTCGTTGTGGACTTCTCCTTTCCCGATGAACAGACGGTACGAGTTGAGGCCACCACCAGGGTGGCTGGTCGCACTGGTGTGGAAATGGAGGCGCTTGTGGCGGTGACCACCGCGGCGCTCACCATTTATGACATGTGCAAGAGCGTTGATCGAGAGATGATCATCAGCTCGATCCAACTGGAGGAAAAGGCCGGAGGCCAAAGTGGTCACTTTCTCCGACAAACCGGGTCGCCGGAACAGGAATGACCATCGCGAACAGACTACTGATTCTCGGGGCCTAGTCGAGCAGGGCCTGCTGCATACTAAGGCACGTCCCTCAGTTGGCGGGGTGGCCGGCGGTTGGCTGCAGTTGGGTTCAGCAGCTTCTCAGGTATTCGGAGAGGTCACCGTCAAGTTGCCGATGGTTTTGCAGTGAGGCACACAGATCCAAGTTCTGCTGGCGAGTCCGGCAAGAAGGTCAATCTATGAAATCGCCCGTCGTTGACCAGCCTGAATCCCCCGTGGCCCTATCCGCAACGGATCGGGGATCTCTACCAACTGCACCCTCCACACAAGCTGAACGATCTATGCCCGCACACGTCGGCAGGAGTCCCCATCCGGTCAATCCTACGCCACTGACAAACTCCGTCGCGACAGTGCGACCATCTCAATCGAACGAGCCGGTGAATTTGGCGGCTCCACAGAGTCTGACGGGAAGTCCTTCAGGAAGGTACGACCAAGGCAACCGGCAACTGGCTGACCTCTATGCCCCCGTTGCTGCGGAGCTGGCCCTGGTTGAGCAACGCCTTCGTACAGAATTACGCAACGAACAACCACGTGTCGATGATATTGTTGGCCACAGCTTTCGGTTGGGCGGCAAGCGACTCCGTCCAGCGCTCGTTTTGCTCTCAGGTAGGGCTCTTGGACACCTGACTGAGGATCACCTGCTCTTGGGAACTGTGGTTGAGTTGATCCACACAGCGACCCTCTTGCACGACGACGTGTTGGATGAAGCCGAGACTCGCCGGCATCTTCCGACAGTGAACGCCCGGTGGGGCAACGAGGCGAGCATTCTTTCAGGTGATTATCTCTTCAGTCATGCTTTCTACTTAGCTGCAACGCTGGAGAGCACTTGGGCGTGCCAAGTCATTGGCAAGGCCACCAATACCGTTTGCGAAGGGGAGTTGCTTCAGGTCGGCCACCGAGGCGACTTTGACCTGGCAGAGGAGGATTATCTCAGGATCATCCACGGCAAGACAGCGTCGCTGTGTGCTTGCAGCTGCCAGCTTGGTGCCCATTACGCCGGAGCCAGTGCATCGGTGGTGGAGGATTTTGAGAGTTTCGGCCGTGATCTTGGCATGGCCTTTCAGATTGCAGACGATCTTCTCGATGTGCTTGGTGATGAACAAACTGCTGGCAAGTCACTGGGAACGGACCTGGACAAGCAGAAATTGACCCTGCCTTGGATTCGGCTCTTGGCTCAGTCAGGGGCCAGCCGGGATCGGATCCGAGGTCTGTTGGCATCCTCGCAGCCTTCCGACCGACGAACTCTGCTGGCGGAACTTCGCCAGAGCGATGGTTTGCAGTACGCTCGCCAGATGGCTGCTGGATACGCACAGCGAGCCCACGAGGCACTTCAAGGCATCGCTGAGAACCCCGCCGGTGATGTCCTGCGATTGCTGACTAAGTTTGTGATCCAACGCAGCCACTGAGCGGTCGGTTTGAGGCGGTCGGTTTGAGGCGGTCGGTTTGAGGCGGTCGGTTTGAGATCGTTAGGTGTTTCCCTCGATGGTCCCAGCAGCAAAATGGTGCTGTGTTCCAACTGGGGTCGGGGCAAACCTGAGCTCGTGCGGGCACTGTTGAAAGGCCGCCAGATCGATCCTGCGATGGGATTTCCGCGTGTTCAACAGGCGGGATTTCTTCCCAAAAGCATCGGCAGAGACGCGGTCAACGTCGTCCAGGTAGTTGCCGGAGGTAATCTTGGCGAATTTCTTTGCCGTTAAGCACCCGGCTGTAGAGAGCTATCCGGCGGAGCGTTCCGACCCAAGGACGTGAGCTTTGGTGTTCATTGCCAAAGACCAGTTGCTGTGGCTCCCAATTCTCCAGGGTGCCCTTGAGGGATTGCTCCTGAGGCACCTTCTCGACGCGGCCGTTGACGTAGTAGCGAAGATCGTTCTGGCGATAGGTCAACACCACATGAATCGGGTCACCGGCCCTTAAAGGACCCAGCGTGATTTGTGGTGATGTTCCGTTGTTGTCAGATTGACTCGTCCGCAGTCGGAAGATCAGCTGATCGCCCTGCTGCCCGAGGGTGAAGTTTCGGCTTTGACTATCGGTGCTAAAGCTGACAATTCGTGCTGGTCCGGACTGGTCCAGGTCGTTGGTTTGGATCACAGCCAACACCGTCAACTCTCCTGTGCGACGACAGTTCTCCAACAGCACATCTCCAAAGTTCAGACAATCCACTCGCTCTTGTGGCCCTCCACCAAAAGTCATACCCCCCAAGTCAAGCTGCGCCCCATGACGGGGGCGAAGGGCATTCGCATGTTCCACGGGGCCATCGGGCCAAGAAAAAAGGCTAGATTGATCAAGGCGAGCTTTTTGTGAGGTTGTCACACCTCCGAGTCTTGAGGTGAGGTAACCTGCGGATATGGTGAGAATCAACACAAGGACGAAGACACCCAGCCCGCGGAGGATTCCGCCGAGCCAACTGCATGGGCCGCGGCTGGGCGAGTGCGAGTCGCTCAGCTCGCTCAGCTGGGGAGTCCAGCCAGCGAGCGGCTCATCTGGGGCTGGTCCATGATTCAGTATCGGCACATCCTCGATCGTCAGAGGCTCTTCGGGAACAGCCTGGGAAGGACGACTCGCCTGGGAAATGCTTGTTGGCAAACTCCTTGCTGGAGGGTTGCTCGCCGAGAGAGCGACATCCTCTGGGTTGAGATCAAAATCGGTCCCTTCTGTGGCGATGTGCTCCTGATTTTTGGGAGATTCTTGATCAGGCGAATAGGCGGAACGATTCTGCGGGCTGGAGAGATCGAACTGCGTGGGCCCGTCATCTGGCGAGAGCAGGGCACCGTCACGGCCGAAGCCCGAAATCGAGGAGGCCTCCGAGCCGTTGTCTTCGCCGGCACGGGCGGCGAGTTGGGCTGACAGCGAAAAGGGAGCCAAGGCTGTTGCCACTTCAATCCCGGTTTGGAACCGCTGGTTCGGATCACGCATCAACATGCGACTGAGCACGCCGTCCAGTTCGGGTGGGGCTGATGGCAGGAGGAGTCGAATAGAGATTGCCGGCGGGGCGTTGGGATCGATGCGTGCCTGGACTTTTTCAGCCAGATCGTGACCAGCAAAGGGCAACTGCCCAGTGAGAAGCTTAAACAGAGTGCAACCCAGGGCGAAAAGATCACTCCGCGGATCGACTCGGCCAGTGCCCAAAATCTGCTCAGGCGAAAGATAGTCTGGAGTTCCGACGATATGTCCCTCGGCGGTGAGCCCCTCAAAAGTCGTGCGTTCCAGCGGCAGGCCGTTCTTTGAGGCGCCGAGGGTGGTGTTACTGCGGCCCAGCAGACGGTCGTCTACCAGATCGCGATTAAATCGTGCCAGGCCCAAATCCAGGATTTTCACAGCCGGAAGTGGCTGCTCAGGGGGCCATCGCACCAGCAGGTTCGCCGGTTTGATGTCCCGATGGACCAGACCACGCAGGTGCGCATGACTCAGTCCCAAGGCTGCTTGTCGGATAAATTCGCAAGCCCAAGAGATCGGCAAAGGCCCCTGCCGCAGCAAATAAGCGTTCAGATCCTGGCCATCGACATACTCCATCACCAGAAAGTGATCCTGGCCGAACTGGCCAGCATCATGGGCAGTGACGATATTGGGGTGATCGAGCTTGGCAGCAGCCTTCACTTCCCGGCGAAAACGTGCGACCGCCGTGGGATTGTCCAGGCGAGCTCGAGAAAGGACCTTCAACGCCACGGTCCGACCCATGACCGCATGCTCGGCTTTGTAGACCTCGCCCATTCCCCCGGCGCCGATCAACTCTAGGAGAGTGTATTTACCTAATCGGAAGGAGGTCCTGCCGTTGAGCAATTCTTCTGCCTGCCACGAAGTGAGATCGCCGGCAATGACCAGTTGCGTCAAGATCTCATCGGCAGCGAAGGTGTTTTCCAAGGGTTCTCCGGAGGAACCCCCGTCAGGAGATGGTGTGCTGACTCTGTGGGGATAGGTTTCGGGGGTATAAGGTTCCGGCGTCAAGCTTCCGGTGGAACAGGCTTTGTGTACGAACCTCCGGACTCGCTCCCACTGCTCTTTGGTGAGCAGTCGGCTCTGCTCAAGGGCCATCAGCAGGTCATCTGCAGTGGTTAAGGCCATTGGGATTCGCGAGCTGACGTTTGTTCGATTCTTTCGACACGTTGACTACGTTGCCAATAGGTCGGTTGCTTTTCTCATGAGCCGACCGTGTTGCACTCCGTCGAGTGTCACCTGGGAGTATGTTCTTCCGCAACCAGCAGGAAACCCTCTTCCAGAAATTTCACACCAGGCCCAGGGACTTATTCCCGCCCCAACGACCTATCCGACACTCTTTTCAGGATCCCCACGCCGATCAGCGACCCTCCTGAGTGCGACAATCCGATCTGCCAGAAAACTCAGCCTCGCAAAGACCAGGGCCTCCTTGAAACTCGGGCCGGCTGGCCGCCAGCGGTTGCCAGCAACTTGACAGTCTGTGAATCAGCTCTGATGGAACAGCCGCACCGCAAGAGCGTCTGCCCCACGAAGAGGCCCCCCCAACCAAAAGACGGGGCCAAGAAGTGGCCCCGCGTGTCAGAAATCCTCAAGCACGAGTTAGTGACGATGCCGTTGATCTGCAGGTGTGGGGATGGAATGAAACATCTGCAGTTGGGCTTGCCGTCTCAGACGCCCCACGGCGGGGAGAAGACTCTCACTCTGCTGCCGAGCTGGGGAATGGCTGGGGATTTGTCCGATGTGTCTTTGGAGTTCCTCCAAGATCCAATCGCTTTCGCTAGCATGCCCCTGTGCCAGGGCCAGTTGGCCCCGTAAGTAATGGACCTTGAGACGGCGGAGGGGACCCGTCTGGGAGCGATCGAGCCTTGCCAGAGTTTGCTCCGCTTCATCCCAGCCCCCCAAAATCATGAGGAAATACAATCTCAGTGCCTCGGCGGGCGGAGTCCTCAGCGGCTTGGGCTCATTGAGCAGTCGAAGCCCCCATCGAGCCACAAGATGGCAATTTTGCTGAGGGTGTTGACCCCGGCCAAGCCGCTCCTGTTGGTCCACCGGCAACCAGAGACGAGTCGGGGTGGACGCCTGCTGGTTGCCGTTGGCTGCTGCCTGGTTGCGATTTGCTTGGTTGCGATTTGCTTGGTTGTTCTTGGCAGGAGGCGGCTGGCATGCCTGGGCGAGTTTCCAAGAGGTCTGCAGTCGCAGGGCATCGCTGGGAGCAATTGGTTGGAAGAGGTCTAAAGCTCCGCTGTCCGCTCGCAGCAGCATTTCCCAGAGGTTCAGGGGATTGTTGCCATCAGGATGGTTGTCCAGGGGCCCCAACCACAAGCATCCTGACTCTTCGTTGACGCCGGGCGGTTCTCCGAGCCGGATGGCCAACTGATTTCGTTGGGGGGCAAGTTCCAAGGGACCTATGGGCAAGCGAGGCAGTCCCAGCGGGTGTCCGGTGACGCCGTCGGCTGGATCTCTGGGGTTGAAGGCTCGCAGACGCCAGGGCTTTTCGCCAGCTCGGGGAAGGGTGCAGACGATCACTCCAGGATCCGCCCTCACGAAGGAGAGCACACCGCGACCAGCGGCGACGGCCAGGGCCGGCTGAAGCTGGCGGGGAAGCTGCAGTGGCAGACCCATCACAACACGTGTTGCTCCTTGCGGAGTATGAGACAACCACAGGCTCTTGAGAGTGTTCCCCGCAGATCGCGGTCGAACTGAGGCAAGTTGCGGCTCGGCAACCCAGAGCAGCAATTGCTCACCAGCCCAGTGTCCCGCATGCAACGGCCACTCGGTCGATGCCACCGTCTGGGCACCCTGGAGTTTCCCATCGGACAGCTGAATGGCCCAATTCCCGGAGGGAAGTCGACGATGCGTGGTGAGGAATCGACCACAAGGCGAAAAGACAGGCCACTGCACTTTCGAGGCTGTTTGCAACCGTTGACCGGTACGCCCATCGAGGATCACCAGCCCTTCTGGGAGTGTCACGGCCAACTGACCGCCACTGGGGTGCCACGCGGCTCCCCCATCCCCAGGCCAGAACCGACCGCCGATGACCTGTGAGCGGTGGATGACCTCAAGCGACCCGGACCCTCGATAGCGAACGACTTCACACCAAACCTCCGGACGCTTTCCCCGAGGGTCTGCTTCCTGACCGCCAGCTTGTTTGCCCACAAGCGGTAGCCCAACTGGGGTCTTTCCAGAAGGGGTCTTTCCAGAAGTTGACCTGTCAGCCTGGTGCTGGGATTGAGCCGACGAACGGATTCGCTGTTCTTGCGAGCCTGGTCGGTGAGAACTGGCCGGACCGGCAGGACCGGAAGGTCGATCGGCAGCGGTTTGGCGTCGCAGGCGGACGAGGATGAGCTGCTTGCCATGAGGATGCCAGGCGAGGGATCCCAACGGATTCTCTGAGGTGATCAACAATTGCGCAGACAGGTCAGGATCGCGGGGGTGGCCTCCAGAGAACTTGCCGCCGGGGGGGCTGGATTTCAGCGAGGCTGTGTCGACCAGCCAAAGTTGCCACTGGGGGGCTTGCGAGCCTGCCGCCCTCGGAGCCGCTTCCCAGATTTCCTTTTTGTGGCTAGTACTTTTATGGAAATGATTGGATTTCCAGAACCAGCGATCGATTTCCTGGGAAGGGGACACCTTCACGGTAAAGGCCAGCCAACGACCGTCGGGAGACCACTCTTGGTCTGCCTGAAGTGGAACAGTCGTTTGCAAGACCATGAAAAAAGCGACAGCCCATATCTTAACCGAGAGCCTGAGTGGTAGGTTTCCCTGGAGCTGCCGGCGAGTGTTGCTGTTGGAGGTGGCAGAGGTCGAGGGCTGACCAGAGGACTGCCTCAAGTTGAGTCGCTGCTGGGCTGTTTCTGAGACTTCTTGGCAGCGTGGCTGGAGGTGGAACCAGGTGGGAGGGGGCGCAGACTGGGATCTGAGCGATCCTGTCGAATGCAAACCTGTTTTCATAGGGTTCAGGCCTTTGCCCCATCCAGCACAAACCGCCAGATGCTTCGCGTGGCTTTGGGGCTTGGACTGGGACTGGGGCTTGGCCTGAACCTGCAGAGGTTGAGCGGACGGGCAACCCGGGTGGTCGTTAGGGCGTGTCGGTCTTGTATCGGATCTCGTTTTTGTCCAGGGCTTGCTTCCAGCGGGCCACCGCTCGTGTTCTTTCGTTGGGTTGGAGGTTGACGCTATATCGGTAGGTCTGGTCATCGGTGATGTGCCGCAGATTCCAGAAGGCGAGAACACGGTGTGTCAGATCGGGGTGATCCAGTGTGCCGACAAGCCGGGCGGCGTCACCACGGTCGAGCTGCACATTGGTGTACCCCCAGAGCATTCGATAGAGCAACTCCCCAGGGCCTTCGCCGTGGACTTTCTGAAACGCCGACTTCACTTGGGCGGCTGTTTCTGGCCCTCGATCCAGAGCAGCTCTCAGGGCGTTGACCAGATCGTCTGAGTAGAACCAGCGATCCAGTTCGTTGTCTCCCAAAGCCCGAACAACGGGCTCAAAGGCGTCGACGGTGGCCAAACTTCTCAGAGCCAGCATGCGAGTCTCCACTCGGGGGCGGCTGTTGAGTTCTCTCAACCGTAGTACAGCCGGGTCACTGGTCTGGAGGTCGGAGGCGACCGAGTTGGCCGCACGCTCGTAAATCGGAGCAACGTCGCTTTTTTCCACCCACGAGGGAACCTCCGCTCCAGTCTCAACCAACGGCGTGAGGGTCCCCTGGCTGGGGGCCTTGGGGATTTCCAAGGAGGCACCCTTGGTTTCCCAGGTGGCCAGCCCACGTGAAAGGTAAAAACTGCCACGGGTCTTTTTGGCAGGTTGTTCCACCGGGTCGTTCCCATCGGGCCGGAGAGGATGAATTTCCAGGCCAACCCGGGAGCCCACCTCGGGCATCGTCAGCAGAAATTCACCATCGAGCGTTTCAATCCGCACCTTGGCATCGGCTTTCATCGCGGTAAGCACCAACCGGCCATCGATGACCCTCAGTCCATAAACTTCCGTCCCTGTTGTGTCTTCTTGAGGGGCCATCAGCTCGGCGATTGTCCCGCCGAGCATCTCAACCCCAACGTCGCCCAGGAGTTTCAATTCTGGCCGAAAGGAGTCTAAGGCCACCAGTCGATCCGCGTTAAACAGGACTGCTCGGGGGGCCAGACGCTGCCAAATGGTCTCGCCGTTGCCCGGCTGCGAAGGCCGAGCCTCGGCAGGATGCAACAACACGGAGTCGGGCGAGACATAGTCCCCCACCTGGACTGACCGGGGGGCTTGGACGGGCGGCTTCTGGCGATCGGAGCTCCCCGTAGTCAAGGGGATGAGGGGCATGGGATCCCTGGAAGGGGTTTGGGTTTCGGTGGTTGACTGCGTATCTCCTGCCGAGGTTTGCGAATCGCCCTGGCCTGCAGTCACAGGCGTCCCGCCAGCGGCTGGAGGTGTGGTGGTGCCGTTTGGACTGGTTGTGACCCCATTTGGTGGGACGGTTCCCTGAGGGGGGGTTGTGCCTTGAGGGCCGGGTTGAGTGGTAGCTTGCTGCTGGGAGTCTCCGGCATTGGGAGTACCGTTTGGGGCGCCGTTGGGAGTCGAACGCTCGTCGGCTCCCTGTTCTTGAGACCCTTGTTCCTCGGTTGGTTTGTTTTGGTCTTGGTTTTCGGCGATTTGTGGTTGTCCAGAAGGGCCGGAGTTGAACCAGACGCCAAAGGCCAAGGTGATCACCACAGCCAACACAGCCACAACCGGCCAGTAACGAAGGACCGAGGGGCTGCCGGAATCCTGCAGCCATGTCGGGATTTCGGGTTTCTCGCGTGGCGAGGTTGCTGAACCTTGACCGTCAGTCTGGGCAAGGGCCGGCTCGCTGGGCTGAAGCTGTTCTTGAGCTGAGATACCAAGGACCTCAGCGGCACTCTTCTCGGCCGCATCGGGATCCAACTTCCCGCCGCCCATGATGGTGACGCCGGTCTCACTGCTGGGGGCGCTTTCGAAGGCTGGCGTAGGAGCGACACCGGCTTGTTGGTCGGGTTTGGACTCGGCAGTCAGCCCATAAAGCCGCTCGCGGTCAGACGGAAGCCAATCAGGAGGTCCGCCGAGGATGAGTTTCAAGCTGTGGTGCACGCCGCTGATTTCAGCCAGCTCGACGGGTGAGTGGAGGATGAACTTTTCGAACTCTTCGACTTTGTCAGCAGGCAGAACCCGGTCGAGATACTCAGAGACTCGGTTGGGGTCGTGTTTCTTGGCATTGGGCCCGGTGACCGGTGGAGCGGGACGGTCCGGATGAGCGGTGACTTGTTTGATCCGTTCGACGAGTCCACGGGCAGGCTCACTCTGGGCAAGCATCGCAGCAACTTGCTGGGATTCCTGATCGTCAAGCACGCCGTCGATGTAAGCCAGCAAGGCACGCAGTGTCAGACGCATGGTCGTTTCCTCAAAATGTCCTAACTCAGCAAAGCTGCCCAGCTCACGCGAGCTTGAGTTCCGGTGCTTGGCAGCTCGGACGCTTCCCAATTGAGTAGTGCTCCCCTGGGCGGCTTCCCTTGCAGAGAATCCCAAGATTCCCAAAAAAGCCCACCGCCGTGGTCACCAAACTCGGCCCTGTGCGGAAGCAGAACCGACTCTGGCTCTTGTCACTTCAGACACCTTTTGACGACCACAGCCATGTGCACTCGCTGAGAACCTTTCACCAACCAGGCGGCTTTTGCAGAACGCCTTCGAGGCAACAACCTCACATCCCTAACAGACTGTCAAAGAAGATTTGTCGGATCGCATGACGCTTTTGCCACGCAGGGAGCCGGCTACCTGATCCGACAATTCTTCCTTGACGGACCACGAGGACCACCAAACTTCCACCTTCCACCTCAGGTTTCCCAAAACCCTTGAATTGCCAGAAGCCCAGAACCGTCCCAGCCCAGAACCGTCCCAGTCGAGAACCGTCCCAGTCGAGAACCGTCCCAGTCGAGAACCGTCCCAGCTCAGATTTTCCGGAGAAACGGATCTCCGAATGGCCGTGATCTCCCAGGCGTTGAAGGATTGTTCGGCAGCAAGCGATCTCATTCAGCTTGTGCGCGGGGGGCCAATGGTTTGGTCGACGAACTCAGACCAGGCAGCCGGTCTTTCGGTGAGGGGAGCCGGTGGGTCACTGCCTGAGGGAGCCCTTGGCACCTCGATCCAGCGCATGCTAGAAGAGAGACTTGTGGGTTCCTTTTCCAGGCGAATCCTCGCCACCAACTTATTGGCAGAACCATGCGTGTCCTCTCCGGTATCCAACCAACTGGCAATCTGCATTTAGGAAATTATTTTGGTGCTATTCGCCAGTACATCGAGTTGCAGCAGAACGAACAGGCGTTCTATTTCATCGCGAATTTGCACGCCTTGACAACGGTTCGCGATGCCCAGCGGTTGCGTCAGTACACTCTGGATGCGGCCCTGGATTTACTGGCATTGGGCTTGAATCCGGATTCCGCAACGCTCTTTATTCAAAGCGATGTCCCTGAGGTCAGCGAGTTGACTTGGCTGTTGCTGAGTGTCACTCCGATGGGTCTGCTGGAACGGTGCGTTTCCTACAAGGACAAGAGGGACAGAGGAATCGCCGCTGATGCAGGCTTGTTCACCTATCCGGTGCTGATGGCTGCGGACATCCTGGCCTATGATTCGGACTTAGTTCCCGTGGGCCAGGACCAAATCCAGCATTTGGAAGTCACCCGCGACATCGGTGAGAAGTTCAACGGCATCTTTGAGAAAGAGGTCTTTGTGCTTCCCAAGGCCAAGGTCCTCGATGATTCCGCCAAGGTTCCGGGAACCGATGGGGACAAGATGTCCAAAAGCTACAACAATACCATTGCTGTTTTTGAAGAACCCAAGGTGCTCAAAAAGAAGATCATGAGCATCCAAACCGACAGTCGGCCCATGGAAGAGCCCAAAGAACCTCAAGGCGACCATCTTTTTCAGTTGTACAGCCTGATGGCCTCCGACGAACAACGGCAGCAAATGGCCGACCTCTACCGTCGCGGCCATTTCGGCTATGGGGAGGTCAAAAAGGCCTTGTTGGCCCTGACTGAGGAATTTTTCGCCCCAGCTCGGGCACGACGGGCCGAGCTTGAGGCTCGCCCCCACGAGGTTCACGACATCCTTCAAGCAGGGGCAAGCCAAGCACGCACCAAAGCGCAAGAAGTCCTCCAGCGTGCCCAACAGGCCTGCGGCGTCCTCCGGCATGCACCTCCCACCCCTGAAAGCCGTTGAGAATTTCTTCTGGCTGAAGGTTGCCAGACATTTCTTTCCCGATTTTTCTGCTCAATGTCCAACTCGCCTTGGTCTTCAACGTCCCGAGCTCCGACCTCCCAGTCGACGTCGCCTCAGCCCCCAACGCCTCAGCCCCCAACGCCTCAACTTCCAAAGCAGGCACCCGCTGCAGAGCCTCAGGCGAAAACTTCGTCGCGGGAACAGACCACCCAGAGCCAGACCACCCAGAGCCAGACCACCCAGAGCCAGACCACCCAGAGCCAGACAGAGGCCAAACCACTGACCGGTTGGGTGGTCAGCGTGTTTGCTCTGGCGGTGTTGCTCGGAGTGGCCGTCCACTACTTGCAACGTTACTACGCTCCCCTGTTGCTGTTGCCGATGTTGTGGGGAGCGGCTTTGGGTCTTATTGCTAAGTTATTGCTAGAACTCTTTCCTGTAGATCGGGCGTGGTTAGTCCGCCTGACCGTTGCGGCGGTAGCGCTCACGAGTGTGTTGGTCTTTCACTATCTCGGCTTTCGTTCTTGGCAACAGCATGTCGGTGCTGAGGTAGAACTGTTGCAGAAAAAGGGAGCAGGGTTGCTGGATGCCCGAGAGCTGGTTGACCATCCGGGGCATTTGGGGGAGTTCCTGCTCCAGCGGAGCCGCCAAGGGCGGACGATTTGGATGGGATCTTGGCAGACTCAGCTGAAGGGGTTTTGGTGTTGGACGCTGTGGGCCATCGAGGCGACGTTGACCGTCGCTGTCGCGGTGGCACTCTTGTGGTCTGCCACGAGGCGGCCTTTGGATGCGGTCACTCGGCGGTGGTTGGTTTGCACCGAGCAAGGCACCTTCCAAGCGGAACAACTCGAGCAACTGGTGGCTTTGAGCTCACCAACCGACCAACACAAACCAGAAAGCCTCCCGACCTGGAGCCGACAGGGCTCGACAGACCAGCCGACTTTGTGGGAATATCAAGTGTGGGAATCGCTGAGGTCACGGCCTGTGGCCTTGGAATATCGCCAACGCACAGGCCAACAGTTCGGACGGTGGCACCGTCTCTGGGTGCCCTCCCAACAGTGGAGCAACCAGATCCGTCCGCTGCTCAGCAAAGAAAGTCCGGATCACCCGGCCTAACCGCACGACCCCAGCTCTTGGCCAGCCGGGTCGATTGGCACTGCCTTGGTCAGGCGCGTTTTGCCGGGCCACAAGTTGCAGTTGTTGGGTCCGTCCAGCGAGCCCCTCAAGGGAGTTCGCATCGTTTGGGCCAACAGCTTCCATCTCCAGTCGCGTTCGATCTACCATTGCGGAGGCCCGGCCCGTCCGAGGCCAACCACGGTTTGGTGAAGGTGTCTCTATGAGTCCCATCTCGGGCAACCCGCCGTTCGATCAGTCGCCTGAGGGTCCCCATGGATCACACGGCTCTTCCCATTCCTCGGGGTCAGCTGCCCCAGGGACACCTTCTTCAACAGCCCCTTCTTCTGCCGAATCTTCCTGGACTGAGACCTCCTCGGCTGCGTCCCCGCATTCGTCCCCCCAGGCGGAGGAGCAACCTGCTGCTCAACAGTCCGATCAACCCGCTCCTGAGGCGGGACACCAGCCCAACGGACGCTCCGGTAGCTCGCTGGCGGCAGTTGCTGCTGCATCAGGGCCAGTCGCGATCGGCGGCCAGCAAATCTTTGCCTTGGGGTCTGAGATTGTGGAGTGTTTGCGGATCGGCAAGATGATCGAACGGCATGGCGACCTGTTCATCAACAGAGTGTACACGCCTGCCGAAATCGACTTCTGCAACAGTCGGAATCAATCGACCCAGCATTTTGCCGGCCGATGGGCCGCCAAAGAGGCCATCCTGCGAGCGATCGGCTTGGGTTACCGCAAGGCCGTCAGTTGGAAGGACATCGAGATTCGCCAGGGACCCGACGGCCGGCCCGCCGCCCATTTGACCGGCGGGGCCTTAGAAATCTGTCAAAAGCTGGGAATCACCGGTATGATGCTGACCATCTCTCACTGCCGGAGTCACGCGACTGCTTCAGCCCTGGCCTTGGGCGTTGCGCAGCCTCAACCGATCAACAGTACGTTGATCGACAAACTGTGGTGATGGCCACCTGGAGGAATGGTTTGGATCGGTTCAGGGTTGGTCTGCCGAGCCGGGGTCCGGTGAGCCCTTATCCTGTGGCCCTGTCTTTGTTGAGCGTGTTTTTGTTGAGTTTGTGTTGTTTGAGCTGGCTTTCTTGGGAGCCTCGGGGTTGGTTGTGATTTCTGCGGAGTCCTGATCTTGGGCGGAAGATTCCAAGGGAGCACCGCGGGAACCTTGACCTCGGTTGCGTCGTCGCCCTCGGCGGCGTTTGGAATTGGGCTGGCGGGGGCCGTTGCCTGAGGTTTTCGCGGAGACGTCTGATGGCAAGTCCGTTCCGGCAGGACCCTCCGCGGACGACACCTGGCTCTGGCTGCCCTGAGCTTCCGGCACAGGCCGATCCGACGGGAGGACAACTTCCTCTTGCCCAAAAACATCTTGTTGCCCAGGAACATTCTCTTGCCTGTTCAAATCCTCCTCCGGGGCATGCTCGTAAGGGGCTGGTTGCGAGAGAGAGGATTTCTTATTGCCGCCTTTCTTCCTGGCCGGGGGAGAGATGACCGTCAGCACTTGGTCCGCACCAATAACAACCCGGCGGTTATCTTCGGTCTCGACCAATAATTCGGCGGCCAGGATTTCCTGGCTGAGCACTTTCATGCGTCCCTGCCGGGTGACCACAAAGCTGCCCACCGGGGGCAATTCCCGTTGCATCTCCAAGTAGGTGTCGTACTCGTAGCGGAGGCAGCACTTCAAACGCCCGCACCGCCCACTGATTTTGGTGGGATCGAGTGTGGCGCGTTGGAGTTTGGCCATCTTCATGGAGACCGGCGGCATCACCGTCAGATGCGTATTGCAGCAGACGGGCTTGCCACAGTCGCCGTAATCGGCCAGCAGGCGAGCCTCGTCACGAACGCCGATCTGCCGCATTTCAATCCGGGTGCGATACTGGCCAGCAAGCTTTTTGACCAACTCGCGGAAGTCCACTCGGTTTTCGGCCAGATAGTAGAAGATGATCCGCTCACCCCCGAAGAGGTGTTCCACGTCCACAAGTTGCATGGGCAACTGCAGTTGGTCGATCAAGCGACCACAACTCTGAAACTCCTCGCGGTGCAGCGTTCTGATTCGGTAGACCTCCCGCTGGTCCTGGTCGGTCATCGCACGGAGGATCTGCCCGCGTCCTGAGCCTTGGGGCATGTGTTTGAGCACATGCTCGGTGGCCTCAGAAAGGACCTCACCAACCTCCAAGCCCCGGTCAGTTCGGGCGATCACTAGCTGATTTCGGCGGTACTCTGTCCCCTGGGGACAACTAAACGACCCCAGGTTCCTCATCGATCCGCAACGGACAACGTATTTGGGCATAGCCGACAGTCATGTGGGCTTACAGCGCGAGGGATTCACCAACACAAGGCACACAACGAGAAAGGGTGCCCGGCAAAAACCTCTGCCATGCAAGAGTGAGCGATCTGGAAGAGGTCAGCGAAGCAGCGACTTTCGCCGGCCGGTGGAAAGTCAAGCCAACCTTGCTGACTTCACTCAACTTACACTCTTGTCAGCCCGCTAGAAGCCCATCACGGATTCGGAGCGATTCTCTCACCGTTGCCTGTCTGCGTAAGCGTTCGAAAAGTGGCTGGCCAGCCCAGGCATTCCTTGACTAGCGGTCTTTGACTGGCAGTCCTGCACCCGCCAACGGCAATGACGTCCGTTTGCTGGTCCCCCGGCGAAGCCCAGCTGGAAGGTTCAGCCAAGCAGCAACCGGCTGAGGCAGGCAGGTCGCCGACGACCGTTGGCTAGCTCGACCACCATTTCCACCGACTTTCCTGTCGCTCACACGGCTGCCCTGATGACAGCCCTCGGCCAAGATCCGGGTTGCTCCCGCGTTCGTATCATTCAGAAGGAACCTCAGTGCGTCAAAACCTGCTGGCAACCAGACCTGCTGGCAAAGACTACCGAAGATGGTTGACCGCCTGGGAAGAACGGCAATGCAGCTCGCGACCGTGCTGTCAATCGAGATGGACCTGATCCTGACAAGACCTCATCCACTGGTCAGTGATTGCAGGGGGTAACTGATTGGAGATCATTTCGTGAACCTAGCCCAACAAACTTCGACCAGCCAAACCCAATCTCTTCGCAAGCTTCGGAGAATCGTGCTGATTGGAGTGGGACTGCTGGAGTTGTCTACCGCGGCTGTCTTAGTCGCGTTGATCTTTGTGCTCCCTTCGGATGACGCGGTCATTCGGGGTTTTCGGCAGGCCGAGCAGATCACCACTGCCGGTAAGCAGCAGGTGGGGTTGTTGCAATCGCAAACAGCCGACTTAAGCCGGCCGCAGGTGCACCGCGACTTGCTGGCGGTCGCCGGACAGACGCGGCAGGTCAGTCAGCTGTTGCAGAATCAGCAGGTCGACTACCAAGCGGCTGCCATTTTGCAGGAAGCTTTGGGGGAAGTGGCTGATGGGCTCGAGGAGCTGGCCGGTGAGTTGGACCCCAGGGCGGCCAATCGCTTAGGACAGGGACTCGGCGCGACGGCGGATTTTCTTGACCAACAACTGGCCCCTGCCGCCCAACAGGCTGCTCGAGCGATCGAGCAAGCCACTGACGAGTTAAGTAGCAGTGCCGAGCAACTCCGCGCGGTGGCCTCCAGCGGGCCGCTGTCGCTGGAGCCGGTTCAACGGATTCACGAAAGCCTCAAAACCTTCGATCAAGGACTTGATCGTCTGGGGGCCGCCCTGGAGCCCGAATTTGCTGCTCGGCTCTCCTCCGCCACTGACGATCTGAAATCGGTGGTCAACGAAGGGGCTCGCCTGGCCCGCAAGGCCTCAGGGTACACCTATCCCACCAACTTCCGCTTGGAGAGAAAGGGGCGCTTGGGAATCCCCAGCCCAACTTGGGAAAGGGCGTCCTTCTGGCCAGAAGGCCGCCAAGTCGCTCGTCATTTGGAAGGTGTCGGGGAGTCGATGGCCGAGGCAGGCAAACGTTTCGAGCAGTTGGGCAAAGATCTTCCAGCAATTCGGCGAGCTGTTTTGGCCAGTCGTGCTGTGGTGGCCGAAACTCGAGGTGGTCTCGCTCAGGCTTTGGAGCACCGGGAGACCCTCGAGCCTGTTTTGAAGAGCCTTCCTCAACAAGCCTCGCAGCTTGCCACAAAACTCCCTCAAGTTGGAGGGGATCTGGCGAACCTGCTACGGGCGACCCATCAGTTGCAGGGAGTTGCTGAGGCACTCCGAACGAGCCAGCAGCGACTTGAGGCTTCCACGCGTCGATGGCCGAGCCTGCAACGCACGATGGTCAATTCGGCCTCGGTTCTCCGCTCCCTGCAAAACCAGTTGAAGATGGCCCTGCACGATCAGGACGAACTCCAGGCGGCTCAGCAGGAAGCCTCCCGGCTGGCTGAGGCTTTTTCCCAGACCCTCACGGCCCTTTCCGCAGACCTCTCCACCCGACTTCAGGAACAGGACCAAGCTCTGGCCCATCTTGAGCAAGGATTTCACCAAGCCGAACAAACGCTTCCCAACTACGGTCGATCGTTGGCATTGGCTGCTAGCCTGGGACGCTGGCTGGCCGGCCTGGTCGCCGGAATCGCCCTGCTCCATGGAAGCCTGTTGATCAGCGAGCCATTCCGCAAACCGAACTGAAACGCCCGTTTCTCAGGATCCTTGAGGATTGGTCCGACACTCAAGTCCTTGGGGAATCAACCTCCTGACAATCATTGCCTCCTGTTGAGTGATGCATTGGTTGACCGATCGGCACTGCCAGCTCATCCCGAGCTTGCGGCAGGAGCCCGTTGGCTCCCCATCTTAGGCTCTTTCTCTGAAAACGCGGTGGTCGGCCAGAGGACGCGATCGGCGAGTTGCTGGCCAGGAAGGCGAAGCAGCAACCAGAAGATTCGTCGATCCAGCCGCCCGAAGCCCAGCCGCCCGAAGCCCAGCCGCCCGAAGCCAGGTCGGCGTTTTGGGACAGAGCCTCGTATCCTGGCTGCTGAAAGGAATGGAAGGCTTTTGAGGAAGGATTCTTGTTGCGAAAAATCATTGAGGAGATCGAAAAGCGGCGCAACCGGAGAATCGTTCTGGAGAAACCGGCTCCAGGCAGCGGCATGAGCCACCATTTGCACTGGCGGTTGCCGACCGAAGCCGGCGGGCTTGTGCAGCGGCGGGCTTGTGCGGCCTGATGTTGGAGCGTGTTGGTCTTGCAGCGGCCGGATTTTGTCACTCAGTGGTTCTGGCACTGACTGACCTGGCGGAGGACGTCTGAAGGGGCTCAGGTGGTCTTGTCGTCCGGCGAACTTGTCCGGCCCAATTCGAGTCTGGTATAGCTAAGAGCTCGCCAGCAACTCCAACGGACCGCATTATTCTCAGAGGATGCAGAGGCCTTATGGATCATCGGTTTCAGGTACATTTGAGTGGGCTGATCGAGCTGCTTTCGCACCACCTTTATAGTGGGCCGGCGGTGTTCATCCGCGAGCTGCTGCAAAACGGGGTGGATGCCATCCGCGCTCGGCAGGGCATTGAGCCGACTCATGCAGGGCGAATCCAGATCGAACTCTTTGATGAGAGGGAACCGGCGACTCTGCTGTTTCAAGATAATGGCGTGGGGTTGACCGAGGAGGAGGTCCACCGGTTTTTGGCCACCATTGGCGAGTCCTCCAAACGCGGTGAGGACCTCATTCGGCCGACTGACTATCTCGGCCAGTTTGGAATCGGCCTGCTCTCCTGCTTTATGGTTTGCGACGAAGTGGTGCTGATCAGCCGTTCGGCAAAGCCAGGTGATCATTCCCCGGTTGAGTGGCGGGGACGGACCGACGGGACCTATTCCGTGCGGGTCTTGGAGCAATCCGTTCCAGTGGGGACGCAAATCTTTCTGCGTGCCAAGCCCTCAGCAGCGGAGTTCTTTCAGGCCCAGAGGCTGGTCTCCATGTGCCAGCACTACGGCTGCTTTCTGGAGCCGGAGATCTCCCTTGTGGCCGAGGGTGGTTCCCAGCGGATTTCGGTGGAGCCTCCCTGGCAAGAGGAGCTCCATTCTTCGGTAGGATTGCAAAGGGCCATCGGCTACGCCCGTGAAACGTTTGAGCAGGATTTCTTTGATGCCATTTTGCTGAAGTCCCGCTCTGGCCAAGTCGAGGGCGTGGGTTTTGTCATGGCCCATCCAGTGCATGCGGGGACTCGGCAATCTCACCGGGTGTACCTCAAGCGAATGCTGCTTTCCACCGGTGCTGAGAATCTGTTACCCGAATGGGGCTTCTTCGTCCGCTGTGTGCTCAATGCCAACGCTTTGACACCAACAGCTTCACGGGAATCCTTCTACGAAGATCGGGCTCTGGCGTTGACGCGAGCGGAATTGGGGGACTGCCTGAGGAGCTACCTGATCAATCTTGCTCGCACGGATCCGCGTCGGCTGAATCATTTCCTGGACATCCACCACCTGGCCATCAAAGCACTTGCTGTCGAAGACGATCAGTGCCTGGAGGTCTTTGCCAACTGGCTGCCCTTTGAGACCTCCTTGGGGACGATGCCTTTCGGGGAATTTCATCGAGAGAACCCTGTCATTCGCTACGTCCCCACTCGAGATCAATTTCGACAGATCGCCCAGGTCGCCGCCTCGGAATCGCTGGCGGTGGTCAATGCCGGTTACGTCTACGATGTGCAATTGCTTGAGCGTCTGGGGACCCTGCGAGACGATGTTCAAGTGGAGCCCTTTGACGTTGAGCAACTCTCCGACCGCTTCATTCCCTTGAGCCTGGAAGAACGCGAAGGTGTCATCGAGTTCGAACGTTTGGCCGACACGGTGCTCAGCGCTTACAAATGCGCCGCTGAGGTGACCAAGTTTCGGCCCAAGGAGTTACCAGCGCTTTACGTCACCAACGAAAGTGCTGACTTTCTCCGCTCTGTGGAACAGTCCCAAGAAGTGGCCAACGACCTCTGGTCGGGGGTGTTAGAGAGCCTTTCTCCACAGGAACACGCCAGTGCGTATTCGCGGCTTCATTTCAACTACCTCAATCCGCTGATCCAGAGGGTGGCACAGCTGACCGATCGTGAGGCGCAGCAACGTTGTGTGGAAACCCTGTACGTGCAGTCCTTGCTGCTGGGGCACTTCCCTTTGAGGGCGCGAGAGATTCGCGTGCTCACCGAGGGGCTTCAAGGGTTGATCGAATGGGCCTTGCGAGATCATCGCTGAGGCTGTCGATGCTGGTGGGACGCTGAACACCCTTGCGTGGTGACTTCTTAATTTCAGGAGGCGCGGCCGATGTCTGACTCTTCCGGCAACCGTGTGGAGGAGCTCTTAGAGCTCTCGCGGACTCTTCCCTTTGGGGAGGAACGGTATCGGATAGTGGAGGAGGCTGTCCGCTATGCGGACCAAACCCGGGCGGTCGATGAGCTTTTTGAAGCCAAGATGGAGCTGGTCTCGGTCGCCGGCTTCTGTGGGCATGATGAACAGCTGCTGACGGCCTTCTCTTGGTGTTTAGCGAAGTTTGAGGAGGACCCCGAGCGATTCATTCACCGGCTCCACTCATTGCTGTGGTACTTCAAAAATGTGCTGCACAACGTGGCGGTCTTCCCCACGATTTCGCGTCAGCAGATTCAAGAGATCCACGGGCAGATGGCGCACTACTATTCTGTTTGCGGCTTCAACCGGCGGCCGGTGTATTATCTGGGCTTTGTTGTGGCCCTCCAGTTGGGCGACTTGGAATTGGCCGCTCAGCTACTTCCCATCTGGCAGCAAGAGCCACGCGACGAGATGGCCGATTGTCCGGCCTGTGAGGCCGACGGCGTGACGGAGTACCAGATCATCCAAGGCAACTACGAAGAGGCCTTGCAGGTCGCTGGGCCCAATCTCTCAGGGCAACGATCCTGTGCCGAGGTTCCCCATCGTGTGTTAGCCTACGTGTTGCGTCCGCTGGTGATGTTGGGTCGCTCCGAAGAAGCCGAGAGACACCACATCCATGGCTATCGGCTCATCCGGCAGAACCCCAATTACCTGCGTCATGTGGCCTTGCACTTGACCTATTTGATGGATCAGGATCGCCTTCCCGAGGCAGTGGAGATCTTCCAGCGACATCTCCCTTGGTCGCTCAATACACGGGAATTCCGTCACAAATACATTTTCCTCGTCGCTTCCGCAGAACTCCTGCGAATCCTGGCCGAGGAAAAGTCCACCTGCAAACTGAATCTGCCGGCAGACTTTCCCCTGCATCAGCCCTCCAACACTTACGAGGTCGCGGAACTCACCGGTTGGTTTCAGCGAGAGGCCGCACAACTGGGAGAGGCGTTCAACCAACGCAACGGCAATGACTTCTACACCACAACCTTGCTCGACCAGTTGCTCTACCGCAGGTGAGGTCCAACTCGAGCGAGTCTTCTCCTTGAGCGGCGGAATCGACAATCCTCGAACAACCTACTCATCTCACTAGGGGGTGTCGGATGAATCTGCGAGGCGATCAACGCAGCTGGCCAAATCAACGCAGCTGGCCAAATCAACGCAGCTGGCCAAGCAGGTGGTTGCTGCTGGCTGGCTGGTTCTTTTCTGTGGGGACTTTGGTGGAGCCAGCGGTGGCCGATGAGGGTCGCGCGGCTCGGGCTTTGGAGAGCCTCGGGGCAAAACTCATCCGCGAGACGACCTCTTCGGGCAAGGCTGTCGTCGGGGTCGACTGGCAAGGTCAACGAGTGTCAACTTCCGGGCTCAGGCAGTTGCGATTTTTGCCCGAGTTGAAGAGCCTGGATCTCCGGAACAGCCGTCTCGGTGATAGCGGAGTTGTCTATGTCAAAGAGCTATTCACCCTGCAGTCACTGAATCTGTCGTCCACGGCGATCACCAACGAGGGCCTGGAACAATTACGGAGCTTGCGATCGTTACAGGATCTGGACCTTAGTTCCACGCGGGTGACCGACCGCGGCTTGAGCTTTCTGAGACGGCTACGCGAGCTCCGCCGCCTCAATCTCAGTGATACCCTCGTCAGCGGCTCCGGCGTTCGCTCTCTGCAGAGCCTCAAGAAGCTGGAGAGATTGCAGCTGGCCTCCAGTCGGGTCAACAATCTCAACGTGGGCAATCTGCAGCTGCTGCAGTCGGTTCGCTTCCTGGACCTAACAGGGACGCGTCTTGGCAACAGTGGCGTCCAGAAGTTCGCGAAAATGCCCCAACTGCAGTCGTTGCTTCTGGGCCGAACGTCCGTTGATGACAATGGCGTGGCCTTTCTCAAGCAACTCCCCCAGCTGCGTGCAGTCGATTTGCAAGAGACTTCTCTGACCGATGAGGGTGTCGGCTACCTCGCTCAGAATTCGGCACTGGAAGAACTCTCGCTTCAGAGAACGCGAATCACCAACTTGGCCATCAACAAACTGAGTTCCCTCAATCGCTTGCAGGTGCTGCGTTTAGATGGCACCGCCCTGAGCGACGCATGTGTGCCCGCCCTGAGCCGGCTGACGCAACTCCGGGAGCTGTCCCTCCAAGGATCTCGCATCACCACCCCAGCCCTGCAGACCCTCAAAGCTGCCCTGCCCGAGTGCCAGATCAATCCCCCAACGATCGTCGCAGACCAGTAACTCCCTCGCCCGGCTGTTCCAGACTGTGGCGGAGGCTCACTCCGTTGGAGCCGGAAACCGCCCATGAAACACCATCTCAGGGGCGACGGCGACATCTGGGACAGTCCACAGTCCAACCCGGCAGTCCCCAAGTTCCCAAAATCGTCCCTCGCCTCCACGCAACCGGTTTGCAGAGACCCCCCACCAATGATGAGTGACCGCCTTGCTAGGATTTTTACCTCCAAGTCGTGGCTGACGAGTTGCTCATGAACCCAAGGCGGGCTATCGTATGGGGAAACCCATGACTTCGGGGGAAGTCCAAGTTGCTGGAAACCCATCTCCTGCAACGCCATAACCCTGTCACCCTCTTACTCTGATCATCTGCTTGACTTCGCTGTTCTCCTTCAATGGGGTCAATCAACGGGGTTAACTAGCGCTAATGACCGTTGCTATGGAAAATCCCTAGACCATGCGATGGCTGGTCTGCCCAATCACTGGTTGGCCTGGCGGCTCTCAAGGGCCGAGCCGCCAGGGGGATCCGGACAAGTGAAGTCTTCCCCTGGACTGTTTGTTGATGCCTCCCTGGATTCAGGTCCCGGAGTCAGACTCTCTTGATTTATTACCCTGCTCACCATGGGTCTCATGATGCAACGACCGACCCGCGACGAATCGGACGCCCCCCAACCTGACTTGCGAGCAATCGCAGAGATCTGCAGGCAGTTCGAACGACGTTGGCTGTCGGGAGATCACCCCCATGTCGGCGAGACGCTGGGACTGTTGGCCCAGGCCGACCGCCCCCTGGCTTTGCCGAAGCTCGTCTGCTTGGACCTGCTCTATCGCCGGCAAACTGGCCAAACCCCAAAGCCGGAGGACTATCACAACTGCCAGGACTTGGTACCTCAGGCCCATCGGCGAATTGATGCTGCCTTTGCCCTGGCATCGCCCCCCCAGAGCACTGATTGGCCCGGGATGCCTCTCAGCGAAGGCATGAAAGGAACACCATCTCTCCCAGAGACTGGGGAAGAACTCAGGCCCCTCGTGGATCTGGAGGGCTGCCAGCCTCAAAATTCCGCACTTCAAGGACCTCCGCAGCCGCCATCACCAGAACCGCAAGACCCACCCCAGGAACCACGCAATACGGAACCCAGCGACAATGAACACCGCGACTGGCAACACCGCAACAGGGAACACCGCGACAAGGAACACCG
>CAZYKP010000026.1:0-13104 GCA_964648025.1 uncultured Pirellulales bacterium | reverse complement strand
CCGATATCGTTTACTCCGCGACTGGGAAGCCTGCGTCTGTGAACACGGCAACTGGTATCACCGCGTCTGGGAACACCGCGACTGGGAACACCTAGAACCGCCATCTGCCAGACGAGGCTCCGAAGGTCGTCAAGGTGATCAGTCTAGCTCACCGCGACCCTCACCAAGGCCAACCCTCAAAAGCCAGGTTTTAGGAAAGCAGGTTTCAGGACATCAGGCTGGAGAAGATCTGCTTGACGATCGTCCGTCTGACCGCAATCAGTCTGGAGAAGCCGGAGACATGGCATACACATTTCGGGGAGCTCAACCGGAGACTCCCGAGTCCGGGGAGCCTGACCTGCAGGCTCGCCAACTGGGGCCCTATTGGTTGCTGGAGGTGCTGGGGCGAGGTGGCATGGGGGAAGTCTATCTGGCCCGCCACTGCCATCTGGAATGCCCTGTAGCGATCAAGATCATTGCCTCCCGATGGACGGAAAACCAGCAGGTCGTTGCAAGGTTTCGCCAGGAGATGCGAGCGGTCGGGCGACTGAAACATCCGAACATCGTCCAAGCCACCGATGCTGGCGAGGCCGACGGTCGGTACTTCTTGGTGATGGAGCACGTTGACGGCATTGATTTGCAAACTCTCCTCAAGCAAAGGGGCCCTTTGTCGGTTCGGGAAGCCCTGGGGCTGATCCGACAAGCCGCCCAAGCTCTGCAGTACGCTAGTGCCCATGGCTTGATTCACCGCGACATTAAGCCAAGCAACCTGATGCTTCAGACCGATGGAACGCTCAAAGTGCTTGATTTCGGGCTGGCCAAGGTCCTTACCCCCGAAGCGGAACAGCCCCAAGATTCCAGCACGGATCGGACTCCTACCCCCCCTGTGACCAATGCCCTGCAAGTGTTGGGCACACCGGACTACATGGCCCCCGAGCAAGCCTGGGGCCAGGCGGCGATCGACATTCGGGCCGACATCTACTCGCTGGGCTGTACTCTGTACACCCTACTGGCACAACGCGGGCCCTTTGAGGACGCTGAACACTCATCCACGCAAGCGAAGTTGCGTGCCCATCAGATCGAGGACCCCGTCCCCATTCGGGTGTTCCGGCCGGATGTTTCCCCAGCTGTCGATGCTATTCTCACCCGAATGCTTGCCAAACAGGCCGGAGACCGCTTTGAAAATCCCCAAAGCCTGATCCAAGCTCTCGACGAACTGCCGGCCAACACCGCTGGGCGTTTGGACCTGCCCCAGCCCGCCGCGGAGTGGGTGGGGGGGATCCCTTCCCAAAGAGCCGCGAAGCCCGGAGCAGGCCAGAACCCGCCTGCAAACAACGCACTTCCCAACAACCGGCCTGGCAAGCACAAGCCAGACGGTCATCAAGGGACGCAGCCAGACCAGAGGGCCTTCGGGGTGGAGCCTTCCTCGAACTCCAGCGGTGACTCCAGCCGTTCGGACTCACAAATCTCGATCCGCAACGTGACTGCCGCTGTGGGAGTGGTGGCCTTGGCTGTCCTGCTGGTGAGCCTGATGACGATGACGCTCATGATCGGCTGGCCGTTTGGGCTCCATGACGGTCCACCGGAGATAACTCAACCCCGGCCGTGGCGAAGAAAGCCGCAAACGCATCCCTTACCACCGAGGATTCCTCCGATGGGGATGGGACTTGAGGTCGTTCTCGGGGAGCCAAAGAACCCTCATCTAGCCCAGTTTTGCTTGTGGGAGGTCCCAGCTTCTGGGCAAAAACTGATGGTCAACATCGAAGGAAGGGCGGTTTTCAAGTTCCTTCCACCACGCTGGGATGAAGAGAACTATTCCCTTTCGGCCGAGCTCTGGTCTCACAATGGGACGCTGGAAGGGGTGGCCCTTGCCTTCGGGGGCCGTGACCAGGCTCAGCGAACCGACTTTCAGATCTTTGAGCTGCTGCCCAAAGAAAAAACCGGAGAGTTCATCATCGCTCGGCAAACGATGACCATCTTGCCATCACGGTTCCCAGGGCGAGTCCGAACCACCTCAAATCACTTAAGTACCTGGAATTCCGGCCAAGTGCCAAACGCCGGAGCAAAGGTTCCCTCTCAGAAAATTGTTCGCTTCGCAATGACGGTTCGAAATCGGCAGTTGACCTCCGTGACACTGGAAGATACTGAGGTCTTGCCCCAGCTGAACCTCATTCGCAGCAACGATCGCCGCAAGACCTATCGCGACACAGCGGGTTGGGCTGGTCTTGCCATCATCGACAAATGGGTGACCGTTCGGGACATCCGTATCAATGGCAAACGTGTCACACTCCAACCAACCGCCGGCCGAGTCCCCTTGAGACAAGCCATCCCGGGCGGAACTCAACGCCTGACCCTGTCCGATAGGCCTGCTTCGGGTCTTTCACCGGCGGGACACTCTGCCGCTGGTCCGCTTCTCCCCGGCAGGCTTCCCTGATCAACCTCAGTCAACTTTCCCAATGACTCTACAAAGGGGGGTGGATTGTTTTCTAATGAGGGGATGAAAGGCCGGTGGTGTCACCTCCATCAAGGCCATAACGACTGCCTCATAATGAGGGTTCGGAAGGAACTTCCGGAAATTCCCGCCTCGAGAGGACTCCGTCTGAGCCTGTCAGAGTGGGAACCTTTGGGTTTTGTGGGGTGAAGATGATCGCTCAACTCCTGGCGATCGTCTTCTCAGGCAGCACTCGTTGGGGGAAAGCCGTGGGGGCGGCTGAAGAGTGTTGTCTTCGTTAGGGGGATTGGACCAGCGGTGCCTCTTCTCATTGCACCGTCTGAGAGCCTCCAGCAAACGAGCTTGGAAATTCACCAAGCCATTTTGCTGGAGGCTTTTCTTTTGGGCACCGTTCTGACGAAACGTCGATGAGCGGACACTCTCGTCCTGGAAAGCGACAAGTGAGCTCAAGCGTGCAACAGGGTCGAGACCTCCGTCCAGACCAAAATCTTCCCAGGCAGCCAAAATCTAGCGCTGGTTGTATCGATTGAGGCCTCGAGCTTCGCTGGCGTCAGCGAAGCGCCACCGACCCTTCAGAGAAATCCTATTCTTCGAGAGGACCTTGCTTGCGTCGCAGCGATTGTGGTCATCAGGACAGTTGCTCCCGGGGCTTAGCAGGCCAGCTTTTGCTTGGTTCTCCCGGTGGTAGTTCACGAGATTGCCCTGAGTTCGCTCAGGGGCTTTCTGGAAAACTTATCGACGGGTTGGGGCGAGAGGCACAGCCGTCAAGATCCCGTCGGCCGGTGAGAGATTGAGGAGCACCATTAAAGGGAAGTCGCACCCTAAATCACCAACAAAAAACTGCCCCTTGAGTCAAAGGGCAGTCTCTATGATCGCTGGACTTGAAGAGAACGAGCGGTCAATCCACGCCCGTCTCGTTGGCCCTGATGCGTGACTTTTCGGCGTGATCAACGCGAGGAACAGTGGGCCAGAGACCCTACCGGCGTCGACGCTGGGTGGCCAGAGCGGTCAGAGCCAAGCCGAGCACGGCGAATGTCCCGGGCTCAGGAATGGGGCGACTGATGTTGACGTTGAAGGTGTCTTGGCCACCTGCCCCGAAGAAGGCGTTATTGAAGGCACCAGGAGTGGGACCACGGAGTGGCCCGAAGCCAAGGGTTCCGCTGAAGTCGATCTCCCGGCTGCCAGCTTCACTGACCATTTCCCCAGCGCTGACTGAGAAGATGGCACCGGTGGAAGCGGGAGCGGTGAAGTCCGTCGGAGCGGTCACGCTGAGGATATTGTTGGGATCATTGTCGAAACGATTGATGTCATCGCTCAGGGATGATGGGTCGGCACCACCAAAGTCGGTGCCATCGAAGACGAAATAGGGTTCGTCAAAGCTATAACCAAGACGGCCCAGCGAGCGGATATCGCTTCCATCTCCGGTATCCGAGCCGGCGGTGTCGAACTGCTCGAAGTTTGCACTGTCGCCGGTTCCGGAAACTTGACCAGCGTCAGGGATTCCGTCCGGATTTGGGGTTCCAAATCCAATGTTGGGATCGTAGGTATCGCCCTGCCAGCCGTAGGACCATTCGTCGACGATATTCCCGCTGGCATCCAACAACCGGATCAAGTCACCGGGAGAGTCCGCGAATTCCCCGTTTTGGATCGCATTTTCGCCACTGCCGGGAGGCTGTCCCCAGTTAGACGGAGTCAGGTCTGGAGCGTTTTGGAAGCCATTGGCGTTGGCGTAAGCTGTCGTCTCGGCATCGAACTGACCGACGACGAAGAAACCTCCGTTGCCGCCCCACTCGCTGGTGAAGTCGTTGGGGATGACGCCGCTGAGAGTGTGGCTGTTGTAGTTATCGCCGTTGAAGCCGTTGACCAGCTCGATGGTCCAGCCATCCAAGCTGGTGCCAGCACGGCCGACCAGCTCGATCCACTCCGAGTCATCGGTACCAGGATTTTGGTAGTCAACTTCATTGATGGCGACTTGGGCCATCGACACAGTCGGGAATGCCGCGAACAGAACAAAAAGCGCAAGGGTCCACTTCATCGTTGATTCTCCGAGGGTCTTGGGGGTTCTTTGGAGGACAAACAGAACAGGGGTAGGAACCGAATGAGGCTGCAAGGGGTTCTCGACTGAGGCAGCAAACTCGGCCAGTCTGGACCTCCGCCTCCTCTGACGCCAAGTACGAGTGCGTCAATAAGCTCTCGGGAAAATACACTCCCGAGAGGTGTGAACTCTCAGGTGGTCGTGATTGTCGGAGTAGTTCTCGACCAAGTTTTTGAGAAAGGACTGACTGGGGGAGCTACCGACAATCCGGGCTTTCGTGAGTCGACCTTGGGTCGAAAACTGATCGAGCGCTCAGTAGGGACTATGGGGATTGAAAGACTGTAAGAAGATCAACTATTGATAAGATCGTGAGGCGACAGGGCCAAGAGCGACTCAAGATACGATCGCAGAACAAATGTATGAATGAAGATCGATCGGAATTTCAACAGTCGGTCTTGGAGAATTGGATGTAATCTTCGTCGGTCCAGAGAGTGTTGGCCGACTGTTTTCAAGCTAGCAGGCTGAGCCTGACGAGCCAAGCAAAAAATCAAGAAAACTCAAGTTTCATGATGGTCCTCTGGGGAATCTGCAGGGTCCCGCATCGATTCTGAACCGAGAGAACGAGCTGACAAATGGCGGTCGTCGTTCTCTCCTGTCGCGAACTGATCGCCTGCATAAGTGTCCGAACTAACCACAAAGGAATCGGGCTCTTCAGTGGCAAAACGCGAGAGATGTTTCCAAGACGATCGGTGGTATCTTCCTGATGGCGAATGAAGTCGTTCGCTGCGTCCGGTCACCTCAGGGAAAACATGACAACGGCGTCAGGCATTTCGACCAGTGGTTTTGCAGTTCCAGGCTGTCTCTGATGATTTCCGCTTGTGGGCCCAGAGCACAACACGAACTGCGCGGAATCGTCTGGCAATGATGAGCTGCTCCTGCACGGGTTGCCTCGGGAAGGAAGCAACCCATGCCTGTGGCGGAAAATGTTCCCCACTGTCACGGGGTCTGAGAGGTGTTCGACCGCAGGAGGTGTAACAAGTCTTGCAGACTATCGACAGATTGTTGCAGCTGATCAACTTTTCCTGCCAACGCTTGCAGCCGTTGATCTTGCTCGAGAGTTTCGATTTGGCAGATGAACCCCTGCCCTGCTGCGTCACGGTTTCCTTGCCCAGGTTGGCTGTTTCCGGAACCACCACACAAAGGGGATCCCGGCTTTCAATTGGTCAGTTCCTTCAGCAGCGAACAGGCGGAGCACAACCCCATCGCAGGGTGCTGTGATTTCCTGAGCGTCGGCCCGAAGCTGGGAGTTCTCAGAGCTTTCAAGGCTCCGTTTGGCGGTTTCCACCTCGCCAAGAGCGGTTTCGATATCAGCGTTGGCTGTTTGAGTCCTGGCGACGGCTTGCCTGCATTTCGTTGTGCTTTCTTGGTACTTGGCCCTTGAGAATACCCCTCTCTCGGCCATGATCTGGACACGGGTCCACTCGCGGTGCCGGAGTTCCTCATTGTCCTTCGCGAGGACGTACGCTTGCTTGGCCGCGGCGATCTGGTGTCGGGCTTTTTCGATTTCCTGGTCGGCCTGTCGGAATGCCTGTGCCATGGAGCCTTGCAGGGATTGGATTTGGGCTTCGGAGGCGACGACTTTGGCCTCCGGTGCAGGCAGTCTAGTCTGGGCGGCGGAAACAGCCTGATCCAACCGGTCCAGCTGATCCAACCGGTCCAGCTGATCCAACCGGTCCAGGCAGCCGCGGTCCAAATCCCGCATAGTCGTGAGCAGATCGCCCTTTTTGACACCCAGTCGAGGCGGAGGCTACTGGGCTGGCTTTTTGCGAAGCTCATCGGCACGGAGCGTATGACTGTGCACGACTTCGCCATCGATGGTCACGCACTCAAAGGTGACAGTCGGTGGAGAGGCGGTCGTATCGAAACGCATCAGCCCGAAGGAGCATGTTTGATTATAACCCCAAATCAAGCCGGGGGTTTTGATGATGCCGTGAGTATGACGGTTGGTCAGCCGTGAGCTCTCGAATTCGTACAGGTCGTAGCCGTCAGCTCGCTCAGTTTTGCGGAGGTCGGTGCGGTGCCGATCGGCGGAGATTAAGAAGACACCGTTGATGTTGTTGTGTTCTAGGAAGGAAAAGATTTCCTCGCGTTCCTGAGGGAAGCCGTCCCAGGGATCTCGGCTGCCGGGTTTGACCCCTGCGGTCCAGGGCACCGGTGAAGCAAGCACTTTGAAGGTTGCTGTTGAGTTTTTGAGTGTCTCCAGCAGCCAAGCTTTCTGAACAGGTCCCAGCATGCTGCCGCTTTTGCGGTCACGGTAGTAGCGTCCATCCAGCAAGATGAACTGCACATCGCCTATCGAAAACTCTTGCCAGCATCCTGGCTGTTTTTGGCCGCCGCCGTAACTTGGGTTGACCCAGTTTTGGCGAAAGGTGTTCCAGACTGCCCGTTTCCAAGCAGGATTCTCGATTTCAGGACCCGGCACACAATCATTGGTGCCGAAATCATGGTCGTCGTAGATCGCATAGGTCGGCGTGCAGGCAACCAGCCGTCGCCATTCTGGTCGAGACTGACGGCGATAATAACAATAATGTTGACACAGAGAGTATTCTGGCTGATCGATATACACATTATCCCCAAGCATCAGCAGCGCTGTGGGCGAGCGGTCAGCGATCGTCTCCCACATACGCTCCCAATTGGGGACATAACCCGCGCCGCCGCCAAAAGCGACCGAGAACTTGGCGGGCTTGCCCTCTTCTGGATAGGTGCGAAAACTCTTCCGGCCGTCTTTTATCAGCTGGCCATTAACAAATATTTGGTAGCGATAATCCGTGGCGGGTTGAAGTCCTGTTACACGAGCCACTGCGGTAAAATCCGTCTGGGGACTTGAGAAGACCACTGGTGATTTCTTTTCGCCAATGATCACCTGGACTTGGCTGGCTCCAGCGGTGCGAACCCAAAGAGAGGCTGCCGTGTCGGTGACCGATCCGACCATTGGCCCGTGGACAAGCCGGATGGGGTCGTGCTGTTGCAGCCAGGCTCGAAATTGGTTCGTTTTGGTGAGCTGGCCTAACAACTCCCGAGGGCCGGCCACCAGCCTGCTCAGCGGCAGACCGGCTTCTCGGGCGGCTTGAGCAGAACGCACCGCTTGGTCCGTTTGACCCTCTCGCAAGGCCAACAATGTCGCGACAAAGTGTGTCTCCGGATCATCCGCTTCGCATCTGCTCAACAACTCCCGGGCCTTGTTGAGCTTGCCAGAAGCAATCGCCCGGGTGGCGTTGCGATGGGTATCATGCTGGGCCCAGAGCTGGACGCCCGGCAGCACGGCCAACAGCAACGTCAACAGTAGGCGGGCCAGATACCGATCCAGGGTGATCATCAAAAACTCCTAAGAAGAAGAGCCATTCTCTGGTTTTTGAGGAGAAAGCTTGAGGGTCGACTCAATGGCCCGCAGAATCGTCAAGCAGATTCTCACAGTTCCCGCGATCTGCTCAGAATCACCACCAAATAGTTTCTACGAAGCCTCAGATTAGTCTTCGATCCAGGGCGACCAACGGAAGCCCGGATTGCCGGAGGGAACCCTTGCCTTCCTCGAAGACTTTTCAGGCAATCAGTCAAACGAGTTGCCGCAGCAATTGATGTTGCATCAACCCCAGTCACAGCGGTTTTAGTAACAGCAGTTTTAGTAACAGCAGTTTTAGCAACAGCAGCCCCAGTGACAGCGGTTTCGGTTGTCCGACCTGACATGAGAGCGGAACACCGAGCAGCTCTCGCTGGGGAGACACGTTCGGCAACGGCTGTTCAAGAGCGATCAGCTTTTCAGTTGCTGTCGTAGCTGGTGGTCGTATTCTTGTTTCTTCTCGGGATCCAGGAGAATCTGACGGGCTTGGTTAATCTGGTCGACCAACTGCTGACGAAGCTCGGCATTCTCGTTGGACTCGTCGGCATTGAGCCTGACCACTGCACAGTCGGCGGCATAGTCAATCAATTCGTTGTTTTGTTCAAACGGCTCCAGGGCCAGTAATCGATAATAATGCGGCGGCTGTTCCTCCTGAGGAATCCCCAGCCACGTCAAATACGGATCGAAGTCTTCACTCATAACCGGTTGGCTCGATCGGGTGTTGGCCGATTCTCCGTGGGGTTCTTGGTCCTGCCTGGACGAGTTTTTGGTGTCGGATTCAGGGCTAGTTTGTGCCGACCGCTGTTGAGGAGAATTCTTGCTCGTCTGACACGCGGGGGCCGCCGCAATCATGGGTGTTTTGGCAGCTGGGGATCTGGCACTCTTTCCACAGTGCCGGAGGGGCCAAGATTGTCCTCAACCTCAGGAGGTCGGACACTGAGCTGAGGATCAGTCGATTCGCTCTTCTGACGATTGCTATTGGGAGATTTGCGTCGTTTCTCCGTCGAGCTTTGCCGAGAGTTCTTCTTGCCGATCGGTTGGCGAAGACGCTGCGGAGCCTGCTCGATTTCGCGGGCCACTTTGTGCCAGAGGCGTTCTAATTTTTCGGCGACCTCAGGTTGCTGGGAGATCAAATCGTGCATCTCGGCCCGGTCGGTGCGAAGGTCATACAGTTCCCACGGTCTCCCCCGCTGGCTAACCAGTTTGAGATCACCCTGCCGGATCGCTCGATTGGTCGAGTACTGAAAGTAGAGCCAAGGATGAGCTTGGCGTAATTTCCCACGGAATATCGGTAAAAGCGATTTGCCCTGCAGGGGAGACACAGCTCGGCCTTGATAGTCTTGGGGATAGGGGGTTCGGCAAACCTCGAGAATGGTCGGCAGCAAGTCAATCAGGTGCGCTGATTGGTCGGTGACCATTTCTGCCGGAACGGAGAGGCCCTGAGGCCAGGAGACGATCAGCGGCGAACTGATGCCCCCCTCGTGTTGGTTTTGTTTATAGTGTCGCAGTGGTGTGTTGCCGACATGGGCCCAACCGTCGTCATAAGTCCAATACGAGCGAGGATCCCAAGGTCGGTGTTCTTGGCCTCGGGTTCGCTCAAAAGGGCAGGCGCCATTATCAGAACAAAACAAAATCAGGGTGTTGTCAAAGAGCTGATGCTTTTTCAAATACTCGACCACCCGGCCGATGTTGTGGTCGAGGCAGTCGACCATACCCGCATATGCGGCCATCCGGGAGGCTTCCCATTGTTGCTGCTCTGGACTGAGGCTCTTCCAGGCTGGCACCCGTTCCGGGCGAGGGGAGAGTTGGACCGTTGGTGGCAGAATTCCTAACCGCTGCTGCTTCGCATAACGCTGCTGACGAATGTGGTCCCACCCAATTTGGTACCGATTGATATATTTTTGATAGTCGTCTTTTTTAACCTGTAATGGATAGTGAGGAGCATTGTAAGCCATGTACAAAAAGAAAGGCTTGTCCGTCTGCCGGGCCTGCTCCAAAAACTGTAAGCCGTAATCGGTGATCGCATCGGTGGTGTAAAAGCTGCCGTCCTGAGGCACCGAGAAAGGCTGTTTGTCTAGGCGGAAGCTATCATCTCCAAGGAAATAGTTCGTCGCGCCGCTGAGATGACCAAAATAACGCTGAAAGCCTCGCTCGGTTGGCTGCCCCTTCAAATGCCACTTGCCGACCATCAGCCGTTGGTAGCCGGCGGGCTCGAGTGCCTCAGCGATGGTTACCGCCTTGTCCATGGCACGATCGCCAGCTTGAAACATGTACAGACCGGTTAACAGACAAATCCTGGACGAGTGGCATTTGGCGGTATTGTAAAACTGATTAAACCTCAGACCTCCCCGGGCCAGCCGATCCAGATGAGGCGTCTCGATCTCCGAACCGTAACACCCCAAATCCGAAAATCCCAGGTCGTCCGCCATGATCAACACCACATGAGGGCCTTGTGCCTGCTCCGCCGAGGTTGCCGGTTGGGCAATGCCAAGGACAATTCCATCCATGAACAGTACAAGGGAAAACCAGAGGAGAGCGTGTTGCATAGTCTTCACAAGGCGAGAGTTCCAGGAATTGTCGACCGAAACGGTCATGGATCGCGGTGCCTGGGCAATAGGGTCTTGGGAGACCCTTGGGTGTTCGAGGCTTTCAGCAACTGGTCGGCCAAACCGGTGGAAAACCGATCGCTCGTGAAACCAGTATGCCTGCGAGTTGACTGGGGGGTCAAATCCACCGTTGCCAGCAGCTTTCCCAAAGCCCCACTTGACGACCAAGGCGTTGGAGGGCCTGGCTGATGGTCAGCGGAGGTCCGGAGTTTCACCCCCGTCCATTGAACCCCAGTTGCCAAACTCCCGATGGAAGGATCGTATAATCGACCATCGACCCTGGCGGATCCGAGGGCCTCTGACCGGCTGAGTCGGCCACGATGTGCTGGCCAAGTGTTGGCCATCCAGTTGGTCCTGGTTGAATGGCCCTGGTTGAGTGGTCCTGGATGACTGTGGTCCTGGATGACTGTGGTCCTGGATGACTGTGGTCCTGGATGACTGTTGGAGGAACGATGGCCCTTTCTGATCGTGCAGCGGGAAACAACGACGCTCCAGTGCGTGTGTGGTTTCGCATCAACGGGGTGGGGGCGGCGTTTCTCCGCGAGCCCGGCTACCACTACCCTCAAGACGCTGATTACCGGTTGGTGGCCAACACCTCGGGAAGTCTGCTGATTGAGCAAGGTGGCCAGTTGGCCTTTCATCTCTTATTCGATTGCGGGCTGGGCGTCGTCGACAGCCTGCTGAAGGCCGACATCGGCAAGCTGACCCATGTGTTTATTAGCCACAACCACCCTGATCATTTTCTAGAATTGGATCGCCTCTTCCAGGGGTACCGCCGAGCGGCCGCCCGTGCTGAGCAGCCCTTTCGTGTTCCGTGTTATTGCACCCAGGGCACTCGGGCTTGTGGTCCTGACAAGCTGTTTGGTTACCTTCGTTGGGATCGGCACGACGTGGTTCCGGGAGTCCCGGTGATCCCGTGGGCGTTTCGGGGCCAAGACCACTTTGATACCCCCGGTTTGGGCGTGAAGCTGCGAGTGACTCCCATTAGCGTCTATCATGGGAATCCGGCAATTGTGCCGGATCCGGTGATCTGGTCGATCGATTTTCGCCTGCAGGGAGTTTCCCGACGGATTGTGTTGGGTTGGGACTTTTTGCACTTCATCCCACCCTACGCGGGCCAAGACATCGAGCATGCGCCCAGGAGGCTTTACAACGGCCCCACTTCTCAAGAGCAGTTGACCGCCTTGCACGCTGAGACACTGAGCCGGGCCGATTTGTTGGTTCTGGAGGCCAACACACTGTATCCAAAGCCGATGACCGGCCACACCTCCCTGGAGGCCAATATCAAAGCGACGATCCCCCTGCTGCAGCCTCGCGGCCCCGTTTGGTTTGTCCACTACAGCGGCATGGAGCCCTATGCCTTGCCGCCTGACTTACCTGAACATCCTTTGTCCGATGCTGACCTGAAAAGCATCATCGCGAAAATCCAACAGAACCATCCGCCGGCGGATGGCTACGATCTCGTTCTCGCTCAACCCGGCGATACCTGGTCGCCGCTGGACCAAGAGCACCATGGGCTAAGTGGGGGCTTGTCTGATCCAGGGATTTCCCGTGGAACGTCTCCCAAAGGCCAGACGCCCAGACCTGAGACAACCAGACCTGAAGCATTTCAACATGATTCCACCGGTTCCAGCTCTTCCAGGCATGGTTCGCCAGGTGATGAGTTGCTGGGGGGAGAGTCGTCGGCGAGAGGGGTCTGAGGGATGAAGCAAGAAAACGCAGATTTGTTTTTGCGGCGGGTCTTGGCGGATCCGGATAACGCCGAGCCGCGGCTGGCTTTTGCCGATTGGTTGCAGCGACAGGGAGACCAGACCAGAAGTAGCCTCATCCGCGAGCAGGAACGTCTGCGGCGGCTTCGATATGGCTCGCTGACGGTCAACATCGTGCGGCATCGGGACTCGCTGTGTGCTGAGGCGTTTCCGCTGTTGCGAACTCTCTTCGGCTCGGACTCACCTCCAACGATTTATGAGCTGACTCAGTTGCAGCCAGCTGGAGAGGTCCAGCCCGAGGTGCTTCCCTATTGGAGTTTTGCCCACGACTGTGCTGAACGTGTGTTGGCCATTTATGAAACGGAGTGCCCCGGCGATCATTCTCTCCGCAGGGCATTGGCTCAAACGCGGCCAGCCTGGCATGATCCCAATTGCCCCAACCAGGTCATCGAAGAAATTCGCAGCCAAGTCGGCCTGTTGCGGGATGCCCTCACCATGGACCCAGACGAGCGGACCGTCGAGACGGTTGCCGAGGCCGCAGCGGCGACAGCGGCCGCAGCGGTCTACGAGGCCATGAACACCGCCTCCTCGGCAAAAGCGGCTCACTCCGCCAGTACCCTCGCTCAGACGGCTAGCGGTTTGGTGGTCGAATGCCAAGCTCGAGCGGCCAGAACCAATGTCAGGCAGACGGACATGGATATTGCTGTGCTCAGTGATAAAGCCCGCGACCAAGAACTGTTCTGGCAAACAGGGCGGCTGATCGACCTTCTGCTGTACGGGTGGACCTATCCCTTACCTCAAGCCGACCAAGAGTTCTGGTCCGACCGGATTAAACGCGACCATTACTGACCTTCGGAGAAGTTTTCGACCGAGGGCGACCGTCTGCCCTTGTCTGTGATACCTAAGAGGGGGCAGCCTGAGGCACC
>CAZYKP010000025.1:0-92498 GCA_964648025.1 uncultured Pirellulales bacterium | reverse complement strand
CCAGTGGCCGAATCTGCACCAGTGGCCGAATCTGCACCAGTGGCCGAATCTGCACTAGTGATCGACCGAAGTTGGGATGTTGAGATTGGGCCCTCGGGCAACGGACCTGTTTGAGTTCCGTTGGTCGGGGCCGAGCGATAGCATTCCACCAGGTAACCCATCAACTCGATCACCGCAGCCCGGGCCTCTTCGACGTAGGCTCGGCGACGGGCTGGCAAGGATTGAGACAGTTTTTCGCTTAAGACCACTCGATGCAAGTCAACCACGTCCCGCGGTCCGCATCGCAGCTGGGCCAGTTGTTGGCTCAGCATCCGCATCTGCGATTCCAGCTGCCGAGGTTGACCGTAGGCCCGCTGATCAACGGCTTGCTCCAGAGCACGGGAGTACTCGTCGGCGAGCACTCCAAAGGTGTTGGGAAAGGACTTGCGCAAGGTCGTCGGCTCGAGGCTTTGGCGACGCGGGCCTGTCGTCCCAGAATGCTCGGAGTTGGCTCCATCTGAGTCACTCGAGTCTGACGATTGCGCCCAATGGTGAATCTCCTCTCGCAGCTGAGCCAGCTGCGAGTCATGAATTCGTTGCTGTTCCAGCTGGTCCTGCCGACTGGCCGTGTCATTGCGGACTTCGACGACGCAGCCCTGAAGTTGCCCTTCGGGGCCAAACACCCCATAGGCCGAGAGCAGAAGCCAACGCCCATAATGCATCCACTGCTCAACCACAGCAGGGGCACCAGGAACCAAGCAGACCACGCGGCGTTTGAGCGACTCGGCCCGCTCTCGCGGGAGCCTGAGCCAGAGATTGTCCTGCTGATCGGAAGCATCGCCCAAGCTCACGCTTGGCTCACGCTGAGCACTCTCTCGCTGAATCGTCTCTGGCAGAGTCACCTCTGGCAGAGTCACCTCTGGCAGAGTCACAGTTGGAGGCATCACGACTGTCTGAGCGTTGGACGGCGAAGCGTCTTTGCTGGCGCCCTCGGAAGAGCAGGGCAGCAGGGTTGCCAAAGCGGGCGACCGCCAAAGGATGTTCCCTCCCAGATCAATTAAAGCCAATCCTTGGGGAAGTGACTCAACCACCCTGTTCCACGGAGAGGGGTCCGCCCTGAAGCAATCCTGACGCAGACTTGCGTCCATCAGTTCACCTACCGTGTGAACAAGTTGAGCACTTTCCACCTCCGAGGGGACCACCGCGTCCGGAAAGTGCCCCGAAAGTAAGTAGAAATTTTCTGCTGCCGCGGGATACTCCTCCAACAACACAATCAGAGGTCGCCGGTAAACCGGCCGACGTTTGAGCCGACGGCAGATCTCCAGATAACCCCCGCCGAGCATGGCCTGCAAAACGATCAAGCCGGGCATGGGCTCGGGGTGATGATGCCCATCTTCTTGAGGGTGGGGCAAACTCCCGCTGCCGGCACCGCAGTCCGTCTCCTCGGAGTCGATGGCTTGAGCACACCTCCGCCCGGAATCAGCTGATTCAACGACAGGCGTCAAGTCAACCGTGCCAGCTGATATGTCAGACGGATTGGAACCGTCGTCTGGGGACCTGCGGAGCGTGAGCTGTTGGCTCCAAGGTGGGATCTCACGTCCATACTGGGCGACAGCCACATCGAAGCCGGCCCGCTGCAGAGCCGCTTTGTGGTGCCCCCGCTGTGGGGAATCCGTCGATACATAGAGAATTCGCTTGGACCTCGGCACGACTCTTCGCCGCCTTGCTAAGGCGAATGACCAAGCCAGCGTGCTAACGCAGCTTACCCTGGCTCTTAACGATTGTTCGTGAGAAAGTTAGCCGATCGAGTTCCCCTGCCAACTCGACTGGCGAAATACCAGCGAAAACTGAGTAAGGTTGAGAGAGATCATTTGGCGAGGCGAATCGACGTTGGGTTGCTGTGTTCTTAGCTGTCACGCAGCTTTTTGTTCGCCACAACAGTGTAGGGGGCACCAAGACACCCTCAGACCGACCTCCTGGTAGTCCAACACAATAGAAAACTTGTTATTGTAGTTTGTCCCGGGTTTGTTTTTAGATCAATGGCAAAAACTTTGCGTTCGTGCAGCGGGTCACTCGGCGGTTGGCCTCACAGGATGGTCCTGCGGTCTGCTCAGGCGACCGGCAAGAAACTTCTGGAAATTTGAAATCCCCCCGACGCCCGTGAATTGACCCTGACCTGCGAACTTGGTCTGTTAGTACCGGTGAAAGTCTAGGAACCGTCCACCACATTCTTCTGAGCCAACAACACATCACGGCTGAACCAGACAACAGCACCCAACAGATTTCACGCTCTGGATTTTACGTTCCCGCGGGTCCAGATCACCGGAAATTCAGGTCACCGGGAATTCAGGGCACCGGGATCCAACACCGGTGACCACGCAACCAGCATCCCGAAGCAGCCAGAATCTGCAGCGGCTCCGTGAGTTCGAGTGCCGGAAGTTGAGCAAGGCCTTGCCAGAATCGACCAACAGGGCTCGAGGACGGGAATCCTTCCTCGGCCGCAACTTGCCGATCTACAGCTGGGGCATGGACCTACAATTTGGTACCATGACGGTGTTCGCGATTCGTGTGCAGGAGGCTTCTTGTCCGAACACCACCAGTTGACCGCACAGCTCAAACCTGTGTGGGCAACACGCCTGTGGGCAACAAGGACCTTGGCAGTGCAGACAGATTTCGCTGAAATGTTCTATCTGCCCTCAAGGTAAAGCTGGGGCGATTCATTGCGATTTTCCCTGACGGTCTGGCTCTGAATGGGAATGCTGGGAATAAGCTGGTTTCCTGAATCCCCCGGCTGATAGGGAGGACTCTGAGGGGATCGGAAGGGTTCGGGATTCCCGAACCGATCGGTTCCTGCACACAAGCCAACATCATCATCTGGGACATCTCAGGATCTGGCCGACTTCACGATCTGGCACACCTCACGGCAAGAGCTAACGACTCGCTCATGGGACCGGGTACCAACCCAACTGATCTGAGTTCGGATTCGTCCATTGGGTCAGCGGGGAACCAAACACCGCCTCCACGCTCGCCGCGGACCTCGCCAGGCCTGAGGTCTCGAGGTGTGTCGAAGTCTGTCACCGCTCCAACGTCCCAACAGCCAGATCGTCCCACCAGTTTGCACAGTCCCATGGCCAGAAACTTGCCGTCAGCCGAGGAGTTCTGGCGACGCCTGGCCGCCAGCGGTCTACTGGATGAAGAGTCCTTGGTTGAGGCTCGGCTCAGGCTCGCTAGCATCGGCGAATTGCCACTGCTCTGCGGCGGGTTGATCGCTGAGTTCGGCCTCACAGCCTGGCAGTGCAAGCAGCTCGTCCGTGGACGGACATCCTTCTTTTTGGGGAAGTTTCGCCTTCTGGACCAACTTGGCAAAGGCGGGATGGGCACCGTATTTCAAGCCCAGCGGAAGAACTCTCCCCGGCTTTTGGCTCTGAAAGTCATCGGCAGCCATGCTCTGAAGGCCCCCAATGCGGTGGAAAGATTTCGCCACGAAGTTCAGACGCTGGCCAGCTTGAACCATCCCAACATCATCACCGCAATTGATGCAGACTGTGAGGGGCAAACGCACTTCCTGGTGATGGAGTACGTCAACGGACATGACCTTTCCTGGTGGCTGAAAGAACACGGCCCCTTGCCGATTGGTTGGATGGCCGAATGTATCCGCCAGGCCGCCATCGGCCTCCAGTACGCTCATGATCAGGGTCTTGTCCACCGCGATATCAAGCCAGGCAACTTGTTGGTCATCGGTGAGGACTTCTCCTCAGCCCCTTTGGTGAAAATCCTTGACCTGGGCATGGCCCGTTTTCGAGCCGAAGGGGACGAAGAGGAACTGGCCGCCACAGGCCGGATCATGGGCACACCCGATTATATTGCTCCGGAACAGACCTATCCCGGCGCCCCGATCGACCCTCGCAGCGACATCTACTCACTGGGATGCACCCTCTTTAAAGCCCTCTGCGGTGTGCCCCCCTTCGAAGGCCGCGACAGCATCCAGAAAATCAAAGTCCGTCGAAAGTACGAAGCCCCCCTGATTGGCACTCTGCGAGAGAATATACCCCTCCAGCTTGAGCAAGTCATTGCCCAAATGCTTGCTAGGCAGCCTGACCAGAGGTACCAAACTCCCGGTGAGGTGGCTGAATCGTTAGCGGCCTTCAGCAGCTTCCAGCAGAACAGCCGGCCTCGAAGTGGACCGGAACGGTTGACACAAGACCGACTGACCCCCGATCCAGTCACCCCAGACCGACTGCCCCGGCCAGCTCCTCCTCGAGCCGCCGGACCGCCCAGCAGCGGAATTCGCACCGGCAGTCTTCCCGGCAGTCTTCCCGGCAGTCTTCCCGGCGGAGGTCCAGGCGGTGGTCCCGGCGGTGGTCCCGGCGGTGGTCCCGGCGTAGCGCCACCGCGAGTCTCGGCCTCTCGACCGGGAGTTGGCGGGCGTGGGGACGTCCCGCCGCGAAGGAACACCGAGGAAGAAACGGAGATCATCAGCAGCTTTTTGGCTTCCTATTCTTCCGGGGAGACGACCGACGGTCATGCCGAGGATACCCCGGACAACCGAGGGGAGGAGTTCTCTGTCCTCGCGGCGGTCTCCGACAACAGCGACGCTCCCAGTTCGGTGATTATTGCCGATCGTCCCTCACGGCCAGGACCTCCCGCCGCCCCTCCCAAAAGCCGGGGCGGAGCAAACCGACCACCCCTGCGTCCCAGTCCAAGCGGTGCCCGAGCTCACCCAGTCCGAACAAGCACGAGCCCAGCAAGTACTGTCCGAGTAAGTACTGGCCGGTCAAGTACTGGTCGGTCAAGTACTGGTCGTTCAACGCCTGTCCCTGGTAGTGCGGCTTCACGCTTGGCACAAGCGAACAAGTCCTCGCCGGTGACCAATATTGTCATTGGCTTGGGAATTGGGCTCCTGCTTGGGCTGCTCATTTGGGCTTCAGTGAGTCAATTCTCACAACCGACCGGTTCGGCTGAAAAGCCGCCCCCTGAGGAGCAACCCGACCAACCGCGTACTCCCTCTTGGGAGGAAATTCCTTATCAGGGTTTTCCCCTTGGTAATAAGTATTCTTTGCCCTTCTCACTCCCGTCGGAGGGCAGTTACGAGCTGCGGTTGTTGATTCTCGATGCCAACCCGCAACAGCGGCTGATTACTCAGGTGGACGGCCAAGAGGTGAAGCGAGCTCGGGTACCAGCTCCCAAAGACGACCAAGAGACAACGATCAAACTAGGGCAGAAGAAGCTATCGCAAGGAAAGCACGAGCTGGTGGTGATCGTGCCTCCTCCGGAGCCAAAGGATCCCGTTCCTCGACTTGATTTCACCTTTCAGTTTCGGCTTCAGCCATAAGCACAGGCGAAGACATCCGTGCACCATTAGCGAACAACCGTAGGCACAGCCTAACGAACTACCAACACTCACTGTTCATGAGCCACGTCAACGAGGATGCCTATCAGCGTGCCCAGCAAGCCATCTCCGAGGGAGAGCCGCTCAAGGCCGCCGAACAACTCCGGGAGTGGCTGATTGATCACCCCCGAGATCACCGGGGATGGCTCCACCTGATCGATGCCCTGCTGGCCGGATTCCAATTCCAAGAAGCCCTGAAGACTTGCCAACAAGCTCTCTCGAGTTTTACTACGGAGAAGCCTCTCGACGATCCCTCCGGCCAGTCTGCGGATATCCTGCCTGCGTCCCAGCTAGAACAGAACAGCCAGCCCCAACCGGCTCTACCAACAAGGCCAAGCGAACCATCTCGAACGGCTGCCCAGATCCTTCTGCGTCGGGCTTGGCTGTTGCGGACCTTGCGACGCTTTTCCGAAGCCGAAACCGCCCTGCAACAGGCCATCCGCCTGGATCCTCTGGAGATTGACTATCCGGAGTTCCTGGTCGAGCTTCAGGTGCTGCGTAGCGACTGGCCGGCGGTTCTGGAAACCACCAACAGGATCCTGCAGCTTCAACCAGACAGATTGCAGGCGTTGGCGGCGAGGTCGCTCGCTTTCCAGGCCACAGGACTGCTAGAACAGGCAGAGCAGGTCAATCAAGACGCGCTGCGGCACCACCCCGAGGCGGTGGAAAGTCATGTCATGCAGGGTGACCTCTTGCTCGCCCGAGGTGAGACTTCCCAAGCGTTGCAGCAGTTTGGCGAAGCAGTGCGGCGAGACCCCGAGAGTTGGTCCGCCCGGATGAGCCTCGAACGTGCCCTGGCCGCAGTGATGCCGGTGACCGTGTCGATCACTGGGGCGACTCATACGTTAAGCTGGACAGCGGTCTTGCTTTCCTTCGCTCCTTTACTGCTGCAGAAATGGTTTGGCACGCTCACCTTCGTGTTGGCCCTGTTGCTGGCCTGTCCGGCCTACGTGATCCTCACCGCCTCACTCGGCTCTGAGCACCCGATCACAGTGTTGTTGCAGTGGGTCGTTTGGGCTTACGCTGGTCTGATCGCAGCTTGCTGGGCCTGCCGCTGGTTGGTTCAGTTGCCCCGACTGATTCTCCCCCGGGGCCAGCCCGAGGAGGTCGCTCGTTTGGCCCAGGGTGACCCGGCCATCGGCAAAGTGCTTGCTGAAATCCTTCGCCGAGATCATCCAGCCGGATACCTGATCGCTCTGGGTGCAGTCGGCCTCGCAGCGGTGGATCTCTGGCAGGGGCTGACCGACCGACCAGATTATCTGCTCGACCGAGTAGCCGTCTACCTCGCCTGGTGTACGCTGCTGGTCCTCCCTTGGGGGCATCCCTCGCTACCGACACACCTCAGGACCTTGCTGGTGGCGGTCGGCTTTGGTTTGGCAGCCGCCGGACTGACGGTCCTTGGCAGCCCTGCCGTTGATCGGGCCTTTTCCGGACATGCCCTGCTTTCGGCGGTCGCCGGGTATTGCTTCTATCTGGTGATGCTGCCTTTGACCATCCGTGTTCTTCCCAGTCTTGTAAGCCGGGACTCAAAACGCCGTTCTGCCGAGCCCCCATTCGGCCGGAACCTGGCCCGAGGAAAGGTCACCTGATGCTGACGGCCATTCTGGTCGGTTCCCTCTTGGTCGGTGTGACCGTCAGTGTCCATGGACTGGGAACCACTGTCCTGCTGACGAACTTGCAAAGACTTGGCATCAGTCATGGTGAAGCAACTGAGCTTCAGAGGTTTTTGATCGTCTCGGGGACCGCAGCGTTTTTGCTGGTGTTGCATGTCCTGGAGGTCGTTCTCTGGGCCTTGGCCTATCTGCTGTTGCCGCAAATCAACGAAGTCGTCACCCTCGAAGAGGCGGCTTACTTTTCCATTGTGACCTTTTCAACGCTGGGCTACGGTGACATCATCGTCGAGGGGGAATGGAGAATCCTCTCGGGCATCGAAGCCATCAATGGCATCCTCGTGATCGGTTGGAGTACCGCGTTGCTCTTTGCTGTGGTTGAAAACCTCTGGTTTACCTCGGCAACCCTCCCCAATTCCTCCACCGCCCGCCGAGAACACCCTGAACCCAATCCAACAGCACCCGGCGAGACTGAGCTTGTCTCTCACCCTAAGAACCCAGGCAGAACCTGACGGCTTGGGCCCGTGAAACGAGGACAACATGACACCCAAGGCCAACTCCTCTGCCGACTCGCCAGCTGATCCACCACCGGAGAACTCACAATCCTCCTCCAAGACAACACCGGAAACCCCTGCTGGGACAGCTGCCCTGGGGAGTTCCTCTGGTCGAGCGGTGGGCACGGCTGTGCTGGCCTTATTGGGACCGTTTCTGGCCTTGGCTGTGATTGTGTTGCTTTTTGCCGGTCTGGAAGTCAGTTTCGCCTATCGTCAAGCCCTGCAAGAAGCCCAACAGAACGACCAGCAAATTGATCCCTGGCCAGCATTTGCAACCAAATTCTTCACCAGCGACAAAGCGACCAGGCGGACCAAGATCCTCACCCAGAACAATTTCCGCACAGTTGGATCCCAGACGACGACAGTGGCGGTGGCCGCACTCGGCATGACGGTGATCATTATCGCCGGTGGCATCGATCTTTCTGCTGGCACCGCCATGGCGCTCTGCGCAACGGTGCTGGCATTGGTGCTACGCGACTCCGCCTTTGGCCTGCCGACGGCCTTGGGCTTGGGCGAATCCACGCAAACAGTGGTGATCCCCATCTTGGCGGTTCTGGCTTGCATGCTGACCGGCGTGTTGGTCGGCCTGCTCAACGGGCTAACTATTAGCCTCCTCCGGGTGGTTCCTTTTATCGTCACTTTGGGAACGATGTCCATCTGGCTGGGCGTTGGCAAATGGTTGGGCAACGATCAACCAGTTCGTCCTCGCCTGCCGGGCGGTGACAATCCGGTGCCACCCTGGCTCAGTGACCTCCTGGTGGCGCCACCTCGGCCGGAATGGATGCGGATCTGGACGGAGTGGAGCGGGCAACCTGTCGGTGTAGGCGTCTTAGTGGTCTTGGCTGTGTTGCTGGCGGTGGTTTTGCACCGAACCGTCTACGGCCGCTATGTGTTTGCCTTGGGCAGCAACGAGGCGACCGCACGTCTCTGTGGGTTGAACGTGCCGTTGCTCAAGATGACTGTCTATACCCTGGGCGGCCTGTTTATCGGCGTCGGCGGAGTGATGCACTTCAGCCGCGTCGACCTGGGCGACCCCAGCAGTGGTCAGGGCCTGGAACTGGACATCATTGCCGCTGTTGTCATCGGCGGCGGAAGTTTGTCGGGCGGACGAGGCTCCATTCTTGGAACCTTGCTGGGCGCCTTGATCGTGCGGTTTATCCGCACCAGTTGTACCATCTTGGGGTTCCCTGCAGCCGTTCAGGATATCTTGCTCGGGGTGATTATCATTGCCTCAGTGGCGCTCGATCAGTTCCGCCAGCAACGCCAGGCCGCCTAAACGATGACTCGTATCTCGATGGAGATTTTCCTTCTTCATCTGGAAGAGCAGGGCTTTTTCCTGCTGCCTGCTGTGTTCTCCCTCCGGGCAGTCTGCCACATCAACAAGCCTTGCAGCGCCCGCGGGACTCCCAGCCAGTTGACCGCGAATCAGTTCTGCCGGCCAGATCTCAGCCGTTGAGCCAGCTTGACGGCAAGAGCATTCGTTCTCCGAGCGGGACCGTGTATGCTGCTCGCAACATCCTGCAGTCGATTCCGGAGGTCACCCAAATGTGGCATGTTCCCCCGCTGCTGGGGACATTGGAAGCCGCCCTGGGGGAGGAGTTTGGGCTCACACGTGGGCTGTACTTCGATAAGCCACCGGAGCGGACCTGGGCGTTGCCTTGGCATCAGGATCTCACTATTGCGGTCGCTGATCACAAAATGCCCAGCCGAGAGTTCACCAAACCAACCCGAAAAGCGGGCATCCCTCATGTCGAGGCGCCTGTGTGGCTTCTGGAGAGGATGCTCACCGCTCGAATCCATCTGGACAGAGTGACCGACGAAAACGGCCCCTTAAAGGTCCTGGCTGGAAGCCACCGAAATGGAAAGACCTTCTCCTGCCAGGCTTCGGCTATGCAAACCATCTACGCGGAGCCCGGAGATGTCTTGCTGATGCGGCCGTTGCTAGCTCATTCCAGTCGCAAGAGCAACCCAGGCACACAAGAGCACCGGCGGATATTGCACCTCGAATTTGCCGGATGCCGGGCCCTCCCCGATGGCTACCAATGGCAGAGTTGGATCGGTTCGTGTTGACTCGGTGAAGGGCCGCCAGGTTCTCCTCGCCGGGTCATCCTCGCTGCGACAACACGCGGACTTTGCCGGTGGCAAGGCGAAGGCAAAGACCCTGAAAGCCCGTGGGGAGGTGCCGCCAAGCTGGATCACCTTGGCGATTGGGGAAGCTGGCGTTGACAGATGTCACAGAAGAAATGGTCGTCTTTGATGACGTTGACCCATTGGCAAACCGGACAACGCCGCAGGACCAAAGCCACCGTCCATTGATCAGGACGCAAAATGTCCATCCGATCCAAAGCCTCCGCCACCACCGGCCAACAATCCGGCTCTGGAAGGTACCCGGTGGAGTGATTGGAGACCCCGACGACCTCGATCCTCCACTGCTGAGCGTACCCTGGGTGAGACGGCTTGCCGCAGGGCGGATCGTTGGAAAGCTTCAAGGTCAGCTCACCTGCGGCTAACACGGGCTCCCCCACCGCACAGGCAACATGCTCGCTGTTGCGGCTGGCAAGCCAAAGCTCTGTGTGAAGGTCAATGATGTAGGTCAGGATCACCGTCCCATCGGCCTGTGGTGGGAATTTTTGCCGGGCGATCCACTCCCCGACTTGTTGTTGGCAGACCGCCCTGTGCCGATAGGGGTTTGGCTCGCCTTTTGGCCAGGCGTCCACATGTCCGACAAATTGGAAAACCTGGTGTTTGCCCAAGATCAGACCTCCTCGGCCTGGGCCTTTTGGAGAGGCTCGACCGGGACAGGTGCGGAGAATCGGCCTTTACCGCTTGTGATTGATTCCTAACAATCCTTTGGAAGGGCTAAGACACCTCCAGCAGGAACGGATTCCTCGGACACCAGGAGAACCAGATGGGTTCGTCGATTAGCTATACCGTTTCGGGCCTTATTGAGGATCAGATCGTTCAGGTGGCCTGGAACCAAGGCCGAATCGAGGGTGACCAGTCAGCCCTGAAGGAGCTGGCTGCTCTGGCTCTGGTGCTTGACGGACGTCCAGTTGGTCCAGATCCCGAGGGGCCATTCACTTACCAAGATCACCTCTCTGACGCTTTGTCCACGCTGATACTCATTGAAGACATCTTCGACGAGATCCTCTCTCACGAGGGACAGCTCCCAGCTGGAGGCAGCGAATTTCTTGCCGAAGTTACGGCATTGGCCTCCCAAGACGACATCGGCTTCTTCGAGCAAGATGACGACGACGATGCAGGCGATCACTCGAGATATTACGCCGCCTGATTCGCCCCGACCAAGTGCGGGCAAGAGTTCCTGCCAATGAACCTCGGACTCGCTGGTCGACGCACCAGTCATGCAGACCAGCGTCCCGGGGTCCCAGACACCCTCGAGCCAGCCCACCTTCCTGGAGCTTTTGATACCAGCAGCACCACCGGCGGAGACGCCGCTGGCGAGGACTCCTTCTTCGACAAATCCCAACTTTGGAGAGAACAGGCCAAGCTCCTGGTCGGAGAAAACTCCACCTCTCATGAACCTCTGTAAGACCTTCAGGGGAACCAATCCCACACTGCATGGTGACTCTCCTCAGAGATGAGACCCTGACCATCCACGGCCTCGGTCTCCTGGAACAATGACCGCAGACCAGCTGCAGCAGGATGGAGCCTCGCAGGTAGCCAGCGGTCTTTGGCTCCTAGAAATCCTTGGTACCTTGCCTGGCTCGGCGGGACGCACTGAAGGCGGGATCTCGATGTCTTGCTGAGAAGCGTTGCTGAGGAGCCGGCCGCCGCCTGGGATCGTGGACGAGCTGATTTTTACTGCCCTTGGGGAAAATTCTTGCTCGTCCAAAGCACAGAAACGGCACCATCGCTACTGAGTTGGCAGCTTTTCCAGAAGCCCGACGAGCCAAGATTGTCCCCAACCTCAGTAGGAGCCTCGCCCTCTCCAAAGCGGGAAGAGGGCACAACAAGAAACGTTCGAAAATCGTTGCTTGGGGCGACCAAAGAAACTAAATTACAGAATTTAGACGATGTTGCCGGGTGGTTGTGGGAAAGGCGGCTTCGTCCCAGAGGTCGTCCGTTGACGGCAAAACTACCTTTGGAGTCACGAGGGGATTTGGACTGCTTGATTGGTCAGCAAGCCCCTGTCTGTACCTCATTGGCCAGACAGAATCTCCGAGAAGGTCCACCAAGTAATCGTCGAGACCAACAGGCACTTGCTGCGAGACCGGCAACGTCCGAGCACTTCAGAACTTTCAGCCAGTTTATAGGTTCTAGCGATCTTCAGGAACGGATCACCTTCGTCGTGATGCCCTTGTCGGTTCGATCTGGACAGCTCGATCTGGACTGTCCGATCACCTGTCGGGGTTTCGGCCTGCTGCTGGCGATTGAGCCAACGGGCTTTCTGCTCTGAGGACATTTGTCGGTTCTTCTGAGCCATCGGTCGTTGGCAGAATCAGTCCATTCCACTGTACCTGGGCCGGTCCCAAGCTTGACGAGCCACAGATTTCTGGCAACGATTCAGCCGATCTCCGATGACAGTCCATCACCTCCCTTCTCTGACGGGAAATTGCTCAATGATCCATAAGAAATTCATCCCAAGGGACTCCGAGGCCCCAATCCAGAGCGGCAGTTCTCACCGCAAAGGCTTTACGCTTGTTGAATTACTTGTGGTCATTACGATCATCGGCATCCTCATGGCCATGCTCTTGCCCGCAGTCCAGCAGATCCGCTCAGCCGCTCGACGGATGCAGTGCGCCAGTCGACTCAGGCAGGTTGCCTTGGGACTGCATAACTATCACTCCGCTCACGAGAAATTCCCACCAGGAGGCATTACCGAGGGTCCCTGCTGTGGAACGCCCAGTGGTTCGACCTGGACGATTATGCTGTTGCCTTATGTCGAGCAGACGGCTCTCTACGATCGTTATGATCCGAAACAGCTGAACCGTTCTGAGGACAACAAGTTCGTTCGAGAACAGTCGGTTCCACCCTATGTATGCCCTTCCGACGTTGAGACCGACGTCTTGGGGATCCCCGAAAGCGGTCCAGGCGGAGGCTGGGGAGCAAATCAGCAGTACATGCCCGGCAGCTTCCGAGCGGTCAGCGGTCGCAGCAATGGAAATGGGTGGTTTGACAACAGCCAGGCTCAATCCCTGCCGAGAAACTGGCGGGGGATTCTGCATACCTCAGGCACCCACGGCCTGAGGAGCGAACGCATCGAAGACATCAAAGACGGCTCAAGCAACACCCTGATGCTCGGCGAGATGACCACGCGAACCCGTAAAAGCCGCCGAACGTTTTGGGCCTACACATACACCTCCTACAACCAATCCTCTCTCGTTCCCGAGAGCCGCGCGTTTCTCGCTGATTACGATCGTTGTCAAGACATCGGCGGCGCTGGAGGAAGCAACACCTGCAAGCGTGGTTGGGGCAGCTTTCACCCCAATGTGATGAATTTCGCCATGGGCGACGGCGCGACCCTCACTGTCAACCTCAACGTCGACCTGGAAATCCTCGCCAATATGGCCACCATCCAAGGCAACGAAAGCGTCGTCCTCGACCTGCGGTAAAACTGCTTCCTTCTGCGACAGCGTTGCTGTCCTCCCGCAAGGCAGTTCTTGAACCCAGAGTCTCGGGAAGGTTTTTCAAGGATCCAAGGCCTGGAGCCCGGAAGACACGAACCTTTCCCCTCCGGATGCGTGAATCAGCCTTACAACACTGAAGCACCTCGTCAGGGAGACTCCCACTCTCACAATCTGGGAATGCTCTCCCTCTGAGATGTCTTTGCTGAATCTTCTGATCGTCTCCTTGGACTTACTGTCCTTGCCTCAAAAGGATCAGGTGAACCTGAATTTTCGCGATTCTCGCCTCTCAAAGATGCATGGTTCATTGACCCAACGAGGCTGTTGAAATCACTTGTAGGAGTTGGTTGTGCTGGTTTTGGATCCCACAACACGTTGGTTCGGGCGGGCGTTTTTGCCGATGATGCTTCTGCTCACGTTGGGTTGTGGGCCTGGCTATCAGGTTGTTCCCGTTGGCGGGACGCTCACTCTCAACGGTCAGCCTGTACCCAACGCACGGATCAGCTTTCAGCCTCTGGCGGGCGCTGAGGACGAACCGGGTCCAGGCTCTTATGGTCAGACTGATGCGGCCGGCAAATTCGAGTTGCGAGTCGTCAACCCCGATCAACCGGGAGCAATTGTTGGGACCCATCGTGTGCGTATCCGCACCGACCTTCGAGATGATCCAGACAGCGACATCGCCACGGGTCCCACCCAAGAGTACATCCCCAAACAATACTGGGACGGATCCTACACCGTGGAAGTGCCCTCTGGTGGAGATCCAGCCATGGAGCTCAAGTTGACCAGTCAGTGACACGGAATCCAAACTCCCCGAAATCTGGTCTTCCCTCTCTGGCAATCAGAAACGTTTACGACCAAGAGACTCCCTCTGCCTCCTTGATCCCGCACCCGCTGAGTCCGGGGAAAAGCTTGGCCTCCATCGGCAACGTGCCCAGGCTGCGGCATCCGTAGTTGTCGCACCGCTTGGAACGGTTCAGTCGAGCAAGAATTTTCCGCGACCTCAGGAGGGGGCCAATCATCGGACTGTCCCGGCTGTCGGTCTTTTCCCCCCAAGATGTTTTGTTGCCGTGGCCCTCTGCAACAATCGAGAACAGCCGAGGTCAACTGTTGGCCGCCGCTCGATCTCCCCTAGCCAAGGATGCTTGTGCCTGAAAAGCAGCACGCGCCGTCGTTACTGACTGTGACCGCGGGTCGCCTGAGGGTGCAGTTCTTCTGGCAAGATGACCGGTACGCTCATCGGATCGAAGTCCGTCACCAACAGCAGTGGAGGCCTGTGCTTCTCTCCAAAGAAGGCACCCCAGAGGAGCACTGGCCCCCCTCACCAGTTTTTCAACAGGCCACGCCTGCATTCGGCCTCACAGGAGACCCCCAAGTATTGCTAGTGGGTATGGCTGGCCGTTCCCACTGGTCGGCTGCAGTGCATTCTCAAGAGCTCTCCCAGTCTCCTCAGGGGCTCAAAAGCGGCTTAGTGTTCGATGTTGCCTGTCGAATCAAGATCCCACCGCGTTTTTTGGGCAGTCACTATGTTCGGCCTCCACTGGCACAGTCTGCCCCGGTCCCACAACTCACCAGCCAAGCAATCGCCGAGCAACCCGCCTCATCAATCCACACTCACCCTGCAAATCTAGATGGATGGGTGATCACTCCCTCCAGGGAAGTCGCTCAGATATCTCTGCCAGCAACACTTCGTTGGCAGTATCTCTGGGTGGAACCTGATGAGAACGGCGACCGGTAACACCGCTGATCCGCGACAGATTTCAGTCTCACATTCCGCCGCGTCTCAAAGGTATCTCGCCGAGAACATCCCACCAATGGAAGAGTCAGCGAGGAGACCGATGGCCAACGGCCTTCACGGGTGTGGAAGCCTCATTTGTCGAAAAATTCGGAGTCGGGGCCTTGGATGTCCCGAATTCGTCCTCGCCGAGAGCCTCACCGGCTGCAAGCGAGTCTTCGGCTGCCATGAACCGCTCTGCGGCCGCGAGCGAAACTGCATCACTGCTGACTCGGCGGCCTGAACAACAGCGTTGACGAAACCTCCAGGTTAAACCCGCTCCGATCCAGTAGCTTTGGATGGAGGCTGTGGTCTCACCAAAAGTGCGCCGTCTGCGGAACATCCCGCCGGCGAAGAGATCCAAATCTAATCCGGGCAGAACGTCGTGAACCCCGACACCTGCGCTGATGCGGTGATGGTTGATGTTGGGAAACAAAGCTCGAATGTAGTTCACCCCGGAGGCAGGTCCCACGCCGCCGACGTTGTTGAGCAGTTCGTTTGAGGTGGCGTCTTGCGCATAAACGTAGCCAATGCGATAAGCAACGGTGTCGTTGGCGGTATATTGGGCACCGAACTGGAAGATCATTTGGTCTTCCCAGAGAGCGCCAAAAAGGTCCGTCTCTGACCATTGCTTGTAGAGGATGTCCATGGCGAGCAGCAATCGCCCATCCAGCAGACTTTCATTGGCGATCCCCCAGCCAAATGTTCTGGGAAGATCGAGATTGACATCCACAAATCCATCGCCGACGGGGGAGACATCCACAGCGTCGTCGTATTGAAAGCTCTGCAGGGTCATCCAGTAGAACCCGAAAGTTGTCTCCGGTGCCACCTCATAGGTCAGGCCTAAGTGGCCTCGTAAGGCATAGGCCGGCACTGCTGCCGAGACACCGGTGAACACCCCATCCAGCGTCGAACTGCCCAGTGCCAGCGTCGCTCCCAGTGCCAAACGATCGGTCAACTGCACTGCCACTCCCTGACCAATCGTCAGAGCAACGAATTCCGCGGTCGTGCCGTTGCTGGCAGCAGTCGCTCGGTAATCAACCCCGAGGCCTGAGGTCGTCAACAAGCCAACTCCCCAAGTCACCGGCAGGCCGAAAGCCGTGAAGTCCTGGATCGCGGCGATGTTTCCCAACGCAGATCCAGGTCGGCCGGATTTGTCTTGGAACGGAGCGATGCCAGCATTAGCAAGGTCGGCTTGATTGTTAATCGCGATGGTTGGCTCAACCCAGGCACCCCCGAAACCAAATTGCGTGCCGTGGAATTGGGCCAAGGTCGCTGGATTCCAAAAAGCCGACTGCAGATCCTGGGGACGAGCGATACTCACCCCGCCCATCCCTCCGGCGGCAGGATTGAGAGTACTGTGGAGTTCCACACCAAAGGCTTGGGCCAGTGCTGTTTGGTCAGGGCAGAACACCAGCGTAACAAATCCAAGGCCAAGACCCCATCTCAGGAGAAGCGACATCGCATTGCACTCCAACAGTTGGCTGAGTTGACCGACGGTGATCGCAGGTCTTCAGGGCAAACTCGTCCCCTGCAGGGAGCTGCCCTGCCGGAGTTGGTAGGCCGCTCGGATGGCGGGTATTGGTGGGATCGGTTGTGACAGGAGTGCTCCCCGAAGGAAAATCAGCTGACTGGGCTGGATGACCGGAAGGCACAGCAAAAAATGATCGGCCAAGATGGTCGGGCTGTTTGCGACCTTCTGGGTTTTCCGGGATTCTCCAACGGGGAGCCAGAGCTTGCGGGTTAGACAGGTTGGTTGGTGCTGGGGTCATATTCCTGGAAGGCCCAGGCAACCAGCGGGACAGTCCCCACAGCGAGTCCGGCCAACCACAACCAAGCGGCAGTCATCGCCGCCATCAAGCTGCCAGTGAATGTCAAGATAAGTGCCCCGAGGATCGTTGCGGAAACAGCCGCGGCAACCATCAGCAACATCTTGACCAAGAACAGCACCGTTTGCCTGCCAAAGCCTTGGAGATCCCCTGGGTTGAAGGCCATCGACCGGCTGGGGAACATCAGAAACAAGAAGTTTTCTAAGCCGAACAGCAGAAAATTCAGCGGCAGGGTAAAGACGGTCAGCACAATCAGACCCGCTTGCAATCCAGGAGCACTCGTCAGATAAGCGACTCCCAACAGCAGAATGGCCTGAGTGATTGTCGCGATCAGCACCGGCACGATCAGCTCACCAAGAACCAATGCGATCGGATGTACAGGCATGATCTTCAGCCAGTCGATTTGCTCAAGATCGTTGCGAAAGTCAAACCTCAGCATCATGGTGAACACAAGGGTCAGCTGGACGACTGCAGCGGTAATCGCCAGGCTCACTCCCTCAGCCACCGTATCGCCAATGCTCGAGAGAAACAGGCGAGGAGCACTGACAACGAATAACACCACCGCCGCAACCGACAGCAGTGTCGGCACACTGCGGCAGGCATGCGTCAGCTGCCGCCAGGCAATCGGCCCGGCCCCTCCCCAACGAGGCGGCAGAGGCAGACGCCACCGTAAGGGACTGCCCCAAAGCGATAAGGCCCCTCCTTTGCGGAGTCGGCTCAACAGGAGCAGAAACCGCTGGCTGCTGGCCAGGGCCGCCTCCAAATAGTACTTGTCAAGCTTGAGGATCAGTAGCACCAGCCCGACGTTGATCGCCAGAGCGAGGAATCCCCAGACTAGTAAACTGAGGTAGCTCTCAGCGACCATGACTAGCCCGTAAAGCTCAAATGGGGCGAAAACAACCTGGCCCACCGGTGAGATACGGAACTCCATCCAGGCTTGGGTCATGCTGGAGGCATGCAGCAGGATGATGACCGACTGAGTCGCCAGAACCAGCACGATCAAACCCACAGCGCCGAAGATCCACCAGCGGGTCACCGTTTGCAGCCGAACGGAGATGGTCATGCCCGCCAGCACAAAGGCTGCTTGGAACAGCTGGATGAACAACAGGGCCTGAAAACTGCCCCAGAAAGCTGCCAGACTCAGCGGCACATAGGGGACCACCCACACAAAGAAGAAACTCGCCGCCAACGCCGCCCCAAGGGTATTTTCTAACAACTTGTAGGCCATCAGCTGCTGACGGGTGAACGGCGCCGGAAAGAGAAAATCCACCTCCGCAGGGGTAAACCGTAACGCCTTATCATCGCCCAAGATGATTGTCAGCAGACATGCGCCCATCAGCCCGATGGGGACAAACTCTCGCACGCGGGCGGTGTCCATGTTGATCATCGTTCCGGCCACCGGCAGCAAGAACAGCGGCGCCATCCACAACAGGATCACTCCCACTGTCAGTGCCAGAAAGACCAGCCCTTGCCAAGTCTTCAAGGATGCACCGAACCGCTTGAGCAGCCCACCAATTCGCATCCTCAGCAACGCAAATAACGCAGGGTGGATCATCGGGAAAAAATCGGTCCCTCCAAACTCAGGCTCAACTCAACACTCTTAGGTTTCCAGCAGATCGTTTCAATGCGGTTTTGATGCACCCTGCACAAACTGTTCTCAGACAGGGTGCTCTCAGGTTGGTTGTTCTGAGTCTGGTTATTATTCTGAGTCTGGGCAAAGTTCGGAAAGGAGCGGGTTTTGCGACCAAGGGTGAGCACCCCCGAGGACGATGGACCGCTCAGCAAGTCAAACCCAAGTTGGGGACTCATCGACCGTAGTTCATCCAGAACCCAGACTTGGTTGGGTGGGTGAGTCGACCGGGTGAGCGGACCCACTCACAAATGCAACGACTTGCTAGTAATGGAAGAGAGGGATCCTACGAAGTCAAGAGGCGATCAATCACGGCAGAAGCGGTCTGCCTGCCGGGACAGATCGCGGTTGAACGGATCGTTGGCCGCACTGTGGGCTTTTGTGTGCTGGAAAATCTCGACGGTGAACTCAAGCCACGACGGCAGCCAAGGTGGGGTCATCAGGCGCGGCTGCCACCAGGGGCCTGGGGACCTGCCAGGAAGATTCCTGCAGCTCCTGCCACCAACTTGCGGAGTCTTCTTGGGTCCAGCCATCGGAGTCCTCGCACTCGGTCAGAGCCCGCTCCAACTCCTGAGCGCTCTGATAGCGGTCGGCAGGCTGCTTGGCCAGACACTGCAGCACCACTTGTTCAAAGTCCAGCGGCAGGCCTGGCTGGTACTCCGAGGGAGGCACCACCGGCCACGCAGTGTGGGCCTCGAGGAGCTCCACCACACTTCGAGCCCGGAAAGGCGGCTCACCGGTCACCAGATAATAGGCCACTGCCCCGAGCGAGTAGATGTCGCTGCGGATATCCAGACGGGCTTTTCCGGTAGCCTGCTCAGGCGACATGTAGAGGGGGCTCCCGGTGATCGACCCGCCCTCGGAAAGCTCATCGGTGTCATCCAGGGGACGCACCAGGCCGAAATCCAACAGCTTGGCCACGTCGGATTGACCCCCGCGGCGGGCCGAGAAGATGTTGGCAGGCTTGATGTCGCGGTGGATCAGGCCAACGCTATGAGCCTCGGAAACGGCTTGGCAAACTTGCCTGAGCAGGTAGATCGCCCGACTCGCCGGAAGAGGACCATGGTGGCTGACCAGATCCGCTAAGTTCATTCCCGGCAGGTACTCCATTACATAATAAAATGTTCCATCGTCAGTGTGGCCATAGTCAAAGATCTCCACGGTGTTCCAGTGCGAGAGTCTGGCCATGGCCATCACTTCTTGTTCGAAGCGGGCCAACATTCCGGGGTCGGTCGCTTTCTCAGGGTGGATCAACTTGACTGCACAGGGGCGTTTCAACAGCAGGTGCTCGGCCAAGTAAACCTCACCCATGCCTCCAGCCCCGAGACGTTCTAGCAAACGATATTGCCCCAGTTGGCGGGCTCGGTAAGCCTCGGACCGCAAGCGGTTGAGGGTGTGGGTACCGAAGACCGCGATTAAGGTTGCCAAGAACACCAAGATCATGTTGTCGCTGACGTTCTCAAATGTGGCCAGTTGCCCCACCAGGTTCGGCCAGGCCGGGGCGGTCCACTTCAACAGCGGCACGACCGCAATGGGAGCCAAGGCCATCGGCGTGACCACAAGAAGCGCTCGACGCCAGGTGTTGGGGATAAACATCCCATAAATCACGATCAACAAGATGAAGTAGGTGGTCGTGCTCTTAACAACTGCCATCGCCTCCAGGGCGCCGTCTGGCTGCTGCATCGCCTCCAGCATGAGCAGATACTTCAGCGTCGCCAGTTCCAAGGTCACCATGCCGAAGACGCAAAGCTCCAGAAACCTCAGCCGAATGGTGCAGTGGGCCAAGGGACTGTTGAGCACAACTGCCACAACGCCCAACACAACCAACAGAGCCAGTTCCAGTGCCGAGAGCAGCCCTGTGAAGTGCGGGCAGAGATGGTTTGAGACAAAGAGGCCCCGAAGAAAATACAACCCAACTGCGGCCAGCAGCACCAGAGTCGCCGCTTGCAAGCGACGCCGGAGCAACTGATGAATTTCCGCCGCAAAGCCACCTGAGCCGCTCTGGGCAGCCATATGGCAGGTTGGCCGAATCGGCTCTGCCGACCCAGAGGCCATGCCGAAGGACCCCGAGAAAGGACCTCCAACCGCAAAAAGGCTCTCCCGTGCAGCGGGAACGTTTCCCGAGGGCGAGGAGTCGTCCGACGAGTTGAGTTCAACGGGAGATTCCAACCGGCCTGCAGATTCCAACCGGCCTGCAGATTCCAACCGGCCTGAAGGTGCTAATCGGCCTGAAGGTGCTAATCGGCCTGGAGATTCAGCGTCTTGTGACCCGTAACGGTGCTGGGAATCGGAACCGTGTTGCAAACCGGGACCCTCGTTGACCGAGGACACTTGGGCGGGCAACTCAGGCGAGGCAAGATGTTGAGTTGGTGGGGTGCGTGCTGGGAAGGCTTCGTCAAATTGGAGAGTAACCTCGCAGTTGCCAACAGGCGGACCGTGGTCTGACGGATGGTTCAGTTGGTCTTGGTTCGGGTTGCTCTGTGGGGCTCCAGAAGAGCTCTCAGGGGAACCACCCGCTTTGTTCCAGGACATTAGTGACTCCTGGCTGGATAGTCCACGTCAACGATCAATCATTGTACGCTCTGCCGAACGATCTGACCAAGAGTCAGTCGACGGCTCCGGGTCAATCGCTGATCGATGGTGTTGCTGCTGCGGTTGATCACACCACAATCCACAGTTCCGTTCTCAAGAGCAAAGGCGGCGTTCGGCCTCTCTTGGAGGGCCAAGCCGACCGGAAGGTTCACTCCGGTGACCCTTTGGCCTGCCGCGAGGTTCTTTGGCTCACTCCCACGCACTTTGGTGTTGCGGGCCTCAGCGGTTTTGAGGTTCTTGGCTTGGAAGTGGCCAGCCACCCCAGTTGATCTTCGCATGGGTGCAGCACCCCTCGGGCGGTTCTATGATAAGCATTCTTCCTTCTCAACGCTCTGGCTCCGTGACCGAGGTACTCATGACCATCCCGAAAAGTGCCCTGCACATGTCCAAGTTTGCCGTCGGGGTGCTGCTTATGGCACTGCTGAGTTGGGCCGGTCTCCCCTCGGGGGACCAAGCTTCTCAAGCAACGCCCAAACGCCCAAGGGCTACAGCAAGCTTTCGGCCGGTCGACACCAAAAAACTACTTGCCTCTCCAGACCCGTTGCCGTTCACGCTTGGCAAGGTCTTCGAGGGGCTGAAGTTCCGTCGCCCACTCCAGGTCACTCCGGCTCCCGAGGCGGAAGACAGGCTCTATGTTCTTGACCAAGAAGGGCAGATCTATTCGTTCGAGAACCGCCCCGAGGTGGACAGCAAACAGCTTTTTCTAGATGTCCGCCCGAAAATCAGCCGGAAGGGCAACGAGGAGGGTTTGTTGGGCTTGGCCTTCCATCCTCGCTATCGCGAAACCGGTCGCTTCTATATCTATTACTCCGCAGATTCCCCCAGAAGGTCAGTCATTTCCGAGTTTCGGGTTTCGGCCAAGGATCCCCACAAAGCCGACCCTCAAAGCGAACGCGTCGTGTTGCAGATTCCCCAGCCCTTCAACAATCACAACGGAGGCAGCATTGCCTTTGGTCCAGACGGCTACCTCTACATTGGCCTCGGCGACGGTGGCGCCGCTCACGACCCCCATGCCAACGGACAAGACCTGACCACTTTGCTGGGCTCGATTCTGCGAATTGACGTTGACCACCGAGATCCCGGTCGGCAATACGCCATCCCCAAAGACAATCCCTTTGTTCGCCATTCTCAGGGAGGCCCCAAGGAACAACCGGCCCATAAATCCTTGCCGCCGAAGACACGAGGAGAAATCTGGGCTTTTGGCTGGCGGAACCCCTGGCGTCTGACTTTTGACTCCCAGACTGGTGCTCTGTGGGGTGCTGATGTCGGCCAAGACCGCTACGAGGAGGTCAACCTGATCGTGCGAGGCGGCAACTACGGCTGGAAGGTCAAGGAAGGCCTGCATTCCTTCGACCCCAAGGCAGCCCAGACCGGAAAGCACTTGATCGATCCCATCACCGAGTATTTTCACAGCGAAGGGCGATCGATCACAGGTGGTGCTGTCTCTCGAGGAGGAGCTCTCCCCGATTACGAGGGAGCCTATTTTTACGCCGACTACGTCAGTGGCAACGTCTGGATGCTGAAAACCCAGAATACCACTAGCAAGACTGCTGGCACTGAGGGTGATGCTTGGTCGGGCGTTGACCCCAACCCCAAGGTGATCGAGAATCGCAAGGTTGCTCGCTCGAACTTGGAGATTGCGGGCTTTGGAACTGATCACGCAGGCAGAATTTATCTCGCTGCCTTTGACGGCCACCTCTATCGGCTCCAAAAACGAGAAATCGACTTGGCTGCCATCGCTGAGGCCTTCCCTCGAAAGCTGTCGCAAACCGGTCTTTTCCAGTCCACCGCCGATCTCATTCCAGTCGATGGTGCTGTGCCATACGAGGTCAATGTCCCCCTCTGGTCCGACCACGCACAAAAGTTGCGGTTTGTGGTCCTCCCTGCAGCAGCCAGTATTGACTTTCATCAAGATGCGCCGTGGACCTTCCCCATCGGAACCGTGTTCGTCAAGACGTTCTTGTTGCCCCAGAATCGGCCTGCACAGCACCGAGCTGATCGACGAAACCTGGCCGACGCCCGGCGTCTGGAGACCCGGTTGATGGTGTATTCGCCCGAAGGCTGGGTGGGATACACCTATCTCTGGAACGAGGAGCAAAACGATGCACAACTGGCCGAGGACCAGCCGCTGGTTCGCCAGTACCCAGTGAACACCGCAGCTGGTCAGCTTGAGCAATCGTGGTATTTTCCCAGTCGATCGGATTGTATGGCCTGCCACACTCAGGCAGCCGGTTTCGTGTTGGGCTTTCAGACCCGTCAGCTCAATCGCATGGTCGATGGACAGAACCAACTGGCTGCTCTGCAAGCCCAAGGCGTTTTCTCACGCCCGTTGCCCCAACCACCCGGGCAACTGCCAGCTCACCCAGACTGGACGACCGCCTTGGTGAAGCCAGCTCAAACTCAGCAAGACCAAACTCAGCAAGTCCAAACTCCGCAAGACCAGAGTTCTGTTCAGCGTCTCGCCCGTGCTTACTTGGATGCCAACTGTGCGATGTGCCATCAGGCCAAAGGGATTGGTGGCAGAGCTCCGGACTTGCGTGCGGGCCTACCTCTGGGGAAGGCCAGACTGATCCATCATCCTCCTCGACAAGGCTGGTTGGGACCCAATGATGGCAAACTGGTCACACCCGGCGAGCCGGCTGCCTCGGAATTGCTCTTGCGTATGCAGCGTCGTGGCGGGCGACAAATGCCGCCTTTGGCCAGCTCGGTGGTGGATCCGAAGGCTGTCGAACTCGTCAAGCTGTGGATCCAAGGGTTATCGGAGTCCCAAAGCCAGCCTTAGGAGATCCTTGCTGGCTCCATGCGAATTACGATAAAAATTTAGTATAATTATTTAGCTCGCTGGCGGACTTTGGTGAGCTATCTGGCCTCGTCCATGGGCTGCCCACCGAGAGTGCTGGACTGACCTGCTTTGGCTGTTCGGCCGTCCTGGGCTTGGTATTTTGGTCTGGGCTGCGAGGGCCTCTAGATCGACTGTTTCAGATTGTGGAAGAGAGGCACCCTGATGGAACCGGAAAGTGCCAGGGCAACAACAGCTAGTTGGGCACAAGGTCTCCGGCGGCCAGGGCCACAGATCAGGCAGTCTCACTAGCTGGGCTTAGGAGATTGGGATGAAACCAACAATCAGCACGGATTCGACAAGCTCATCACCCCGGGGCGGTTTAATCTTTGGCGGATGTGTTTTGATGGCCGCTGGGTTGACCTGGATTCTGGGGGAATTCTCGCCGTTGGAACCGGCTGCCTTTCGGGCGTTGTTCATCCTCTTGCTGGCAGTGCTGTTATGGGTCACCGAGGTGATTCCAGCGTTTGCGGTGGGTATTCTGGTCATTGGGCTGCAGATCGCATTGTTGGGTCAGCCCAATGGGGTCTTTGCCAAAACCGATCGGGACTGGGAGCAGTTTGTTGGGGTGCTCGGCCATCCGTTGATTTGGCTGTTTTTTGGTGGTTTTGTGCTGGCGGCCGGGATGGCCCGATGCGGTCTGGATCGATGGCTGGCTGCGAAGATGCTCACCCGGTTTGGTCAGCGGCCCTCGCAGGTTTTGCTCGGGGTAATGCTGGCGACCTTTGTGCTCTCGATGTTTATGTCCAATACAGCGACCACCGCGATGATGCTGGCGATTTTGTCGCCGCTGGTGGTCACTTTGGATCCGGCGGAAAAGTTCGGCAAGGGTCTGTTAGTGGGAACCGCGGTTGCTGCCAACCTCGGCGGAATGGGCAGTCTCATTGGCACGCCCCCGAATGCCATCGCCGTGGGGGCCCTCGCGCAGATGCAACCTCCGCAAGACATCAGCTTTTTGGCCTGGCTGATCCTTGGGTTGCCTCCAGCGTTGGTGTCGCTCTTTGGGGCTTGGTTGGTTTTAGTCTGGCTGTACCCGGCCGCTGACGATCAACACATCAGCCTGCCAATCCTTCAGAGCCAAACGGAGGACGACCAGTTCGAGATTTCGCAGCTGCCCCGGCAGCGGGTGCCCGGTGTTGTGGTGCAGCGAATGATCGTTGCGGCCACCTTGGTCATCACCATCGGATTGTGGCTTACCTCACACTGGCACGGAGTGCCAACAGCTGCGGTTGCCTTTGTGCCGATTGTCCTGTTGACCAGCACGGGGGTTCTCCAAGCCGAGCAGATCCGCGGACTCAATTACGATGTGCTCTTTCTGATGGCCGGCGGGCTTGCCTTAGGGCAAATGGTCACCAACACCAACTTGGCCGAGTGGATCGTCGCTCACTTGCCCCTTGACGGCATCAGCATTTTGAGCCTTGCCTTTGTGATGGCCTACGTCACCACAGTGTTATCGAATTTCATGAGCAACACCGCCGCTGCCAACATCCTGGTGCCTTTAGGGATCACCGTGGCCTCGGGAAGTGGTTCGCAGGCGGCCGTTTCGGTTGCTGTGTCCATCGCTTTTGGAGCAACAGCCGCCATGTGTCTGCCGGTAGCAACACCGCCGAACGCTATGGTCTATGCCAGTGGCCGATTAGCCGCCAGGGACTTTCTCCAGATCGGACTGATCACCGGCTTGCTTGTTCCAGCCGCCGGAATCCTCTGGCTGTCCCTTGTCCAAAGCACTATCCTTTCACCTGGATAAGACATTCTCCCGGTCCACAAACAACCTCCTTGAGATAACCTCGGCAAACAGCGGACATCTGTCACGTCGGTTGTCTCCTCCGGCGGTGATGCATGGCCTGGCGCACTCTGGCGGACTGGCCGATCAGCTGGGCAACTCGGCACCAGGCTCAAACCGCCGACCTGCAGGAATAGGGCCACTTGCCAGCAAGCCTCAGACTTGTCCGGTCAGACCTCGGTGGTTTGAGCACGTTGCCTCCGGCGGGCCATGCTCTGAAAATTGGGAAAACTCGAGTTGCCCAAAACTGGACTTCCCGGAAACTTATTGATTCATGGGATTGGGAGGCAACAGTTCCTGATTGCCGTCTCAATTTGTATCAGGAGCTTGAGAGTTGCACCTCGTCTCCTGATTCTCAACGGACTGATCCAAACGGACTGATCCAAACGGACTATTGACAACCCCGACAAAGCGGAGAGCAGCCAGTGCCACGCGGAAAGACTTATGAGGATGCCTCGGCGGCCATCGGCGAAACACCCATGATTCGCATCAACCGCTTGATTCCCTCGGAACATGCCACGGTGTTTGCGAAATGTGAGTTCTTCCAACCGCTCAACAGCGTCAAGGATCGAATCGGAGCGGCGATGATCAACGCCGCTGAGCGAGATGGCTTGTTGAACCCCGAAACTCACATTGTGGAACCCACCAGTGGCAATACAGGGATTGCTTTGGCCTTTGTCTGCGCGGCCAAGGGCTATAAGTTAACTCTGACGATGCCGGAGAGTATGTCTGTGGAACGGAGGGCATTGCTCAGGGCGTTGGGTGCCAACTTGCAGCTGACGCCAGCTGGCGACGGGATGCCTGGGGCCATTGGCGAGGCGCACCGTTTGGTGGAACAACTTGAGAACGCGTGGATGCCCCAGCAGTTTGAGAACCCTGCCAACCCTGCGATTCACGAGTCAACCACCGGGCCAGAAATCTGGGAAGATAGCGGTGGCCAAATCGATGCCATCGTGGCAGGTGTGGGCACCGGTGGGACCATCACTGGTGTGGCTCGTTACATCAAGGCTCGCAATCCCGACTTCAAGGCGATCGCGGTGGAGCCGAAACATTCTCCGGTGATCAGCGGTGGAAACCCTGGCAAGCATCGAATCCAGGGCATCGGTGCGGGATTCGTCCCCAAGAATCTGGACACCTCGTTGGTCGACGAGGTCATCCAGGTCGACGACGAAGATGCCTTTCAGTGGGGCCGACGGCTGTCTTCAGAAGAAGGCATCGTCGCTGGCATCTCCAGTGGCGCTAACATGTGGGCATCCGCTCAGGTCGCTGCCAGGCCGGAGTTCCGCGGGAAACGGATCGTGACCATCATGTGCAGCTTGGGTGAACGCTATCTCTCCACGCCGTTGTTTCAGCCCCCCTCGGGGACTTAGGGTGCCGCCTCGACCAACAGGGTCAGACACCGCCTGATCCTCAACAATATCTCCGAGGGGTCCCCGCTGCTTGGGCGTAGGCTGTCCGTCGATACGATCGGCCCGCGAGATTCATCTGACAGGGCATCTGGTCTCAGGAGCATCTGGTCTCAGGGGCATCTGGTCTCAGGAGCATACCTGTTCAAGCGCACCGGGGTGATGGTTGCGACGCACCTTCATGTGGGGCGGAGGGCCGGCAACGGTGGATGGGCCGATCTCACCAGCCCTCCGGGTTGATCCGTTCCAGTCCTTGGTCCTCCGCCGAGGGTTTCGCAGAATCCCTGGAGTGAGTGAACTTCGTTCGCGTTGAACTGCCTATCCTGGCTGTTTGGCTGACGGTGTTCAAAATCCCTGCTTGACGAAAATCCCCCTTCTTGATCCCCCTTTACGAGGCAAGTGCGGGTTGTTAGAAGGACTGGTTCTCTACGGGGGGCTCGATGATCTTGAGCCGCGGCCAAACGCCGGTGCTGATGGTCTTCGCGTTCTTGGTTCAGGCAGATCATTGGGCTGGAGCAGCTGGGCTGAGGCCTTGTTTCACCCTTGTCTTAGAGTTGAAGAAAGAACTCGTCCTGCCAGCGGTGGGGGAAACCGATGAGCGTGCGTCGATCTCGAATGATGGCTTTTGGGATGTTCTTGTTGCTTGGCTTGGGGGCCCTGCCGGTCCAGGTGGCCGCACAAGAAAGCTCTCAGCTCGAGCAACAGCTCAGCGAACTTCAAGAGAAGGCCGATGAGGCGGCGCTGGCCGGGCATAACGCCTGGATGATGACCTCATGTGCTTTAGTGCTCTTCATGACCGCCCCAGGGCTGGCTCTCTTCTACAGCGGCCTGGTCCGCAAGAAGAACGTGCTCGGGGTGATGATGCAGTGCCTGTTTTTGATGGGCATGATGACGGTCGTTTGGGCCCTGTGGGGCTACTCGCTGGCCTTCGGCGGAGACCCGGAAGACAGCCAGGTTGGTTACAACCCGTGGATCGGCAATGGGCAGTTTGTGGCGATGCAGAACGTCCAAGGCCAGTGGGATGCCGAGAACAACCAAGCCTACTTCCCCCAGGAAGGAGCGATCCCCCGACTGACTCACATGGCCTTTCAGGGCATGTTCTTCATCATTACTCCGGCTCTGATCTGCGGTGCCTTTGCAGAACGCATGCGTTTTAGCAGCATGGCGGTTTTCATGTTGTTATGGGGCACCATTGTCTACTGCCCCCTATGCCACTGGGTTTGGGACGGGGGCATTCTGGCGGTGGGCGACTATGGCTGGGGCGGCGGGGCTTTGGACTTTGCCGGAGGCACCGTGGTTCATATCAGTTCGGGAGTCTCGGCCTTGGTCTGTGCTTTGTTATTGGGTCAACGCTTAGGCTACGGCACTGACGACATGCGGCCTCATAACCTGACCTACACAGCCATGGGCGCTGCCATGCTGTGGGTGGGTTGGTTTGGCTTCAACGCCGGGAGCCAGGTCGCCTCCGACAATCTCGCCGCCAGCGCTTTTGTGGTCACTCATTTTGCCGCCGCTGCAGGAGTGTTGGGCTGGGCGGGCACCGAGTGGCTGATCAACGGAAAACCCTCTGTCCTGGGAGGCGCTTCCGGGGCAGTCGCCGGCTTAGTGTGCATCACGCCAGCGGCCGGATTTGTCAACCCAATGCCCGCTTTGCTCATGGGGTTGGCCGCGGGAGTGGTGTGCTTCTTCGCCTGCGCCAGGATGAAGGCCGCTTTAGGTTATGACGACTCCCTGGATGCATTTGGAGTTCACGGAATCGGCGGAACCCTCGGGGCCATCCTCACCGGCGTATTTGCCACCCGCGCAGTCAACGATGCACTTGGCGGCGGGACTCCCGTTGGACTCATCGAAGGGGGCACCATAATCGGTGGACAGATTGTGGCTGTGCTGGTGACCTGGGTGTTCTCACTGGTGGCCACTTTCATCATCCTCAAGGCCCTGGATGTCACCATGGGCTTGCGAGTGCCCGAGGAAAGCGAGCGTCTGGGACTCGACTTGGCCGAGCACGGCGAGGAAGGCTACATCTTCACCTGATCCCGCAGGCCTCCTAGGCCCGGTGCTCCTAGGCCCGGTGCTCCTAGGCCCGGTGCTCCTAGGCCCCAAGAAAAATCCTGGGCCGCCGTGGGGACTGGCAACTCAGGATCCTGGAGACATTGTCCTCAGGCTGCAGAGACCAGCGTTGCGGGTCAACTGACCATTTTGGACTCTCCCGGATGTGGCCTCTGCCACGATCTGGGAGAGTTGAGCTACCCAGAGATCAGCCAAACGATTCCTGAGGCAATCACCAGGACACCGAGTGCGGCCCCGGCCAGGGCGATCAATTTGGCACGCTTGATTGCGATCGTTTTCTGGGGGACGAACATCGGCGGAGCCGGCGTGTCAGGAAACGGCTGTTGGGCTGGTGGAGCGGTCGGAACCTGCTGGCCCTTGAAGGCGGGATACATCCAGCCGCTGACCATCATCAACACTATGGGACGGCAATAGCGATGGGTCTCCATCGTTGGCAGTTTCTCGGTCGCATACTGATAAAAGAATTCGGCCCGTTCTAAAAAACGGTCTCTTCGATCTCCGCTGGCATGTTTTGCGGCGTAGAGAAAAACGTCGACCTTTCGCATATCCTGCCCAACCCAGGTTTCATTGGGATATTCCAGGATCTCAGGCTTCTCGAGGTAGGGATATTCGTGCTCAGCCATCCAATCGGCCATCCGCAATAAGACCGCCTGTCCATAAGCGTACATCTGGTCAAGCTGACCGAGTTCCGCCTTGAGGTCCAAGTAGCGGCCCAAATTCTGCAGATACATGTTGTAGTACCAGCGGGTCTCGGCATCCAACAGATTCAACGCTTCCAGATCCTGTCTGGGATGCGTCACTCGGCGGATCACCTCCTCGGCCTTGTCGAGATACCGCTGCTGGCCAGTCAGTAGGAATCCCACCTGCAGGATATCCAGGGCATTGGCCGATCCTCGGCCGGGCCCTTGGTAGTTCGGGTTGCCCGCAGCGGTAATCACCCCGGTTGGTTGCGGCGACAGAAAGCGAAAAACCGTCAGCTTGCCATCATCAGCAGCGATCAACCAATCGGCCAGTTCAAGCGCAGCTTTCTTGCTCCTCTGGCAGCCGGTGAGAAAATAATTCAGGCACAACCCACGCGCGTAGCCGTTTTCCACACCGGGTCCGCCGCCTTGAGGCTTGACGCCCTTGTGGGCCACACCCTCGCTGGGATAAGCGCGATGGGTCGCCTTGCCAGCATCGAGATAATGATAAGTATGCCAGAACGATCCGCCGTTGTAAGCCGGCTTATCCTGTCGCGTGTGGTAGATATCAATATCCGCAACATGGGCAGCCAGCTCGTTGTGATGCCACCACCAGCGTGGATCGGCCGATCGCAGGTAATGAACGCCCATCCCATAGATGACGTCGTACTGATTGTTGTAGTGAGAGATCAGCGGCAGATCGCCCTGGTGGTACTTGGCCTCGTGATCCCCGTAGACATCGCCGAAGTGCCGCCACCCAAATTCGTCGATCGCTTCCCGTTTGTCGCTGAAGTTGTTCTCCCCCTCAATGGCTGAGCGAATCATGGACTCATGCTGCTGGCTGAGAGCCGCACTTTGAGGCGTCAGATGCACAATCGCCCCCGATTGGCAGACCCAGGCAGGGTCCAACAAGGGGACCAGAGGGCGTCGAGCCCAGTGCAAATCGCGGTTGGTCACCCCATCGGGGCCGAACTGAAAGAAAAAGCAATGCGTTTTCTGCTCCCCGCCTTGGAGTTCATGAAGGTCGCCAACCTGCGGTGGAAAGAGCCCCAGGCTGAGAATTCCTTGGCCCTGACGGACTTCTGCAGTGACTGCCTTAGGAAAGTTCTCCCAAAAGTACTGCATGCCCACTGAGGCCACCGCCGTACCATCCTGCGTGAGGGATACCAGTGGGCACGCTCGCCGATCGAAGGTCTCCTGCTGACCGACCCGCCGGCGGTATCCCTGAAACATCAAGGGGATTTTCCCGTCGCGATTGAGGTGATTGGTACTCTTCCAGTAGTCCCCGCCGCTGGAGTCTTGGTAAACTTCCACAGGTTCTGCGGTGAGTTGGACTTCGTGGTGATCCTCGGCAGCATAAGCAATCTGGCCCTCGAAATCCGGGGCGACTGCCTCGACGGACAACTCTCGAAATAACAACGAACCCGGATCCCCGAGATCCCAGAACCCGCCTGGATGCACCGCCGCTTGGGGGTTGCGGAGGGTATATTCGAGACCCACCGAGGCACTGCCGCAGGCGAACTTCAGAGCGATATCACACTCTGCGACCACCTGGTCGGCCTGGTCGAGCCAGCGGGCCGCAGCAACCAGCCGTGCGCAGACTGGCCCGGAGTCAAGCACTTCCACCGAATCGGTCACCAACCGCAACGCATGCCCTTCTGCGTTGATCAATCGGCTCCGCAGCTCAAACGTCTCCCCACCGGCGCGGACCAATTGCAGGGGAAATCCGTCTCCCACACGACACTCAAATGAGGCCGGTCCTGTGCCAATGGAGGTGGTGTTGCCGCTCTGCTGGACCGCAACAACTTGGTCGGGCGGCACACAGGAGGTCCCCAAGTTCAAGGTGTAGATGGTGTCTTGAGTGTTTGCTTGGGCCTGCCAATCGATCAGAGCCCAGCGGACGGAACCATCCGACCAGCGGTCCAGCGCCTTGGCCTGAGTTGGCACCGACTGGCCTGTTGCATCGCACACTGCCATCTGGCCCAAGATCGTCACCTGGCCCTTGGGAAAAGGGACACCAATGCAAACCGGCTCCCCGCGACGATCAACCTGATCGGGACGGTAGAGCCGCAAGGGCACTTGGTGAGAGACTTGGGGACCACTTGACCCCGTCGCTGAGGATGTCACTGGCGAGCTCGACATAACTTGTATCAAGAACTGAAGTGGGCAAAGCCTGACGAAGTCGTCCGCAAAGAGAACCTGCCGGTTGATCGGAAACCGACCAATCGAGGCGGCAGTCACCCTTCGGGGTGAGCGTGAGACAGCATACTCAATTCCAGAGCACGCACTACCGGCCCGCAGGGCTGACTGACAATCTCAAGAGCCGGCAAACTCCCCAACAGCCCCACGACAACAGGGCCAAGCCACCGTCGAAGACGTGGGTCTCCCGAGCGAGAACGCAAGTGGTTACAGTGAAGATTCCGTGATTCCATGAAAAGTCTTCGACCCCGACGGCTGCTCGCCTCGGCGATTCGGCCTGACGTTGGGGCCTTTGGCTATCCCACTTTGTGCGAGATCCCTGGGAGAAGACGGTCGCCCTGTGTCGAAGACTTTTCCACTGTCTCAGTCATCTCGGTTGGATCTCACCAAACGGCACGAGCCAACCGAACACCACCCCGACATGTCCCATTCTTCAACCTGAGAGTCTTCCATGCGTAGGCGGCCCCGAGCCTTGTCACCCTCGCTCTTTTCGTGCTTGTTCTCTTCGCCCAGGCCCTCTTCAGTCAGGCCCTCTTCAGTCAGGCCCTCTTCAGTCAGGCCCTCTTCACTCAGGCTCTCTTCACCGAGGCCCTGGGGGCCCTTGTTCCTGGGACCCTTGGCTCTGACTGGGGTCCTGATGCTGGGTGCCATGGCCGGATGTGGATCCAGTGAAAGCCGGGCCACCGGTCCGGCCAAGGGAGTCCAAAAGGACAGCTACACCATCGCAGTGATTCCCAAAGGACTGACTCACGAATTCTGGAAATCCGTCCACTTCGGTGCCCAAAAGGCCGCCGACGAACTGGGCAACGTCAAAATCATTTGGCAAGGACCCGCTGAGGAAAACGACACGACCGAACAGGTGAACACTGTCGAAAACATGATCTCCCGTGGTGTGGATGCTATCTGTCTGGCACCCAACGATTCCGACGGACTGGTGGGCGTGGTCCGCAAAGCGAATAACTCCAATATTCCCGTAGTCATTTTTGATAGCGGTTTAAATGCCCCAGAGATCATCGTCAGTTACGTGGCCACCAGCAACTACAAGGCCGGAGAGTTGGCTGCCGATCGGTTGGCTGAGGTTCTTCAGGGAAAGGGTGGGGTGATTTTGCTGCGTTACAAGCAGGGGAGCGAAAGCACGGAACAGCGGGAACAGGGTTTTCTCGATCGACTGGCAAAGCTCAACGAAGATCCCGCTGGGGAAGTGGAGATCTCGGTCATCACCCACCAAACCTGGCCCAATGGGACTTCTGCTGCCGCCGCGGCCGACAAAGCTGAGACGCTGCTGGACACTCACCAGGATCAAGTCGACGGTTGGTTTGCCGTCTGCGAGCCGCTGACAACAGGCACCCTGGAAGCCCTGAAACGGACCTCCCTCACCGGCAAGGTCAAAGTCGTCGGCTTTGATCCTACCCCCGACATCGTGCGTGCTCTCTCTGAAAAGAAACTGGAGGGCATTGTCCTGCAAGATCCCGTCCAGATGGGCTATCTGGCCGTCAAAACCGCTGTGGAGCATCTCAACGGAAAAAAGGTCCTCGCCCAGTTGGAAACCGGCGAATACATCGCCACCCCCGAGAATATGACCACCGATAAATATGCCAAGCTCCTGCAACCCCCACAAAAGGAAGGATAAACCGTTCCGAGCCAAGACCTCCAATGGTCTGAACTCTGCAGAATCGTTTGTCGGAAACTGGCCAGCGGCTTGCTCCTGGGGCTTTCTCCTGGGCTCACTTGGGCTGCCGCTGGCACCTGGTTCTCGGAAGGACTCGGTTTATCACGACCCAAGCTTGCTCATCTGTGGGGGGCCTTGATCTCGCCATGCTACGCATGTCCGGTGTCTGCAAGCGATTTGGTGCTACGCAGGCTCTGCAGGATGTCTCCCTGGAGCTCTCGGCAGGGCAAGTTCTTGCGCTGATCGGTGAAAACGGCGCTGGCAAAAGCACTCTGATGAAGGTGCTCAGCGGTGCTTGTCGACCGGATGCCGGGCGGATGAGCTTGGAGGGACGTCCCTATGACCCTGTGACCCCCCAAGACGCCAGGTCACGGGGGGTGGCGATGATCTATCAAGAGCTCATCGTGGCGCCTGACCTGAGCGTGGAGGATAATGTCATGCTCGGGCAGGAACGACACCGTTGGGGATGGCTCAACCGCAGGGCGCAGCGAAAGCTGGTCCACCAGACGCTGGACTTGCTGGGGCACCGCGAGTTGCGACCGGAGACACGCGTCGGCCGATTGTCCGTGGGTGCCCAACAGTTGGTGGAGATCGCTCGAGCGCTGATCCTGGACGCGCGGCTGATCGTCTTTGACGAGCCGACGAGTTCGCTGACCAAACACGACGTAGGGCATCTCTTTGGGGTGATTCGCATGCTTCGTGATCAGGGCCGAAGCATGATCTACATCAGCCACTTTCTTGAGGAGGTGCGTGAGGTCTGCGACAGCTACACGGTGCTACGCGACGGACGAGTCGCCGGCGGTGGGGAGGTCTCTGGCAGCACTGATGCACACATCGTTTCCCTCATGGTCGGCCGAGAGGTTGATCAGCTCTTTCCGAGAGTCCCTCACACCCCTGGGGAGGTGCTGTTGACTGTCGAGGGCCTGACCGGCCGACCGTTGCCTCAGGACGTCTCACTGCAACTGCGACGCGGAGAGATCTTCGGGCTCTTTGGTTTAGTGGGAGCTGGACGCACCGAACTGCTCAGGTGTTTGTTGGCGCTGGAAAGTGTCCAGAGCGGCCGGATCCGCATTGCCGCGGGATCGCCAGCGGGAAGAACTCGGCAGCCAGCTGCCCACCCGGCCGCTCGCCTGCAAGCTGGTCTCGGTCTGGTCAGCGAAGACCGCAAGGCCGAAGGCTTGGCTCAGGGTCGCTCAATCGCTGATAACATGACCCTCAGCCGGCTCAATCCCTACAGCTACCGCGGTTGGCTGAACCTGACGGCCCGTCGCCAGCAGGTGGTCCGCTGGCTCCGAGCCTTGCAGGTCAAAGCCACCTCGCCGGACCAACCGATTCACCAGCTCTCCGGAGGGAACCAGCAGAAGGTCGCCATCGCCCGCGTGCTTCATCAAGATGCCGATGTGCTGCTTCTGGACGAGCCCACCCGGGGGATCGATGTGGGAACCAAAGCCGAGATTTATCGGTTGATGGGCGAACAAGCTGCCGCGGGCAAGGCCATTCTGTTTGTCAGCAGTTACCTTCCCGAGCTGTTGGCTGTCTGCGACTCTGTTGGGATTATGGCCCGAGGACGTCTGCGAGAGGTTCGCCCTCCGAAGCAGTGGACCGAACAATCTGCCTTGGCCTGTGCTGTGCGGCAGTGAGCCTCCTCAGCTCGGATCCGGGGCCCGATCAACAGCCGGGCAGATTCTCATCGAGTTGGGTTTTGGGAGTCATCGAAGAGGCTTGTCCACTGCACAAGTTCGGCCAGGCCGGCCTGAGCCATCTCGGGGCCGGAGATGTATCGGCCGGGGTGCATCCACTTTTTGAGTTGCTCAGCGGGCATACCGAACAACTCGGCCAAATTGTTGTCCATTTGACTTTCCAGTTCGGCAAAGTGTCGGGCCCATTCTGTGGCTTCGACTAGCCCGACATTCTCTTCGCTCTGCCAACGCATGGGATGAAACAAGAGTACGCTCAGGGGCGTCACCAAGCGACGAGCGCAGGCAGCCAACGGCCACAGGGCCGCCGAGGAACACTCACCAATGACAATCCCTGTGGCCTGGAGCCCTCGAAGGCGGATCAGGGCGGTCAAGGCCAAGCCGCAATAGGGACTACCCCCAGGGGAATCGAAGTACAAAAAACACTCGCTTCCAGGAGGGACTTCCAGCAAACCCTCGACCAGATCGCTTTCGTTGTCGGTGAGATCTCCAACGATCGCCAGTTCTGGCAAACTCTCTTCCTCAGGTTGGTCTTCCTGCTGGTCGGGCGTTGAGGGAGTCACAGAGCGAGGGAAGTTTGGCCCAAGGGCTTTCTGGGATCTTGCCATGTCAGCTCATCTCGTCCTTGTCCGAAGCGATCAGTTTGTAGGGTTTGGTTGCAAGAAGAACGCCCCATCGCTTTGCAGCGGGGAAATCCGAACGGAGTTGACGAAAACTCGCAAAGGGGGTTATCGATGACGGTCTCGAAACACTTGAATCACACCACGGAGTGATTCCCTGTTTGGGCTATGACGACTTTCTGACCGACTCCGTTTTTCGCCCTGTCCAACCGTCTGGTCGCGTCATGCAGACCAACCAACTCCTTCTTCGGGCAACTTCAGGCCAAATGGCTGTCAGCCTAGCTGATTGGCACGCCGTCGGACGGCTTGCCCAGCAATACGGTTGGCCATGGGAGGTTGGGCTTGCGGATTTTCTTCCGGAAACAGCCACAGAGCAGTTGGCCCAGGCACTGCAACAGGCTCTCGAAGTTGTGCCCCTCAAGGATGCTCTCAGCAGTGCCGAATTGGAAGAACTGCGGACCGCTGATGAGCCCTGGTTGACAGTGGACCTGCATCTTTGGTTCAGCGGACGGCTGGGTCGGCAGTTTCTCCGGCGTCTGATTGAACTTTCCTCAGACAGTCCGTTATGGATTCAGCCGTTGAAACCGTACCATTGAGATTTGCAAGACGATTCGACTGAGGGTGACACTTGGAAAACCCGAAACCAATGGGGTTTTGGGTTCGATCGTTGGAACAACCCCCAGAAAAGCCAAGCCGTCGCAGCGAAAATCCCATTTCCGATCATGCGACTCACCGGAATCGGCCGATGACGGTCTCTTACCAGTTCGGGCGATCGTGAGTTAGGGTGTTCGTTCACCCGCGTGCCGCGCGGCGTCTCGGGCCAGCAACGCCGGCAACCCGATGAGACGACCAGCTGACGGTCTGCGTGGGTTGCCAGCCAACGGGAAATTGCGTCTTGATCTTTGCGGCGGCGATCGGCTAGGACAGCCCAATCTTGTCGTTGCCGGCCGCTGGCTGAGGCGTCCCTTCCTCTCGCTCATCTTTGTGCTGGCTGGTCTCTGATGGTTAGTCTTTGCTGGCTAATTGACGGTGGAGATTCCCGGCTCGATTTTTGGGAGCGCTTTCGATGTCTGATCAAACTGGGGTTGTCTCCTCCTGGCAGGTGGGACGCATCTGGAGTTTCCGGCGGCTGCCAGCTCTGGGATTGGTCCTGGTTCTGCTGGTCTGTCGTGTCGCGACAGGCGACGAGTCCGACGAGCTTCTTAAAGGCGGCGTTCCGAAGACCGTTGATGACCTGAAGGCCCTGCAAACGCAAACGCAAAAGTCCTGCCAAGCAGCGATCCCGGGCACTGTCGCACTTCGGCTGGGCCCTGTGCAGGGCAGTGGGGTCATCGTCAGTCCCGATGGCTATGTGCTGACCTCCAGCAGGGTCTGCGGAGCATCCGATCGACCTGTGAGGATTATCCTCCACGACGGCACCATGCTCCGGGGCAGGACCCTTGGATCAAACCGGTCAATGGATTCTGGGTTGATCAAGATCACCTCTCGGACTCCAGCGGGCGGTTGGCCTTATGTGGAGATGGCTGAGGCTGGAGAGCTGCAACGTGGTCAGTGGGTTCTGGCGATCGGATATCCCCGTGGCCACCAACAGGGACAAAACCCTCCAGTCCGCCTCGGTCGTGTGCTCTCACAAAGTCGCACTGGCATTGTGACTGATTGCACTTTCTTGGGAGGCGATCTCGGCGGGCCTCTGCTGAATCTTTTTGGTCAGGTCGTGGGCATCCACAGCCACGTGGGCGAAGAGCTGACCTCCAACGTTCACATCCCCATCGCGTCCTATCACAACACCTGGGACCGACTCACCGCGGGTGAGCAGTGGAGCAGCGGTCCGTCCCGGGAGGGGGTTGATCTCGGGGTGCAGGCCAGTTCGGAGGACGAGGGAAACGTCGACGGCGTCGCTATTGCCTCAGCCCGGCCCGGCAGTCCCGCCGCTGTTGCCGGCATCCAAGCGGGTGATCTGATCACTCGCTTCGACGGGGAACCCGTCGCGTCGTTCGAGGGACTCGTTGGCCTAGTCAGAAAGAAAAAGCCCAACGACCAGGTCACTGTGCAGCTGATGCGGCAGGGAATGCCGCTGACCCTCAAGGTGACCCTCGGTCAGCAGAACTACTGAGCTTCGGAGAAGTTTTCGACCCAGGGAGAACGTCTGCCCTTGTTTGTAGCGACCTCAAGGAGGCAGCCGGAAGCCCGGATTGCCGGACCAAAGGTACCTCCTTCGTCGAAGACTTTTCAGAGAATCAGGAGTCCGGCGGTGTGTCGTATCCAGACCGGTTATCCTCTTCGCACCCTTTCCCTGCACAGCAAGATTGAGGGCCTGACTAAGATCAGGAGTTGTCCGGCCGAGACAAGTTTAGGCGTCAACTGCAGATCCTTCCTCCGATCCTTGTTTGAGTTTCTCAGCTGCTCTCCCTGGTGAACCCATGATGTTGTACCCGCAGTCAAGGTGCAGGATCTCACCGGTGATCCCGCTGGACATCTCCGAGAGCAAAAAGGCACCTGTGTTGCCCAATTCTTCCTCGGTGATGTTTCGTTGCAACGGGGTGACCGCAGCGTAAAGTTCGATCATCTCCTCCACGCCTGCACCGCGGCCGCTGAGAGTTCGCACAGGGCCGGCACTGATGGCATTGACGCGGGCTCCCTGCAACCCAACATCGTAGGCCAGATACTTCACAGTGCAGTCCAGGGCAGCCTTACAAATCCCCATGACGTTGTAACCTGGAACAGCCTTCTCACCGCCGAAGTACGTCATCGTCAGCAAACTGGCACCAGGATTGAGCAGCTCTCGCACAGCATTGGACACAGCAAGGAAGCTGTAGCAACTGATGTCCATAGCACTCTTGAAGCCTTCGCGGCTTGTGCGAATGGTCTCATTCTTCAAATCAGCCAGCGGAGCATGCGCGATCGCATGCAGAAGAAAGTCCACCCGTCCGAATTCGCTGCCAGCTCTCTCGGCCATCGCCTGAATGTCCTCATCCCGAGCCACATCCATGGGCATGAGGAACTTGGCCTGCTCATAAGGCTCAATCAGCCTCGCCACACGGCTGCGGTTCTTCTGCCGGGCGTCGTCAGGCTGGTCTGGCAAATGAGTGTAGCCGCACACGCCACCTTCCTGCATCACCCGTTTGGCGATCGCCCAGGCGATGGACTTTTCATTAAAAACGCCCAGGATGAGCCCTTTTTTCCCGGTAAACAGACCCATGGGTGCGGCGCTCCTTTTCTTTTTCTGAGGCCGACAGTCTCCACAGGGTCGCTGGAACCCCTCCCGAGGTTCAGTCGGCGGCACTGGGAGCCGGTCGTCAAATAGTTCAGTCCGTTGTCTCCACCCCCGTCATCGCTTCATAAGGGCCAGCTTGACCTTCCAAGGTCGACGGATCCGACTTGGTTGAGCCAGGCTGGCTGATCTGGTTCGGCTGATCACGGGCCCAAGCCGTCCTCAACACCGCTCAGGGGTGAGGACAGCTCGAATGTTGCCAAAATACCCCCGTTTCCCGGATGGCTCAACGCGAGTCTCCCGCAATGTCCGGGTTGCTGACTTCTGTACTTCCAGAGGCAAGTCGGGCAAACTATGGAGAATGGATGTGATTCCCGACGTTCCACTCTTAAAACGATGGGACGACTACTTTTCGGGGAATCAATCTGCCTCAGATCAGTTTTCGACCCAGGGCGACCAACGGAAGCCCGGATTGCCGGTCGTTGCGCCATTGATCTGGCGGAGAACTTTTCGGGGAATCAATAATTTTTCCAATCTGAAAACCGCAGCGTGATCCTGACTACTGCTTTGATGGTTCCTGCTTTGATGATTCCGCGTCGAGACTCCAGCATGAGGCTCTAGGGGAGGGGATTCTCGCCCGCCGACGTGGACTCTTTCCATGAATGCTTCTTGCCATGATCCACCGATTCTTAACGTCCCGGCTGTTTGTCACCCAGTCGGTGAGCGCCCGACCATTGGCTTATCGCCAGCGAAACTCCCAAGCAGACGCGGTGCCTGGGTCACCAACTTCTGGTTCAACTCGGCGTGGTTCCCGAACACTAGAGGCAACCTCTCGGGACGGATTCACGTTAGTGGAATTGCTGGTGGTGATCACCATCATCGGGATTCTGATGAGCCTGTTGCTTCCGGCTGTGCAGCAGATTCGCGCGGCGGCCCGGCGTCTTCAGTGCGGCAACAACCTCAAGCAGATCGGGCTGGCGCTGCTGAACTACGAGACGACCATCAAGAAGTTTCCCCCTGGGGCGTTTTGGTACTACGACCCGGCGCGTCGAAAACTGCAGGGGTCAATGTTTGTGCATTTGTTGCCCTACGTGGAGAGCACGACGGTCTACGATCAATTCGATTTCACGCAAGACTCGATCGAAAACCAACTGATTGAGGGAACCAATCAGCGGATCTCCTCGGTGGTCATCCCAGTTTACGTGTGTCCCTCCGATGATCATGGGGGCACGGACCCCAACACCGAACGGGCCTATCATAACTACTCAGGCTCCAGCGGCCCGACAGCGCACATCACCAGCCCCAACTGCTCTTGTCCTCTTTGGCAGAATATGAACGCGCTGGCAACGCAACCCTACGAGAGGCCCCCTCAAGTGGCTGGCGTCTTCCATCGACGCGGGTTCTCCATTCGTATGCAGCAAATTCGCGACGGGACCAGCAACACCATCGCCATCGGCGAGACCCGTCCTGGCTGCTCAGCCCATCACGATAACGGTTGGGTCATCAGCAACAACGGCAGTGGCCTGACCAGCACGCTCATTCCCATCAACTACGACTCCTGTCAACCCGATTCCTCAGACGGCTGTCGCCGCCCGTGCAACTGGGCATCTGAACTGGGCTTTCGCAGCGCACATTCCGGGGGTGCCCAGTTCGTCTTTTGCGATGGGAGCGTTCACTTCCTCACCGAGGGAATCGACCTGCCGTTGTATAACAATCTGGGCGACAAAGCCGATGGGATACCCGTTTCGATTCCTCAATAACGCCGGTGAACGATGCTGCCCTCAAAGGTTCTTGCTGATCGTCTGCATCAATGCCAAATTCTGATGATGAGGCCATTCTAGTGAACTCGAACTTCTTTGCGGTTCATTGGACTAATTGTGTTGTGATTGGATTGCTCTTGGGGGCGACCGGTTGCAATCGGGGCCCGCAGTTAACGCCGGTGTCGGGCACGGTGATCCTGGATGGGAAGCCAATCGGCGGAGCTGGGGTGATGTTCCAGCCGGTTGCAGGTGGTCCAGCCGCCTCGGGCGTCACCGACGAGAGCGGCCAATTTACGCTCACCACAGACCCATTTGGTCCGGGCGCTGTTCTTGGCGAACATCGTGTCACGGTGACCAAGAGCACCGTCCTGGGCATCGAGTTCGGAGAGAGCGGCGATGAGGAAGCCGGCCCGCCCATGAACGTTGAAGTCCAAGATGCCGTTCCCACCCGGTACGCACGTCCTGAGACATCGGGCCTAACCCAAAATGTCAGACAAGCACAGAGCAACGGTTACGATCTCACGCTGACCACTTCACCGGCCCCTTGATTGTTCCACACCCCAACGAGGTAACAAGCGATGAACACTCCAGTCCATCGCCGCGACCTAGCAAGTGAGGATGTCTTGGTCCCCATCGAGGAAGACCGGCTGAGAAAAGAGCCGCGCAAGAAAGAACTGCTCGAAGAAGAGCTGCTTGAGGAGGTGCCAGAAGAGCCCTCCCAGGACCGAAACCGTGCAACAATTTGGGTTGGATTTCGATGGCATCTCGTGTGGCTTGCGGTGTTGGCCTTCGCGTTGTGGTGGATGTTGGGAACCGATCGCACTTCAATGATTTCGGTACTGATAGTCTGTGGCATGCTCTGGGGGCTCTGGGGAGGATCGCCCAGTCGACCACTCCTGGGAACACTCTTGGGTGGCTCGCTGGCTGGGTGGTTTGCGACAACGCTTGCTTTGGGTTTTGAGTTGGTGCCGGCCAGAGATGCCAAGAATTGGCAACTGGGTAGCTATGAACTGGTCTGTCTGGCCGTGGGCCTGTGCCTGCTGGCTGCGCTGGCTGGTCGCCACGTCGCTGGTCTGATCAGTCAGAGCCACTCCCCGGAAATTCCTGGCGAATATACTGTCTCGGGATCTATGGTGCCGTCAGCAGCCCCTGCCGAGCGGCCCCCCGCTGGTCAGTTTCGCGCCTACCGGCATGCACGTGAGTTCGTGAAAGATCCACAGCAACGATCGCCTACTGCTGAACCCTGAGGAGGCCAACCATGTTTGAGCCAGAAGCGGACGGCACCAAATGGACCTGGTTCGGCCCACTCAGTGCCCAAAACGCCTCATCAACGAATTGGCGATTCTCGCTTCTCGTTGTGCTGGCAGTCACCGGCGCATGTGTTTTGACCGCAGCACCGGTCGATGATGTCACGTTTGTGTCGGTCTTGACTGTCTCAGGCATGGCGGCGGGCCTTTGTGCTGGATGGCCCAGTCGGCCTCTGCTCGGCGTGTTTCTTGGTGGGATGCTTTCCAGCCCCTTAGCGGCTGCGTTGCTCGGCCTGTGGCAAGTGGTCCCTGCTCGCTCTCCAGTCCAACCGCTTCTGGGCGTCTGCGAGCTCGGCTGTCTGGCTCTGGGGCTAATCCTGTTGGCCGGTGCGGCAAGTTGGCAAATAGGTTGTGTGATCGTGGAAAGTTATCGTCCTGGCAAACGCAAGACTCGCACCAAAAGCGGCGCGGCGATCCCGAACGCCGCGCCCGCTGAACTCCCGAACGCTCGTGAGTTCCGGGTCTACGGATATGCAAGAGCTCTCATCAAGCGGCCGTACTGAGGTTGAGGACAATCTTGGCTGGTCCGGCACAGCAGAAAGGCTGTTCGATCAACAGCTGCCAGATCACTGGTCGTTTCGGCGGCTGGCGTGCTTGGGACGAGCAAGAATTTTCCGAAGGCAGCAGGAGCGGCCGGCCTTCATCCCCAGGCCCACAAGGACACCTCCCATGCCTGAAGCCCAGGCACACAGACACCATCCCAATAGCAAAACACCCTGGCGGTTCTCGATCCGCTGGCTGTTGGCTCTGACTGTTGTCTGCGCCGTCATCTTGACTAGCATGCGGTTTGGGGCGTTGGTGATCTTTGCTGCGGTGGTGTGCAGCGGCGGCGTGCTCGGTGCGCTGAGTGTTGAGCCGCAGGGATGGAGGCGAGTTATCTTTGGTGGATTGGGAGCAGCCATCTGCGGCCTTGCCGCTGATGTCGCCTTGGCTTTGGAGTGGACCCCCGATCCTCCTTGGTGGTTTGGACAACGCTTTGAACATCTCGCTTCTTTTACCACTCGATGTTTTCTGGTCACCGGCAGCGAGTTTCTCATCGGGTGTCTGATCGGCCTGGCCAGCTCCCTTGGCAGTTCAAAACTCGAAAGCACCGACGGCCCTCTGGATTGCTGAGAGGTTTCTCAACGGGCTGAGCCACTGAACACTCAGCCTGGGGTTCTCTCAGCCAATGGCTCGTCGTTGACCCAGGCCGCTGCGTACTCCCGGTAAGCCTCCCACATCTCCGGAAACCGCGTCACATTAGGGAGGTGATTGACCTCCAGCAAGTGCTTGGACCCATCAGCCGAGACAATGTAATCGTTGGCTATGAGTTCCAGGGTGAAAGCGTGGGCAACTCGTTGGGTATCCTCTAAGAGATCCGGGGCGATCTGTGTCAGTTGTGCTTCGGGGTGGTGGATGCTCTTGAGCCAATCTTCGCCGGCTAAGGAAACCTGCCAGGCATGTGGGCCAATCAACACCACCCGAACTGCCTCGCCTGGCAGAAACGGCTCAACAACACTGGGTTGGTGGGCTTGCCAAGGGCCCACGAGCCGATGCTTGTTCTCTCCACAATGCCAGTTGCCCCATTTGGCCACCCGTTGGACCCCGCCGGGGTCGTAACTCAGGCCTGCTGAGACAAACCCCCTGGGAGGATCGGCAAACACGCTGGCCGCACACGCCCGTACCAAACAAGGCAGTTTGAGTCGGCAATCCAGCATCCCGCGAGCAGACGGCAGGCAAGGGCCGCCCCAAAGTGCCAATCCGGTGAGGAAGTCAAAATCCTGCTCGAAGATGGCATGGTAGATGACCTGAGCGACGGGCATCAGCATGCCCCCGCGGAACTCTTCGACAAACAGCTCTTGGTCACGAACCATCAATCGAGGAGGGCTGGAGAGTATCAACGCAGGACGATTCCACCGCTCACGGAGTTCCGTCGCTTGGGGTTCGTCGAAGCCAACAAGACAGACACGGCGTGTCATAGCAGAGAAGGGCAAAAGGACAGAGTCGAACAGTTGCGGATCACAACACACTCATAGGCTATCAGTGACACCCACTGGGCAAGCCCGGTTCGCCCGGTCCAATCGTCGAGGTCGGATTGCCGGCTCTCGCGAAAGAAGCTGAGCTGAGATCGGCCCGTTGGCAACTCTCTTGTTGTTGAGTCGCTCTTCGGGAGCACCTGCGGCTTGAATTCTGGTTGCCGATCTCGCAAGCTTCATCGGTGACCTGAGCCTGATGGAAATTTGGACCCAGAGGTGCACTTCTGGCAACGTGATGTGTCGCTGTGTCGAGAAAGCCTGACTCCCTCACGATTCGCGCTGATGAGTCTCCAAGACGAGTTGCTGGCGGCAGTTGCCGCTGACCCGGACAACGACCTCCCCCGGCTTGTGTACGCTGACTGGCTGGCCAGCCAACCAGGAGACGCTGACCGAGCTTTAGCGGAATTCATCCGCCTTCAGTGCGAAAACGAACGCCGGGTCGGCAGGCGGGCCTATTATCGGCCTCTTGATGATCAAGAGAGGGGGTTGCTGGAGGAATATCGAGACCAATGGCTGGGCAAGGCCACGGACCTTGAGGAAGATTTTAATATCTTTTGGAACCGGGGGTTCCCCGAGCGCGCTCATGCTCGAATCGGGATGCGTCCCAAGATGCTCGCAAGCTTGCCTACCTTGCCCACACTACGCGACCTCGGGCTCTTCTCCTGCAGCATTTTAGACAGACACTGCCGGGCTTTGGCACAAAACCGCTTTCTGGAGGTCTTGGACTTAAACGGGACACAGGTCGGGGATGAAGGACTCGCTGAGTTGATCAGCTTGCCACTGACGGAACTCTTTCTGGCTTGGACCGCTGTCACCGGAGAGGGACTTCTGCGTTTGAGCGAGTTCACCACCTTGCAACGGGTCTGGTTGGGACAGACACAATTTGAACGGTGGGCTGATGAGATCGCACTGCTCAGACAACGCCGTCCCGGTCTGGCTGTTGAGTCGCACTAAGTTCGAGTTTTGCAGTTTTGATCAGTGATCGTCGCGGAAACCACTGCGAATACAGACTTCAGAGGTAATTTCGAAGACCGTGAGTTCGGCGTGGGTGTTCAAAAAGTCTGGCGATGAAAAGCGCCGAAAACTCGGCGCCGAACAATCGGCACTACATTTTCAGGGGGTTGAGTTGTGCTGCTGGCAATCCTTTGCTTGCCTGTCCACGTCACTGAAAACTGCAAAACTCGAACTAAGGGCATCGTCGAAAACCTGCCAACAGCGGCGAGTGCCCGAGTTGGTCGAGCCGAAAGAGATTCTTGATCAGGAACGATCGATCATTGCAGCTGCCGGAGAAAGCGATCGACTGCCTCAGAAGAGCTCAAGAAGATCTCGGCAGCCGGGCCTCCGGGGTGCGAGCGTCCCTCCCGAAGAGCAAAACTGCAGAGCATCTCCCGCATTCGCTGCTCAGAGCCGAACTGAAAACCAAGCTGAGAGGTGTAACAAGAAACCGCATTCAGCTTGGTCTCGAGAGTGCTGGTGATGTCAACAGGAACGATCCGTGTGGCTGGGACCTCCAGAGGCACAGCATCAGGATGGCGAATCGCATAGGGCAAATCCCGATACCAACAGATATTGCCGCAAAGACGAGGTATCGCCCGGCTGGCACGAATGACCTGATGATGATCAACGTGATCCCCAAGTCCCTGAGGTAGAAAGGTAAGCTGGGGTTGGTGCTGGTCAACGATCGTCTTCAGAGAGGCTGCTACCTCTTGGTGAATCTGGTCGTCAGCGTGAACGCCTGAAAACAACTCACCAGCAGAATGATAGCCGCGATGCGGCGCCTCACAAAAATCGAGCCAGAGCACTTCACTCACTGCTGAGATAGCAGCGGCCTGCCGATCCTCTTGGCGGCGAATCGCCATGTAATCGACGTCGGGGGGAAGCCCTTTGTCCAACTGACACGCTAGGGCAAAACCGTCAGGGTGGCGAACACTCGCGGTGAAGACTGTCGCCAACACCGTTTTCCAGCCGGCTTCTGAGAAACGGTAAAGCGTTCCTCCACAGGAAAACACAACATCATCCAGGTGTGGGCTTACAAACAAAGCGGTTTTCGACCCGCCCGGTGCCGATGCCGTCATAACCTACACCCACCAATTCCCCAAAAAGTACTCACCGAGATGATTGCAGAACGACCGAGGATCTGGGTTTGTGGCGGTGCCGTTGGCGGACCCCTCCCTTGGTCATCACAAACAAGGGCAGACGCTCGCCCCGGGTCGAAAGCTTTCTTGATGAAAGCTTCCTTGAGGCTGAGTCATCACAGAAGGTGGGGCTGTGTCCGAAATCGACACGATAGGTCAGCCACCTCGACAGTCCGAAAGCGAGGATCATAAATCTCAGTCCACTTCTGATTCGGCTGCTGCCGAGCAACTTGCTGATAAACCTCTCGAATTTGCTTGGCTACAGTTGGCCACGAGTAAAGCGTGCAGACATCCCGATATCCCTGCGTTGCGATCCGAGCACGTAACTGATCCTCAGTCAAGACACGCTCGATCGCATGGGCCAATGCCACGGAATCTCGAATGGGCACAAGCAAGCCGTTGTGCTCGTGCTGCAAGCAATCCACAACTCCCACGGTCTTCGTCGAAACGATCGGCAAGCCGCTGCCCATCGCTTCTAGCAAGGTATTAGAAAATCCTTCCGAATAAGTCGGCGAAACAAAAATATCGCCTCGGTGATAAATCTTGGGAGCTTCCTCATAAGATGTGTATCCCAGCATCTCAATACGTGACGCGAGGGCAGCATCCTGAATCCATTGACTGACGGTTTGGACATCCGGACCGATGCCCGAGATCACCAACCGCAGTTGAGGAAAACGAGGAGCGATTAGTCGAAACGACTCTAGCAGCTCGATCAGTCCCTTGCGAAGATCAACGCGGCCATGATAAAGCAGCTTCGGGGGATCGGAGAGCAGGCCAAGGCCAACCGGACTGCGGGGCCGAAATCGCTCGACATCCGTTGCCCCTGGGATGATGGTGAAACGGCGAATGTCCACGCCGTGGTTTTCCACGACCTCTTGAGCAAACGAGCGGCTCCCGATCAGCAAGGCACTGGAATGATCGAGGACAGCACGCATCGCGTCCTTGTGAGTGCTGCAACAAGTGCCCACCCAGTGCCCATCACCACCTTGAATGGACACAAGATTCGGAATTCCCAATCGCCGACTTGTCTCAAGCGCTGCCAGGCCTGTTGGGTATCCGTACTGAGCGTGGACTACGTCAAATGGTTTCCGTCGATGGGCTGCTTCAGCCGCCTGGACGATCGCGGCAATGTCCGCTTCGAAGTCGGCTGGCCTTCCCTCATTGACCACCTGTTCACCGACCGATTCCAGGCCGATCGTCTCCACACCAGCAACCGCCGGGGGTGGACCTCCTCCGTAGACAGCAGCCCCGCAGGAATCGTTGCGGTACTGTGAGATCATGACGACCTCATCACCTGCGGCGACAAGCTCCCGCAGCAGGTTCAACGCGTAGACGCTCATCCCCGAAATTGCCGGGAAGAATCGTCGTGAGATGAAACAGACACGCATGGTCATTCCTATTGTCGGGCCCAGAAATTCTTCAAGCAACGCTCCAACACACTCGAAAACCCCACGCGCCTGGTCGATACCTTGCACACGTCACGCAATCGAACCGAACGACTCTTGATCTTCTGAAAAGTTCTCAGCAATAGCCTTGAGAATCGACCTGCTCAAAAAGCAACCGACAGTCAGAGCTTCCGTTGTTGCCCTCTCTGGAGAACCTCCCTGAGATTCAGAAGGCAGACTCATCGATCTTCTTGTCCGCCTCTCGGGTCTCACATGGACCCAAGTTGGGTTCGTTGTCGCATGACGAGTTGAGCGGCATGACTGACCGGCTCTCGGTACAGCGGATAAAGCTCGCCCACGATTTGCTCGATGCCCTGGGCATCAAGCCAGGCTGGCCCACCGAGTCGCTCCACAGCATCCTCGGGCAGTCGTACGGACAAGGCTTTCGGCCTGGGCTGGCCAACTGTCACCAGAGGACTTTCTTGGGCCAGCAAGCGATGCACGCCACGCTCGCCGATGCGGTTGTAGCTGATCGTCTCGCATTCAAGGCCGGGGACAACCGCTTTGACGACCCGGATGTTCTCATCAGCGGGCGAAAAATCGAAGTACAGAATATCGAGCTGGCTTTGCTTCAACCGTCCATTGAGCAATTCAAGCTTTTGTCCAGGACTCATCTGGTCGCCAGGAACCGATGGCAGAGAGCTAAGCGGTACAGTCGACCGGCGAGCCAGCACAGTATCTTGAAGATAGGACTCAAGAGTTCGCCGGTCCGCAGAACACCAACGGATCATCGCCTCCAAGGCACGAGCTTCCTGAGTCTCCTCACGAAAGGACGCAGCATACGCCTTGAGATAGCCAGGAGGGGCCACCTGCCGAACACGCTCGAGGGGACCATGCGAGAAGGCTTTGCGGACGCGTGCAGCAGCGAACTCCAACACCGCCTTGCGAAGCGCGTGCTCTCGATCCAGATGCACAGCCTCCCCACAAGCAGTCACCTGAATGGGAACTCCTCGCTCTTGACTTAATGGATTCTCGCTATCAAGATCTCGGCCCACAACGTAACAGTTTGTAAGCCCAAACTCCGTTGATGCCAGTTTGGGCAATAGCTCGATTCCGGCGGCCTTGATCTGGGTGATCAGCTCGCCGAGTTGAGCGTCTTGGATCTCATCCAAGTCGAGAACGATTCCTTGATCGAGAGCGCGGAAGCAAAGGCAATTTCCGTCACGCTGTAACAACTCCAACACACCATGACACAGGGCTTGGTCCAGAGTTAAGCCAGCCCCCAAACCATTGGTGATCGGAGTGATCAGCGGCTTGCGCCCTCGCATCTGGCTACCCCGGACCGCGGCAAACTCCCAGGGAATCAGGACAGGATCCCCGCTGGGGTATCGTTTTGCCTCTAACCATGCCAAAGGAACTTCGGGGTGGTACTCACTTCCCGCTGGAAGACAAAGCTTCAATGGGTCAACGACCCCTTCTTCGCCACGTTCGGCGAGCAAGCTCTGGTAACTGCCTTCAACAGGCGCTTGTCGGCTCAGGCTGACCTCAGCATGAGCTGTCTCGGACAGTTCTCCGAAAGCGCTGACTCGTGCTTCCTCAAAAGAGAACCCGTAACCGAATCCATTGGTCGCGAACTGATGCGGTGTGGTGAGATCCGCAAGATGTACGGAGACTGGAAGCCGATCAAGTCCACGAATCGGGAACTGAGTGAGCTTCCCGGCAGGCAGAGAGTCTTGGTACCTCTCGACAACCTTAGCAAGATCAACCAGCCAGGGATCTTGAGCACTCAGCGAGGGTGTGTTCATAGCGAGCTCAGGGGAACGGCTGTTGTATGGGGCTGACCAGCCAACAGCCGGTCGTACAGAGCCAATGCATGGCGTTGCGTGATACCGTCAGCGTATTCGAAGGGCGTGAAAGCTCGTTCAAAGGGGAGTCGCGAGAAGACTTGGTGGTACTTTCGCAGTTCATCGTGAGATAAGGGGATCTCATAATGAAATCCCTTGTGACAGCTGACAGCTGTAGGTTGACCACTCGGATCAAAGTCAATCTTCAACGCATCTCCGCAGAACAGGGCTTGATGCCGCTCATCAAAAAGCACACTATGACCTTCGTAATGACCACCAGTGTGGTACAACGTGAGCCCTGATGCGATCTGATGAACGTCATCCGCCGGCCAGGTGACGCGGAACGCCTTGGTGTAACGCAAATCCTGACGATGGACTGTCACAATCGGCCGAAATCGTTCAGCAAGTTGCCAGAGTGCTCCGTAGCCATGAGGATGCGACGAGGCCAGCACACGAATGCCCCCGAGCTTTTCGATTTGTGCCAACGCCTCCACGGAATAGTGTGGCGCAGCCTCAAAAGCAACGTTGCCGTCTTCTCGCAGCAAGAGCCACCCAGTTGACCCAAGACCAAGCTTCGGCTGACAGGAAAATCCTATAATTCCAGGTAAGACTTCCTTCCAAGTAGTTGTCAGGCGAGCTTCCACTTGAGATTCTGCAAGAAAATTCCAACCATCCTCAGGCAAGGCATTTCGAACGTCAGTGCAGACTGGGCATGCCAACGGTTCTTGATGGGAGAACCAAGGCTGCCAATGCCCGCAGTGATGGCATGCATATTGGGTCAGAGCCATCGATAGGCCTCACTGAAAAAGTCCAGGTTTTTCAATCGCGATCAGCTCAAACCGATTGCTGCAACGCCTGCAACAGCAAGCCAAGACCTTGGGCGTCACGAGACGCATGGCCGGGAAAAGCCTCGCCTAGAAGAATCGCTTTGCTTAAAGTCTCAATCTGTCCAAGAAACGGGCTCCGACCGGTCCGTTGATCTTCTTGCCAAGTCTTTTGGCCACCAGAGGAATCAATGAGTTGGAGAGTCCCGCCTGGGGTCTGTCCCATAGTGTCGGTCGCTCGGGCCATCGCCCGTGTGCCGATCAAGTCAAGTTGCCGTCGGGGGAAGGCCTCCGGACAGTTATATGCAACATGCAACGTCGCCAAAGTCCCTTGACCAAGCTTTCCTAAGAGAACGGTGCCATCGTCAACGGCATACTGATGGACACAACGCTGTTGCAGAGCCGTTAAGTTTGTCCATTCATCCTGGAGCAGATGACTGATCAGATCGATTCCGTGTGGTGCGAGATCAATCCCAGCGCCGCCGCCAGCACGCTCGTGGTCGACACGCCAGTTGTCATTCGACCAGTCTTCGGGAAGCCAGCAGGCATAATGCAACCGAACTTGGGTGACCTTTCCAAGTTCGCCATCTCGAATCATCCTGGCTAATCTCTGGTGAAGAGGATGATATCGCTGATCGTAGGCTGTCGCATATTGGATGTTCGCCTTCTGGCAAGCGTCTGCCATCGCCAAGGCGTCACGATGTGTTGTCGCCATCGGCTTTTCGCAGACGACGTGCTTTCCAGCGGCCGCACAACGCTCGACAAGTGGCCGGTGCGTATCGTTTGGTGTAGCAATATAGACAGCATCGATCTCAGGGATAGCCAGAAAACCGCTGAGGTCTGAAAACGCCTCAACAGGAGGCAACTTGCAGGCGGCCGCGGTCTGAAACAACTGCCTAATCGCCGAGGGGTTGGGATCGCAGACAGCAACCAGACGGCTCGACTGACACGCAGCCAAGGCAGGCAGCATGAAGTCTCTGGCAACCCAACCGCAGCCAACCATTCCCCAGCCGACAGTAGAACCACCCGTCGGCAGGTTCTCTTCTGTGCATCGTTGGTTTGCCACCGTTTCTGCTCCGCTGGTCAACCTGGTTTACATTCTGGGTTGATAGTACAACGCCGATCTAGGCAGGAAGATGCGGCGTCTGGCAAGCCGATCGACCTCTGGGCACTGGCCTGTACCGACTGCACCATCCGCAGCTGCCTGAAGGATTGTATCAGAGGGAATGGTTTCACCTCGTAGGTAGGTTGCCTGTTTGTACTCAGCCTCGAAGCAGGGCATGGGCCAGACGGGCGTTAGCACGCCGGCGTGTTCTTGCAATAGGGGATTGAGTGACAAGGCAGTCCCGGCAGCAGGAGCGGTGAGGTCCCAACAACCATCCGTCTGCGAAGGAAACTCCTCGGACCCACTCCACACGAGAGAAACTGCTTCGACAGCTCCTAACAGTGCAGGCGATTTTGGGGAGGCTGCGCGTTCGGCAAGACAAGTGTCCACGAAGTCGTGATCGTCAAAGAGCCGTGCTGTTGGCAACAGTTGCTGATACTCGTCGGGAGTCAATGGTGAACCGGCCACGCCATGCTCGATTTGGCGGTTGTGAGCATGACCGATCAGCAACCGTCCTCGATTCCCTGCCAGACGCTTTGATTCTGCGATCACATGTAACTTCTTGGGGAAGAAATAGAATGCGTCATGGCAGTAGACCGTGGCGGGATCATTTTGACCCCTCTCCATCGGAATGTGATGTGAGAGGTCCACGCAAACCAGCGGCACCTGCGGACACACAAATTTTCGAGCCAACCAGAGCTTGGCAAACACCACATCAATCCCCAAGCAGGCGGTACCCCGACTCCGCAGTTCTTCCAGAAATTGCCCAATTCCGCAGGCCAACTCAACGATTAAGCCTGATCGGTCAGCGTATTGAGCTAGCAATCCGATGCCAGATAGAAATGTCGGCGTGCAAAGTCTGTTGAGGAAATAGTGACTTACAGGCCCGAATCGCAGACCTTTCAGGGCCCGTTGCAATGAGCACCCTGCCTGGACTGCCTCAATGGTTGTGTGGACCTGATCCAGCGTGGGGGGAGGATCTGGGGCAAAATCATCTTGGTCTTGCAGGAGATATGCCAAAGCCTCTAGGTGGCGCCGATGTCGCAGGGAGTTGACAACCTTTCGGCGAAGCTCATCCCGACCTATTCGGAGAAACGGAATTCCCTCAACGATCGGCCACAGTTCTTGGCCGTCAGAGAGGATCCCCGTTCCCGGAAACAACCACGTATCCAACGTGAGCCGACGCCCGTTGGTAGGGCTTGTCAGGGCAACCTCAGCAGGCAGGCTCAGCTGACCTTCAGCCAGATGCTTGAAAAAGTCCGTGGGCAAGGCACTCATGACCCCTCCCAAAGGCCGACAGCCGAGAGGACTTCGCCTTGGAATGGTTGAAGAGGACCCGGATGGACTAAGTCGAGCTCATCAAGTGCCTCCTTCAAAGTAAATGCAGCCACGCGATGGTAATGCACCATCTGCAAGACTCGATCAATCACATCGGCGGCATGAAAGGCTCGGGCTTCAGGCGTTTCTGCGTGCGTCAGCAGTCCTCGGCAATGCCGAAGTGTTTCTTGCACCGTGCCTGGGAGTTCCCCAAAAGCCCGTTCCGTGCAGATCCGCAGAATGCCTTCCAGGTGATTTCCAAGAAGCTCTTCACCGGCAAAACCACCATCGGGAAGGTAGGCGTTGTGCAGATGATGACAGAGCCCTGCCAGAAAGGGAGCGGTTGGCTCAGCACCCATGGCCGGCGCGACCAAAGCAGCGGTCACAGCGACAAGCAGACAGTGTTCGGCATGGCTCTCTGGCGGCTCCAGAATCAGCCGAGCGTATCCAGGCCGAGTTGCTCCGGCACGGGGCTGCTCGGCAAGGCGAATTGCGAACTCAGGAACTCTGTCGCTGTGTGGTCGGCCGTCTGGCTGCAAAAGCCGGCCCAGCCCTGCAGAAAGTTGCTTATTGGTGACCTCCGGCAGGGAGTCTCGGTAGACATCGACAGCTTGTTGGAGAACGACGCGGCATTGTTCTCTCTCCAAACCCACCTCGGTCAATACCGATGCTGTGATACCAGAAAGTTGTGTGCCAGCGACTGCGGCGGCTGTTTCGCGTTGAAGAACCGCCTCGACAGGCTCCCCGTCAATGAGGGAGCTCCAGGCTCGCAAAAACATCTGACCAGCCAGGCTGTAGGGATGACCGGCCGTTCTGATGCGTTTGAGGTCGTTCAACTCGCCCAACAGCCGTCGAAGGCGGGCAAGATCTTGCTGCTGAGGTTCTGCCAACGAAGAGGTCATCGGCCAATCTTTTCGCTACGATAAAGAGAGGGTGTTACTGAATCCGTGAAAATTCTTCGACAAAACAGAGGGGTCTCGTCTGGCAGACTGGTCTTTGGGGGGCTGCCTGTGGCGTTTCCCCCTTTGGCCGTCGCGAACATGGGCAGGTGGTCACCCTGGGCCGGATACTTTTCTAAGGCTCAGTAGGACAATAACGGCTGGTGTCAGTGGGTCTGCATGCTGAGATTTCTGCTCTCTGTGTGAGGGTCAGTTTGCTTGAGCTGTTCCTCAATTTCGCACACCCTTTCAATGGCAACTCTCATCGCGTGATGATCGATTTCATGCACGTCAATGGGTTCACCCACTCCGTTGAGCATGGTGACTGTCAGCCTTCCTCCCAAGTGCTGGCGGAACTCCTCAAGACCACGAAATAGGGCGTCGGTCTGCTCAATAAGCAAAGCATCCGCAAGAGGGATGCCGAGGTCGTAGAGGCAACGCAGAACTCGTTCAGCGTCATCTTGGGGCAAGTCATGGACCAGCGAGGAGTAGACTGTGTCGATGGCCACGCCGATGGAGACTGCCTCACCGTGCCTGAGTCGAAAATCGCTCATGGGCTCGAGCTTATGGGCGGACCAGTGCCCGTAGTCCAAGGGTCGCGCCTCTCGCACCTCAAATGGGTCACCCCCACGAGTGATGTGACTCAGATGGAACTTGGCGGATTGGGCGATCACAGGAGCAGCCACCTGCATGTCGCGGTCTCGAATCGCCTTTGCGTCTTTGCAGATTTCCAGAAAAAAGGATCGCGATTTCAGCAGCGCGACTTTCACAGCTTCTGAGAAACCACTCACGAAATCTCGATCGGGCAAGGTCTCAAGCAGGCGAAGGTCGTTGATCACTGCCCAGGGAACAGCGAAGGTTCCCATCCAATTCTTCTTGCCAAAGAGATTGACGGCGTTTTTCACACCCACTCCGGAGTCCGCCTGACCCAACACTGTCGTCGGCAGGCGAATGAGCCGAATGCCTCGATGGGCCACTGCAGCTGCAAAGCCAACAGCGTCCAATACAGCACCCCCGCCAATGACCACGACATAGCTGCGTCGGTCCAGCCCCGCATTGTCCATCGCTGTGAGCAGCTGGTGCACAAGTTCTCGATCGTTTTTGCAGGCCTCGCCGCCTTCAATCAGACCCACAGGATCTGTCAGCTTCAATTTGCCTGGCCGACTGCCAATGAGCGTTTCCAGGCGCGAGGCCAGAGTCGGGTTGGCCCGCGCCACATGACTATCCAACCAAATCTGAACCTTGGCTGGCCGACCCTCCCCCTCCAGGGCATCCAAAAGCACATGCGCATCAGATGTGGTCACATCTTCAGTCAAGTGCAGACGGTGTCGACAGGGTACGGAAAAGTTAATATCTACACTCTCAATCATCAACAAACCTATGGTCAATCTTTGTCGTCAGTGGGTCGGGAACTCACCTCCTGTATAGCGCTGTCACATTGGCTCGGCACTGCGACATTGTGTCCCCCTATCTGCTCTTGGCAAGCTACTCAAGGAAAGATTTAGCAACTTTCATGGACACAGCCGTGACACGACCACGACGGCAGTAAGCGAACTCGGCAGATGCCGCGTCCATCGCGTCATTGGGCGCGGTTTGTCCTTGGTCACCGGCGTAAGAAAGTCAAGTACGAGAAACCACCGAAATGTGGTAGAAGAGATCTCCCTGAGAGCGCTCTGTGGAGTCGCCAGGACAGTCTGCGACCAGAGGCGGGTCACGGGAGCCTGAGACCCCCTACCGCGTTCAGGGTTCTTGATTTCCTGAGCAGAATTCGACGAGGCTGACGAGACTCTCTCGGCAATCCGGGCTTCTGGTGGCCGCCCAGAGTCGAAGACCTCTAGGAGGCTCTGTGTTTCCTCAAGAAACTCCCCAGCAAGCAAGAAGTCCAGGGCAAGAGGCGGTCACTTCCAGAAGCGATCCAGGCCAAGAAAGTCCACTGGTAACTCCGTCCGTTGGTCCAAGGCCAGATCCACCAGAGCCTGTCCCAGGACGGGCGCGAACTTAAAACCATGACCGCTGAGCCCGGCGGCAAACAGGACCTGGGGATATTGGGGGTGTCGATCAACAATAAAGTGACCGTCGGGACTATCGGTGTACAAGCACACTCGATGTCGAGTCACTTGCAGAGAAGTTGGTTTCAGGCAGGTCCTCAAGAATCTCTGGACCGATTGCTGCTCAGCGGGATCGACCGACCGATTGACGCAAGCAGGATCGCTTACCGTCGCGCCACCGGTATGCTGGCCGACCTTCAAACCCCACGGCGGGATCGCTGGCACTCCGTAAAAATCGCCCGAGGAAAGTTCAAAGTAAAAGGCGGGAGTTCCGCCTGTGGGTGTGTAGTCGGCGACGTCACTTTGGATGTCAAACCAAAACAAAGACTTGCGTCGAATCGTCAGCGGTATCCCTAAATCGGCCAACAACTCTCCCGCCCAAGATCCTGCTGTGACCACGAGCGAATCACAGCTCGCCTGCCAGGAATCATCCTGACGGTCAGTCCCTTGCACCAGCACACCGGTTGAGCCGACTGACCAACTCGTCACGGAGATCCCCTCACAAAATTCCGCCCCAGCCTCACTGGCCTGTTGCAGGCAGATCCTCACGCAGTCTTCGACTGGCAGGAATCCAGCCTGTTGTTCAAAGACCGCCTGATGGCCGCTGGGCAGCTCAAACCCGGGAAAACGTTCTTGGAAGTCGCTCGACCGGTAGTGCTCGATTGGCAGGGAGTGCTCGCCAGCGCTGCGGAGCACGCCTTGAATCAACGGGCCTTGGGCAGGCCCGACCTCCAGCAACCCCGTCAAATTCAACAAGGGCTCGCCGCTCTGACCAGCGAGCTCCTCCCACCCCTGGAAAGCTTCCCGTAGCAGGGGGACATAGTCCGGATGCTCAAAATAGGCCAGCCGGATCAGCCGAGTTTGCCCGTGAGAACTGCCTTGTTCGTGGGGGGGCAACCAGCGGTCGACGCCGAGCACGCGTGCCCCCCTTCGCGCGAAGTGCATTAAGGCAGCGCTGCCGACTCCGCCACACCCCACAACAAGACAGTCATACTCGGCCATGGATCCGTTGCTCCAACAGGGCCTGCTCAGAGGGAAAAGCTCTGTTGGCAAGCGAGAATTGTCACGCTCCGACTTCTTCGACCCCGAATGTCGCCGATTGTGGCGGAGGCTCACGCCCTCGAGACCGGAACGAGCCAACACAAAAACCCCTGATGATCCGCAAGGCCTCAACGGGGCAAGAACCACACCAAGCCGAACCAAACCTTCCCCGCCTTCACTCTCGCTCTACGATCTTGCCGAGGAACAATCTCCTCCGACAATCCTGCCCAACGATCTTGCCCTACAATATGAGGCAGCCATGGATCTGCTCGCACATCACAGATCTCCCCGCAGTTGGCAGGCTCCCAACCACTGCGGGAGAACGTTCCGGAGGGGCATGGTTTGTTGTTGATCGTTCTTCACAAGGAGGGGGCCGAGCGCCCCTCGAAGGGGCCAGCCGAGTGCTTCCTCAGCAGCGGCTAAACCAAGCACGCCCCAACGCAGGGCGTTGACACCCCCCATCAGTCTCAACTATATCAACCCTGTCGTCGAGGCCGCTTGGGGATGTCAACTTCTAGTCATATTTTTTACTACAACAACTGAACCTCAAGCCGCTGACAAGGCCGGGCGAACACGTTCCCGAGAATCAAGAACCTCCGATGAGCAACCCCCATGAGCCCTGCTGAGGACAAGACTGCGGATGCAAACATCGCTGGCGACACGACCGCTGGGGAGGCTTCCCTGGGCCGAGCCACAAACTCCGGTGAATCTGCTGCCTCGGACAATCCGCAAGGTCCACAGCCTGAAACAGCCAAGAGCCAACGGCAGGCCTCCACGATCTCACGCTCCCAAAAGCCAACGCTGCTGTTCTTTGCGGACGACTGGGGTCGGCATCCCTCAAGTTCGCAGCACCTGATTCGCCAGTTGCTTCCTGAGATCCCGGTCATCTGGGTGAACACCATCGGCACTCGTCGCCCTCGGCTGGACTGGGATACCCTTCAACGAGCCGCCGGAAAGCTTCGGCAATGGGCCTTGCCGGCTGGCTCAGCGCGCCAGCAAGTGCTGCCGGAAAACTTGACGGTTCTCAATCCCAAGATGTGGCCTTATCTCAGACGGGGACATGATCGCTGGCTCAATCGACTGCTGTTGACCTCGACGCTGAAGCCCATTGTTGAAAAGGCCCCCGGGCCGGTCATTGGAATCACCACCTTGCCCTTGATCGGCGAACTGATCGGCTTACTTCCCGTCGCCAGATGGGTTTACTACTGTGTCGACGATTTCGGGGTCTGGCCGGGACTGGACGGACGGACCTTACAAGAGATGGAGGTCACACTCATCGAGCGTGCCGACCGGTTGATCGCCGTCAGCCATACATTGCAAGAAAAGCTGCAGGCCAGTGGCAAGCCAGTGGAGTTATTATCCCATGGTGTCGACTTGCAGCACTGGCAAGGGACAGAGCAACTCCTCCCGGGGCTGGAGGAAATTGAGCCGCCGATTGTGCTCTTTTGGGGGTTGATCGACCGCCGGATGGATGTCGCCTTGGTGCGATCTCTCTCCGAGAGACTCCAGCAAGAGAACCGGGGAAGCATCGTGCTGATGGGTCCTTCGGACAACCCGGATCCCGCTTTGTTGCAGATGCCACGGGTCATCTTGACCGGACCACAACCTTATGACCACCTGCCTGGCTGGGCTCAGCAGGCTGCCGTGCTGGTGATGCCTTATGACGACCTTCCAGTCACCCGTGCCATGCAACCGCTGAAACTCAAAGAGTATCTGGCCACCGGCCGGCCTGTGGTCGCCCGGAACCTTCCCGCTGTCATCCCATGGGGTGACTGCCTGGATGCCGTCACGACACCAGAGCAGTTTACCAACGCAGTCATCTTACGTATTGAGGCAGGTGTCCCTCCTGCCCAACAGCAGGCACGAGTCCGACTCCAACAAGAAGGTTGGCCGGCCAAAGCCGCCCAGTTCGCCGAGCACATCGGGCTGACGCTCTGATGATGATCGCTTGTGGGGGATTCTCTGCAGAGGATGCCAGAGAGCAGCGTCCTCTACTGGAGTTTACTGATTCCCAGAAAAGTCTTCGACGAAGCGGGCACCTTTGGTCCGGCAAGCCGGGCTTCCGGTGGGCCTCAGGCTGCCCCCTTGAGGTGATCACAAACAAGGGCAGACGGAAAGCCCTGGGTCGAACACCTCTCCGAAGCTCAGTCCTTCAGCGTAAACTCCGGCAAGTGCACAATGGCCCCACCCTGAGCGGCCGATTGATGAGCGCAAAGGCCCACACAGGTCCAGTTGGCGCTTTCTCGGGCGTTGGGCCAGGGATCACGGTCGTTGACTAAGGCCTGGAGGAACTCGTTGACCATGTGTGGGTGACTTCCGCCGTGGCCGGCGCCCTGAATAAAGGAAAGGTGTTGGGCATCGTGAATGGCAGAGGTGAACTGTCGAATCGGCTCCGGCAACAGATGGGCGTAGTCGGGAACGGTGACCTTCGAGGGAATTTCGGGCTCCGGCTTTTTGGCGGTATGGATGATATGCTCCTCGCCCTCGACCAGAGTCCATTCAAAACTCTTCTTCGTCCCGTACACATCAAAACTTTCTCGATACTGTCGCGCCGTATCAAACAAAAACCGCCAAATGTGAGCAGCGATGTCACTCTGGCGGATTTGGATATGGCAGCTCTCCACAGCAAAACGGTTGCCCGATTGTTGGGCCACAGCATCGTTGATGGTTCCAGAACCAAAGCAGCTGACGTACTCGGCACGCCCCCTGACCAACCCGAGGACCGGGCTGACCACATGAGTCGCATAGTGCATGGGAATCATCCGTTGCCAATACTCCGGCCAGCCTTCCATATCTTGCGGATGGGAGGCCTGCATATACTGGATTTTCCCCAGCTCACCTTTGTCATACAGTTCCTTGATAAAGAGAAACTCCCGGCTGTAGACGACCGTCTCGGCCATCATATACTTCAAGCCTGTCTGGGAGACCTTCGCACAAATCTGCTCGCACTCGCTGATGGTTGTGGCCATCGGAACTGTGCACATCACATGCTTGCCACTCTCAAGCGCCTGCAAAGACATCGGGGCATGATCGGGGATCGGGGAGTTAATGTGCACAAAGTCGACTTCCGGATCGGCCAGCAAATCCTCGTATTTGGTGTAGCGTTTCTCGATTCCAAAGGCATCTCCAACCTTGTTGAGTTCCCCCTCGTCTCGCCGGCAGATGGCATCCATGATCGCGTTGGGATGCGCCTGGTAAATCGGAATGAACTCCGCTCCAAACCCCAGACCTACGATGGCGACCTTGAACTGTCTCTCCGTCATGGGACCACCTTACTCCAACTGGCAAACTACCGCTTGAGTCAAACAATCTGACCAGTGATTCCAAAACCCGCCCCGGTCACGAACTGCCGGGTTCTCAGCGAACCGGCGGCTGCTCTGCCGCCTGTCGCCAACCACTCAAGTTCACCTGGCAGATCGCCGGCAACTCGAGAACAGTCTCCCCAAACCAGGACCGGCCAAGCTGACGCCCTCTGAGGCACGAGCACCATCAGCCACCTGACGAATTTGCCGGATTCACGGGTTCGCTGAGTTCTTGCCTTGCAGCAGTCGAACTGTCTCAACGGCAAACCGCCGACCAAGTTCAGCATAGCCCTTTTTGGTGTAGTGGAGGTCGTCCCCTGGCCCGTTGAGATCATCCGTATCCACCCAAGCTCGCCTCGGATTGTTTTGGGTGACTTGAACCTGCGCCTGACGGACGAGATCCCAATGAGGGTACACCTGAGGCTTGTGAAAATCGCTCAAACGGCCGATGACGACGTTGATCTCCTCCCGCCCCAGATCTTTACGCAGCTGAGTGATCAGACCGTTCAGGCTGGCCGCATAGACTTCGCCATGCTTTTCCCGGGCATCCCGTTCTCCTTGCATCCAGACAAACGTCACCGTGTCTGGCGTCTTCCCGCCGATGCCCTGTTGCACTTTGGTGATCAGCTTGTCGTAGATGGCTCCATCGGCGACCGGTTCATCGCCCTGAGCCGGTTTCCATTGCTTGAACCATCGCCTGATGGGCTGACCGCTCCGTGCGTGTTTGACCACGATCACTTCGTCTTGAGGGAGGGCTTGCTTCAGAGCTGGTGTGAACGAAATCTGCGGATCGAGCCTGGCCATATTCGACTGCCCAGAAAGGACGACCAGGTGAACCCTCCCGGCCCTGACCTCAGCATCGGAACCAATAAATACTGCCAAGCACGCCATAATCGTAAGTCGCTGGATCATCGGTGAGTCTCTGCTGCTCAGGACAGACGAAGTTTCAGAGGTTCTTTCAGCCTACTGAACGGTCGGCTGTGAGCAAGACTCTCATCGACTCCTCCGAAAGCCTGCAACCCAAAGCCAGCAACCCCGACAGGTCCGAACTCCTGTTGCGAGCTCTTGCTTGAGTGCCCATCGATGGGCTGGTGGAACACGCCTCTCAGGATTCCGGGGGAGGCCCAAAGGAAAAGGCTCACCGTTTCCTCATCGAAACAGTGAGCCTCTGGGGTTGTTGCTCGGGGGACATACAATCGAGTGGAGCTGGCTCAGGCGGTGGTGGCTGTTGAGGCCGAAGCCGCCACTGGCCGATTCGGGCCTGCCAAGTGATTCTGAGCCCTGGGCTCAGTCGGCTGGACGACCTGGTCTTTGTCCAGTGTGTCCGCGGCAATCCAACCGCTCATCAGCACCATTGGCATGCCTGGCCCGGGGTGAGCAGCGCCCCCTGCCAGGTAAAGCCCAGGCACGGAAGTTCGGTTGCCCGGTTTGAAAGCCCCGGTGAACTTCCCGTGGCTGGCCAAACCGTAAATGGCCCCGTCAAGAACATGGTAGCGGTCGTTGATGTCCTGCGGGGTCAGGGCATGCTCGACGACAATGCGATCTTGCAGATCCTCGCAGCCAGCTGTTCTGGCCATCTTGTCCAGGATGACCCGACGGTATTCCGGGAGCATCTTGGTCCAGTCTTGTCCCGGCCGCAGGTACGGCGTGTGGACCAGGATGTACATCGCCTCGCCACCCTCAGGGGCGACAGCCGGCTCAGTCTGAGCAGGACAGCAGACATAGCAAGTCGGATCGGGAGCGGGGATCCCTTGTTTGTAGATAGCGTCGAACTCTTCATGCGGGTCTTGGCTGAAGACGAAATTATGATGCAGCAGGTGATCGTAGCGTTTCTTCAGACCAAGATAGAGCACAACACCAGAACAAGCCGGCTCATACCGGCGACGGCGATCAAACGCCCGGGCTGTTTCTCCGCCGATGAGCTCTCGGAAGGTTCGCACTGCATCACAGTTGCTGACAACTGCGGAGACCGGCACGGTTTCCCCATCATCTGTCAGCACACTTGTGGCTTTGCCTCCTTCAAGGTTGATTTTCTGGATACCGGTGTGGCGGAACTCCACACCAAGCTCCCCCGCTAACCGTGTCAGTGCAACAGGAACCGCCCGGGTACCGCCGATGGGATACCACACGCCCTCGTTGGTCTGCATGTGAGCGATGCTGCAAAGGATCGCTGGACTGCCCTCTGGGGAGCTACCGACATATTGTGTGAAGTGATCGATCATCTGGGCAACGCGTTCGTCCTTGACAAAGGAACGCACGGTGCCCGCCACACTGCGGCCCATCCTCATGGCCATCAGATCGCCAAGAACTGACGGATGAAAAGTCCCGCCGATCTGAAAGGTGTCGCTGATGCCGCCAACACTTCGCCAGAAAAAGTACTTATCGGAGATCTGATCGAGCCTCTCGGAAAGCTCCATGAACTTTCGATAGCCGCGGCTGATGTGAGGGTTGCCAGTCAGCTGATCGATCCCCGCAGCCATCGCGTCGAGGTCTTGACGCAAATCAAGCACTGAGCGGTCTTCGTAAAAACAACGCCACTGAGGATCCAGCCTGACCAGGTCGAGGTAATCCTCCAGACGTTGGTCGGCCTCGGTGAAGATCCGGCGGAGCACACTGGGCAAGGTGAGAATCGTCGGCCCCATGTCAAAACGGAACTCACCGTCTTGCAGCTCAGCGGCCTTGCCGCCCAACCAGGAGTTCCGCTCAAACAACACAACGTGATATCCGCGAGCAGCCAAGGTGCAGGCACTGGCCAGACCAGCCAGTCCCCCTCCAATCACGCCGATCGGGGCGGTTGTGGCACGAATCATTCTTCTCGCTCCTTTGGACGACCAAGTTGTGCGTTGCCCCGAAGGCATCGCGTCGTGGGACGATTTGTGACTATTGGGCTTTCTGGTCGGTGAATTTCGGTTCTGCGACCTCAAGGGGCCTGCCAGCGATGGCTGAGCGGATCAAGGTGTACCATCCGGCAACTCGCTGGAATAATGTTCGCTTGTGCAGGGCCTGAATCAATCCGAGGGCCAGTTGCGAGTCGGTGGTTTTGGGAGACTCAAGATGGGGAAGCACCGAGCCTCGCCGTTGGGCAACAGCCTTGAGGGTCGTCATCTCCAGCAGTCCCTCGGCTCCTCGGGTGACCCCAAAACCGCTGGCACCTCGACCAGCAAAAGGCATCCGAGGGTCACCTGTTGGCACAATCAGATCGTTAATGGTCACTGTGCCCGCGGGGATCAGCGTTGCCAGTTGTTCTGCCTCAGGAGACGGGCCGAAAACACTTGCTCCCAAAACATAGGGCGAGCAGGCTGCAAACTCCAAAGCTTGTTGTTGATCGGCAACGGCAATCACCGAGGTCACCGGCACAAATAAGTCGCTGGTGGCCACGGTCATCTTGGGGTCAACCTCAGTCAGGACTGTCGGTTGAAACCAAGCATATTGGGCTGATGAGGACGAACGCTGCAAAGAGGACCAATGGTGCTGAACAGGTCCCGCAAGCGGTTGAGCAGATCCAGTAGCCAACACCGCACCACCTCGAACCGCTTCGGCGATGGCCCGACTGCCCACATCCGCCGCTTGCCGAAAGACTGGAAAGGCAGGCAACTGGGAAGCAGCCTCCACTAACCCCTTGGTCAGTTCCTCGGCCAGACTCCGATGGACAAAGATTCGACGAGGCGCAATACAAGTCTCGCCCCCATTGAGGGCTAGCCCAAAGCGAATTGCCTGAATGGTTCGCCGAAGATCAGCCCCTGGTAGCACGAAAACAGGGTCGCAGCCAGAGAGTTCCATCACCGCCGGTGTGGTCGATTCCGCCAACGAAGCCAGCACGGCCTGACCACTGCGGGAACTCCCCGTCAGCACAACCTTGTCAACGCCCGCTTGAATCGTTCTCTGGGCGTCTTCGGTCGCTTCGGTCAGAACAATCAGCAAATGGGGGTCGAGGCCGGCTTCTAGGCAAAGCCTCCGCAGGACAACGGCCGAATCGTGTCCTCGGCGGCCGGGTTTGAGGATGACCGCATTGCCAGCGACGAGGGCCTGGATGGCCTGCACGCCTGAGAGCATCAACGGATAATTGGAGGGGCCGATCACCAGGACAACGCCTAGCGGTTCACGCCGAACCTGAATGCGGATGCCCGAACACCAAAGTGGTCGAGATCGCGAACTCAACTTACGTGTTTTCAGAAGGCTAGGGGCCTCTCGCTCCAGGAACCGACAGGAATCAGCCAGGGGCAGGACCTCGGCAGTCAGTGTTTCAAAGGCTCGTGCTCTTTGCGGCAGATCAACAGCGGCTGCCAACTCCTCGGCATGGTCGGCAATCAAATGTCTCAGGCGACGGATGATGCGAAGCCGACGAGCCAGGGGCTGTGCGTTCCAGGCCTTTTGGGCTGAACGCGCGATCACCAGAGCGGCCGGGATCGATTCGAAGGGTCCGTTCCTCTCGCTGTGAGCGACACCCTGAGTGCCCACTGCTTGCGGCTGGGGTTGCCCAGACCCAGGCTGTTGGCCGTCGAGTTGCTGAGTGTCGGCAGCCATGAGGAACTCCTCGGAAGCGGCTTGGCTGTTGCCGTCAGCTTGAACAGAGTTATTCTTCAGGCCCATTTGGGGAGGACTTTTCTGGTGACCTTGGCGGCGTTGCCGAGTTTACCATCCTGGGAAGAATGCCCAAAAGGTTGGCCAAGATCCCCTTGGAGCATTCCCGACACCTGGTGTTGAGGAGGCAGTTTGGAGCGATCAAAGTCGTCAATAAAGCCCGCATCGATTCCAAGATCCTGCAGCAGCAGGCGACTGCTGATGCGAGCTGATTCGTAGATCACCGGCAGGCCGCTTCCTGGGTGAGTTCCACCGCCAACGAGATAGAGACCGCCGAACTCTTCAAAGCGGTTTTGAGGCCGCATGTGCAGCATTTGTGTCAGCCCATGCGCCAAATTGAACGTGGCCCCTCGATAGATTGCCATCCCCTGTTGCCAGTCGGCCGGCGTGAGAATCTTCTCATAACGGATGCGAGATTCTACATCTCGAAGACCGATGGCCTCAATTTGCTTGAGGGTGAGTTTGCGAAACCGCCTGATGGTGTCATCGGTCCAGTTGACGTTGGGATGCTGATGGGTCACCGGAACAAGGACGTAGAGAGTGCTACAACCTTCCGGTGCCAGGGTCGGATCGGTGACACTGGCATTTTGCACGTAGAAGGATGGATCTTCACTGAGAATGTGCAGCTTCTCAATCTCGTCGAGGTTTCGCTTATAATCCTTCGACATGTGGATCGTGTGGTGCCCGACGTCCTGATAGCAACCTTCGATCCCTAAATACATCATAAATGTGGAGCAAGAATACTTCTTCTTGGCCAGCTTGCGATTGCTCCATCTTCGCCGCAATTGATCGGGGATCAAATGGGTCATCGCCTGGGCGAAATCTGCCCCGAGAACCACCGCATCGGCTCGGTGAACCCCTTGAGCTGTCCGTACCGCGACCGCCCGTCGTCTGGCGCTGTCAAACAGGATTTCCTCGACCGGCTCTTCTAAACGCAGATCGACTCCGAGACGCTTGGCCAGCCGAGCCATCGTCTGGCTGACTGCCCCGCAGCCCCCTTGCGGGTGAAAGACCCCATATTCGTATTCGAGAAATGAGAGAATCGAAAACAAGCTCGGGCATTGAAACGGGCTCATGCCCAGATACTTCGACTGGAACGAGAAAGCCAACCGGACACGCGGATCTTTGAAGAAACGAGCGAGCTCTTGCTCTAAGCTTCTCCAAGGTCGGATGTACGGGACGGCCTTGAGAACATCAGGACGCAGGAGGTCCAAAGCACTGCTAAAGGGAGACTGAAGGGTCGCTCGGAAGGCGTTGAGCTTAGTGCGATTTTCTGTAAGGAATTTCGGAAACGCCTTGGCATCCTCAGGACTGACGTTGGCGATTTGCTGCTGCATCCGCTCAACATGAGGCGTAGCATCGATTCCCCCTCCTGCTCCAAACCTTAAGTGATATTGAGGATCGAGCCGAGTCATGGGGACTTCATCATCAAGGCTCAGCTGGCAAGCAGCGAAGACCTCACGCAAAATCTCAGGATACAGAAAGAATGTTGGGCCAATGTCGAATTTGAAGCCGTCGGCTGTATAAGTGCTTGTCCGGCCACCGACCCGCGGAAGCCTTTCCAGTAGGGTGACCTCCAACCCTGCCTTAGCCAGAAGCAAGGCCGAGGCCAAGCCACCCGGCCCAGCTCCGATGATAACGATGCGTTTTGCCATGATCAGCTGTCACTTACGCAGGAAATAGGCAGAGAACACCGAGGATCTGCTTGAGACACCAGCGGTCGGATTGGGACTCTACTCTCCAGGATCCAAGACAAGCGTTGGCAGGGCCAAACGTTTGTCGGCCAGGAGACTAGCAAAGATCCCTAGTGCCAAGGGATCGTCACGCTCTCAAGGCTTTCCTCTCCAAACAAAGGAACTTGGTCTCGACAAATCGTCAGCGTTACTCATCGGCAAAGCGTGGTCGAGGCGTTGAATGAAGCCTCGGTAGATTTCTCACAATCCCTCGAGATGACCCAATCGTCGAGATTTGCGCTTCACAGAACTAGGGAAGTCGACGGTCCAAGCCGGAGGTCAGACTCTGGTGACCAACGACCGAGAGTTGATCACCCCATGACTCGATCAAGGGGTTGGCCGCCAAGCGTCTATATCCCAATCCGCGAGGGTCACAAAGACCAACCCGCGGCGGATTGCAAGTATCAGTGCAAAGTAGATTCCACTCGCCGATGAAGTTTTAGACGCCGCGCCAAGGCTGGCAACACAGGAAAGATTGGGGACCTCGAGGTCCACAGCCAGAGCACCCCACTGCCTTAGACATCAGCAAGAACCCGCTTCTACCGAAATCTATCTCGGCCCAACACCATAACAATTTAAAACAAGCTGACAGGCTTCCTGGGGATGCTGCAGAGCGGTCCCTTGCCCAGCTGCTCAGAGTGAGTTGACGAAGCGGTCAGAGACTCAGAGAACAAGCAGACTCAGAGAACAAGCAGACTTACAGAGATGAGAGCGAGGCAACCTGGGCGAGTCAGGCCTCTTGGCAGTCCGTAGCCCCGCCCCTGGTTGGGCGGGGCACTGCCTGGATGGCTACCTCTTCAGCGAGAGGCAAAACGACCTCCCAAAAAAGAGCGTGGGGGATTGAGGCGACGAACTCCCCGACGAGTCAGAGAGACCAGCAGAGAAGCGGAAATCTCAGCTTTTGAATTGGTACCAGAGGCCATTGATCTGAAGCACCACATCACCCAGAGCCAGGTATTTGGCAATCCGGCCGTTCTTGAGCAACAAGTCGATATACTCGTCCGAACCAACTTTGATGGTCATCAGATCGCCGACCTTGTTGGCTTCGTAGTCGCTCTCATACCACATTTCGCCGGACTTATAAAATGTTTTGCTCCCAATGTAGCGGAGGGTGGAGAGGGAGGAGGTTCGATCCTTGCCTTTCTGACCCTCAGTTGACGAGTGCCGGGCGTAGGTGAGGGCCGCGTCAGCCGCTTCCTCGAAAGCGCCTGCTCGACCGGTAGCAACCTCACGACGAAGATTCGCCTGTTGATCCGCCTCCATGACAGAACGTTTGGCATTTTCAATTTCTGGGCCTGCCAATCCCGAGGTTGGTTGAGCTCCCCGGACAGCGGCAGGTTGGAATCTTGCCCCAAACTTCTGGGCGAGTTGTGCCGGGCGAGACTGTGTGGCGATATCGTCGGTGACCAGAAAGCTGGTATAGGGGGTCACAATGCCGAAGCGTTTGGCGAGATACGTGACTTCCTGAACTAATTCCTTATCTTGCATACCATTCTGGCGTAACTGCGTCAGCAGATAATCGACCTTTTTCCCAGCCCACAATCTGGGCACGAAGGCTGTCTTGTCGTCCTCACTGGCTTCCGGAAACTCCAGATCATACAAAAACGTCTTTCGCTGACCCTCGTAGTTGCCGGTCACTTGAATCGTCTGAGGGCCCGACCCGGCGTAGCGTCCGAAGACAACAACCTGCTCCCCTCGATAGACATCTGCGATCCTCCGCGGATACACATCGCGAACTTCCAGCTCCCCGAAATCGATCTGCACATCCGTCATCACCGGGCTGCCCACTCGATCAAAGAACTGGCTGATCTTCTGCGTGATGTCTTCCTCCGGCAGGATGTAATCTGCTTCTCCTCGATTGTCTAAGGCCAGAAAATCTAACAACTTAGTATTGACATTGGTTCCTTCCCCAAAGACAAAAATCCTGACATCTTGGTCGTTCTTTTTGGCCAACTTCTGCAAAATCTTCTCGGGGCTGCGTTCCCCGATTGTCGGCAAGCCGTCGGTTGCAAAGACGACCATCTGCACCCGCTTGGTCGCTTGCGGAACGCCCTGATCGTCCTGATCGCTTTGGGAGAGATGTGTCAGCGATCGCAGCAGAGCCTCCTCAATCGCCGTCCCTCCCCTGGCTGCTAGCTTATCAATATACCGAAGCGCTTTCCCGCGAGAGGTTTCGTTGACCTCCACCAAACCGGTTCGCTGGAAACTCCGAGCCTCTGTGCTAAAGTCCACAATGTTAAAGCGATCTCCATCTCGCAAGTGCTCCACACAATACTTCAGTGCCCCGCGGGCTTGTTCCATCTTTTTGTTCTCAATCATCGAGCCGGAGGTATCTGTGCAAAAGACGATATCCTTCGGCAAAATCTGGCTCTCGGTGATCTGGCCGGTTCCTTGGCCCATAGTCGGCGAGAGCATCATCATGAAGTATCCTTCCTCATCGATCTCTCGATGAGCAAGTAAACTCGCCCCAATGGGATCTTCTGCCGTCTGATAGTACAGGACAAAAGGATGCTTGGGCATGTAATTCTCTTGAGCCCACTTGATAGTCACATCCCAGCCCTCGCTCTCAGCAAACTCCACCTTATGTGTGGGGCAGTAGACGTTCTTAATCGGCGTCCTGGACTTGATGTTGACGGTCACCCCGGCACTTTTGAGAGGCTGCATCAGTGCCTTGGGGTTGGTATTGAGCATCTGCAGGCGGGTCAGTCCAGCTCGCCGCGGCAGCACCATGGTGTAGGTCAGTTTGACAGTGACGGTGCCCCCAGGCGCCACTCTGGGCACCTGAGTTTGGATCAGTTGGTTGCCAAAGTACTCCAGCAGAGCCGGCGAGCCGCCGTTTTTGACAATGTCAGTGAAGACCTTTTTCGCTTTGTCGACATCCAAGATCTCGGCTTTCATCTCCTTGCCGTCAACCAGAACGGACATATTGTCTACTTGGGCACCCGGCTCCAACTCCATGTAGCAGGTGCCCCCAACGACTGCCTGATTGTTGGGATTTTTGAAGGTGCAGTCGTAGGTTTTCACAGCAACGTTGTCGGTGATGTCCACGTGGATATGATCCAGCCAGACAGTCACCGGCAACGGACTCCGCATAAAGCAGGCCGCCAGCTGAGGGCTGGCCGGCCCTGCCAGGACCGTGACAGTTGCCAAAAGCATCAGCGTCGCTGGGAGCCAGCCAGTGGGGTTGTTCACTCGAGTCATCATCGCCTTTCTTACTCCAGATTCTGCAGGTTGTTGAACTGCCAGATTGTTCGCGCCGAAGCACACCAACTGAGACATTGACGATTTCACCCCTTGGGGGTTCCCCGAAAAGCAAAACTCCCCAGGCATTTCCACAGACAACCCACAACCACACATCCCTCCCCGTCAAACGACCCGGCTGTCTCCATCAACCAACACCCTGCCACGTTCTGCCAAGCCAACGTCCTGCCAAGCCAACGTCCTGCCAAGCCAACGACCAGCGGTAGGCCAGCCCAACGCTGAGTGCTCCCCGCACCAAGAGGGGTTCTTGTCCCCACCCGGTTTTCTGTTGCTTCCAGCACAAGTTGCGATATCCTATCAAGATATGTTGATGTGTCGGGAAGTGATCGATCAACGGAGGGACAGATGTATTGGGATTTGACGCGGGGCCGGGTCGCCAGGATTTCGCGGCGGGATGTCCTGCGGATGGGCGCACTGGGGGCTGGCGGTCTGACGCTGGCGGGATTGCTGCAAGCCGAGGCGGCAGCGGGAATCCGAAACTCCAAGAAGGCTGTGATTATGATCTACATGTGCGGGGCACCTTCCCATCAGGACATGTATGATCTGAAGATGCAGGCCCCGGCCGAGATCCGCGGGGAATTCCGGCCGATCCCGACAAAAGTTCCAGGCATCCAGATCTGCGAGCACATGCCCCAGACCGCAGCGGTGATGGACAAACTGGTCCCCCTGCGGTCAGTTTATGGCTCACCCAACGGGGCTCACGATTCATTCATCTGCTACACAGGTCGCAGCGTCCGGAACCAACCACCAGGAGGCTGGCCCTCACTGGGCTCTGCGGTCTCCAAAGTGTTGGGCCCGACAACCCCCGAGGTGCCGCCGTTCGTGGGCCTCGCCCCGGATACAGGCCATCCTCCTTATGGCTCACCAGGTCTGCCGGGGTTCCTCGGCGTCGGTCATGCCGCCTTCCGCCCCTCCGGTCCTGCCCGAAAAGACATGGTGCTCCAAGGCATCACCGTCGATCGCTTAGCCGATCGCCAACAGCTGCTTGCCCAAATCGACACCCTCCGTCGCGACCTGGACACCTCAGGGACACTGGCCGGCCTGGACGCCGTCACCCGTCAGGCGTTCGACATCCTGACCTCCAGCCGGCTGGCTGATGCCTTGGACCTCTCCAAGGAAGACCCAGCAACTCGTGAGCGTTACGGAAAAGGCGACCCCAAGAATTTTGGGGATGGTGCTCCTCGTAACCTGGAACACTTTCTGCTAGCCCGGCGTCTGGTCGAGGCCGGCTGCCGAGTGGTCTCGTTGAATTTTGGGCGCTGGGACTTTCACAGTAACAACTTCGATGGTCTGCGCAAGACACATCTTCCTCTTTTCGATCAGGGACTTTCCGCCTTGGTGCAGGACCTGCACGACCGCGGCCTGGATCAGGATGTTTCGGTGGTCGCTTGGGGGGAATTTGGGCGAACCCCGAGGATCAACAACAAAGCCGGACGCGACCACTGGCCCCAAGTCGGCGGTGGATTGCTTGCCGGAGGCGGCATGAAGACCGGCCAGGTGATCGGAGCGACTGACCGCTTGGGGGCTGAGATCGCCGACCGACCGGTCCACTTCGGCGAGGTTCTGGCCACCCTTTATCAGAATCTCAGCATTGAGCCCAATCGGACGACCCTGACCGACCTGTCGGGGCGTCCTCAATATCTGGTCAGCGACCACCAGCCGTTACCAGAACTGATTTAACTGACAACCCCAGAGTCGGACGTAAGGCCTGGGCCTTCAGCGTGGATCTCGAATGCGGCTCTCAGATAGGGATCTTGGGCGAGGATCTCAGGGGGTCGATCCAAACGCGAAGTCTCCGCTGAGCAGCGGCGGATGGGCGTGCACTGGGCAACGGGTATAATGGCTGGCACTCGGCTGGGAGTTTGTTGACGGAAAGCCAAGGCCGTTTTGAACACCGAGTGCGGAGGCACAGCGGTCTGAACATGGCTGGTGCCCACCAGTCATTCTTGGGCCATTGGACCCACAACCGCATTTCTTTTGGGCAGATCCTCGCAATTGCCATGGAGTATCCCATTTATCCATCTTCTCCGAGGTTCTCGTTGGTGGTGCTGCTGACGGGCCTTTGTCTAGGAGGGCTCTGTGCGATCAATCGGGCACAGCAAGCGAGTCCTCATCACTCAACGGCCAACTATTCGTCCACCAAAGAACCGCGTACCAAACAAGCAAGCACCGCAGGGCGAGTTGATCCTCAAGCGGCAACAGCCCAACAGCCTCAAAAATCCCCCGGAAATTCGGCCAATCGGAAAACCGATCAGCACAACCTCCAAGAGGACCCTCAACAAGCCGCGGGGTATCAGCCCTCAGCTGAGCGAGGCTATCGGCTGTTGCGGACCAAAGCCTACCTGCCACCGGATTTCACCCAAGAACAGTTTGAAAACCTTTGGACTGTGTGGCCGGCAGAAAAGCGGCAAGCAGCCAAATCGGCCACCCCCGAACAACGACGCGAGATGATCTTTCGCGAGTATGGTTTCGCTGAGCCCAACGATGATCTCGGCAGCACGGCGCTGGGGTACGTCGAACATCCGCTGGAGGGTGGATCCTTCGGTTGGGCGATGAACTGCTTTTCCTGTCACGGAGGTCAAGTCGCTGGTCGGACGATCCCCGGTGCTCCCAATACGCATTATGCCCTGCAATTGCTCACCGAGGACCTGGCTCGACTGAAGTTGCTACGTGGAGAGCCGCTGGGGCACATGGAGCAGGGTGCGTTGCTGATTCCCTTGGGCACTTCCCGTGGCACAACCAACGCGGTGGTCTTTGGGTTGATGGTTTTGCACTATCGCGACAAGAATCTGGACTTCGTTCCCAAAGCCTCATTGCCGACTGTTCTCAATCACGACATGGATGCCCCGCCGTTTTGGCACCTGAAGAAGAAAAAAAGCCTGTACATTGACGGCTTCAGCCCGAAGAATCACCGCGTCATCATGCAGTTTACGATGTTGCCGGAGTACAGCGGGGCCAAGTTGCGTGGTTGGGAAAATGAATTCCGAGACATCCTGGCCTGGCTCGAACAGGTTCAACCACCGAAATACCCTGGCAAGATCGATGAGGCGCTTGCGAAACAGGGAGAGGTAGTCTTCCGCCAGTCCTGCAGTGAATGTCACGGCACTTACGGCCCCCAAGGGCGATATCCCGAACGGTTGGTCGATTTGTCAGTCATTGGCACCGACCCGCTGCGGTTGAAATCGCTGCCGGTGGAACACCGCAAATTCTATGGCTCGATGTGGCTATGCCACTACGGAGCCGATCCGGTCAAGGAAGATCCAGGAGGCTATGTCGCTCCTCCTCTGGATGGCATTTGGGCAACAGCCCCTTACCTACACAACGGAAGCGTCCCGACCCTTTGGCATCTGCTGCATCCCGACCAGCGGCCCTCTTGCTGGAAACGTTCTTCTCAAGACGGGTTCGATCACGACAAAATGGGGTTACCCATCAAGACATTCCCAAAGCTGCCTGCGGGCCTGACCAGACGAGAGCGGTGGGAGTATTTCGACACCACAAAGCCAGGCAAGAAAGCCAGCGGTCACGACTTCCCTGCTGCTCTGTCGTTGGAAGAACGCAAGGCTTTGCTGGAATATCTGAAAACCCTCTAACTCGACTATTCCAGATTGTCGCACAGGCCCGACCTGGGGGACCTGCAGATCACCGATTCAGAAACTTCTGGCCAGTAATATCTGGCCAGAAACATCCTGGGAGGACCAGCCCCATCTGGGATTATTACATCTCAGGTCCCTGGCAAAGCACCAGCCGGCAAGTCTCCGGCCTTCTCAGCAATTCACCAACAACGGGTTCTCCAGAGACAACTTCTGCTGGACACAACTTTCAGTGCTGGAGGGACAGCCATGGTTCGGTCCCTAGGACGGTATGCTCAGGTCGGGTCTCTCCGAGCACTTCGGATAAGCGGTCAATCCACCCTGGGGGTTCAAAACCTCTCCAGCTGCTTGCTTTCACCCTCCTCGGAATCTCGGCGGACGCGATCCTGCCGGCCTCCGACGAACATCCTAGTTGCTTCCTTCGCCTGGCTTCTCCTGCTGGCCATCTCTGGCACCTGTTCTGTGAGCCCGTGTTCCGCCGGCGAAACTCAGTCCGCACCCCTCGTGCCTGGATACCTGGGGGTTTACCTCCAAACACATCCGGCGATTCCTCTGCCTCAAGGCGGTGACAGCTCGGCGGTGGTCTCAGGCGTGATCTTGGGAACGCCCGCTCATCGTGCTGGCCTTCGAGTGGGAGATGTCATCGAGGCGACCAACGCAACAACGATTCCCGACGCACGGTCCTTGATCCGGCAGATTCGCGGCCTAAACGCTGGGGAACACGTTCAACTGACCATCCGACGCGGTGAACAAAGCCGGTCCGTCGCGGTCACCTTGGGCATTCGAGAAGAAACCCCGGGCGTCTGCCTGATCCAACACGATCCCCCTCGCGTGATGGGAGGGGCTATTCGTCGGGGCGTGATCGTCGGTGGTGACATCCGGAATTCGAGGAATCTGATTACTCAACGAAGCACCCAGGTGAAGGGCGATTTCGCTCAGACGCGGATGGGACTTGTGGAATTTGAGGTTTCGGGAGCCAACCGTTGCACTCAGCTGGTCACTCAGGGCAAGATCGTCTTGGCGGGGGTGTTGTCGTTACGGGTGCCCAATCACCACCGACTGGATGCCGGCCAACAGTACGAGATCCTGCGGGGTTCGGCAATCTCAGGCCGGTTTGAGCATCTGATGTTGCCTGAGCTCCGGGAAGGTCTTCGCTGGCGGATCGTTTACGACGATCTCAACCAGACAGAAGGCGACATGGACCATGATGGCCTTGCTAGTGTGACCCTGTTGATCGAGACAGCAAGTGGCCAAGGCCCACCTTAGAGCAAGATCTGGCTGATGGTCCCCGAGACCGGAATCAGCCACCATTTTCAAGCTGTGGCATCTTACGCAAGCGGTGGGGATGCTTTGACAAGCCTCAACGACTTAAGCAACTTGACCTCCAGACCAACCTGAAGAAATTGCGCAGCTTGGAAAACCCTGATGAATTGAAAGACTTCGACAGGCTTGGCAACCCCTCGAAACGCTCCCTCAGTGACACCAAACGGATGTGGACGTCGGCAACCAATGAGCAGTTGACTCTGGGCATGTGACTCTGGGCATGTGACTCTGGGCATGTGACTCTGGGCATGTGCCAACCTGCTCGGCTTGACTGGCCGAGTTTGGCGAGCCGATCAGTGAGCCGACCACCTTGGACCAGGAGAGGATCGCGTGGCGCCCACAAATCCCGCCTCACAGCCGAGTCATGGCACGGAAAGCTCGCCAGCCGGATGGGGCCTTCGTTGGAACCGAACAGCTTCGGCCCTGCTGAAGCAACTCTTGCCGATCCTGCTCTGTGTGGCTGTCGCCTATCTCGGTGAGCACTGGGGCGGGCTGGGCCGGCTGGCCCTGTTTGTGCTGGCGGTGGTCGTCGGTGTTCCCTTGGTTCTGCTGGCTGTGGTGCTGGTCGGGGTTGCGATCGTGCTCTGCTGGCCGCGACGTCGGGGACTGGCTGAACCCGAGAATCAGAATTTCGTGTACACCGTTAGTGGGGAGGTGCAGCAGCCAGATTGGTTGGTCGAGTACCGAGGCCGGCCCATCGCCCGTCTGCAGGCCTCGATGTGGGAGGCACCCCGCTACTTTGTGCGGTACGACATTGTGCCGTTGACTTGTGACCCAGAATTGCTGAGCCGCTTTGTCAACGATGGGAGCTTCTGGAACTCACGGGAGCTGACCTTTCGCAACGAAAGCAACGGCCGCCGCGCTCGCATCACGATGGTCGCGGCGGTCTCCCCGCAATCGGGCTCGATGCTGGCCCGTCTGTTTCCCTGAGGGTCACCTGCGGTTGATCCGCGAAAGGTCAGCGAAACTGGCTGATGGAGTTCTTGTTGGCTGAATTTGCACCCTGCCGTGTATGGGTTGCGTTGACACTGCCTTCCCCCCCCGCAGAATGACGCAGGGAGAGTTTTCCCATCATTCACAGGCCGAGAAGAGCGATGACCACACAACTTGAAGCCGCCCGAGCTGGAGAGATCACACCCCAGATGCAGACGGTGGCAGTCCGGGAAAAGCTTGATGCACAATTGATTCGTGACGAGGTGGCCGCCGGGCGGATGGTGATTCCGGCCAACAAAGTCCACCTCGAAAAGCAACTGGAGCCGATGTGCATCGGCATTGCCGCCAAGACCAAGATCAATGCCAACATCGGCAACTCCGCGGTCACCAGTGACTTGGCCGGCGAGCTTGAGAAGCTGCAGATGGCCGTGCGGCTGGGTGCTGATACGGTGATGGATCTCTCCACAGGCAAGAACATCGATGCCATCAGGCAGGCGATCATCGATGCCTCGGCGGTGCCCATTGGCACGGTGCCGATTTATCAGATGATCGAGGACATGGGGGGCGACATTCTAGAGATGACCCCTCAGAATTTTCTGGATATGGTCGAACATCAGGCCCAGCAGGGCGTGGATTACATGACCATTCACTGTGGCGTGCTGCTGGAGCACCTGCACCTGACCACCAAACGGATTACCGGGATTGTCAGCCGAGGCGGATCGCTGATTGCCAAATGGATGATGCATCACCGCCGCCAGAACCCGTTGTATGAGCATTTTGAAGATCTCTGCGACATTATGCGACAATATGACGTGACCTGGAGTTTGGGTGACGGACTGCGTCCTGGCTGTCTGGCCGACGCCAGCGATCAGGCTCAGTTTGCCGAATTGGATACCCTTGGCGAACTTGTGCAGCGTGGCTGGGCCAAGGGCACTCAGGTGATGGTCGAGGGTCCAGGCCATGTACCGATGGACCAGATCGACATGAACATCAAGCGGCAGATCGAGGTCTGCCAGGGTGCGCCGTTTTATGTCCTGGGTCCGCTGGTCACTGACGTCGCCCCCGGCTACGACCACATTACAAGCGCTATCGGGGCTGCCCTGGCCGGCTGGAGCGGAGCGGCCATGCTTTGCTATGTCACCCCAAAAGAACACCTTGGCCTTCCCGATGTCGAGGATGTCCGCCAGGGGGTGATCGCTTACAAGATCGCCGCTCACGCGGCCGATGTCGCTCGTCATCGGCCCGGGGCACGGGATCGCGACGATGCCCTCAGCCACGCTCGATTCACCTTCGATTGGAACGAGCAGTTCCGCTTGTCGCTCGACCCGGAGACCGCTCAGCGAATGCACGACGAGACGCTTCCTCAAGAGACCTTCAAAAGCGCTCACTTCTGCAGCATGTGCGGCCCCAAGTTCTGCTCCATGAAGATCACTGAAGAAATTCGGGAAATGGAACGCGAACACGGGCCCTTGATCCAGATCGCCGGTCAAGGGGCTCAAGCTTAGCCGCTACTCTTGAGCCACTACTCTTGAGCCAGTGCTGTTGAACCAGGCTGATGCAGCTGGATCAACATCGCGTCGTTGGGAAAGCCAGAGCCGAGTTCCTTGGAGTTCCTAAGGCTCTGGCTGACTCACCCCATGCAAGCCCGAGATGTGACACTCAGAACACAATCCTCAGTCCTCATCCCTATTCGTCTTGTGTATTGCCAGAATCGCCAGTGCTTGCTCTTCTGGCTGACCGCTTAGCAGGCCAAGGTCTCTCACTGATTGTTCTGTCCCACACGCCTGAACAAACCCCAGTGCTCGGTTTCCTTCTGATTTGGCAGTTGGTTCTCGTGGAATCAGGGGATTGACGTCCAACCGACTGCCAAAATCAACCGACTGCCAAAATCAACCGACTGCCAAAATCAACCGACTGCCAAAATCAGAGGAAACAAGGCACTAGATTTCCGGCGGGATCCCGAACGACCGCTTGACCCGACTGGCGGGAATGAGGCTGTCAATCAACCTGAGAGGTTCTGCCTCGTGGACTTCTGAAAGCGTGGCAGCGTCCGATTTTCGTCCATTCTTTCCAAAGACTGGTGAGTCGACGCGGGGTTGGTGAGCGTGGACCCGTTTCCCAAGTCCCACCGCCCTGTCCAGGTCGTCGAGTTGTGGGATAATCGGGTTTATGAACGTCGATTCTCATTTACTGCAGGCGGTTCTCGACGAACCCGATCAGAACGCCCCACGGCTGGTGCTGGCTGACTGGCTCGAGCAAAACGGAGGCGAAATCCAGCGGGCTCGGGCCGAGTTGATCCGCGTGCAAATTGCCTTGGCGAACTTGCCCCCGGACAGCTCTGAGCGTGCCCAGTTGGAGCTACGCGGCCAAGCACTGTTACGTGGCTACGAGCGTGATTGGTTGCCTTTCGGTTGGCCCTGGCGACGAACGCCCGGCAAGATCGAATGGAACCGAGGGATGATCGAGGGTCTCCAGTTGCGTACCTTCAATCCATCTCGAGTCAGCCAAGCCTTGGCTCTGTTGCCTTCCCTGCGGTCACTGACTGTCGGCGGGGCGGTGCAGGACATCTCTCTGGCCTCTTTGCTGCAACAGCCCACCCTGAAGCGGCTGCAGTCGTTGTCGTTGTCGTACACCGCTGTTTCCGACGCAGGGCTGGCAGCGGTGACCCAGCTTTGCAGCCTCAAGAGGTTGAGGCTTGTGGGAAACCATCAGATCAACGGAAATGGATTGGCCCACTTGGCAGGCTTGGAGGATCTGCAGGAACTCTCGTTGATGTTCTGTGAAGGAACAACGGATGTCGGCTTTGCCCGGGCGGGGGTGCTAGGCAGTCTCCGGGAGCTTGACATTTCCTTCACGGCCATCAGCGGCAGTGGTTTGCAAGGTTTAATCGATTGGCCCCAACTGGAGAGTCTGAACTTGACCGGTTGCCTGGGTGTTGGGGACGCTGATCTTCTGCCGATTTCTCAGATGACACAGCTGAAGCGACTGAACCTGACTTCCTGCGTCGGGCTGACGGATGCCGGCATGGCTCATTTGTCGGGCATGACCAGGTTGACCAGCCTCGCCCTGGGTGGATGTATTCACCTCACCGATGAAGGAATCGCCTCACTTGGTTCCCTGAGGAACCTGCGAAGTTTGTTTCTTCAGTCATGCCGTGGCTTGAGCGATGTTGGCTTGCGACATCTTCAGAGGCTGAGCAAACTCAGAACCCTCAGCTTGAGCCGAACCAACGTCAGCGCTTCAGGGGTCGGTTTGATGGCTCGGCTGCCGGAGATCCAGACATTGTGGCTCTGGGGCTGTCGGAAAATCAGCCGGCATGCGGTGGACCGATTGAAACAGTCGTTCCCTCAGGTGATGATGATGGCAAGTTTCTAGCAACATTGGGACCTGAATGCAGCAAAAACATTGTGCTATCCGCATCGGTTTTCTCTGCCAGCACCCCAAAGCGTACTGACAGCCTCAGCTACGGCAACTTCCATTGCTCCATCTCCACTGGCCACCAAGGCGTTGCTTGGTCATCTGGGAAGTCAGCTTCTTGGCCTGGACTGTCTTCTGAGGACAGGTCGTTTCCTGCACTCGCTTTGATGCACGGGCAATTTCGCCAGCACCCCACGGAGGCTTCATGCGGTTGGTGATGATGGGCACAGGTCCGTTTGCAGTCCCCACCTTTCGAGCATTGATCGAAAGTCGCCGACATGAGGTCCTCGCGTTGGTGACGCAACCGCCGCGTGCAACCGGACGACGCAAGGATCCACCCAATCCGATGCGGCAAACCGCCGAGGCGGCAGGATTGGCCATTTTCGACCCCGAACGCATCAACCGGATTCGCGTCCGGGCCCCGATCATCGCCCTGGAACCGGAGATCCTTGTGGTGGCCGATTACGGCCAGATCCTCAATACCAACACCCTGGCGATGGCCCCACGTGGGGCGATCAATCTGCACGGCGGGCTGCTTCCCAAGTACCGTGGGGCAGCACCGATCAACTGGGCTCTTTTTCACGGGGAGACCGAAACCGGCGTGACCGTCATTCAAATGACCCCAGAACTCGATGCCGGCCCGATCCTCATGCAGACCAAAGTGCCCATCGATCCCGTGGAAAACGCCGAGGATCTCGAAAAGCGACTGGCCGAATTCGGGGTCCAGACGGTGTTGGACGCACTGGACGGCCTGGAAGCCGGGACGATCTCTCCGCAGCCTCAGGATCAATCGCAAGCTTCGTTGGCTCCCCGACTGGAGAAATCTCAAGGGGCCATCAACTGGAGCCTGCCTGCCCAGAACATCCGCAACCAAATCCGTGCCTTTGTCCCCTGGCCCAAATCGTTCACCTTCTGGCAACGTGACAGCCAAGAGCCGCTCCGAGTGATCGTCAACCGAGCCACCGTCGTTGCTCAAGATCAGGCCAGCTCCCCGCCGACGCCAGGTGTGGTGATCCAAGCACTGGGCGACGAGTTGGTCATCGCCTGCGGCCAAGATGCCTTACAGTTGAACGAAGTCCAACCTGCCGGCAAACGCCTGCTGCAGACAAGCGAATTTCTCCGAGGTTATCCCGTTCAACCGGGCGATCTCTTCCAGAGCTCTTTTTGAATGATCGATCTCCAAAGGTTCATCAACTTTCCAACCAAGACGCTGCCCAACTAAAGAACCGCCCCGGGGGAGGGACGTTGCCAAGACCATACGGCAGCCTCGCCTTCGCTGATCTCCGACAATCGCCCCAACCTGTGCTTGCTGCCCAGCACGCGGAGTTTGACTGACCTGAGTTTCGAGATCCTCGTCACACTGCCAACTTCTATCGGTGCGATACTGAAGAGAGACGCCGGATTGTTCCCTCTCCCTTCATCCTGGTGCAGTTGGCATGTCCGGAAAACCTCCCCAGCCGGCTCCTCCGCTTGGACAAGAAGTCCCTGCGACTTGGCGGCCACCAGCGGCACAATCGGCCGCTGGTCAGCGGAAGACTGCCAACCGGTCACTTCCCGAGAAGCACACAGCCGACGCACACCGATCCAATCAGCCAACCTCCGACCAGGAGAAACCCCCGCAACGCCTGGCCGTTCTTGGCGGCGAGGAATCTGACAGACTGGGTCTGCCTCCTCTTCCACCGCGTCGGTGGGTTGGAGAAATCCTTCCTGGCTGGGGTGGTAGTTTGATCATCCACATCGGTTTGCTGCTGGTGCTTGCGTTGATTTGGTGGCTGAATCCTCCACCGCCAGAACCCCTGGGTTTGAGACTGGCTGCTGATGTCCAAGAGCTGGCATTGGAGTCGGCCAGCACCAATCCCTTTGAACTGAAAAACGACGCCACCAAAGGTCTCCCGGTGATCGAGCCTGCCATCCTGTTGGAAATTGCTCCGATCGACGACCCCACCGAAGCGTTGCCTCCTGTTCCCGGGATGGACGTCGAACCAGGCGGCTTGCTGGCACCAGTTGCCCCGAGGACTGCCGGGCCCAACATCGAAGGTGCCTTGGAAGGTCGGCAACCCGATCGGCGTCGATTGTTATTGGAACGAGAAGGCGGCAGCCAAGAAAGCGAACAAGCTGTCCGGCGTGGTCTCCAGTGGCTGGTTCATCATCAGGCCAAAAACGGCGCTTGGTACTTCGATCATCGTTTCGCCCCACCGGGCAGCCAAGGGTGTCACCGTTGTCGAGACCCGGGCAAAGTCGCCAGCAGCACCGGATCAACGGCCTTGGCTTTATTGCCCTTCCTGGGCGCCGCCCAGACTCATCGCCAAGGCGAATATCGGGAGGTGGTGGCCAAGGCTCTGTATTACTTAATCTCTAGAGCTCGTGCCCGAGCGGACGGCTTCGACTTTCAAGAAGGCACGATGTACTCGCAAGGCTTTTCCGCGATTGCGCTGAGTGAGGCTTATGCACTCAGCGGCGACCGAGAACTGGGACGCTTAGCCCAAGGGGCTCTCGATTTTGTCGTCGCCGCTCAAGAGGAAACTGGGGGAGGGTGGCGTTATTTTCCGGGACAACCCGGCGACACCTCGATGCATGGTTGGCAGGTGATGGCCCTACGCAGTGGTCAAATGGCTTATCTCAACGTGCCGGTGGCGGCCGTCCAGTCCTCCAATCGGTTTCTTGATTCCGTGCAGGTCCAAAGCGGGATTCGCTACAGGTACATGCCCAGCGACAAGAAGAAATCCGCTGCCTGCGACGCGATTGGTCTGCTCTGTCGCATGTACAGCGGGTGGACCCCGGGTCACACCGACTTGGACCGAGGTGTGAAGCGACTGGCCCAGCTTGGCCCTTCACCAGACGATATGTATTACAACTACTACGCGACCCAGGTTTTGCACCATTACGGTGGACCACAATGGGTCCGGTGGAATCAGAAGATGCGTGACCAGTTGATCAAAGCGCAAGCCAAGCGAGGCCATGAATCGGGAAGTTGGCATTTCAGCGGCAACAACGGAGATACCGGGGGCCGGCTGTACAACACCGCTCTGGCGATTCTCACCCTTGAGGTCTACTATCGACACCTTCCGCTCTATCGACCCGAGGCTGTTAAGGCTCGGTTCTAAAAGGTCGGCTGAGGGGTTTGAGATGCAAATCATTCCGGTGCTAGATCTTCTGGGCGGCCAAGTGGTCCACGCTGCTGGAGGCAACCGAGCTGGCTACCAGCCGATCACCAGCCAACTCTGCGCTTCGGCTGATCCACTGGAGGTCGCCCAGGCGATCTGGGAGCAATTTGGCTTGGCCGAATTCTATCTCGCCGATCTGGACGCACTCACAGGCGGCCTGCCTCAATGGGAGTGGTATCAACGACTTGCCAAGCTGCCTGTGCAATGGCTGGTTGACTGTGGCCCTCAGACCAAAGAGCAAGTCGGTCATCTTGTTGATGCCTGGGACGGAAAACTCGCGCAAACAATCTTGTCCCTTGAGTCGCTCAGCACGCCGCAGCAGCTTGCCGGACTCATCGCCGCAGTTGGGGTTTCGAGCCTGACTTTTAGTCTCGACCTGCGTCGGAGCGTCCCGCTGGCGACGAGAGACTGGCCTGACGACCCGCTCAAAATCGCTGAGCTGGCAGTCGGCAGCGGCATCCACAGGCTGATTGTGCTGGAGTTAGCAGCCGTTGGAGGTGAGCAGGGACCGGGGACCATGGGACTCTGCCAGGCCATTCGGCAACGATTTCCCTTGATCCATCTGGCCTCCGGTGGAGGTGTTCGGCATCTGGAGGACGTGCAAGACTTCCAAGCGGCCGGCTGTGATGCCGTCCTGGTGGCCACGGCCTTGCATCGGGGTCAACTGGGCCCCGGGGACCTCCGCGTTCTCCGCGGATGAGATCGCCACTGAGCAACACCTCAGTCACCGCGACCACCCAGAAAACGCGAGCGAAGGTGTACCTGGGCAACCCAACCCAAGTGAAAAGACACCAGCAGAGAAATCATGTGGCTCAAGAAGAGCTGGCAAAAACCCCTCACACAAGAACCCATCACCAGCCCCTAGCAAAAGGGTGCCCGCAAGCTTGGTTGTCACTTTTCGTTGCTTGTGGCTTCTCTGAGATCAGCAGTGTTAGGGAGTTTCGGCTCCGGAGATGCGGCGTTTGATATACTCTTTGCGTGCTTTGGCTTCCTCGTCGAGTGCCTTCTGACGTTCAGCGGTCTCGGGCAGCACATATAGGGAAGACCAGTCGCGATACTGTTGTTGCTCTTTGGATGTCTCAGATGCGGGGTCGCGATTTTTGAGACACTCAGGACAGAGGGCCTCAGGAGGAAAACCTTTTTCCTTAAGCCGAGCGTTGAGTTCTTGCAGGGTGGGAATGTCGATCGGCTGGATGGCCCCCTGGATGACCTCGAACCGAGGGTCTGGCCAAATGAACAGGTGAGGATCGTCGCCCTCTCGCGCCGGGCAGTTTGGATTGGTGCACTGGTGAGCGGGCCAGGCAATCTCTCCGCTGCTTTCATCAAGGACCATCCCCTTATTCATAGGGGCTGTGATCCGCTTGCCGGACTCCGTGATGTACAACCCCGGTAGTTTCTCCCGTTCCGCTTGAATCTGGGAGCGGGAACGAGGGCGATCCGGACCCGAGCAAGACAGAGAGCAAACCAGCAAGGGAAGCAACGCTAAGAGAATTCGGTCTCGCATCGTACTAGTTCGCGGAGGCCAATCGAGTGGTTCAACACTCAGATCCTGTCAGGCGGGTCACCGGAGACTTTCCAGTCAAGCGGTCTCCAGATCCGACGAAGGTTGTGTGTTGGGACCATCCAGGTAGACGGAGAAGTTGTCCGAAATTGAGATTGGGGCACCATCCTAGTGCCCCTTGCCAAAAGTCAATCGCTGGGAGATTGTCGACTCAAACTGCCCTCAAAAAACTGGATGCAATCAGGGCAGTCGCTGGTGAAACCAACCACGACTGAAACAGTCAGCCCGCTGAGACAGTGACCGAAGCTCGGGTCAGTCGCTCGTGTGAGCCGACTACGCCAGCTTTTCTCGTCGTTCGGCCGGCAATAGCCTGTCAGGACTAAGGCCAACAGCAGAGGGCCTACTGTCCGGGCGGGCCGGTGCGGAAATTACTGGAGGGGATGTCCTGCCGGGTCAAACCCGGGGCAGTCCACTGCAGTCGCACGTGGTTTCCACCGCGATACTGCTGGTGCAGCCGAGCTTCGAAATCGACCCATTCTCCCGCTTGCATCTCAATGGGTTGGCTGGGGCCCCAGTTGAAGGGACCACCATTCCAACGTGGGTTGGCGTAAATCTGTTGGCCGTCAATGGTCAGCCAGAAACCGTCGTCGTGGCTGGCAAAGAAAATGTGCGGCCCGGTCACATCCGCGCGAATCTGCCCCCGCCAGATCACCGAGAAAGGTCGGCGCGGGTCAGGGAAGGGGTTCTGCCCGTGGTCTGGTCCTGGTGGACCACCTGCAAATCCGCTTCCAAAGGGCATGTTGAGATCGAGATCGGTTCGTGAGACGCCAGCTGCGGCCCCCCATTCAGGGGCTCCGCCCTGCGCGGTCGGCCGGTACTCGGCAGTCAAACCCGGTTCGGGAGAGAAGTGATTGGGATCATCCACACCATCGAAGGTGTCGATCCAGTCCTGATCGGAGGAGTCACCGGAGCCAGCGGAGGGATCGTCATTGTAACCGCAGCCATACTTGGGAACCCACAGCTTCTTGTAGATGCTGCCGAGCATGTCATCTTTGGTGTCACAGCACGGATCATCGGAACAGGGGTCGATTTCGCTTTCAATGTGTGTCTCGACGCGTCCATCCCAATAAAGCACGTTGGCCGAGCCCCCATGCCGGAAGTCTTGGTCCTCCAGCCAGCTCTCACACCGTTCCTCTGGCGGTTGGGTGACAAAGCCCACGTCAGTCACGCGGTAATCCAGCAGCAGAATCTTGTTGGCGTCGGGCTCTCTCATAAACTCGGCGCAGTTGTTCATGCCATAGCTGGTTTGGTCGACCTCTTGAACAGGGCAGACCAGCAAGGTCTCGTTATTCTCGAGGTACGGCAGCAACGTCGCGGTCCAATTCCGCGAATCAACGTAAACCCGGGCAGTACGGGCGGTGATATGGGCCTTGCCAATCTGGCTGATGCGATTGATACACCTGGTATTATCCGCGGCGCTGCGAACAGCCATCACCCCTGGGACCAACAACGCCATCAGCAGGGCAATGACCGTGATGACCACCAGCAGTTCAACCAGGGTGAAACCAAAGTGTTGTCCTGGCCTGGTTGTCTCCGTTTTGGAGAAACCCGCAACGTGACGATGTTTCATGGCTTGAGCCTCATGATTGGAGTGTTGGATTTCGAAACTGTTTAGGAAAAGTCGCTGTGGGGAAGAGATGCCTGTCAATTATCAAGCCAACAGGTTCACTGACGGATGTTGGGGCAAGTCTTTGCCCGTCCTTGTCTCTCCAGCCTTCTCGTCCGTGGTGATAGCCTAGCACTAACACAGTTTTAACCATGCCAAAATGACTGGCCTGAGCTGGCATGGGACGCTCGTTTGGCCCAAGCGAACCGAAACTGTTCCCAACCTCAGTCGGCGCTGGAGACGGTTAGGTCACTCCGGCAGACTCGATGAGTTCGGCACCTGGACTCACCCCGCGACCAACCGCACCCTCGAGCAGGTTTCCACGCTGCAAACCATCTTTGCGAGTGAAACTACTCCGTTGAGGGGAGCACTCTTCGAGGCGAGAAAGTGTGGCACCCAGCGACTCTACCACAACAGGCCGTTGGGCTATTTTTCCGCGTTCATTTTCGCAGGGCGTTGTTTGTACGTTGGCGAAGCGGCTCAGATCGAGTTCGGCCGCAAACCCCACTTCAATTAACCGATGTTACCCTGCCTGCTGAGCGGTTGTGAAGGTACCGGGGGGATTTTGTTTAAGACCGACGCCTCATCAAGCAGCCACATTCCTGGGCTCGATGGTTCACAGGGCTTCACTCTGTCGGGTTTGTATGGTTTGGGCTTGTATGGTTGGGTTGTGTGCTCAACGGCCTTGTGGGTGAAAATGTTTCGGACTTTGTGACCCGTCTGAACTTGAAACGACCTTCCCTGAGGAACCAACTTCCCCGAAGGAAGAGATACGAAGTCACCCCGGCACACTTTTCTGGAGTCACTCAAGCCTCGGTTGAAACTGCCCACGATGCCTACCAGGCCTCAACACAATCTCCCTGGATAAGGTCTGAGTCTATAGGCCACCCAAGCGAAGTCAAGCAATCATCTGAGCCAACGGACACTCCATCTGGGAACTGGTTACGTTTGAGTTTTGCTCGATCGGTGTGCCCCCTGCAGCGTCTCCATCCGAGACCAACTGCAGGATCGCGCCGCAGCAAACACCAATGCAGCAAACACCAATGCAGCAAACACCAATGAAACCAAATCTAACGAGGGGAAGGATCAAGGAGTGAGTCGACTGATCTGCCCAATCGATGATCTGCCCAATCGATGATCTGCCCAATCGATGATCTGCCGGCCAGCTTGACGATCCTTTGCGTTCCTTCCGGTCCCAACCATACAGCCTGGCAACCCACCGACCGCCCGCCGGTTAGTGGAAAATAAGCGGCAATCCTCCCGGCCAATCCGCCCCCAGAGATCCCGCCCCCAGTGATTCAAATTCTTTCGGCAGAACCAACGATAACCCAATCGGAACAACCCCGAGGTGAGGTTTCCACCATCTCGGCATCGGCGATCTTGGGCTGGTTCTGAATAGTCCGGGGCGAAAACCCTCAACTGATGAACAAACGACGGCAGCGGGTGGCGAATTGAGGCTTCAGGTCCGAATGAGCTTGTTTTGTGGCTGGCCCCATTCTCCGAGCACGTCAGACAGGCGAAAATGAAAGGGGCCAAGTTTTCCACCGTAGTTGCCCGCAGATATTTGCAGGACGTTGGGTCCGGCGGCGGCCTGAATTCCCCGCTTCATACTCTCGGCAACTCGTTCTTCGGTAAGACCATCCACGACGATTTCATAGACCGCATTGACTGGTTCAGGAACCGCCGAGCTGACCGTGGGCAAGCCCCGAAGCGTGGGGCAGTAGCGGTCGGAGGTGCTCGCCAGCAAATTGGGATACCGGCTGCCGACCTTGCTACCACTTCGAGCAATCCCACCTGGAAAGGGCAAAATGATCTCTGGGACTTCCTGCATGGCAGCAACCGCCCGTCGGGTCGCCGCTAGCGTGACCGGTTGGTCGGTTCCTAGGATGAGCAGATTTCCACCAGCAACCCCTTCGGTGGTCCCAAAGGTGTCTTCGCAAAGGAATTCCCCATCCAGCACAGGAATTCGCCAAAACCGCCGCTGGCCGAGTTTCTTCGAGCTTTGATAGCCGTCACCAAAATATCGCAACAAGCCGCCGATCCGCAGACGTTTGGCCGAGCTGGTCTCCTCCGTCCCTCCGGGAAATCCGTCATAACAGGCGGTGGTGGGGCAGGTCAGCACACACTGCCCGATCCGTTGGGTCAGAGCCGCACTGAGCTTGTCGTGGTCAAAGGCGAAGAACAACAGGCTCACACCGGGGCGTCCGTCGGGCGTCTGGTCCGGGCTGAGATAACGTTCGATGCCAGCCTCACAGTCGCAGCCGATCACACTGGTCGCGTAACCGGTGGCCGTGGTCGCAACCGTCTGACACCAAGCTTGGTCGATCGCAGTGACCACCAGTCGGGCGGCCAACATGGGAAAGGCCTCAGCGAAGGTATCGACGACTTCGGTGCCGTTGTACTGCATGCTCAGACCCTGTGCTCTTGCTCTGAACCGAACTCCACAAGACCGAGCCCGCTGAGGAGAGCCTGCCAGCGGTGGGAGCCAACGCAGGCGATCACTCGGCCCAGGAATCGGCCGGCTGGGTCGTTCCTGAGAAAACCGACTGCAGTCCGGCGTCCGTTTCTAACAGCAGCCCCCCATCAGCTCCCACCCCCTGACAGCGGCCTGTGAGGGTTCCTTGAGGTGTTTCTACGAGCAGACGCTGTCCTTTTTGGAGGCAAAGCTTGTCGAACTTCCTGAAGAGTCTGGGATCACCCCCGACAAGCTGTTGCATGGCTTGGTCAATGTGGGCGAGGATGGTCAGCAGCAAGGGTGTCCGGGGATGTTCGGTTCCGGTCAATTCATACAGAGTTGTTGCTCGAGTCCGGACCTCTGGGGGAGCCTCCTGCAAGGTGTTGTTGACGTTCAGACCAACGCCGATGAGCAGATGGCCGCCGGTTGCCGTCGAGCCGGCGAGCCACTCGACGAGCACCCCACTGAGTTTTCGGTTGTCAACAATGAGATCATTCGGCCAGTGCAGGCCGACCTGGTGCCCTGAGAGCAGAGGTTCCAACGCCTCGACCAAGGCAACTCCCACCGCCAGCGAAATCGGCGGAGCCACCGACCCCAACGGCCCCCAATGATCAGCTCGAGTCACCAGCGTGAATGCTAGGCTTCCTCGACCAGTCCACCAGCGGTTGGCTCCCCGGCCACGCCCGGCGGTTTGGTTCTCGGCGATGACCAACCTCGGCAGCGGTTCTGCCTGCCCGGCGGCCACGAACTGCCGAGCCCGATCGCTGGTGGAGTCTAAGGATTGATGGAACTCCACCGACAGTGAGGTCTCCTGCTGAAGACGCTCAATATCGATGTCTGAAGCTGAGGCAGCCATGGCAGATCGAAGATTCCCGAAGGCAAAGAACCAACACCGCGGGCCGAGGTGATCACGGCCCTCCCATGATGTGACCTGCCGATCTCACTTGGCACCCCTCCTGTCAGATTCCAAGCCAACGGCCCCACCCGGTTTCATCAAGGCCATCTGCTCAAGCTAATGTGCTCAAGCTAATGTGCTCAAGCTATTTTGCTCAAAGCAATCTGCTCTGGACGCATGGGTCCTCTGCCAGGTTTCTGGGTGGACGATTTCCTCCCGAAGATCGAAGGGGACACAGGCTCAGTCAGCGGTCGCGTGGAGAAAGACTTCCTCAAGGGAGGCGTCATCGTGCAAATCTCGGAAGGCCGCTCGGCACTCTGAGAGGGCTCCAAAAAACAGACTTTCGCCTTTATGAAGGATCATGAGGTGGCTGCAGAGATCTTCCACCAGATAGAGCAGGTGGCTGCTGACGATGATGGCAGCCCCTCCCTCGGCCTGTTCCAAGATCGACTGCTTCATGGTGCGAATGCCTCGCGGGTCCAGGCCTGTGTGGGGTTCATCGAACATGATGACCTGGGGGCGATGTAAGTAGGCACAACAGATCGCAGCTTTCTGTCGCATCCCTCGGCTCAGTTCGCCAGCTGTCGCTGATCGCTTCTCCCACAGCTCAAACTTCTTTAAGAGCTCCTCGGCGTACTGCTGATAGTCCTCCAGCCCGTAAGCGCTGGCCACAAAATCCAGGTGTTCAGCAACGGTCAGACTGTCAAAGAGCTTGGGATCGTCGGGAATGTAAGCCAGGTTTCGCTTAGCAGCCACCGGATCAGCCAGCACATCGTAACCAGCAACAATCAATTTCCCCTCTGTAGGGGGAATAATTCCAGCGATACTCCGCATGGTGGTGGTCTTGCCGGCACCGTTTGGCCCAACCAAACCGACCACCTCGCCCCGGTTGACCGTAAAGTTCAGGTTCTTCACCGCTAAAGTGGACCGATAGGCTTTGTGCAGCCCACGCACAGCAACCAGCGTCTCCGGGGTCAGCTCTTCCGAAACGGACCGCTCAGCTTGCGGCTGTCCGCTGCTGACCTTCTCGAAAGAGCGACTCTGCGATTCCCCTTCTTGAGGCTCTGGTTGCCTGAGTTGTTGATCTGCCAAATCCTGACCCGCCGACTCGCCAAGAGGTGCTTGCTCACCAGAAACTTGCTCACCAGAAAACGGGTGACCGGGAAGCTCTGAGGGACTCAGATCCTGGCCTTCAGCGTTCGGGGGGGTCTGATTTCCGCTTGACCCGTTGACCTCTGAGGCAAGATGGCCAGGAAGTTGGGGTGGGGTCGGCTCGGTCCGAAGCGGATCACTAGTCATAATCAACGTCGCAACAAAGGCTTTGACATGCAGAAGGTCGTCGGCAGCCAATCCGCGTCAGCTGGCTCGACCTTGGCGGGCTGAAAACTGACTCGCCGAAGGGTCACCCACTAAACAGGAACTCAACAAGCAGGAAGTCAGGCAACAGCGGGAGCCGGGTCGGAAAATCGCAGTCCGCCCCAAGCACTCTTAACGAGCGCTCTCAAGAAGCGCTCTCAAGAAGCGCTCTCAACAAGCTCTATCCATCAGCAAGTGAACCGTTGCCAGGAAAAATCGTCTGCCAATTCGCTCTGCGGGTTCACCAACCGCCAGAGAACCGTGCGAAACTCGACGCAAGCAGCTTGGAGATTCCCCAAATGAAGGGCAAATTAACCCGTTTTTGTAGTGAAGATTGTAGAGAATCGCTGGAGCTTATCTTGGACTATTTCGGAGATGGGCGATAGCATCACGATGGCCACGGCAACTGAATTCCTAGCGTTAATTCGCCAAAATCCCGACGAGGATGCCCCACGTCTGCTTTATGCTGACTGGCTTGCCGGTTTGCCGGACCCCTCGGCTCACGCTCGGGCAGAACTGATCCGTCTTCAGTGTGCTTTGCAACGAGCCACAACAGGCAGACAAGACTCAGCCGCTCGTCAACGAGTTCGAGAGCTTAGTGGGCGTTTTGGCGATTTGTGGCGAAACGATCTGCCTGTTCATGCTGACCTATCCTGGCACGACTGGGAACGCGGCCTCATTGAGGGGGCCACCATTTCCCGATGGGAGCTGATCGCCCTGGAGGCCGAGCGGTTCTTTGAGGCCACCTGTCTGCGTCGCATCCGCTTTCAGGATCATCGCCCCGCTGCTTTGCGAGAGTTTCTGGCCTGCCAGTGTGTCAAACAGGTTCAACACCTGGAACTAGCGATTGGCCATCTCGATTTGGCCAGCGCTTCGGCACTGGCAGGCACTGAGCGGTTGACCGATCTTCGTTGCCTGGATCTGCATGGTGTCCGTTTGAGCCAACCAATTTTTCGAGTGCTGGCTTCTGCTGGATCCCTGGCTGGTCTGAAAAGCCTGATCCTCTCAAGGACCCAGATCACACCCAACGGCTCCTGGTTGGCCCTGTCAAGTTCCTCTACGCTGGAAGGGCTTCAAAAGCTGGACCTCTCCGGCAACCTCCTGGGCGATGTGGGAGTTCGCGCCTTTCTGCATTTCTGGAGAAGGAGACAGCAGCCGACTCAGCTGGAGGAGCTCCGTTTGGCATCGGTTGGACTAACAGGCCAAGGTGCCCTGGAGTTGATTCAGGGCCTCAGCAGCACCCGTCTTCGCCGACTGGATTTGCGACACAATCCCATTGAGGACGCAGCCGGTGTCGATTTGATTCGCTTAAATTGTTCTTTGTTGGACCGACTTGACTCCCTGGGGCTCTCGGGCAATCAATTTCGTCCTCAAACCAGAGCTGGGGTGCTGGCACGCTTTGGAAACCGAATTGTGCTCAAGTAGCCCCATCAACACCGGCGGCACTCGCACCAGCGGCTCGTCCTGCTCGGCCGAGATGGGCCGCCTCCCAACTTCGTGTGTCCAATGGGCAAAAAGAAGCCAACGCCAACTTCCGCGACGGACCAATCGTCCAAAACTCCCCAGAGTCACAAGAAGCCGTCAGCTGCTCGAACTGCCAAGACTAACTCTCAAACACCGGGCTCTCACACACCGGGCTCTCACACACAGGGCTCTCAAGCACCGGGCTCTCAAGCGTCGGGTCTGGGCCATCGCCGCGATGCGGGTCCTGCGGCCGAGAGCAAGCATATTGCCGTTCCGCAAGAATGGTCTCATGAGGGAAGGGCTGGGGAAGTTGCCGGTCGGGCGGCGGTCAGCGCGACCGAGGCAGATGCCTCTTACAACATCGTTCGTCGAGCCTTGCTTCAGCTGTGGGATGTCATTGGAGAGCTTGCACGGATCGAAGCTCCAGCCCACCCTCGATATCGGGTGACGATCTTCGGCTCGGCGCGAATCCAACGCGAGGATGATCTCTATCGGACCGTACGAGAGCTAGCCAGCCAATTGACGTTCTGGGGATGCGACATCATCACCGGGGGCGGGCCTGGACTGATGGAAGCGGCCAATGAGGGGGAGAACCTCGCTGACCCCAACAAGAACAGCCACAGTGTGGGGATCCGTGTTGACCTTCCCTTTGAGCAAAGAGCCAATCCTTTTGTCGAAGACCTGTACGAGCATCGGACGTTCTTCTCCCGTCTCCACCACTTTGTGCTCATCTCAGACGCCTTTTTGGTTGTCCCCGGTGGGATCGGGACTTTGCTCGAGACGGCGCTTGTCTGGCAGCTGTTGCAGGTCCGCAAACTCCACAACGTTCCGCTCATTCTCCTGGGGACCATGTGGAGGGAGTTGGTCGATTGGGCCAACAGTCATATGATCAACCAACCGCTGCACCTGGCGTCTCCGCAGGACATGACGATCCCACATTGCGTGGATTCGATCGACGAGGCCTTGGAAGGTAACCGTTCACGGGGTTGAAGCGGGTTGTTGGCTGCTGTCGTTTCATTTGCTAC
>CAZYKP010000024.1:0-95249 GCA_964648025.1 uncultured Pirellulales bacterium | reverse complement strand
GCTCACCTCCCCTCACTCGACCACATTTTCCACCCACTTTCGAGACGCTCACACGAGACTTTGGTGCGTGCTAGGATGTTCATTCCGTTTTCACAAATGTCGTGCTACACTGGCGGGCGGGCAATCGAAAGAGGCACGCGCTTACGAGGGAGGTGGCGACATGGTCTATCGGCTCGCCAAGATCACCAATGCTGGCGGAGCGGAACCCAGTTCCAATAAGGTTTTCTCTAGGCTCTCACCGCCGGAGGTTGAGGAAGATCTTGGCTTGTGCAGCACAGCGGAAAGGCTGGTCGATCAACAGCTGCCAAATCACTGGTCGTTCCGGCGGCTCGCGTGGTTTGGCCGAGCAAGACAGATCCTCAAGGACAGTCGTTGGACTGTCCAAGATGTGGCCCAGCCCACCAAAATGTTGTTGCATGGATCTGTTGAGGGCCCGAAGGGTTGGGCCTCTGCCACAATCTGGAACAGTCGGGCTAGACAGGCAGGTTTTACTCTAGTCGAACTTCTGGTCGTCATTACGATCATTGGCATTCTGATGAGCCTGCTGTTGCCAGCAGTTCAAAACATCCGCGAGGCAGCCCGACGGATCGAATGCAGCAATAACCTGAAGCAAATCGGGCTGGCAGTCCACAACTATGCCACAGCGCACAGCAGTTTTCCGCCCGGGGGGGTCCACACCGACACGAGCAACTCCGCCCAGTCGCATCGGGGCAACTGGGCTCTTGCCATCCTCCCTCAGTTAGAGCAGCAGAACCTCTTTGACCGCTACGACCAGACACTGCACAACACACACGAAAACAACCTCCCAGTGTTGCGTACTCTCCTGCCAGTGATGATCTGCGGCTCGGACCCGGGCACGGGCGAACTGAACAGCGCCACGCAGGTCACTGAGGCAGGACCCATCGCTCCAGGTTCCTACAAGGGCGTGATGGGGAGGCGGTGGGGTTCTCAGAACGGGTACTTCGATTATCCGCCCTTTGCCAACAATCAGGGACGCACTGCCACCCTCCGAGGTCCGCTGCACGCAGTCGGGATCGGCAGTTTTGGATCGGTCCAGTTCAGCAACATTCGCGACGGAAGTTCCAACACCCTCCTTGTAGGTGAGTATCATACCGAAACCATGGACAAAAAGGCGTTTTGGGGGAGCACTCACTCGTTTCACAATCTCGGCTGTCCGCAGGTCGAGTCGTACACGCGGATCCCGGATTACCAGCGATGTTACGACATCAACGGCGGCATGTTCTGGCAATGCCACCGAGCCTTCGGCAGCATGCATAGTGGAGGAACGATCAACTCGGTGCTCTGTGATGGCTCGGTTCAGGGTGTTAATCCCAACATCGACGGCCAGATCTTCGAGGGGCTGGCCACCATCGCCGGAGGTGAGATTGTTCAATTGCAGTAGACGTCGGACGAACCTCGATGCCTAGGGAACCTGCCATGCCAACACGCCTCTTGATTTTGCTAGTTGCGATGACGCTCTTTGGTTGTGGGAGCAAGTATCCCTTAGCCCAAGTCGAAGGGACCATCACTCTCGACGGACAGCCGTTGCCTGGAGCCCGGGTGGGGTTCGAGCCCAAAGGTCCAGGAAATGACCACGAGGCTGGCCCCGGCTCCTATGGAGTGACCGATGAGGATGGACGTTACCGTTTGACAACCTTGAACGGCAATCCGGGGGCAGTGGTGGCAGAACACATCGTTTGGGTTCGTACCTATCAGGGGGGTCAGTCTCCAGAGGGCAAGCCCATCGTCAAGAGCCCGGAACGGCTCCCGCCACGCTACCATGACCGGACAATTCTTACCTTTGTGGTCCCACCGGAGGGCTCGACTGAGGCAGATTTCTCGTTGACCTCCAGCCTCGAGTGACGTGGGAAGATATTTCGCTAACCTCACTACAATTTTTTGCTGGTTATTACATCTATCTGGAGGGAGCCCGAGGGGGTGATCCCTCAGCGTGGGTGGCTCGCAACCAGAGTTGACAGGTGCGGGCCCGTTCGTATGGTATGGAGTGGTCATAAGATGTCCCCGTAGCTCAATTGGATAGAGTGTCGGCCTCCGGAGCCGAAGGTTAGAGGTTCGAATCCTCTCGGGGATACTTTTCCTAAGTCCTTGCTGAGTCTCTTCTTATGAGTCACCCACCGGTGGTCGGTGACTCAGCCTTCTGGGCAGCGATCCGGGTACAGTTGCTCGCATGGCCTTTGCAAGCTTGCAGTGCCCGCTCCGTCGATCAAACGTCCCCCGAAATATCGCCACCACACACCCTCCGGCCAAGCACTCATCTACCCGAGAGGCCCCTTCGGTGGAACTGCTCGAGGTTGCCACGGTCCAGGCAACACTCCAACATCTCCACCCGGTGCTCGCAGCAATGGTCATGTCCGCCAGGAGCGATCGGCGGCCCGACAGACGCCTACTTCCTGCGGCAACGCCCCGGGTTCCAACCGGAAGCAAGCCCCCATGAAAGGCGCCAGGCATCCACGACACACCTAATTATTTTCGGTAGGCAATCGATTTAGCTATAAGCGCTGCCAACCAGGAGCGGATGACAAAAGGCCTGCCTGCCCCCGAGAGGTGGTCAACCAATCAACTTCGGCACACTGCCGTGACCGAGCTTCGCCAGTAGTTTGGACTAGAAGCCGCTCAGGTGGTCTTAGGCCACAGTTCAGCTGATTTCACACAGGTTTACGCGGAACGAACTCTCGCCAAGGCAGTCGAAGTCGCCCGGGCAATCGGCTAAACCCTTTCTCAAACTTCGAGAAAAAGGGCGACACGCGTTGAGCCGTACGCGTGTCGCCCTCCCTTGATGCCCTCTCCAAAAGTGAGCCACATCTCTGGGTGATTGTGAGTCAGGGCCTCCGTGGATCGGTCGAAGAGCGAGCCTACTTGGCTCGCTCACCTGTCCTCGAGCGACGACCGTGGTCTGCGATCATGCCCAATCCCGGCCGGCAGGCCTCGCAAATTGCGAAGCCTCAGGGATCAGTGTCAAGCTGCTGGCGTAGCAGTCTTCGTCAAGCAGCTTGGCAAGCGTCCAGTTGAAGATGGGAAGGACCTCTCCCTCGAGTCCAATGAGGGCCGTGATGGGAAAGGTGGAACGCCCGATGAGTAATAGACCGATCTCGTGAAGGGGGCGCCAGAACCAATCGCGCTGCTGACGGATCATCCCGGAATTGCTGCGGGGCGGCTCAGGAAACGTGCATTGAGGGGTGGGGAGGTCGTGGTGCAACGCACAAATCAAGTTCTGCCGGCTGGGGTTCGCAACCGGCAGGACTCTTCAACGGCCGCTTTCGTTGTCGGAATTGCTGATCAATTGACCACGCTCTCCGAGCTTTCACGAAAGAAGTGAAGTCCCGAAATTCGGCCCTCACCTGGCCAAACGCTGAACCCAAGGCGGCAGGCCAGGCATGGCAGCGGGATTCTGAAACCGCTGGACTTGGCCATTGCGGTTGATCACACCCTCGAAAGCTCTCTGGGCGTTGCCACCGGCAGGGACGTTCGGCAGATTCTGAAGCAATTGCTGAACCGCTGCGGGGTTTCCCAACTGTTGGATTCGACCGTTGTTGTTGATCATGCCACCACCCTGAGCTTGACCCCCTCCACCAGCCTGAGCTTGACCCCCTCCGTTGGCAAAATTGCCGCCGAGAAGCTTTGAGACATCGGGCAGCTGACCAGTCCCCAAGTTGAACTCACCAAGATCCGCAGGCAAGCCGTTGAGTGCATCACTCAACGCTGCAGGATCATTGAAATCCTGCACGGCTCCGTTGATGTTGATCTGTCCCCGAAACACTGAGTTTTGCGCTCGTCCCCCCGCTTGAGCGGATGCCTGAGCGACGGCTTTTCCCGCAGCCGGTACCGGATCGGCCAGTGTGGGATCGACTCGTGTCGGATCTTTGGGTTGGGAAGGCTTTGCGGGCGTCACGGTCGGCGGCACATCGACCACTTCTGCCTGTGCCACTGCGACGGCAGATGCACTTTGCGGACGCTCATCAGGGAGAGGTTGTTCCGCGGCGCGGGAGACCGGCTGGCTAACGGTTCGGACGGTCGATTGCAGGGATGCTGATTGTGATCCGGCGGATGCCAAATGGGATTGTCCCGTAAGTCCAGCCCACTGAGACCCGAGCATCATGCCTCCCAAGAGCATGATTCCGGCCGGAACGGCTTGAGAGAGCGACAATTGGGGCAAGGTCATCACGTTTCTCCAATGAAAGAGGTCGGATAGAAAGGCCGCCACATCTGAACCCAGTGTGCTCAGCGTCCCGTGCGAGGCAGCAGCGCGAGCCGATTCCAAAGCAGACGTTCTGCCCGCCGCCTCAGCCTGACGAGCGGCATTCCACAGGATCACTCCCAGCGTGACCCCGGAGAGCGTCACTCCACGGCTGACCAGCCGCCGACGCAGCAATGAACGAGCGCGTGCCAGCCGACGCCGAAGCGTGGCATAACTGAGACCCAACCGGTCCGCCGCCGCCTGCTGGGGTTGTTGCTCCAGATAGCAAAGGACGACTGCGGAACGATACTGGCCCGGCAGTCCTTGAATCTCCTCGTCCAGCAGTGGAAGAACCTGCTCCCACGGCTCCCCGACATCGGAATGCGCCACAGGTCGTGCTTCGGCCACTTTTCGTTCACGAGCTGCTCGTCGAGAATCCTGGCGTTTCTGCTGCAGGGCTGCCCGACAAGCCACCCGATACAGCCAAGGCCCCAAGCTCTCTCCGGCGGTTCCCGGTTGAGCCAGCTTTGCGGCCTGCCCTGCCAAGGTCCAAAACGTTACCTGAACCGCATCGTCGGCGCCAGCGTCACCCAGCACGCGCCGACAGCAACCTTGAACCAGAACCTGGTACCGCCTGACGAGCTCGGCAAACGCCCTCTCATCGCGAGCTGCCGCAAAGTGTTGCAGCAGAGCGACATCAGAAAGCGGTTGACATTCCTGAGGCGTTTGGTCACCAGCGATCATTCTGAGGACTCACCTGAGTTCCATCTGAATTGGGGGGCATCATTCTCTCCAGAGGGGACCACTTCGAGGGCCGGCGGCGATGCCACTCTCTTCATGCCGCCAAGGAAGTGAGTCGCTCACTTTTTGGAGCCGAATTGTCCCGGCAGCCGGGGGATTCCTCGAGGAAGCCTTCCTCGCTGCCGGAGGCTGCCCCTTGGCGGCCCAGGGAAAGTGGCTTGGCGGCACTTTGCATTCGACGAAACACACCTCCGGTGCGTTGAGGATCAGGAGGTCGGGCTCGGTCGGCGTCCCCCCTTGGTTCCCGTCGTTGTCCCGGAGGAGGATGCCGATTGTCTGCTGGGCCTCCGCCTCGCCGTCTGGGTTGCACCCCCAGAACAAGACCTCCTCCACAGGTGAACCAAGATCGAGGAATCCTTGGTTCACAGCGCCCCTGGCGGGGTCGAGATCGAGCGAATGAAACACGTTCCACGATAAGGCGTCTTCGCCGTGCGTGACGCCTAAGTATGCCCATCCACGCTGGTCATCATCGCGCCAACCTTTCTGAAACAACACGAGATTGTTCTGATCCACTATGAGGTGGTCTCGAAAGTCGGTGCTACCTGGCATGAGTGCTTCCAACGGCGGCGGATGATGAGCCAATCAGTCTACCGCATGGGATACCCAGCGAGCATGACCGATCCGGGCTCGCTGGGATTTGGCTTTACCTTCACAGGTTCAGTCTGACTGAGACCTCTAACAACAAATCTGATTAAGTTAATACCCGTTCGTTCCTAGGTCGACCGAGCACTGCGGGCATTTCATCCGAAACCTCTCCTCACACCCCGGGGAGCAACTCGAAGATGGTTGGCCAGGTTGAACCGGGCCGCCCGGTGTGACACCCTATTGATTCCTGCAGAGTTTCTCGAGGGAGCAAGCGTGATTTCCCCCAATCGCTTGTTATGGGGTCAGACAAGCTCAGCTTGGGGTCCTGCCGTTAAAAAGCTTGTCCTGGGCTCAACCGAAAGGTCGAGTGCTGCGGGAAATTCAGCTTGCCGCTGCTGCAAAGGCTCCGTTGGAGGGATACAGGGTCTTTCCGGAAACTATTCGCCAAGTTGAGTCGAAAAGCCTCGAGTACGTTGCCGACCCAGAGCGACCGTCTGCCCTTGTTTGTGAAGACCAAAGGGGGCAGCAAGAGGCGGACTGCAACCGCGGATTGCCGGTGGCTTCACAAGTCGGTGTTTCCATAACTCGGTGGTGCTCGAACTCGACTGTCCTAGATTGTGGCTAAGGCCCTACCCGTCGGACCCTCAACAGATGTATTCCCCAACTTATTGGTGGGCAATGGCCCGATCTGGGACCGTCCAACTCAGGACTTCGTCAGGAACTGTTCAGGCAATCAATCAAACCCTGGGAGCCACCAGAACGGGCATGCTTGGTTCCGGGGTCGCCAGCGAACATGAACAGGTTATGCAGTACCAGTGATGTTGGAGACCCGCCAAAACAGTGGTGGAGGCCAAGCCGGGTTGGCTCGGAGAGATCCATCCCACGGAGAACTCATGCTCAAGCACCGCGTCACCGACTGCAGGATACCGCGGATCGTCACGCTTTTGCCGATGCTGCTGATGTTCGGACAATTGCAGGCACAGCAACACACCCCGACTGAACGCCAATCATCTCGTCGGGACGCCCTGCAAGTCGAGCCGCTGCAAGTGAAGAGCCTGGTTGGCCAACTCGATCTCAACAACAACGGGACCATTGATCGGGACGAACTGGGCGAGCAAGCCGGTCCGCTGTTTGACATCTTGGCCCACGAAGTTGGCACCTCGCCAGCCGAGCCGATCCCTGTTGATCTCCTGGAGAAAATCCTGGGTGCTCGACCCAACTCCCAGCGTCAACCCTACGATCCCAATGCCTGGTACAACCGCTTAGATCCGCTGACCCGCGGCTACTACCTTCGTCGACTGACAGCCTTGGCTGAAGCGGAAGCCCGCCAAAAAGACGCATCAGTTCCCAACCCACGCCGTCGCCGCATCCGGAACAAGCAAGAGCCCGCCGTGCCTGCCTTCGGTGATCCCGAGGTTGGCGGCTTCGGCTTGGAGCCACCAAACCAGTTGACCCCGACTCCCAACGACTTGGAACGGGCGGAGTCGGTGCTGGCACGTTACGACCGAAATCAGGACGGTGTGATCAGCCGCGAGGAATCGCGCCGTACACGATGGTTCGGCGGTGATCCGTTCGTTGACGATCTCAACGGCGACGAACAGCTTGACCTGCAGGAACTTGGGCTTCGCTACGCCCGGCGACGGGTGGCCGAAGAAACCCGAAAAGCCGAACGGCGTGGTGAGTCCTCCCGGGGAAACAACCAACGCGGAGGAAGTGACTCCTCGACAGACGCACGCGAGCGATCCGGCCAAGAGCGGGAGCAGTCTGACACCGGTTCAGGTTCTCGTGAGAGGTGGGAACGAGAATCTCGCTGGAGCCGGAATCCAAGTCGCTCCAATGGCTACCGTGGGGGGTACTCCCGCTCGCGTAGTTCCCTCAGCCGCAGGACGCAGGAACTCACCGGAAGCATCCTGTTTCGTCACGATCTCAACCGCAACGGCATCTTGGAACGCTCTGAGTGGCCAAAAGTCGGCCGACGAATCAGCCGAGCGGATGCCGACCGCAACTCTGAAGTGGACCGCGATGAGCTGTTGGAATGGCTCTCGCAGCAAGTCCAAGCAAGTTCCGAGAATGTGAGTGACAGTCTGCCAGGTTGGTTTTATGAACTTGATAGCAACCAAGACGGCCAAGTCAGCATGGCGGAGTTTGCCACTGATTGGGACTCCGAGAAGGCGTACCGCTTTCTGGGTTACGACGCCAACGGGGACGGCTTTATCTCCGGGCCGGAATCGCTGCTGGCCAACCGAACCGTTGGCCAAGTTTACGGCAAAGAAGAAGCACGCGTTCTGATGCCAAGGCGGACACTGACCTCTAGGATCACCATCGCCGAGGACTACGCGATTGAGGATCTTGATGTGCAGCTGTCGATCACCCATACCAATGCTGAACAGATCGACGCGTTCCTCATCGGCCCCGAAGGGCAGATGATCGAGCTGTTTACCGGTGTAGGAGACAGTGACGACCACTTCGACGGAACGATTCTTGATGACGAGGCCGACCAGAGAATTGTCTCCGGCGACCCTCCGTTTCGCGGCCGATTCCAACCCGAGTCACGGACCAAGCGAAAACCCAGCCTGCAATCGTTTTACGGTCGCAGCGTACGCGGCGCGTGGCAACTGCAGTTGCGTACCAGTCGGGCTGACCGACCCGGGATGCTCCACAAATGGGCGTTGATTGTCAAACGACGAGCAGGCCAGCTCCCCACCGACCGCCAGAGCCTTGGTGAGTCACGATCGGTTGGTCAGCAACGATCTTTTGGTGAAAACAACCTCGCCCAGGATGACGAGCTCAATGAACCGCTTCGGTTGCTAACCGGCTCAACCCAAGAGTCGACCAATAGCCCGTCCCCAGGAGGGCGGAGAGTGGGCATGCCCCCCACAGGGCGATTGCCTTAGCAGCAGCCACCCCAGAAGATTGCTGGCAGGGCGAGCAAGGACCATTCCAGCAAGCTCATCGGCTCGAGAACCACGGCAGCCGTTTCACCAGTCAGTACGCTGAGGGCGTTGGGGAGCTGAGCCCGCGATCGTTGGCCACAGCGTGGCGTCCACACAGCGGGGCAGGGCCGGAAAGCGGCAGGGCATCAGCCCGCTGGTCCCTTGAGTCAGCGCATGCCCCCAGAGGCCGAGTCTCACAGAAGGGTTCGGCTGGTTCCCCGAGGACCGTTGCCCAACGAAGCGAGACCTTTCGCCATCTTTCTCGCCTTGCTTGGAAACGGGCTCCCACAACCAATCCGAGAAACTCCAGACTATGGAGTGACAGCTCGGCTTAACCCGGCAAGATTTCCATTCCTAATATCGAGGCATCATCCTTGGGTCCATTCTGGCGGCACCATCGCTGGACGGAGTTCAGAAGCAGTTGAGTGCTATCCTGAATTGACTGAACTTGGCCAAGCTCCAGAACCTCAAGCATCCGTTGGTCACCAAAGACGTTGAGGTTCGCGTCCATCGCTTCGGGAATACCATCAGAATACAGGTAAAGCCGGTCCCCCGGCTGGAGTTGCACACTGAGCTGCTCGTAATCGATGTCCGGGATCCACCCAATCGCCATTCCCCCTCCTGACTTGAGCAACTCTGGGCCGCTCCCGGAGCGGAGATGAACAACCGGAGGATGACCTGCCACAACGTAACGAAACTCGAGAGTCTCCAGATCCACCAGCCCATAGAGCATCGTAAAGTACATATCGTTCTGCTCTTCCATGGGAAAGCGGTTGTTCAACTCGTAGGCAACTTCGGCTGGTTGCCTCACGCTGGGCTCGGCCGAGCCACTTTCCTGCCGAAGTAACAGCGATGAGGCAGAGACTTGCGGAGTCAGCAATCGCCCGATGGTCACAGCCAGCAGCGATGAGGCGACCCCATGACCGCTGACATCAACGACATACGTGGCCACATACCGTTCGTTAAGTGGAAAGAAATTCAAAAAGTCCCCTGCCAACTCGTCACAAGGCAAGTACCTCCACGAGAAGTTCGCTTGGCCGATCGTGGGCCTTGCTGTGGGCAACAGCGATTGCTGGACTTGGGCGGCCGCATCCAGATCACGAGACATCCGTTGATTCGCCGTCTCCAGTTGTTGATTCAGCTGCTCAAGTTTCTCCTTAGCAAGTGTCAGCTGCTCGTTCGTCCGAATCAGCTCTTGGTTTTTCTGGACGGCGTTCTCGAAGGTGGAGATCAACAGATTCAAGACCTGTTGCCTGCCGGATTTGACTGAGTAGCGTTTGCCTGCCAGGGTGACTTCGAGTTGTTGTCCTTCGTCATCGTCCGCCAGCGGTGTACTCAAGAGTGACTCGACACGGGCGATGAGATAGGCCGGGTCGTAGGGTTTGGTCACATAGTTATCAGCCCCGCAGTGCAATCCTTCGATGATATCCTGCGGTTCTGATAAGGTCGAAAGCAGGATCACCGGAATGGTCCTGAGTTCCGGATCGGTTTTGATCGCCCGGCAGAGCTGGTACCCGTTCATCACGGGCATTTCAATATCAGAGATGACAAGGGTGGGTCGCTCTTGCTGGATCTGGTCCAGGCCAACGGCACCGTTTCCGGCGACGCGAACACTGTATCCCTGTTGCAGTAAACTCCGCTCGAGCATCTTGGCCTGAATCCGCGTATCTTCAACAATCAAGACGGATACAGCCTCGGCACTGGTGCTCATTCACAGGATCTCCGAGTTCGTTTGATATGTCGCACGATGGCCGGGGCCATCCTCCCTAAAGGCAACACCCGATCAGCCAATCCTGCTTGGGCCACAGCCTTGGGCATGCCGAAAACAACGCACCCCTCTTCGTCTTGGGCGTAGACCGTACTGCCAACAGCTTTCAGCTCCTGGCAGCCCTGAAGGCCGTCACGCCCCATCCCCGTGAGGATGACGCCTAGAATCTGTCTTTGCCAAATCGAGGCGGCAGCGCGAAAGAGGTAATCCACAGCCGGACAGCAATTATGCTCCGGTGGATCGTCGGTGATCCGGATGAGCAGGCGATCACCCTGACGAACAACGCTCATCTGCCGACCGCCTGGGGCGATGAAGACAGTCGCCGGTTGAACCTCCATGCCCCCAGCGGCCTCCACAACCCGCAGCCCACAGAGCTCATTGAGCCTATCGGCAAGCGACGTTGTAAACGGGGCTGCCATATGTTGCACCACCAACACGGGAACAGGAAGCTCAGCGGGTAACTTGGGCAGGATCGCTCGTAAGGCCGCCGGACCGCCTGTCGAGGTGCCAATGACAACCACTTGACACTGGGATGCGGTCTCGGCGGGGTTTTCAGGGTTCGACTGGGACCCTCCCGCAAGCGATTCCGTGAGAGGATTTCCAGAAGCAGACGGCCTTTGCTGACGAATCCCCGTTGCACTTTCGGCCTGACGGAAGGCTTGAATCTTCAGTGCGAGTTCTTCCTGGAGCTGCTGACGATTGGCCGTTGCGTCCTTTCCAGAGGGTTTGAGAATGTAATCGAAGGCGCCTTCCAGGAGGGCTTCTGTGGTGATCTCCGCGCCCTGGGAGGTGAGGCTGCTGACGACAATCGCTTTGGGTCGCAACTTGCGCTGCCTCATCGCCCGGAGGACCTCGATGCCATTCATATCGGGCATCTGCACATCGAGCGTCAGCAGATCGGGATCAAGTTGCTGGACTTTTTCAAGAGCATCTTTCCCGTTTTTCGCCAGGCCAACGACAGTAACGTTTTCGACATGCCGCAGGGAGTTGTGCACCGCCTGCCGATACAAAGCGGAGTCGTCTACGATGAGAATTCGAGTCGGTTGCTCGGACACCAGTGGTCCTCCCATCTTCAAATCAGACTGCTCCCGGAGATCCTTCAAGGTCCGTGATGACTAAGCTGAGGAAAAGCTTGCTGTTCGGGCGTTGTGGAAAGTCTGCCAGGTCGATGGTTGCCGCCAGGGTTTCCGTTTTGGGCCAGCAGACATGTTCCCCCACAGCGGTTGTCTTTGGACGGCGGTGATTGGTCTACGCACAATCGACAGCAAGGGGGCCTTACAAATCAGCATCGGACAGGGCGAGATACTTCTCGAAGAGATTCTGTAGGCGTATTTTCTCAAAGGGCTTGACAATAAAATCTAACGCTCCTGTCTGAATACACTCTGTGAGCTTAGCTTTCTGGTCGACGGCACTGACCATCACGACGCGGGCTTTTGGATCGGCGGCGATCAGTTGCCTCAAAGCCATCACGCCGTCCATTTTGGGCATCACGATATCGAGTGTGACCAAATCGGGCTTTTCTTGTTGATAGAGAGCAAGCGCCTCTTCCCCGTTCTGAGCCTCACCAGCGACTATCCAGCCGGCCTCCTCGGCGATATCTCGGATCCGCTTTCGCATGATCAGAGCATCATCGACGATCAAGATCCGTTTTGCGTTCATTTTGCATTCTCGCAAGATGCTTGCTGGTCAAAGCCTCACACCCTCGCAGCCGACCATGGCTATCGTAACGTTCCCGGTGCCCACCTCAAGGGACATCCGACGCCCCTTCTCGCCCCCGCAATGGCTCCCGATGATGGGAATGCCCAATTTTTTGAGCAACTGCTGGGTTGCGGCCAGATTCTCATCCCCAATGCTTTGGGTGAGCTTGGTGGCGAACATGTTGGCTCCACCGGCGATTTTTGCGGTGGGCTTCACTTTCCCCTCGGCGAGTTCTTCCATGGCAGCCAACAGCGCGGGAATCGCAGTGTCGACGCACTTTCCAGGCGGGTGAAGCCCATTGCGGGACTGGGGCAAGACAATATGAGCCAAACCAGCAATCTTACGTTTTCGTTCATACAGGGCCAGTCCGATACAGGACCCCAACAGTGTTTCCAGGGAGCCTTGGTCGCTGGCCACGGCGAACTCGCCCATGCGGACCGCCGGGTGTGTCCCCCGTTTTCGATTGGTTGGAAGACTCATTCGCCTTCTCGATTCGACTGGCTTTTGCTGAGCATGGACCGCAGTTGTCGCATGGATTCTGCATCCGGGACAAACAGCATGGTCCAGTCCACCGGGGTTCCCTCGATCTGAAACTCGCTTTTGGCAACCAATGCTTGGTCGCTGACGGCTGCTTGGTCCATCAGGACAAATTCGAGCAAGCTCTCCGGAAAATCCTCACAGAAAATCGGTGGTTTGGGGATCAACTCGAAAAGTATCCCAGAACCGGCTGGAATGGCTTTGGCCAACGAGTTCAAGAAGGCACAACCAAGGATATTGGTTGTCTCCAGAGCGGCAGAGTGTTCCATCTCTCCCCAAGTTTGGGAGGCGCCCACTGTTTGCCCCAACAGCAGATCCGCCAGTGCCAAACCACTGGCAGTATCGAAGGCGAAAATGAGGTAACCGGTCAATTCGCCGGTCATCTCCATGGCGCAACAGCAAATCGGGATCCCTGCCTCGCCGAGGAACACGGTTGCCCGATGAAGGGGGACTTGCTCAATGGCTTCAAAAGCGATCGAGGAGGCTTTGCCGGTCCATTTCGAAAACGCCTCAGAGGCATCGGCGGCTCCGAGATGAAAGGCACCTTCCAGCAGTTTGAGTTGCCCCATCGAAAGCAGAGTCTCATCGGGAGCTTCCAACGTAAGTCTCCTGTCGATGGGAAGGGTTTCTGGCACCCTGCGATGCCAGGTCGATCACTGCGGCCACATCGAGCATCAGGCAGACCGAGCCGTCTCCCAATATACTTGCACCCGAGAGCCCCCCGATACTCACGAAATTCTCCGAGAGCGATTTGATCACGATTTCCTGCCCGCCGAGCAACTCATCCACCCGCAAGCCCATGATCCTCCCAGCGGTCTGAAGAATCACCACGTACACAGAATTGCCCACCGAGGCTTTTTGCGCATCGTTGAGGCCAGCATCGTTGAAGGCAGCATCGTTGTGTGAGAGCTGTTTCTGCGGTCTGCCCTGACCGTAGGGGACATTATGCCAGTGAAAGACATCATCGATCGCAGCCAAGGGGATAAACTCTCCTCGGACGTCGATTGTCTCGCAGTGATGGACGGAGATGATCTGACTTTTTGGGATCGAGACGATCTCACGGACGTCGTTAATCGGGAGGGAAAAGGTCACATCCCGGGCTCGAACGAGCAGACTGTTGATAATGGCCAAGGTGAGTGGCAGTCGCAGAGAAAAGGTGGTTCCCACGCCCGGGGTGGATGCGACGTCGATGGTGCCGTTGAGATCATGGATGCGTTTCTTGACAACATCCATGCCGACACCACGACCGGAGACATCTGTGATCGTCTCTGCCGTACTAAAGCCCGGGTGCCAAATGTAATCGAGGACTTCCTCCTCGGTCAGGTCCTCCGCAGCAGCCGGAGAGACCAGGCCCCTTTGGATGGCTTTGTTCTTGATTCTCCCGAGATCAATCCCTCCACCATCATCGTGCACGCGAACATAGACGTGATGCCCACTATGGGTGGCCTCCAGCAGGATCGTCCCGACCTCAGACTTGTTGCGAGCACTTCGGACCTCCGGAGACTCCAGGCCGTGATCAATCGAGTTGCGGACCAGATGGACCAGTGGGTCCCCAAGCTCATCGATCATCCGCTTGTCGAGTTCCGTTTTTTCTCCTCGCAATTCTAAGTTAACTTTTTTTCCTCGTTCTTTTGCCAAGTCACGCACCACCCGCTTAAACCGAGTAAAAAGGGGCGCCACAGGGACCATGCGAGTTTCGAGAACACCCCGCTGGATTTTGTCGGAAACACGCGTCAACTGATCGATGGCCTCAGTCATCTGTCCAAAGCAACGGCGGCTGTGTTCCATCACCTCCGCCTGTTCTTGTAAGAGCTCCAAGCCGCTCTCGAGTTCGCCAAGCCATCGGCTCTCGACCTCTGGCAGGTTGTTGAGTCCGTCGATCATCTGCTGCAGCGTTTCGGTCAGGTCCCGGAGCCGATTGACGACGTTGGTTTTCTTCATCTCCGGACGGAGCTGACCGGAAACCTGCACAAATCGGGCTCGGTTGACGACCAACTCGCCGGCCAAGTTCATCAGATGATCAAGCCGATCGATCTCTACTCGGAGCGTTTGGGCGACCTTCGCTTTGCTGGGTTCTTCTCCTGAGAACGACTGTGGGGGACCGTGCTGAGCGATCGTTGCACTTGGCCTTCTCTCCACAATTTTCCCAGAAGTCGGACTCAACCGCTCCCCTGTTTCGGGCTGACCGGAGTGGGGCTGGTCGCGGCTGGTTTCGGGTCCACCTGGGGCCTTGGTTGTGTCGCCCCAAGTTGTGGAAGCTGCCAGACCAATCGCCCCTTGGGCATCGCTTGTGGGGTCCTTCTCGGAGGCTTGGTGAGACTGGGAAGGTTCCGCGAGAAGCTCGACTCGGAGGGGTTTTTCGGAAGGAGCCTCTGCCGCCAGCGGGCTCTGGGCCTGGGAGGGAACTTGCTCAACGGAGATCGAACGAACCCCATCGACATCCGCGGCGGCTCGGAGTTGCTCAACAGCACCCTCGGTCTCCAAGAAAACAGTAAACTCTGTAAGATCCTCAACGCTCTGCAATGCCTCGAGGGGCGGTTGGCAATCATGAATCTCACCCAACCCAGATAGCCGCGAGACAATTAGTTGGGCCTTCAGGTCAACCAACTGCAGGCCCGACTCGAAGACGACCCGCACACGAAGTCGGGAAAAGGTCCCGACGGTCGCCCCCGTTTCCGATGCAGCAGTCTCCGATGCAGCAGTTTCCGATACAACTGGGTCCTGTTGGTCTGCCTGCGGGTGGACGGGTTCGGAGAAGTCGCCTTGAAGATCAGTCCCTTGGTTTGGGTCTCCAGGGGGCCCAGTCGGGCGTTGTTCAGGTTCGTTGTCCAGGATCGCTTGTGCTTCCCAACGGTGGAGTTCCTCAATCAATTCGGCGGCACCGACCAGAGGCTCTCCGCCACGTAAACGACCAGTGCAGTCACGGAGGAAATCCACACAACGCAACACCAAGCTCGTCATGGACCCATCGAGCTGCCGGGCCCCTGAGCGGATGCTTTCGAAGCAATTCTCCAAATGGTGCGCCAGGGCGGTGATCGGGTCAAAACCCATCATCCCAGCGGAGCCCTTGATCGAATGGATCAGCCGGAACGCCTCGTTGAGTTCCTCTTGACGACCGGGGCGACCCTCCAACACCAACATTGTCTCGACCAGATCTTCCAGCTGTTCCTCTGTTTCATCCAGGAACACCTGGAGATAGTCCGACATCTCGTGAAAAGAATCGCCGGAGTTCTGCGGGGGATCGCTCACCGAATCGACTCCAAGATCGTGTGACCAGAGGTTGGTCCTGATTCCAGGGGACCAATACAGGCCTTGCGGACGGTTCCCACTCTGGAGACACCTCCAGGTTGCCGAAGGTTGCCGACGTTGGTCACCTGAGTGGTCGCAGACTCTTTCCGGTATTATTTTGGTAATTTTTGGTAAAGAAACGGGGAACATCTCCTCAAGGGCTCCAGCATGTCATACATCCCTTCTGAGGGGCCAACGACCAAGTATCCCCCTTCGGCCAAGCCATCGATGAGGTTCTTGATCGCCTTTCGTTTGGAGTCACGATCGAAGTAGATCAGGACGTTGCGGATCAACACGCAGTCGAAGGGCTGCTCACGCAGAGGAGTCAGCAGGTTGTGAGGGGCGAAGCTGACCATCCGTTGGAGTTCCTCTTTGATGGTCCAGGTGTCTTGGTCGGGAGACTTTTGAAAGAATCGCCGCCGCCGCTGATCGGAAACCGCCTCCATGGCTCGTTTGCCGTAGCGTCCGAGACGGGCCTGTTGCAAGGCGGCCTCGCTCAGATCTGTTCCTAAGATGGCAAGGTTCCAGTCCCGTAAACGAAATGCATTCTCTGCCAGGCAGATGGCAATGCTGTAAGGCTCAGCGCCTGTTGCACAGCCGGCGGACCAAATGCGGAGGGTTTTTCCTCGCTGCCCTTGGCGCTGGGCGGCTAACAGTTCCGTTAAAAAAGCGCCGCTGAGCCAGTCAAAATGATCCTGAGTCCGGAAGAAAAAGGTCTCGTTGGTGGTGATCGCGTCGAGAAAGTGGCCCAGTTCGTCCGTTGCCGAGGGTGAGCTCAAACAGCGAAAGTAGGCATCGAAGTCGGCGAGATTAAGAGCTTTCAGCCGCTGGCGGAGGCGGTTGCTCAGCAGGGTGATCTTGCGAGCATCGAGACGAATCCCGCTTTTCTGGTAAATCAACTCACGGAACTGCTCAAACTGGCGCTGGTTTAACTGTTGCAGTTCCACAAACCGGGCTCCTGGTCAGCTGTGAGGCTGGTCGTCGACCAATGGATTCCCTGGGCGACTTAGTTTCTGAACTGGGTCACGAGATCTTGAAGGCTCTGAGCCTGGGCTCCCAGCTCTTCAGCACTGGCGGCGAGTTCCTCGGCACTGGCGGCGCCCGACTCCGTTGTGTCGGAGACGGACTTAATCGCGGACTGGACTTGATGAGCGCTTGCGGATTGAGCCTCGGCTTGTTCAGCGATCTGTGCGATCCCTGTCGCCGTGGCGTCGACGGCTTCCACAATCGCCATGAGCGACTGGCCGACTTTCTCAGACAGTTGGGCTCCTTCGGCAACTCGGCGTGAAGACTCCTTGATCAGTTGAGTGATTTCCTTGGCGGCTTCACTGGCTCTCTCGGCGAGCTTGCGGACCTCATCGGCGACGACGGCAAAGCCAAGACCGTGTTCGCCGGCGCGGGCAGCCTCAATCGCTGCGTTGAGGGCCAGCAGATTCGTTTGGCTGGCGATCTCGCTGATAACTTGAATGATGTCGGTGATCTGCTCGCTGGATTTTTCGATCAGCCGCATTGCGTTGACGGCTTCTTTGACGGTCTGGCCGCCGTCTTTGGCCATCGACGCAGTTTGGTCGGCTTGATCCTTGGAATCGGAAGAACTCTGTGAGATCACCTGAATGGCACTGGTCAGCTCGTCGATCGCTGCGGTCATTTCTTCGACAGAGGCTGCTTGAGTTTGGGCTCCATCGCTGAGGTTGGCGGCGCTTTCGGCGATGACCTTAGAGCTTTCGGTGAACTGTTGAGCACTCCCGATGACCTGTTCGAGCAACTCTTCGGTTTTGCTTTGTTCTTTTGCGGCGGTTTGTTGCAGCTCAACTCGCTGAGTCACGTCTGTGGCGTATTTGACGATTTTACAGGGTTTGCCGTTCAGATCCAGGACGGGATTATACGAGGCCTGAATCCACACCTCTTTGCCGCCCTTGCCGATGCGTTTGTATTCCCCCGCTTGGTACTCGCCGCGGCTGAGTCTTGCCCAGAATTCCTGATATTGGCCACTATTCTTGTAATCTGGGTCAACAAACATGCTGTGGTGCCGTCCCTGCACCTCGGACAAGGAGTAGCCAACGGCCTGCAGAAAGTTGTCATTGGCCTGCAGGATCGTCCCGCTGAGGTCGAACTCAACCACCCCTTGCGATTTGTTGATCGCGGCAAGCTGCCCTTCGTGTTCAGCCGCTTTGATCTTCTGCTCAGTGACGTCTGTGGCGTACTTGACGACCTTGTGGGGGTTCCCGGTTACATCGAGGATCGGGTTATATGCTGCTTGGATCCACACCTCTTTGCCGCCTTTGCCGATCCGCTTGACTTCAGCGGACTGGTACTCTCCACGGTTGAGACGATCCCATAAACCCCTGTACTCCGCGCTCTTTCGGGCAGCTGGCTCCACGAACATGCTGTGGTGTCGTCCCTGGACTTCGGCCAGTTGGTAGCCCATCACCTGCAAAAAGATATCATTGGCCGTCAGGATCGTCCCGTCCATCTCGAACTCAACAACCGCCAGCGAATTGTTAATCGCCTCAATCTGGCCTTGGGAATCAGCTGCGGAGACCTTCTGAGCTGTCACGTCGACAGCCAGGCTGACAACCTTCAACGGCTTGTTATCCTTATTCAAAACCGGCGAGTAAGTTGCCTGAAGCCAGAGTTCGCGTGACCCTTTGCCGATCCGTCGGAATTCCCCCGATTGAGCCTCCCCTTGATTAAGACGCTCCCAAAATTCCTGATAGGCAGAACTTCGCGCCTCGGCAGGACCGACCAACATGCTGTGGTGACGGCCTTGAATCTCCTCAAGGGAGTAACCAATGGCCTGCAGGTAATTCTCGTTGGCAGTGAGAATGGTCCCGTCCAACCCCAATTCCACAACAGCCTGTGATCGATGAATCGCCGCAATCAGCCCGTCGTATTCAGCAGCATTTCGGCGTTTCTGGTTTGCGGTGTCATCTTTCACCTTATTGGTGCTCTCTGCGGTGGCCATGGAATCGTCTCGGGATCGCCTTGATGTCCTTGAACCAAAGGGCTTGCGGTCATCCTCTCGTCAATGATAGCCCGCCAGGTGACCAACGGTGACACCCCAACCCATGGGAGCACTGCCTGAGCGGTCATGGCGAGTGTGCGACCTTGGGATGCTCAGCTCCGGCATCACTGAAGGAGCGATCTGCTTGCGGAAGCACGTCTAGAGTGGAGCAGCTCCAGGACAGTGGAAGAGGAGGCAAACCGTCCTGGCGTTCAAGAGAGCTTGTTGAGTTGGTCGGGGTCCAGCAATCTGTCGACGTCCAGCATAATCAACAAACGGTCGTCGAGTTTCACAAAACCGGAGATGTAGTGGGCTCCGCCGGCTGTCACCGTCTCGGGAGCAGGCTGGATGTTTTCGGCGGGGATCCGCATCACCTGGGAGACCATGTCAACAGTGCAACCCATGATGCGATCGCCGACGTTGACAACGATCGTCCGGGTCTCGCGATCGGTCGGCTTGACTTGCAGACCGAAAAGCTTCCGCAGATTAATGATGGGAATGATCGACCCCCGGAGATTGCTGACCCCCTCAACGAACTCGGGGACTTGTGGTGTTCTGGTCACCTGGTCAGGGATTACGATCTCCTGAATCTGTTCGATGCGAAAGACGTACTCCTGATCAGCGATTTGAAAACCCACAAATTGCGATGTGTTTTGCTTTTCAGCCATCACCGGCGAAGACGCCGTTGGTTTCGGTGTTGCACTCATGAGGTCATTATAAACGAGACGGACCTTGCCATGGGGATTGAGGCCCAGAAAGGTGTTCGGCCGAAGACTCTCAGTCTGTCTCCATTGATCCTGATATCAGTGGGGCAGCCGGAGGTTGACTGAAGCCCCGAACGATCAACGGTTCCGGATCCTGACCTCGTCAAGAGGCTTTCCGAGAATCAACAGAATTGCAGCAATATCGAAGAGAACCTCAGCCTTGGTTGAGTGTACTCTGGCGTCTTGCTGGACGCAACGAAACCGCCCACCCATCAAGTGGCTCGCTTTGTGGCAGCAGGGCAGGGAGCCAGGCCCACAGGTCACTTGCCGAGCAACACCCGGCCCCGGCCATGAAAAGCTCGCCAAAGCCACTCACCGATGTCACCGAAAATGTCCTCATGGTCAGAAATTCAATAGTGTACTAGGAACTATTGAATTTTGCTCCTAAGCATTTCTATCACACACAACCATGGCAAGCAGCAGAATCTGGATTCTTCATTGCCTGCGGCCACAACGCACAATTGGCCCTCGCGTTTTCAGAGAACGGGCAAGAGTCCCCCACGAACCAGCCCATCGCCCTAGCAACCACTTGTCCACCAGGTAGCCCAGACAAGATCAGCTTCCTTGAGGCTAGCTCGGGCACACTCGGCACCTCGGTCGGACCAGACGCCTCTCTTGGGCCGGTGATCTCTCCAGATCGCCGGGGTCTCGCTGATACCGCCCGGGTGTTTGGCAGAGCCGAGCGTTTGGGCTGAGCGAAAGGAACGGTGTCTGGACAAGATTTCCTCAGTGCTCTCCCCGACGCACCACCGGAGGGAGCAAACCGAAGGACGCCAGGAGCTCTGATTTTTTTTGAGTTCGAACTTGATTTCAGCATGTCCCTGTGGGACGATCACTCAAGAGAAGGAGGGGGGAACAGATATCCCCAACCGAGGTACGAACCAAAGTCGGTGTTCATCCCCTTCCTCTGGCGACTCTTGGTCGCCAACCCACCCTGAATCCTTCCTACACCTACCCACCTTGATGCTGCTGAGCATCACCCTCCCACCCAACAGGAATTCAGACGATGCGATCTGTCTTCGCGATGGCGGCATTGGCAAGCTGTTTTGTTTTTGCTGGAATGACGACCAGTACCTCTGCGTCGGTTGTCGTTTACCAACTGGGCAACCACCCGGATGGCCAGAAACAAAACAAACAAGTTTGGGGCGATCCGGCTGAGTACGGCCTACGACTGGATCACGATGGCAAATTGAACACCTTTAACTTTGACACCCAAGACGGCGTGTACATTGTTTTCGAACCTGGCGAAAACAAAGTTCGCATCTTTGGTACGGTGGAACACATCCAATCGCGTGACTCGGAAACCGCCGTGGGAACAGGCGAGCTCTGGGAGATCGACACAATTCTCGAACTCACTCATGCAACGCAAGCCGATGCAACACCATGGAACGACGGTGATGGGACTGGTGGCATTGAGACGGACCCGATGTACGAGGAAATCCTCGAAGACCTGAAGACCAATGGGGCCAATGAAGATAACCACTCAATGAACCAGCTGAAGGACGCGGAGTTCGACGCTGACCGACTGGCATTTCAGGTGGTCCAACTCAAGATGACCCTGCAATCTACACCCAACACCAGCACAGGCTTTTCCAAACAAGGAACTGTCCAGGAATTCAATGAGTTCCCCAACGGCACAGAACACATCCCCATGATGCTGGTCAAGGGGCACCGCCTGGGAGGTTACGAAGACCCCGATGGGAATTCCATTGCCGACGACCTTGTTGGTGCAGGCTGGCTGGAGAAGCCTGGCGACGATGGCCTCCGCCCCACCAAGGATTTTCTCTTCCGTGTTCTTGAACGAGAGACAGGTGTGCCGCCAGTCGTCCTGTCGTTGATCCCTGAGCCCACCTCCGCGGTTGGTTTCTGTCTCCTGGGTTGCCTTGGCCTGGCTCGCCGCCGCCGTCGCTAAGGCCGCGCCTGAAGCATGCTGACCCGGTCTGCTGATCTGGTCACCTGACCCCACCGCTGCAAAGTAGCGGTGGGGTTTTTCTTGGTTGGTCCGGTCCAAAGCGGCAGCTTGGGCCCGATGTGGTCCAGCCTGCCAGAAAACACGTCGGGGAGCTATCTCAAGGCTTGCCACCTGGTTTGCTGGTTGCCGATCTCATGATCGAGGATTACAACTCCGGTCGCGCTCGAGCTATTCTGACCACAACCTCGGAATCGGGTTCGTTTCGGATGACCAACTCGCCGTTCGTGCTGGGTTTTCGAAGACTCTTGGTCCTTTTGGGGGCTGTGGCCATACTCAGCCTCCCCCAACTGGCAGCCGCCCAAGACCAGCCAGTCGGAACATCGACAAGCCCCGACCTAACAACTGCTGTGACCGTCAAGGTGGGAAGGCTACGGGACTTGTTGAGCAAACAACCAGGCTATCGGTGGCAGCTCAATGAGTTTCGCCGACAAGCACGGGCCATCCTCGGTCCCGAAGGTGGTCAGCAGGCCCTAACACTCTGGCAGGACCTCCAGCAAGTCAGCATCCTGATTCCTGCTAACCCGAGGGATCCTGAGGCCTCTGTGCTGTTCGTCGTCAGCTTTGGCCAGCAAGGCAAAGCCAAAACACTCGTTGGTTTGCTTCAACACCAAGGAGTTCGAGAGGTCACCGCCCAGACCCGCCTTGAGCTAAAACCACCTCCGCTGCCCCCCGAAGAGAATATCCGGGGCTTCTTGCATGAGATGGAGCGACGGAAGGAGCCTTTCTCTGTGGCCTTGCTGGATGAGAAAACCGTCGTCAGCGGCTCACCCTGGATGCTGCAAAGGGTTTTGCGCCATGGGCTCTCCCTGCCGACGGAATGGCGGCCGCTTGTTCTGCGAAACCGGCCCGAGGACGCCGAGTTGGTTGCTGTGGCCGTCTTCAACCAAGAGGCCCGCCGGGCCATTCGCCGATTGGGATTTGCGGAACACTTTTTAGCACCGCTTGAGCAGCTTTCTCGACAAGTTCGTTCCCTGAAGCTGTCGTGGACGATCAGCCCGAAAATGACCTTCGAGATCCAAGCGCAGGCAGAAAAGGAAGCGTTTGTTCCCGCGATTCAACAAAACCTCAATGGTCTGCTTTGGAGCGTGAAACCTCTCTGGCCGAGCGTCCCCGACCTGGTCATTCGCGAGATTCCTTCGGGATATCATCAGGTCAGCGTCGAGTTACTGCAGCTTGCCGGGAAGCTGCTGCAGGGCGCCGAAATCACGACCGAAGGACAAACGGTGACCCTCGCCGCCCGAGAAGTCGTCACCCAGGAGGAGGTGCTCGAGGTCGCTGAGCACTGTTGGGTCGTTGGCCGAGACGTGTTTGGTGGCCAGGAGGCCTCAACCACGATTGACCACCGTTTTCGTGTCACGAGCGTCGCGTGGAGCCCGGACGGGCGAACGATTCTCAGCGGCAGTGGAGAATTGGGGGACAAGTTTCGGGGTGAACTGAAACTGTGGGAGGCGAACACCGGCCAGGAGAAACTCACCTTTCAAGGCTCCCCGGACAGTCAGGAAACGATCCGGTACGTCCTCGGAGTGGCCTGGAGTCCGGATGGCCAACGCGTGGTCAGTACCCACTTTGGCGGCCTCTGCCGAATCTGGAATGTCGCCACCGGCAAAAACACCCTGACCCTCCGTGGTCACCGTGGTCAGCCTCATTGCGTTGCTTGGAGCCCCGACGGAAAGCGGATCATCACCGGGGTGAACGTTGATGACTTCGAGACAGGCGTCCGACGCGGAGAGATCCGGAATTGGAATGCGGCAACTGGACGGAGCCATCTTTCCTTGGACGTCCCCGACCGAGGGATCCTCTGTGTCGCCTTCAGTCCGGATGGTCAACGTTTTGCTGCTGGAACCACAGCCATTTTAGATCGGAGTGGCCCCCCGGGAACTGGTCGGAAAGTTCTCTCAGGCGGTCAGGTCAAAGTGTGGAATACGAGCACAGGGACATCGCAACTGACGCTCGAAGAGCATCAGGACGCTCTCGTTGACATCAGCTTTTCCCCTGACGGGCAGCAGATTTTCAGTATCGAACGCAACTGTAAGATGAGGGTTTGGAATGCTCAGACTGGAAAGCTGAGCCGTACCGTCGCACTTCCTAAGGTGGCCCTCGAACGGGCTGTTTGGTCGCCTGACGCGAGCAAACTGTTACTTGCGTGCGCGAATCTCCGCGACTTTCAAGTGCTTCGGGGTCAGTTGCGGATCCTCGATCTTTCCACCGGAGACCAACAGCAGCTGATTCAGCTGTCCGTTGGGAAAGTCCTGGGAGTCGCTTGGAGCCCCGATGGCAGGAGGGTCACCAGCGGTTGCGAAAGGTTCAACTACTTTTTTGGTAGCCCGCTCTATTACGACTTATTCGGAGGACGTTCCTTAGTCGTGACAGGCCAGGTGCAGATTTGGAATGTTGTCGAGCCTGCTGATCCCACCAGCGGTGGTGGAGGCCCATGAATCCCGAGTGGGCTTCTGCCGGGCCCTCCCAGACGTTCGGGTTCGGCAACGTCAGCGGAGTTGGGTCGGTGCCGTGTTGGTCGCTTCAGCGCGTCTCCGCAGAGACAATCTTTGGTCTGGAGCTTAGAGAAGCCTGGCTCTTGGTCCCCTTGGCTGGCGATCCAACCGGAAGATCCCCGTTGTACATGCTCACCATGGCGTCGTGTTGCCGGCGCTGCACCACTCAAGGCTGAAACCGACCGGACCGCAGAAAGGCTGCCACCAAGTTAGCCACATCCTGGCGGAAGAGCATCGTGGTATGGCCCCCAGGAACCACGATGTGGTCGCTCATACTGGGCAAAATTGTTCGCTCCACCGCAACCACTCGGTCATCTTTAGCAGCGATAATACCAGTCTGCACACCATCTGGCTCTCCCAATTGGTTGACCAGGCTGTCGGGAGCATCCGACAACTCCGCAAGCGCTGGGCAGAGCAACTGCAAACCTCCAGCCAATACGGCCGCCACTCGAGATCCTTGGTTGGGAGGTCCGAGCATCACCATCCGTGTGACCTTCTCGATCCGCCTCTCCGACAAGACAGCTCGAGCAAGGATCCCGCCCAGGCTATGTCCGACAATGTGAATTCGCCGGATCGAGTTTTGCTGAGAGTATTCCACAAGTCGCTGTCGCAGCCGCTGGGCGAGTTTCTCAATGCTGCCGCGGATGCTTCCGTAGCCGAAAGTACTGGTCTGATACCCGTAGCCAGAGAGTTGTGCCTTCAAAGGACTCATCAGCCACCTGTTGGCTCCGAGGCCGTGGATGAGAACGACCAGCTGTTGGGCCTCTGCCTCCCAAGTCAGTTGAGCAGAGCCCGGCTTGCTTGAGGACAGGTCACGAGGATCACCAGCGGCAGAGCTGGGACGACGCGGTTCCGCCTGGGGCCACACCTTCTCTTGACGAAATAGCGAAGTTGTCGACAGCATCAATTCAGCCCCGGAACCGGTGAAACCCAACAAGGCCGCCCTCGCTCCCATCACCTCAGGGAATCATGCAAGCTTGGCGATCCGCCGCCTTTGGCGGCATTTTGTGCTTTTTAGGCTGAGTTGGAACTTTGGGAAGTGAATCGCTTGCGTGAGTGACCAATGGTCGGGATGGTCTGTTGGACGATCGCCTGGAGACCTTGGCGGCCTTCCCTGCCAGTGGTTCAACTTGCCTGAGGTCGGAGACTGTGCTTGGACTTGACTGCTATTGGGGAAAATTCGTGCTCTTCCAAAACGCTGGACAGGCCCAACAACCTCTGATTCCGCAGACTTTCCGCCAACCGGAGGAGCCAAGATCTTCCCCAACCTCAGGAGGAGCGTACCAACTGCCCGACAGGTCCCGTGCTGTCGGCAAAACGCCCCCGCTTGAGGCCCAAGACTTGGGCGTGCGTGAGCCACAGGTTGGCCAGGGGTGTTCCCTCGGCGCAGTGAAGGTGCTTGCCTGTTTGCAGTCTGCCTCCTCCTGAGCCAGCTACGATAATCGGGAGGTCTGTATATTGATGGGTCGCTCCATCCCCCAGGCCAGACCCATAGGTGAAAATGGTATTGTCCAGAAGCGAGCTACCGTCGGGTTCTTGGATGCTCTCCATTTTCTGCACAAGGTAAGCAAACTGCTCCATATGAAATCGGTCCACTTGCAAGAGTTGCTTGAGGTACCGATTTTGGTTGTGGGACATCTGATGGTGGCTCATGGGCCTGTCGAAGAGTGACTCATAGGTAAATGGCGTGTCCCAACGTTCTGGGCCAACCATCAAGGTGGCCACATTGGTCAGGCCGGTCTGCAAGGCAGTGACCATCAGATCGCCCATCAGGCGGATGTACTCTCCTCGGGGTAATCGGGTTTCGGGAGGCTCTTGCAGCGAAACTTGGGCCAATTCGGCTTTCATCAACTCCAGTTTGTCCATCCGCTCTTCAAGAGTGCGGATGCCGTCGAAGTATTCGGAAAACTTCTGGCGGTCGGCACGGCCGAGTTCCTTTTGCAAGGAGCGAGCATCCTCGAGGACGAGATCGGTGATATGACGATAGGCTCGGATTTCCTGAGTGCCGAACAGCCTTCGATACGCCTTGCGCGGATCACGAAGGGAGGGTGCCACGTGACCGGTGTCATACCAGGAGATATTGTCGAAGTACATCGACTCCTTATTATCGCGATGACTATTGCAACTGAGCTCCAGAGTCCGAAACGGAGTTCCGGTTCCCACATGGTCCCCGACGATATGATCCAGCGTGCGGGCCTGAGGGTACACAGACGTCTTGACCGAGTGAGCCGTTGCGCTGCTCAAAAAGCAGGACGCACACTGGGCATGAACGTCGCTCCCCTGCTTGTAGAAGCGGTCCATGCCTGTGATCAGAGTGACTTTTTGCTTGATCGGCTCCAGAGGCTCTTGGGTGGGAGTCAAGGTCTGCAGAGGATGAAGCCCGGTAGAGATCTCCGCTTGCTTGGGAATCTCTTTCTGGCTGCTGGTAAATCGGGGCAGCGTGGCGTCGCTCTCACCGGGAAAGAAGCCCCGACGGACGACCCCAATGGGCACATAAAAGATCGCCAAACGTTGGGCCGGCCTGGCCACCGAGGTTTCTGCTGAGGCAAGGCTCTCCAGCAGCGGGAGGCTCAGGGTCGCTCCAGCGGCACCACGAAGAAATCGCCGTCGAGTGGTGGTTTTCATAGCGGAATCTGCTGGGATTGTTGAGGTTCCATGAGTTCCAGGCGGGGCTCATCGCCGGCAAGCTCGTCTTGCGGTCCAGCGCCAGCCGGCGAGCGTCCTCCGCGCGACCGGTCGGTCATCCAGGGATCACTCCGCCGGGGACCGAGCACTCTGCTGCCGTTGCCCGTTGCCGATGCGCGGCTGTCGAAAGGGGTCACTGAGTACAATCGCTTGAAGCAAGGCCTGGAAGCGGTAGTCCGCGGCGGCTGTGTGTTGGACAAGCTGATCCAACGCTGGCGAATCGGTCGCCTTCATCGGCCGCCCCAGGGCAAAGGATAGCAAATGAGAGGCGAAGGCACGCGTAAAGCGATCTTTCTCGGCCAGCAAGGCCTCCTTGAATTCCACAATGCTCGTGAACTCGTGCTTGCCAAAAAGCCGACCGCTGGGATCCACCCGTCGGCCGTTCTGATAGTGCTCCCGCCAAAGCCCCGCAGCGTCGTAATTCTCCAAGGCAAATCCCAACGGGTCGATACGACGATGGCAGCCGGCACAATCGGCTCGCTTGCGGTGGAGGGAGAATCGTTCGCGCAAGGTCAGATTTTGTCGCTGGTCTTCTGGGTGCTCGTTCAGCGGCGGCACATCAGCCGGTGGTGGCTCTGGAGGATCATTGAGGATCACACTTGCGATCCACGCGCCTCGGGTGATCGGCTTGGTCCGAGTCGGGCTTGAGGTCATCGTCATCACGGCAGCGTTGGTGATCATGCCCCCTTCTCGCCGATCCGTGACTGGGACGCGATGGAACTCCAAGATCACCGGGGAGCCAACTCGCCCCTGTTTGTCGTCGCGGTACCAAGCCTGCAGAAGGCGACTGCGATACGAAAAATCCGAGTCCAAGAATTGAAGGATCGATTGGTTCTCGATCAAAACCGCCTCGAATAGGAGCAACGGTTCAAGCATCATGTGCATGCTGGCCCGATACTTTCCGAAGTAAAACTGTGGGTATCGCCGAGGGTCGGGCGTCGAGGCGATGATCTGCTCCAGTTGCAACCATTGAACGGGAAAGCTGTCGCAGAATCGCTTCAGCTTTCGATCAGCAAGCATCCGTTCGACTTGTCCGGAAAGTGTCTGCAATTGGTGCAGCTTTCCTTGAGCAGCCAGGTCAAGCAGCTCATCGTCAGGAATGCTGCCCCATAAAAAGAACGATAATCGTGAGGCGAGATCAAAATCCCTCTGCCGAGCACTGTCGACGCCTTGGCCGTTCCCTTGATCGTACAGATAGAAAAACCTCGGTGAGGCCAAGGCGGCCGCTGCGGCGGATTTCATGCTCTCGGTGAAGTCCTTGCTCTCTCGCAGTTGACCTAACACATAATCGGCGTACCGCCCCAGGAGTTCCGGCTCGACCGGGCGGCGAAACGCCCGGCGGAGGAAACGCCGCAGACGCTTACCAACGACCACTTCAATCTGGACTCCCGAGGGCGGTGGGGCAAAGAAGTCGTTCCAGATGCCACAGGTCTTGGCGTGAAAATCCGGACTTTCGACGATAGAACGGCTAAGCCTTAGAAAAGCTTCCAACAGCAGTGGCGACAGGGACAGGTGGTCAGCTCGGTTGTCGAAGCCATGCTCCGCCCGAAGGTCCTGCGGAAAAGGTGTCACTCCGCCAAGACGCCTTTCGATCAGCTGCGATTTGCCCAGCGGCCGGCTCCCGACTTTCACTTTGTCGGGCAGCTTGCCGGATTGCGGTCGAAAATAAGTGCCATGCTCGCGAAGCATCCGCTCCGGGAGCGGAAAGACAACACAATTTAGCTGAAATAAGTCTTGGACCGCGTTGCTGTATTGAAAGCGGTTCATCCTCCGGATCGGTGTGCTGGGAAACTCCCCGGCCGAGTCGACCGCAGTGGTCAGCAACCGACGCAGACCCACAACCAATCGTTGTCGATGGGGCTCAGCCAAGGGCGGCTCCTCCTCCGGCGGCATAAACCCGCTCTCCAACGCATCAATCAACTCTTGGATCAGCTCTGGTTGAGACACCAGATCGTCGCCATGTTTCAGTGCAAACAGATTGATATTTCCGGCGGCTTTTCCTTCTTTTCCGTGGCACCTGTTGCAGCTCCTTTGAAAAGCCCGAAGGATTGCATCCGAATCGGCACCCTGCTTGGTCGCTGGTTCGTTTGGCGTGGAAGCAGACGAACCTTCCGCAAAGCACAGTAACAACAGTCCAGTCGCGGCAAGGATTGGATTCATCGTTGGTTCAGGAGGAATTGCGGATGGAGTGGGGATCCTTGAGGGCAATTGGTCTTCTCTGGAGCCCGCTGGTCACGACCGGCTGTGGGTGTGCAGCTAAGGGTCTATCTTACTGGGCTCCTCGGCAGGAGACCATCCAGCAGATCTGAGAAAGAACTCGCTGGCGCCCTGAATCGGCTGACGGGGCTGGAAGCTAGCGACCATTTGATGTCCGGACCTCGGGCCAAAAGATCCGCGATTAGCAGTTTGATTTGGGGGCAATAAAGAGATAAGCTGTCACACTAGACAGAAGAAGAAACCTTGTTACAATCGCTCCGGATCTCAGGGAGGTTCTTCCCGATTCCCACGCTTCTGAACAAGATCGAGCTGAAACCCCCGGGGGTGTTTGAGATCTTCAGTTGCTTGAGAAACAGTAACTCGACGCCTGGCTCTTATCAGGTCCTTGCCCCGGAGGTCGAGCCTTCCCATCGGCCGGCGACCAGCTGTTGCAGCCAAGCCCTCTCCGGCCAGGCGTACGGCCGGAACTTTTCGAAAACGCCCTGGTCTTCTTGGAAGAGCAACGCTCGATTGGGTCCTAAGCGGCTCGCTTGAGGACCATCAATGAGCGTGCTGCTGTCGTTGGCGCTCATCTGGAACAACACCCGCATCTCGAACTCCCGCTGACCGGATCGGTCCAAAGTCCTCTGGAGGTTCGCTAAAGTGTCACACCACGCGATGGTGTGAACACCAACGCTTGGTCCATCACGAAGGATCTCAGCGAGCAGCTGATCGGGTCCTGCCGCCTTGTCTTCGTCGTACCGAGAGAAGCCGAAATCATCTTCTGAACGTCGCAGAGTGCGGAAACGACTTAGGTCGTAGATGACCAGATAGCAGGCCGGGGCCTCAGCCTCATCGGCAGCAAGCCGCCGCTTCACCTCCGCGGCCACACGTCCCAGGGAACCCTCCAACGAGCGTCGATCCACCAATTCAACCGCCAAAGGAAGCCATTCGGCAAGCGTTCTTAGCTTGCCATGCTGAGGACTATCGGCTGGAGTTCCATCCAGCAAAAAGACCTGCTCGGCCGAGGGAACTTCCGCAGCAGGCTCTCCCGCGGCAGCACTTTCTCCCGGAGCCTCTGGAGCGCGGTGACTTTCCCTGCTGTCGGTTGCCGTGACTTGGCCTTCATCGAGGGAATCGTCATTGAGCTGCTGGTGATCGGAGGGCTTTGGATCTGGTTGGGTTGGATGCGTGGCGACTTCTCGGGAGGGTTTTCCGCTTGAGTGCGTCGTGCCAGGATGCTGGACAGCCAGAGAGATCAAGGCTGCAGCGAGCACATTCAAAGCGGTCTCGTCCTGTTGGCCCAGAACCAGGACGTTGCTGCCGCTCTGCCGATGGAAGACCGCCGCTGTGGGGTCTTTGATTGCGACGGCCTCGCCCAGCCAGGCCCGCGCGGGCCGCCCTGCTTCCAAGGGAGGATGTTTTGAGGCATCTAAAAGCCAATCGTTCCGCTGAATGAGGGCAGGGACGTTGCCTTCAAAGACGATCTGGGATCGCCGTGGCCACTGCGGATGAGCGTCCCACAATCGCATGACTTGGTCGAGATAATGGTCCCGCCTGGAGTCAGGTAACCAGGTGACCTGAAACGGATTGTTTCCTTCGACCAGGCCGTTGGCGTCGTTGTAGATCGCCTCACCGGGGCGTGAGAGGAGACGAGCGGCGGTGTTGTCTTCGCTGAGAATCAGATGCGCATCGGCCTCGCTGCACTGGAGGGCGATCCTCACAGCCATCTGACCGATGGTACTCCGCGGAAGGCTGTAGCTGCCGCCGAGGGTCTGGGAGCCAAAGAGCACGTGGATTCCAAAGGCCCGCCCTTGCCGAACAAGACGGTCGAGCAATTGACCGGCTTCTTGGGCCAGTCGGTCATCCTCGACGAAGAACTCCTGAAACTCATCAACAACAAACAAGATCCTGGGAAGCGGTGGAAGATCATCGCGGGTGTCGGCCAGCTCACGATAACCCCGCAAATCCTGCACACCAAGGTCCCGGAATTTGTCCCCGCGGATTTTGAGTTCTTCATCGAGCCGTTTCATGACGCTGAGGCCGAACTCTCGCTCGCTTTCGACGGCAACAACTCGAGCGTGCGGGAGCTGATGGGCCGCGTATGTTTTAAACTCGACTCCTTTCTTAAAGTCAATCAAATAAAGCTCAAGCTCCTGAGGGCTGTACTTCAAGGCGGCGTTGGTAATTAAGCAATGTAGTAAGGTCGATTTTCCAGAGCCGGTCTTTCCGGCAATTAAGACATGTTGAGAAGTTCCTTTGCCCAGCTCAAGGTTTTGTCTTTTGGTGGCTCCGCTACGACCGACGGCCACCTGCACACCGCTGCGTGTGTCCCCCTTCCAGTAGTCTTCCGGTGCCGGAGCGACAAATTCAAACGGCACCTCCACACGATGAGCATCTTTAGCCAACTCACCTGCCTTGTGAACAATGCTAACAAACTGCTGCGATTGTGGTGGGGTCTCCAGAGCCAGAGGAAGTTGGGCTAAGTGCGGTTCCGGCCAGAGAAAACGCCCGTTCTGCCAGCGAAACACCACGGCGTGTTGTTCCAGATCTGGCCAATCAAAGCCAGCCGGCAAAGACTGTTTCACATCGGCAATGACCAACACATACACTCCGCAACGCGGGCCGCTTTGGGCGATGCTGACCAGCCGACGAGCAGAGGCTTCCGTGAAGGCTTGAGGAAAGTCACAAACGACTACAAAGCGATAGGGCTCAGCGATCTCTCCAGCGTAAGCGTTGTACTGCTCAATGGTGTCAAACTGGTTGCGTAGGTACTTCTGAATGACGTTCTCCATGTGAGCGGTAACATCAGTCAGTCGTTGCTCGATTTGGGGCGCTTCTGTCCAAATTCTGTTGGTCACCAGTTGCTCGTTGTAGTCCGCCAGATGCATAAACGCAGAGAAATTCTGGCCCAAGCTCACCGGATCGAAGATCGTCAAGCGAACTTTGCCCGGCGGGAGGGCGGTCAACAGCCGCAACAGCAGGGCTTGAACAGCCTGCACGGCGACAGGACGGGCGTTGGCGTTGGTGCGAAAGACGAGCGAGGCCTGTTCGGGAAACTTGATCAGCGCTGGCAAGGTTCCAGCAGGTGGCGTCATCTTTCGAAGGGACTCATCGTCGGGCAAACCCCCGGGCAGTTGCCGAAAGTCGATCAGGAAGGTCCCTGTCAGCAAGACCGGAGGAACCTCGGCGGGAAGGAGGTCGTTTCGGTTCAGATCAGCCCCGGCGTACTCCTGCCACCAAGGAGCATCCCAAGACGGGAATAATTCGCTTGAGGCAGCCACGAGAGCTCCACCGACGTGTTGCAGTTGCTCCATGCCTGCCTGCCACTGCTGACTCAGTTCTGACCACTGCCTGTGAAAGATCTCATCGGCCTGGGTAACACGCTGGCGATAGGCAGCCTCGGCATCCAGGAGTTCTTGTTTCTGTTGTTTCTTGAGGGCTTTTTCCGCCTCAGCGGTGGCCTGTTCGGCACCAGTGACGAGCTTTTCCCACTTGTTGATGACTTGCTGTTTCTGCTGCCGGAGTTGGGTCTGAAGAGCTTGAAGTCGCCCATGCGCTTTGTGTTGGTGTTGCTGAATCAAGGGCTGAAACTTCTCCTGGATCGCCTGGAGGTCTCGATCGGCCTTGGCCTGAATTCCCTGAGCTTGAGCTCGGCAGGACTGCTGCATTTGCTTGAGGCCGAGTTCGATGAAGCGGAGCCCCTCGGAATTGGCAAGACACAGAGCGGTATAGACCCGCTGCACACTGCGAGAGGCAATGATCCGTAAGAGCACCGTGAGAACCGCTCCCAGTGCGAAACTGATCACCAGGATGCCAACCAACAGCGGGACTGGCTCCCAACCGGTCAACAACCACGCCGGCAGCCCTACCAAGATCAGCAGCAGCGCATAGATAAAGAAAAGAGTAATCCCTCGGAACACAGTTGGTGCCGAGAGCCGTCTCAGCTCCTGAAACCCTCCCTCCACGGCAGCGACGCTTGCCTGAATTCGCTGGGTCGTTTCCTCGACGGTCTGTGGATTTGTGGACGAGCTTTCTTCACTGAAATCTTTCTTGAGTTGGGATCGTTCCGCGGCAGTTTGTTGGAGAGAGGGATCAGACAAATGCTTCTGGAGCAGTGTCTGATCATTGAAGGAGAAATGGCATTCAGCCAGATAAGTTCGGGCTGCTTGGTAGGCGGTTTGGAGCCGTTGGTTCAAACCGCCGACGTGCCGTTGGTAATCCTGCAAACGCTGGGCAGGAATCGGCCGGCTGCCTTCGAAGACGCTGGCCACACCGAACTGGCCTTCTTGAAAAGCAGCCTGAATTTTTTGCTCCTCGGCGGCGAGTTGCTCCTGGAGCTCATGTTGTGCCTCATTAGCCTGCGATTTGAAGGTCGCCAGGGCTTCTTCGCGGTCGGCTGCGGCCCGCGACTCGGCAGCCTTGCGATCGGCTTGCAGTTGGTTCCACTCGGTGGCGTGTCTTTGTTGGAGATCTTGTTGAGTTTGTTCCCAGGCAACGCGGGCTCGATCTCGCTCTAACTCATGTTGCTGGCGGATGTGGGGCTCAAGTTTTCCTCGCTGGGCCGCCAGCGCTAAGACTTGACTCACCAAACGCGGCTGATCGGCCAATAGCTCACGGGGCCCAGCAGTCGGAGTACTCATACAAGCCGGCTCTCGCTTGAAATCGGGTCTCGGATAAGGGTTGTTCGTGGGAGACCGTTCCGCAGAGTTGTCGCCTGGCAAGAGCCTTCCTTGCGGGAGGTCGTTGATTGCTTTGGGACCGCTTGTCCAGCCTTGGGCTCTTGCTTTGGTTGGCTCTCAAGACCAAGTCTCCGATTACAGCCGTGCCGCTTCCTCAGAGCATTCTCGCTCCGCCTGTTGCAGGATTTGCATCAGCTCTTCGATTCCCTGGATGGCCCTTTGGACTTGAGGATCCAGAGGCACCAGATGGGTCTCTTCGAAACGGTCGGCAACACGATCTCGCCAGACCTCGCCTGTTTCTTCCCAGCGAATCATCAAATTCTTGAGGGCGTTTTTGATCTTCGCGCAGCCGACGCTCAAGTTCCCAGCAGTCATTGGGTGTCCTCCTGAGAAGGTTGGGTTGAGTTGGAGGCTTGGTCGGATGGCGACATGGCATCTTGGCTCGAGCCGTCTGCGGACGGTGAGTTTCCTTCTTCGCGGGCGTGCTGAGGAGTATTTTTCGCAGTTTCTGGGGGAGCCAGGTCCAGATAAGCCTCCAGGCTTTTCACGATTTCCGTTAACTGCCCGGCCGCCTTGGGGAGGTCCATGTCCAACACTCCCTGCAGCGCTTGGATTCGGGCTTTGTATTCGCCGATGGCCCTCTCGACTTCCATTGCCCAACGGCGGGTCTTTTTGAGTTTTTCCTCAGCTTCCTCAACTTGCCGCTGAGCTCGGCGAAGAGCCTGTTTCTCCTCGACAAACGACTTGTTCTCGCGGTCAAAGGAGGTCAGCTGCTTCCGGTGAAGCTCCGCCTTGGCCTCGGACAGTCGCTCTTGCCGTCGCCTTACTTGGGTACCCCAGAACCGCATCTGGTCGTGCTTCAGCCAATTGAGCACGCGTTGGGCTTCCATGTCGATGCCGATGAGGGCCTCAGTCACCTCCTCACGGAAAAGCGACAGGGCTCCCCGAAATTCGTCAACCGCTTGAACGCTGGTGACCTTGGCTGAACCGGTCATGCGAAAACCCCCTCAAGGACAAGCACCAAAGACTTCGCCCGCTCCGCACTTCGGCGTCGGAGTTCGGCGACGGGTGATCACTCAGCTCGCCTGGAGATGCAAGTCAGACCGTCACTTCCGCTGTGTCGACCCGAGCCACCCGTCCACGGCAACTGGTTCCCCGCCCTCGACCAATTCCATGCGAGCGGGCTGCCCGCTGCGGCCCTCCACACGAAACGACTCGCCCGGCCGAAGGGAGTGCGGCATCCCTCATGGCTCGAACCACACCAGCAGCGGAATCGGAGCTACGGGTGGTCACCAACTGCGTGTCCTGGAGCATTGTTGGCACCCTGGCCCCTCCACCGCCGAACAAACCATTTGTCGGAAACGGTTCATGAGGCGGAAAGCCCTCCTAGAAAGACGCTGCTGAGAGATGCCCAGCGACCGCTCACGCAACCGGACCAAGGTGAAGCCTCTCAACCTCAACGTCCTGAACCCGACTGGTCCAGATTGTGGCAGGGGTCTAACCTTTCTGGCCCTCAACAGTTCGATGCAACAACATTTTGGTGAGCCACGGCCACATCTGGGACAGTCCCATTAACGTTGATCGAGGTACTCTTCCACTCGTTGGGCCTTGCGGAGCAGAAAGGGAATCTGCTGGCTGCTGGCCTGGCAAAAGCGGCGGATGACCGCAAGCGCCTGTTCGAATTCCTCCGCGAACTTGTCTTGCTCTTGGTCCCGCCAGGTAGCCCCCAGGGCGGTGAACTGAGCATGCAATCGGGCCATTTGCTCCTCCAGGCCGTCGTTGAACTGTTTGAGGTTACGGGCGAAGCGTCGCAACTCTTCGGGGTCGACTACTGCCTGGGGCATTTCCGATCCTCTGGGCAAACGGTAGGCTGTCCGGCGGTGGACAACCGACGGGTCAGGTCAACACCATGAATTTATGCTATCGGAGCCCTTCGGCAGGTGAAAGGCAGGTTGCCCGATGGCAACGGCCAAACGGCCAAGCAGCATTTCATCAGCAACCAGCTGTTGGCCCGCCTCCACCTGCGAAAGCGACCTCCTTGCCACTCGCCTGGAGAAAATCTCTGGCGCACAATGTGTTCGCCTCCCCGGTTTGACAAGAATCTACCCTGACCGTGTGGGGTGCACCTCGTCTGGTGCTCTCTCCTCTGGGCCTGCATTGCTGCAAGAGGTCAAGGCCGACACGTGGACGGACTGACCACTCCCCTCGGAAGACCAATTCCACTGATGATGATTTCCTCTTGTCCATGTCGCTTTGTCCGGTTGATTAGCCTGCTGTTGGCTGGACTGATCTTCGGGATCATTGACTGCCCAAGCCAATCGTTCGCTGAACGCCCTTCAACAAGTCCCGCAAAAGGCCTGCGAAAAAATCCTCCTGAAGTCCATGCGTTGCTCCGGGCACGTATCGTGATTTCACCTCAAAAGGAGCTTGAACAAGGAACGTTGGTCATTCGACGGGGGGTGATCACTGCGGTGGGAACGGACGTCGAGGTGCCGGCGGAGGCGCGTCGTTGGGATCTCAGCGGCAAAACAGTCTATCCAGGACTGATTGACGCACTCAGCAAACCGCTTTCAGCAGGAGAATCCCAGGATCACGATCATGACCATGCAGAAAGTAGGGCAACGGCTACCGGGGATTACTGGAACGGTCATGTCCAGCCCCAACACTCGGTCCTGGAGGAGTATTCGCCAGACAACAAGTTGGAAGAGAAGTACCGACGGCAAGGAATCGTTGCCAGAACGCTGGCTCCAGCTCGAGGAGTCATCCGAGGGACCAGTGCTGTTGTCACCACCGGGGAGGAATCATTACGCAACCGAATACTCAACAAGGAACTGGCACTGCATCTGCAGCTCACCCCTCCTCGAGGCCATCGACGCTCGGATGGATACCCTGCTAGCCCGATGGGCGCAGTTGCCCTAGTACGCCAAGCTTTTTATGACGCACGCTGGTACTCCGCTGCCTGGAAAGCCTTCCGAGCAGACCGAGGCTTGCCTCGGCCAGAAATCAACCGTGCTCTGGAGGCCTTGCAGGCTTGCCTTTCTGAAGACCCCACCCAGCGACTGCCTGTTGTGGTCGATACGCCCGACGAGCTGTACGCCTTGCGAGCCGATGCGATCGCACGGGAACTGGACTTGCAGATCCTCCTTCGAGGGAGTGGTCGGGAATACCGCCGTCTTGAGGCGTTGGCTCAAGCTGGTTGGCCAATCCTTGTGCCAGTGCGATTCCCTGGTGCCCCCGACGTGCGGACTCCTGGGGCCGAGCGTCAGGCGACCTACGAGCGGTTGATGCATTGGGACTACGCCCCAGAAAATCCCGCCCGGCTTGCTCAGACGAAGCTCTCATTGGCCTTTTGTAGCGATCTGCTTAACGACCCAGAAGACTTCCTTCCAGCGATTAAGCTAGCAGTTTCAAGAGGCCTTAGCCCTGAAGCAGCTTTAGCGGCTTTAACCACAAACTCGGCGGAATTGTTGGGGTTAAGTAGAAAATTGGGATCATTGGAAGTCGGCAAGCAAGCCTCACTGGTGGTCACCGATGGGCCGCTGTTTGAGAAAGGGACCAAAGTCTTAGAAACATGGGTCGACGGACAACGCTACCCCGCAGCTGCCCAACCGAGCGTTTCGCTGGAAGGGCGTTGGGAGGTCACTCTCGGGGATCAGCAAGATCCGGTGACTTTGGATATCATCCGGAAGGACGAGAAACTCCGGGGATCTCTCTTAATTGAGGACAGCAAAACGAAACTGAAGCACCTGTCGGCCGGAAACACATTGTTGAACTTCGTCATCGACACAGCGAAAATCGAAGCTTGGCAGGAGAAGGGCCCGCAAATTCGTCTCAGCGGGGTGGTCATCGGCAAGACCATCTCAGGTCGCGGTCGCTTCTCTGACGGATCGGCTTTTGATTGGATCGCCTCACGTCAGGGACCAGTGCCTGAGGAGGAAGGGCAGGACGACGACGATCAACCGCAGGAGAACGGATCGGGCAGTGATGAATCCGAGGAGTCCGATCAAGGTCAGCCTAAGCAGGAAGAAGAAAAGGCAGACAAAGCACAGGAACGTCAGAACGAGGACTCTGAGAGACAGAATGACGAATCCAAGGAGGAGAACACGGGCCCGAGGCCGGCGTTATTGCCGCTGCGGTATCCGCTTTCTGCGTGGGGAAGATTGCATCAACCTGATCAGCCAACAGCTGTTCTCTTCAAGAACGCAACCGTGTGGACCTGTGGACCGCAGGGGGTTCTCCCCAACGCCCGGGTTCTGATCCAAGCGGGCAAGGTCACCGCAGTGGGTCCGGATCTCGCCGCCCCCAAGGATGCCCTGGTCGTCGATTTGCAGGGCAAGCACCTAACTCCTGGACTGATCGATTGCCACTCGCACAGCGCCACCGACGGGGGCATCAACGAAGCCACCCAGACGATTACCGCGGAAGTCCGCATCGGTGATTTTGTCGACAGCGATGACGTGAACATCTATCGTCAGCTCTCCTGCGGAATCACCTGCATCAACGTTTTGCATGGCTCAGCTAACACCATTGGAGGCCAAAACCAAGTTCTCAAACTTCGTTGGGGCAGGTTGCCCGAGGAGATGAAGTTTCGCGATGCCCCTCCCGGCATCAAGTTTGCCTTAGGGGAAAACGTGAAACAAGCCAACTGGGGGGACAACTACACAACTCGCTATCCGCAAACTCGCCTCGGTGTCGAGCAGCTGGTTAGGGATGCCTTCAGCGCGGCCAAGCGATATGCCGCTGCACGTCAGGCATTCGATCGAGGTGAAGGAAACCGGCTGCCGCCGCGTGTTGATCTGGAACTGGAAGCCTTGGCCGAAGTGCTTGCTGGGGAACGTCTCATTCATTGTCATAGTTACCGTCAGGACGAAATCCTCGCCTTGCTGCGGACTTGTGAGGAATTCGGTGTCAAGATCGGGACCCTGCAGCATGTGTTGGAGGGTTACAAGATCGCCGATGCGATCGCCGCACATGGGGCCGGGGGTTCCGCCTTCTCGGATTGGTGGGCGTACAAATTCGAGGTGTACGATGCGATCCCCTTCAACGGGGCATTGATGCACAAGGCTGGAGTTGTCGTTTCCTTCAATAGCGACTCGGCGGAACTGGCACGCCGTATGAATGCGGAGGCGGCCAAGGCTGTGAAATACGGTGGCCTCGGCGAAGAGGAGGCGCTGAAGTTCGTCACACTCAATCCTGCCAAACAGTTGGGAATCCAAGCTCGGGTCGGCTCTCTGGAACCCGGCAAGGACGCAGATTTAGCCATCTGGAGTGACCACCCGCTCACGAGCACCACGCGGTGTCTCCAAACTTGGGTCGATGGACGCAGATACTTTGATCACGGCGAAGATGCCAAGCGACGCCAACAACTTCGTCGAGAGCATGCTGCCTTGATCGCCCGCGTGCTTGACAGCGGTCAGGAACCAGCGGCCGAGCCTTGGATTGACTACAAAACCCTCTGGCCACGGGAGGATCTTTACTGTGGCCATATCCATGCAGATCACGACCACGGACACGAGTGAATGATTGACAGGCTTGTGCTTTGGCGTGGCTGCGGTCACCATTTTTCCGGTCGCTATTCCTACTGAGCCTCAGACAAGTCTTCGACCCAGGGCTTTCCGTCTGCCCTTGTTTGTGATGACCTCAAGGGGGCAGCCTGAGGCACCACCGGAGGCCCGGATTGCCGGACGAAACACCCCGCTTCGTCGAAGACTTTTCAGGGAATCAGCAGAGTCGAATCTCACGGGTTGAGCTGATGCATACATTTTGGAGGTTGTGGTCGGCGGTGCTGCCCCGTTTGGCCCTCATGCTATTGCTCGCTGCTTCTGGGCTGATCTTCCCAGCGGGAAGGGCCCAGTCCGCCCCACCGATTCCTGCTCCTCCCCAAAAGCGGCCCATTGCTTTGGTGGATGCAATGGTGCATCCGATCAGCGGCCCATCGATTCCCAATGGGGTGATCGTCTTCGAGAAGGGCAAGATCACCGCTGTGGGCAGACAGGGGGAGGAAGGCATCGTCATTCCTCCTTCGGCGGTGACAACAAGCCTGCGGGGACAGCATATCTATCCGGGTTTTCTCGATGGATACACTCAATTGGGTCTGACAGAAATCGATGCCGTCCGAGCAACACGAGACCGTGCTGAGACCGGCTCCATCAATCCCAACGTTCGCGCAGAGGTGGCATTCAATCCCGAGAGTGAGTTGATTCCCGTTGCTCGCAGCAACGGGGTGCTCACCGCCCTCAGCGCACCGACTGGCGGATTGATCAGCGGGCAAAGTGCAGTCATGCGTCTGGACGGCTGGACGTGGGAGAACATGCGACTCAAGGCGCCTGCAGCCCTGCACATCAGGTGGCCGAGGATGACGCCGCGGCTGCGGTTTGGGCAAAAACCCGAAGACATCACCAAGCAGAAGAAGAGCCGTGACAAGCAGCTCGCAGAACTCCGTGACTTGTTCGACGATGCCAGAGCTTACCAACAAGGCCGGGAAGCAGGCACGCAGCCGGTCGATGTGCGTCTTCAGGCACTTTTGCCGGTACTGCAGAAGAAAGTCCCGCTGATCGTGACCGCGGATCGCGTTGATCAAATCAATGCCGCCATTGGGTTTGCCGCTCAACAAAAAGTGCGGCTGATCATACACGGCGGCTACGACGCCGCAGACTGTGCGAGGCTGCTGAAAGCCCAAAAGGTTCCTGTGATGATCGGTAGGGTGCATCGGCTGCCCCTTTCGCCATCGGATTTCCCCGATCATCCGTTTACGCTAGCAAATCGACTCCGCCAGGCTGGGGTCGACTATTGCATTACCAGTTCTTCGGCTGCTTGGGACGTGCGGAACCTTCCTTACCATGCTGCTACGGCAGCGGCTTATGGCCTTCCGAAGGAGGAAAGCCTCAAGGCGATCACCCTCTACCCAGCTCAGATTCTCGGGCTGGCCGATCGACTTGGCTCGTTGAAAGTTGGCAAGCAAGCCACCGTCATCGTGACCACAGGCGATCCTCTTGATGTGCGGACCCAGGTCACAGCTGCCTACATCGATGGTCGGAAACTTGATCTGACCGACCGGCATAAACAGCTTTATCAAAAGTATCAGCGTCGGTATCAGCAACAGGCTGACTTGTCGGAATGACTCCGTCACTTCTTCGTTGGACTGTCTCAGGTCCGGCCCACCTCCCTGGTGTTGCGTGAACCTGCTGAAGGTCCGCCAGATTGGGCCTGTTGCACAATCTGAGACAGTCCAGTTCGGTCAGGTCGGGCTGCTGACGACTTGTGTGCAACTCGAGGAGGACGAGCAATGACCGATGACTTTCAGATGACCGAGACCGAGGTGCAGTCCCTGGTGGGGCTCAGTGTTGATGAGGCACGCTCGCAGGTCCAAGCCAGAGGTGGCGTCCTGCGTGTCCGTGCTGAGGATGGGGAATCTTTCATGGTCACTGCGGATTTTCGTACCGACCGAGTTGATGTCTGGGTCGAAGTCGGACGAATTGCCTCCGCGAAAATCGGCTGACAGGCAATGAGGGTGGTCGGTGACAACCAGATTCCCGGCACTTGCGCGATCACCCTTAGACTGGTTCCCCATGACCCGAGCCGAGGCTTATCTTCCGAGTGACCCTCGGGGGAGAACCCTCAACAGTTACGGCAGTTGCTCGTAGGTCTGGATTGTGCCATCAACTCCGCGGTAGCATGGGACCAGAACCTTACTCTGCAGAGACCACTGCTGTGCAGCTTCCTGCTGGGGTTCTGCCCCTTCAAACTCTCCCTCCTCAAATTCTGTCCGGATGGCCGCCCAAATGAGCTCTCACGTCAACGCGAGCCACCGCCGGGCGAGATCCCGAGCCAGCTGCTGATCACTCGCTGAGGCTCGAGAGCACCACTGGTACGCCTGCTCTTTGCGAAGCTGGGCGCCCCAATCAGTCCAGGGGTGCTCTTGCATCAAACCGATCCGCAGCAAAGGCACCTGAGGTCAACACAACACCCCGTTGGGTCCGTTGTGTATCGGGTTTTCTCGCCTTCGAGCTGAAGGCCGCCCAACCCCGGAAGCAGGGCACAAGAGGTGCAACCGGGCCTGACTATTTCGCCTGGGCTTGCTTGGCAACGGCCTCAGCAGCGGCCTTGGCGGCTTCTTGGTCACCGAGATAGCCCTTGGACTGGACGGTCAGTTGATCATCAAAGTGATAGACGAGGGGAATGCCTGTGGGAATGTTCAGACTCGGAATTTCCTCGTCGCTGATGCCATCAAGGTGTTTGACCATCGCTCGCAGGCTGTTGCCATGAGCGGCGACCAATACGTTGCGACCTTCTTTGAGCAGCGGACTGATCCCATCAACCCACAGAGGCATCACCCGGTTGAGGGTATCGAAGAGGCTCTCAGTCGCGGGGACCTGATCGGCCGGCAGAGCGGCGTAGCGTGGGTCGTGTGCAGGGTGTCGCTGGTCGCTCGGTTCCAGAGGGGGAGGCTGAATCTTGTAACCTCGCCGCCATTTGTGGACCTGTTCTTGGCCGTACTTTTCGGTGGTCTCGGCTTTGTTGAGACCCTGCAGAGCGCCGTAGTGCCGCTCATTGAGACGCCAAGTCCGGGTGACTGGGATCCACATGCGATCCATCTCGTCCAAAGCCATCCAGAGCGTGCGGATCGCTCGTTTGAGCACGGAGGTCAGGGCCAGGTGGACCTCAAAGTCTTCGGCGGCCAGCAGCTTGCCTGCTGCGGCAGCTTCCTCTCGGCCTTTCTCGCTCAGATCGACATCGGTCCACCCGGTGAACCGGTTCTGCTTATTCCAATCGCTCTCACCGTGTCGTAGCAGCACCAGTTTGGCGGCCATGGAAAGAATTCTCCAAGTCAGGGTGGCAATGAGGCTTCTCGAAGTGCCTCCAACAAGCAGGAAAGCGGATCTAGCGCAGCTCTCACTGGATCAACGCACAGATCTCGTCAACTGGGAGACCTGCCAGCCAAGGGCCAAACGCACCGCCGCTGAGCCAGTCGCTGTGTCGGCGTACTATATCGAGAAACATTCAAGCTGACGATGGCCTGGCTGCCTGGCTGACTGGCTGCCTGGCTGACTGGCTGACTGGCTGACGAGGGCCTGGCTGACGAGGGCCTGGCGGTCCTGATGGAGACTGCCGACGCCACCGGGCCACCTCCGTTTGTCCTCTCATCCGGCAGGCTGAGCTGCTTCGACGCCTTCCGAAATCTGTTTCCTCAATACTTTGTAGTTAATCTTGCCAGTTCCCAAGACAGGGATTTCGGTCACTGGTCGGACCTCATCCAGTCGCATGACACCACGAAAGCCATTCTCGGCCAGCTTGGCATTGGCATCTCGCAGACTGATCTCAGGAATGGCAAAAAGCACGATTTTGCGGCCCTCGGGGGTTTCGATCCCTTCGACAGCGACTTGGTGGCCATCTTCGGTGGGTGGATACGCTGAGGAAAATGGTTCTTCGAGGGCAGGCAGCGAAACCATCTCGCCGCCAACTTTGAGGAATCGTTTGAGCCGTCCGCGAAAGTGCAAGTGATCTTCTTGGTCCATTGTGGCCAAGTCGCCGGTGTTGTACCACCGGGAGCCGTTGACCTCCACAAACGGATTTGGTCCATCGTAGTTGAGATAACCGTTGAAGATGCTCTCTCCGCGGACCAGCAGCAGCCCCCGGGCGTTACGGGGCAAAGGCGCAAAAGTCTCTGGATCGACAATCAGTGCTTGGACGTTTGGGAGGGTTTGGCCAATGCTGCCTGGCTTAATCTGCCCGGGGCGGCCCACCGAAACCACCGGCGAACATTCAGTAATGCCGTAGCCTTCTGTCACAGTTCCCTGGGGAAGCATGGCTTCACAACGCTCTCGCAATTGGTCTGGGCACTTCTCCGCCCCGGTGACTATCAGCTCCAGGCTTTGTAAATCTCCAGGCTCGGCGGCGTTGAGCAGATAGCTCAGAAACGTTGGCGTGGTAAAGAGCATGGTGGGCCGGTAGGCGGCAATGGTGCGAGCCAGCCCAACGGCGTCAGTCGGATCGGGATGATGCACCACACGCATGCCACCGATGATGGGCAACAGCATGTTCGCGCTGAGGCCAAAGCTGTGAAACGGCGGCAAGAATCCCAAAACGACGCTATCCCGGCGGAAACCCAACGCCGCTGCGCCTCCACGCGCGTTGGCGATAAGGTTCTTGTGGGTTAACGGCACCGCCTTGGGGAAACTCTCCGACCCAGAGGTAAACAACACCACGGCAGGATCATCCGGTTGAGTAGGAGGCATACCCCGAGGGCTGATCCCGCCAGGCAGATATGTCCCGATGAGTGTGCGGAGCTTCTCCGTCCGTCTCATCGTGCCCCGGATGTCCTCTAAGAACACAAACTCAGCACCCTCAATCGGTTCAATATGCAGCCGGTCGATCAATCGACGGCTTGTCACCACATGTCTGACGCCTAGTGACAGTACGGCATGACTCATCGCCGCTGGTCCGGTGGTCCAGTTGAGCATCACCGGCAACTTGCCAGCGGACTGTAAACCCAGATAAGCCAAATCCGCCGCGACGCTTGCTGGCAGCAGCACTCCAACGGCTTGTCCTTCCAATTGCTCGAAACGCTTCGCCATCAGACGAGATCCGACAACCAAACGGCGGTAGGTGAGCACGCCAGCTGTGCGGTCAGCCACCACAACGTCATCCGGCGAGATGGAGGCCCTGAGGAGGAAGCTCTCCATAACGGTTGTTCCCAGCACCTCAACCGACGCACTCGGGTCCCGTACTGCTCGATTCCAAACCTTGGGGATCTCCAGGGGTTGCTCCGCATCGGCTGTGAGCTGACCGGCCGCCAAGGCCCAGAGCTCCCCAAGTGTGCTGGCGACCTCGTCGCTGCGAAAGCCAAACCGTTGTTCGATATGCAGAGACACATCCATCCGGTCGAGGCTGTCCAGCCCAAGGGAATCCAACGGAGTGTCTGGCCCTTGCTCCCCCGGCTCGAGGGGTCGTCCCAGATGATCCTCGACCATCTCGATGACCGCCTCACGGGTGTCATGGTCGATTTTGTCCAACTCCACTCGCAGGCTGCCGTCAGTGGAGGGAAACTGAAACTCTCGCGGGCCGAAGAGAAAGTGATGGGGGACAAAGGTGGGCTGCTCTCCGCCGTCGGGATTGTAGTACGCTTCCAGGTACGGATTGAGTATCTCTCGCTTGAGCTCTGGCAAGGTCTCTCGGTCGATCAGGTCGAACTGCACTGAGACTGGGCGTCGTGGAGCGAAGAAAAACAAATTGGCTAGCAACAATCCAAAGGCCCTGACAATCAATCCACCGAGTTCGGGAAGTTTGCCCCCAGAAGGGGCACAGCTGAACATGCTGCCCCAGATTCCCCGGGAGCGGACCAACACGACATTCGCTTCCGGGCAGCGTGCTAACAGGTCAGCCGCGGCCCGGCTGGCCCCGACGACCTCGCGGCCTTGACGTTGCAGGCGCCCGGACGGGTAAATCAAGATGGTCTCGCCTGCCTGCAACGCTTCGGCGACCGAGTCGATCATCTTGGAGGTTTCCTCCCGAGCAGCCTGGCTGTGGCTGCTGAGGTCGGGGACCTCGTGAGCGTCAATAAGCCGCATCAGAGGATAGAATAGCGTGCTGCGGTAGGTGCCCGAATACACCAGCGGCCGCACGAGCTGAACCCGAGCCAGCTGGCTGGAGACAATCGCCGGGTCGATGTAGCCTGGGTGATTGGGCATGACCAACGTCGGCCCATGGAGATTGGCCAGTTTCTCTAGCCCGGTTACCGTCACTTTGTAACGTAGCAGCAGCATTGATCGGACCCACAGCCAGAAAAGCTCCCTGATCCACTGCATGATCGCTTACCTCGGCAACTCAGAAATCGCGACTTCGGACCAAATCCCACCGGCTTGACTCCCACCGGCTCTGACTCCCACCGGCTCTGACTCCCGCCGGCTCTGACTCCCGCCGGCTCTGACTCCCGCCGGAAGACTGCTGCTGAGGACTTGCGACAATCCCCAGCGGAAATGTCAACACCCGATGGGTCGACGCTCCTGCAGACCCGCTAAAACTCCACTAAAACGATCTCTTGCAACGACCGTCTTCCTTGGCTGGCGGTCCCCCTGCAACAATCGGCCATCCTCAACGGAGACCACCCAAGAGCTGATGGACAGTGTCACACAATGTCCCGTCTCACAAAATGTCCCAGTCAAAGATTATCCCAGGTCCCAGAATGACCTGGGTTCCAGATGGGCTCACACCCCGTGGCTGTGTAACCGGCCGAATTCCTCCCTGGGTGACAGTTTGTCATTGCTTGGGACGTTGCATCAAGCTTGGAGGTCTTGTCACACTAAAGTCAGGGTGAGGTTGCAAACAGGTGTGAGCTGTCGAATGTTTCCCGCCCACCCTTGTTTTGCCGGTCTTGGCTATCAAGAGGCGTTTGCCAAGGCCTGCTTTCCAAGAAGTGCTCCACATTTTGGTTTGCGGTCGCTCAGCTGATAAGTCCCTGCTGAGCATCAGATATAACAGAGGACGGGCGCCGTCCCACCAAATCAACCCCCGTTCCCCAGCGAGTGGACAAAGGTTGCAGAGAGCAGATCAACAACTCACTCTTGACTTGTTTCTGCTGGCAATTTAGGGCATGATCATGAACAATCCCAGCTCCAGCCTTCCCTCGGACCAGACGGATCAGAGTCTGCTGAAGCTGGTCGATCAGGCTCGCCGAGGAGACCGGGATGCTCAAGACATGCTTTTCCATCGTTGCCGGAATTACGTGGCGGTGTTGGCACACAGCGAACTGAGCAGCTGGTTGTTGCCCAAGGTGGACACTTCGGACTTAATTCAGGAGACCATGCTGGCGGCCCATCGAGGGTTGGAGGAATTTCGGGGGACGACCTCTCAACAGTACTTGGCTTGGCTGCGAACGATTCTGAAGAGGAACGCAACCGACTTGGTCAGACGCTACCACGGGGCTGCCAAGCGTCGTATCGGTCGGGAGCAGTCGCTGGCGACCCAGCGTGACGACTCAGGTGTTGCCCTGGATCCGGAGGACCCTCAGGAGAGCCCGAGTCAGATCGTGATCCGGTGGGAACAGCAGTTGCAACTGGCTGATGCTGTCTCCCGATTGCCAGAGGATTACCAACAGGTGATCGTCCTGCGTAACCTGCAGCGATTGCCGTTTGCCGAGGTTGCCGAACGCTTAGGCCGAAGCCGGCCAGCGGCTCAGATGCTCTGGCTTCGCGCCGTTCGCAGACTTCAGGTGTTGATCTCGGAGGATTCTGCCGACTCTGAGGGTGACAGAAACCAATCAGCTGCGTCTGCTCTCAAATAAGCCCGAGAACACGAAAGATCTGGACCCCGGCGGGCTGCGGTGGAATCTGCAGGTCCATCAAGGCCAGTGATCTGGAAAAACCCTCTGGAGAGGATGCCTCAAAGGCAGCAGCTTGTCCGGGGAATTTCGCTCTTACTCTCTCGTTGAACGCTCTGCGAGTTTGAGGTTCGGCCAATTCGATTTTCCCCGAGGGTACGGTTCGTCGCGATGTCGCGGCTGGCGCGAACGCTGGGCAATCCGGCATTGTCCGATTTCGGGTTGGAACTGGTAAAAGGTGCCTGTTATGGCCAACAACCCGCCGAGCGTCCAATCAACTGGGCAACAACAATCTCCAGCCCAGTCAGCCGGGAAACGCCGCGAAGAGCTTGCCGAGGCAGCCGAGGGAAACATCCCCGATGAGGCAGCCCGGGGACGACCCGCAAACGGCGGTGACAGGGCAAACGAAGGCGACGGGGCCAGCGGCGACGGGGCCAGCGGTGATGGGGCCAGCGGTGATGGGGCAACGAACGCCGAGGAGCTTGGGGATGTGCGTTTGAGTGTTCTGCTGGATGAGTATCTTGAGGCCTTGCATCAGAATGACTCAGGCGAATTGCACCGCTTAAGGTTGCAATGCCCAGAGCTCTCGGACCTCGCCGGTTGCCTCGATGCTTTGGAGAGCCTCGCTGAGGCTTCTGGAGACCTGCCGACTCCGCCGACTCTTGATGTCACCTTGGACCTTCCCCAACTGGGTCTGGCGAAACGATTCCCCAACACCTTGGCCCCAGTCCAAGGAGACGCCGGCGATCCCGAAGAGGACTCGGCCATCAGCATTGGGCTGCCTTGTCAATTCGGCAAGTACGAACTCCGCCAACTTGCCGGACATGGAGGGATGGGCGTGGTCTACCAAGCCTGGGAGCAGGATGCCGAACGCTTGGTCGCTTTGAAAATGATCAAAACCAGTGTGCTGGCCTCGAGCGAAGAAGTTCGCCGGTTTCGACGGGAGGCTAAGGCCGCTGCCCGTCTGACCCATCCCAACATCGTCCGCGTGCTTGCTGTCGGACAAGTTCATGGCCAACACTACTTCACCATGGACTACATCGACGGCCAAACCCTTCTGACCCGCATGCGGAAGACCCGCATGGCCCGAGACGAAGCGGTCGAACTGCTGATTCCCGTCGCCCGTGCGGTGGACTTCCTGCACACCCACGGAATCATCCACCGTGACCTCAAACCCTCCAACATCCTTTTGGACTCTGCCGGCACCCCGTATGTCACCGATTTCGGCTTGGCCAAGGTCTTTGGTCAGGCTGACGAGGAGACCCGCAGCGGGACCGTGGTGGGTACCCCAAGTTATATGTCCCCTGAGCAGGCCCGGGGAGAGACCACCGCGATCTCACCAAGCTCCGATGTCTACAGCTTGGGAGCCATCTTCTACGAACTTCTGACCGGTCGTCCTCCGTTTCAGGATGACAACTACGTCAGCACGCTGCTCCAAGTGCTTGAAGGGGAACCCATAGCCCCTCGTCAGATCAACGCAGCCATCCCCCATGATCTGGAGCAAATCTGTTTGCGTTGTCTTGCCAAGGATCCCGAAGGCCGTTACCCCAGCGCTGCGGCCCTGGCGGAGGATCTGGAGAGGTTTCTTCGTGGAGAACCAGTCGAGGCGGACACACGTCGTCTGGCCGAACGGGTGAGTCGTTGGGCGCGACGTCGTCCGGCCCTGCTGGCGCACTTGGCGGCGTTAGGCTTCAGCCTGACGGTCACGCAAACGACCTATGTGCTCATCGGCACGGATCAGGCCTACAACCAGATGGTCGTCAGTCTCCTCTGTCTATGGGGCATCGTCTCTTATACGTTTCAGCGGTTTTTGGAGAGACCCGGCTGGGAAGGGTCGGCTCGTTTCGGTTGGTTAGGCGCTGATATCGTCTTGCTGACGATGTTGCTGTCGGTCATCGAGGGTCCGCTGGGACCGTTGAGCGTGTGTTATGCGGCCGTGGTGATGGGCAGCGGCCTTTGGTTCCGAGTATCGGTGGTCGCCTTTGCTACCCCAGCCTGTTTATTGGCTTATGCAGCTTTGATGGTGATTCGTACGCCAGAGCAAGTTCCGTTGCACTATATGGTGCTGCATGGTTTGTTGCTCATTCTCATCGGCGGTGTGACCGCCTATCAGGTGCAGCGGATCGGGACGCTCAGCCGGTACTTTGAACGGCAGCGGCCGCGGTAAGTGATCATGAGAGAGCTGGTCTGCACAACACCGCCCGATGATCGGGGCCAGGAGGTCAAGCACTTCTCTCCAGCCTCAGGATGATCGGCTGCTCGAATCGGTCTTGAGCGTCTCGGCCAGCTCACGCTGTTGGATCTTCCAAAGCGCCCATCCGGCCAGCATGGCCAGCACTCCCAAGAGCATCGAGACGGTGAGAAAGTTGACCGATGTCACCATGATGCGGCTGGGGTCCTGGCGGTATTTCATCTGGATCCAGGGATCAACCGCACCGAATTCGACCTTTTGCACTTCGGCTTCTCCTGGGACCATCGGGATTTCTCCGCGAGTTTGGAAAGAGAGAAACACAAGCCCTCCAACCAATAAGACAAACGTTAAAGCCGACTTCACCGTCACCGACAGCAGCCGGGGCGGCTGGTCCAATACGGGGTCTGTCAGTCGGGCGATTCCAGCGGCGAGAAATACCAGCAGCGGGGTTGCCAGAAGACCTCCGATGAAAAGCCATAACTCCCTGCTGACCCAGGCGGAGAAGACCGCAGCAGCTTCCCGGCTGGCGGCATTTCCCCCAAGAGCGACCATGCCCGCAGCGGCACCGCCACAAGCGTAGTACCCAACAGCCGCGCCTCCCACGGCCACGAAGCCAACCGCCGCGCCGCCCAGGGCGATGCCGCCCACTGCGGCACCACCCAGAGCGGCGAGCAATCCAATGGCCACACCACCGAGGCCAATGAGGCCAAAGCCGACACCACCTAAGACCATCCCGCCGGCGGCCACTCCACCAAGCGCTAAAACGCCGAGGGCATAGTCGCCCACAGCGATGATCCCACAGGCCACACGGGGATGTCCGGTCTCCGGATTGACCCCAGTGGCGACATGAATCAAGGGAATCCCAAAGAGCCGGGCCTTGGTTTGGTATTCAAATCCCTCAAGAGCCCCAGGAAGGTGTCTTCTGTGGAGCGGAACACCAGAGTCCCTGGTTGGCTTGCCATGCAGGGCTGACTCCACAGCTGTTTTGATCTCGCTGGCGTGCTGATATCGATGTTCCGGTTCGGCCTCCAGGGCCCTCAGGACAACTTGATCCAACCGCACATCCAGCTGAACCTTTCTGGAGGGGGGATCGAAACGGCCGAAGGGCACCTCGCCGGTGAGCAGCTCATAGAAAACGACCCCGAGCGAATAGATATCGGCGCGATGATCGACCGTCCGGCTGCCTTTCATCTGCTCAGGCGCCATGTAGCGAATAGTGCCCATGACTTGATGGGATTTGGTGAGAGGGGGATTGTGGCGGTCCTCTCGCAATAGCTTGGAGAGCCCAAAGTCGGCCACCTTCACACGTCCTCGCCGGTCCACCAGGATGTTCTCCGGCTTGATGTCTCGATGGACCACTCCCTCATCGTGGGCGAATTGAAGGGCTTCGCATAATTGCGGAACCAGAGAAAGAGCCTCGTGAGGTTGGAGTCCCCCAGACTCCATCAGCTGCCGCAAGTTGACCCCGTCGACATATTCCATGATGAACCAATAGAGTCCATCGGTGTGACCAAAGTCGTAGACAGCCACAATGTTCGGGTGATTCAGACGGCCCAGCACCCGAGCCTCACGGCTAAACCGATCGGCAAAGGAGGCATCCCGAGCTGCCTGCTGAGCGAGAATCTTCAGAGCCACCAGCCGATCCAATCCAGGCTGCCGGGCCTTGTAGACAGCGCCCATCCCCCCACAACCAAGGAACTCCAAGATCTCCAGATGAGGAAACTGAGCGGCCAACTCCTCAACCGCAGGCGTCTGAAAGGGTTTCTCCTGCCGAGCCCCCTCAGCCCCGTCTTCCCGCTCTGCGTCGAACTCGCCCGAATGATGTCTCTGGGACGAGTCGGCGGTTCGAGTTCCAGCAATTTGGTGACCAGCAGTTCCGTGACCGGCACCGTGGTCCAGGAGAGCATCTGTGGAGAAGCCGGCACGGATGAGACAGCTGGGACAGAGGCCGGCGGGTGCATCTGCTGGTAATGCTGTTTTGCACTGAGGACACTCACGCATGGCGTTCACCGTGGAGGTAACCTCCCAACAGGGGATCTCCGAGAAAGTCGTCATCCTACAGTACAGCTTCTGTCGACAGCGGTAACAGCGATTTTCGATTTCCCTGGGCCCCTCCTGGTCTTCCGGCTGGGTATGATCGAGTTGACCACACCTGTGGGGGAAACTGCATTGCCCGAATCAGCAGAAGTTACTTCGCGTTGGTCTCAGGCCGACTCCAGATGTGCCAGCGTTCGATGGGCTTTGGCCAAGCCAATCTTGACTGGTCCTGATGTTTCTGGGGCACCCCGAAGAGAGTACTCAGCTGCCATGTCCACCGAGTCCGCCTTTTCTGAAACACCCCGCGGCAGCGGACGCTTCCCCTCCACTCAATGGAGCATTGTGCTGGCCGCAGGGGACCCGCAAGCCGCCGGCGGCGCTGAGGCTCTTGCTCTGCTCTGTCAGGCGTATTGGTATCCCCTGTATGCCTACATTCGGCGCCGTGTCTCGGACGTGCATCAGGCTCAAGATCTGACTCAGGCGTTTTTCTCGCATGTGTTAGAAAAGCACACCATCGGCAGAGCAAACCCACAGCGTGGCCGATTTCGCGCGTTTTTGTTATCAACCCTTCAGAACTTTTTGGCCAACCAACGGACCAAGGCGGCTGCACAGAAACGCCGCCCCGACCAACCGGAACTTTCACTGGATTTTCAGGACGCCGAATCCCGCTATCAGATCGAGCCTTCCCATCAGATCACTCCAGAAGCCCTCTATCAGCGTCGCTGGGTGCTCACTTTGTTGGAACATGTCCTCAAGCAACTGCAGGATGAGTTAGCACGCGAAGGCAAACAAGCCCATTTTGAACAACTGCAGGCCGGGCTGACCGGGGAGATGACCGCTGAGGACTACCATCAGGCCGCCGCCACCCTGAGACTCACCCCGGCTGCGACCAAACAAGCCGCCTATCGACTCCGCAAACGGTACCGCCAGCTTCTTCGACAGGAAGTCGCTCGTACCGTTTCCCAAGACGATCAAGTCGACGACGAAATAGGAGAGCTATTCGCTAGCCTTGTGAGTTAAGGCGACAGCGAGGACCTATTTTGGAATCCCCAGAGACCGGCTCGGAGAGCCTTCCGGAACAGTCACCCTCTCTGTCCTCAGGAGGCTGCGGATCTTGGATTCCACTGCCTAGAGCCAGAGAATCTCAAGCAGAGTGCCAGGCTGATACTCCTGATCACCTGGCGGAAAGTGGACCAGAGCATTGGCAGCAGCAACTCGACACAGATCGGCCGAACCCTTCCAGGCCACCGACGAGACGACCAACCCATCTTCTGAGGTCTCGACCAAGGCGGGATGGTACGTGGGGCGGTCTCCTCGATGCTGATGTTGGTTGATCAGCCGGGCTTTTTGCATCGGCTGAACAGCTGGTTCGATTCCTGCGAGTTTGCGGAGGGCTGGTCGGACGAAGAGTTCAAAACAGACCAGACAGGAGACGGGGTTGCCCGGCAAACCAAACACAGGCACCGTGCGGCCATCGGAGCGTCCAAACCTCCCAAACCAAATCGGCTTGCCGGGCTTCAGACGTACCTTGTGAAAAACTTGCTTCACATCGAGACTCTCCAGGACCGCCGGGACCAAATCCCGCTTGCCAGCAGAAACTCCGCCAGAGAGCACCAAGACGTCCGCTTGTTCCAGTCCTCGACTCACTAAGTCACGAAGTTGGGCTGGGTTGTCGCGGCCCACCCCTAAGGAGACCACCGCTGCGTTGGCATCTCGGGCGGCAGCTGCCAACAGCGGCCCGTTGGTGTTGCGAATTTGCCCAAATTCGGGGACTTGACAGGCTTCAACAAGCTCATCGCCGGTGGGCAGAACCGCGACAGTGGGACGAGGAATGACCGAGACCTCGGTGCAGCCGACTTCAGCCAAGAGGCCGATGTCGACCGGTCTGAGAAATGCTCCGATGGTCAGGACGGTCTGGCCCCAGGTCATCGATTCCCCACGTCGCATGAGGTTGCGGCCCGGCTCCGGCGGCGAGGTTTCGACAACGATCCCCCGGCCGTTGCCGGTCATCTGGCTATGCTCCTGGATGACCACATAATCGGTCCCCTGCGGCAGCGGGGCACCAGTCATCACACGGGTGGCTTGCCCAGCCGCCAGAGGGAGTGTTGGGATGGCCCCGGCAGGAACTTCCTCGATGACCTCCAATTCCCCTCGGCCATTGGGAATATCCACACAACGGACGGCATAACCATCCATCAGGGCCTTGTCATAGGGCGGGGAATCAATGTCAGCGGTGATATCCTCCGCCAGGACTCGGCCGAGTGCCTCACCAGCGGCTCGTCTCTGAGGAGATTTCCGCACAACAGTGCTCAGGACCGCCTGGAGGGCCTCATCAACGTCGATCATGGTCGGCGGTTCCACGCGGACTACGGCAGTCGGTCAAACACACCAACTTACCATGGCCCCAGAACCTCTGGCCAGAGAAAAGCGCAACCTGAATCACCAGAAGAGACTCGACAAGCCGCAAGGCTCCCACCTTCTCATTGGACGTCGAGATCCTGCAGAAACTCGGCGATCTTTTGCTGTTGGACAACGCGTTGGGCTTGCAGAGAGGTGATCTCCTCTCGCACGTGTTCCAGCCGAGATTCCTGATCGGAGAACTTCTTCAGGTAACGAGCGAACAACTCACTGGACGGTTCGATGCGGGGCATGTTCTGACGGATCCGATGCTGCTCAGTGTTGATGGCTTGGATTTCTTCTTGCCGGTTGTCGATCTGCTGGGTGAACTCGGCAAGCTCCTCCTGCAGGGCTAGCAACTGATCCAGAGCAACCTTCACCGCATCACTGCTGGCAGCACGGATGAGGCGAATCTGCTTCGAGCCAAGGTTGGAGAGGGCAATTTCATAACGATCCGTCCGTTCTTCGACAACCTCCAGGGTGGGACTCATGCCGGGCTCAGCCACCACCGAAAAGCGGTACAGCGAGCGGGTCGTTTCCAACGGCTTGGGGTGGACAAGCTCCCAGCTTGCCTCCCGGGGATACTCAATCAACACAGTCTTCGTCTCCGGCGCGGAGTTCTTCACGACATACTTGTGAATCCGCTGCTGTTTGGTCGTGTTGATTTGCTGCCCTCCGACAAGCTTCACGCTGGTGATCGTCTTTGGTCGGATCTGCGACTCCGGGACTACCTCGGTGTCCAGATCCAACGCGTAACTGATCAATCGCTCAGCCCCAGGCGCTAAATCAGGAAGCCGGGCGTCACCGGCGTAGATGTTCTCATCGAAGACGGTCACTGGGCCTTGCATGAGATTCAGAGCGGTGGTGTTCTTCAGCCGCAGGCCGTTGAGGGGGTGCTTGGCCTGCACAGACGGGTTGTAGATAGAGACTTTTTCGGCTTCGACCGATTCGTTGGCAATCGGCAGCAAGGCCGACTGGCGACGGCGGATGGTCACCGGAGTGTCAATCACATAACGAAACAGCTCGCCGACATCACCCGCCTGGGCCATGGACTCCAACCCTCCTCCCTTGCCAGCAAGTGCATCGATGAAGCCGTCCGCAGAAGCATTGTTCTCCCTAAACCTGTCAGCACGTGGAGCCTTCGAGTCCTCAGAAAGCGTGGCGGGGGGAGGGACCTGAGGTAGGGCCTCGACAGCTCTCGCCTCTTGAAGCTCCTCCAGTCTCTTTGCCATGAGATCCTTTTGGTACTTTTGCGGCCTCAGGCTCGCGTAAAGCTCTGGCTTGACCTCGGGACGGCGGACATAAAGCGGCTGATACAAGTCCATGCGGAAACTGATGGGGCGACCGCTGACCAAGGTCAGAGCCACACCCGTCCAATCCTCCTCGGTTGTATTTTCCACGATCGCCCAACCCTGGAGCAAAACCTTGTCCTGAGCGACGACTAATCGATATGTGGTCTTCCAGATGGGGCTTTCGGTGATGTAGCCCACACGAATTTGACGCTGGCCATCTCCAGAGAAATTGAGCACCACAGTTTTCTTGTCGGTGTTGTGGGCTTGGGCCAAGATCTTCAGAGCTTGTTCTAACTCGCGTTGAAGTTGCGGACGGACCAGCTGGATGGAGCGAGCCTGCGACAGGCGGATGGTACGCAGACCGCCTTCGGTCAATAACAGCAACTTCTCCATCTGCAGCGACTTGTCTTGGCCAACCGGCTTGCGAGTCTGCTCAATCCCCACAATGGTGCCGCGAATCTCTTCTGGAGCGAGGATCACCACCTGCTCACCGCGGACTTGGGATAACAGGTCCGCAATGGTCGGATTGTCAGTCAGATCAATGGCGAAGCTCTGGAGCGTGCGGGTCATCGGATCCCGACTCGTGTAGGTGACGGTGCTCATGCGTCCCCCGCCAAGATCCTGCGTCACCAGGCTTTTGAGCAGATCGTTGATATCCTCTGCTCGAAAACGCAACTCCACCCGTGCATCACCATCGACGATCGCGTTCCTCTGGAAATAGCTCACGCCGCTGGAAAACAACACAACATCAGTCAGTGGCAGCTTGCCATTTCCTCTGCCACTTCTCTCGGCATCCGGTGCTTGGGCCCAGGCAGTCGGCCATGCACTCGCCAGGGTCACAACCAGAAATAGCGCAACAGGACTCAATCTGAGCATGTGCAAGTCGTCGGTCAGCCGGTCCATCAGGACTGCCTCCTCATTGGTGTCATCGGGTGGGGAGTGTGATCCGCCAGATGGTCGTGGGTCAAAAACTCGTAGTCCAGAAGGTGATGGCGGAGAAAGCCGTTCCTCAGAGGAGCGTGGTCAAGACATTCTCCACAAACTGACCCGCACGCTTGCAGGCCAGGGGCTTCTTGGATCTGCTTCAGACGCTTTGACCGAAAGAAAAGTTTCGCAGAGCACAAGGAGTTTGTGTGGTGTGAAGTTGCCGGAATCGGCCTGGGACCGCTCAGTGACGAGGATCGTGGGGGTAGGACTTGACAATTCCCTGCTTGTTTTAATGGATTTTGGAAGTTCTTGCCCCAATTCATAAAAAACCCCCAACTCTTCTGAAGTTGGGGGTTTTTTACTTGGGCCGGAGGGATTGTCACTCCAGGGCGACGAAGGTGTTTGCTGACCGGCGCCGTGGACTTCAATCAAGTTAGGGGATCAGCACAATCAAACCAATGACCATCAAGCCTTGAACAACGCCCGCCTTGGGGTGGTCTGGCACGATCAAACGCTGACGGGTGAACGGAGCACAGCTGCCGGGACGGTAATAACCCAAAGCATACACACACTCGTGGGGGTGCTTGCGGACCATCTTGTAAGGCAAGAACGGAATCGTGGCATAGAACCGTGCTGCAGAGATGTAAGGCTGAACATGCTCGTTGACGGTGTGGCCGTACCGCTCCAAGTTGATGTCCTCAAAATACAACGGATTGTGCTTCAAGTTGGAGGCCTGCCAGTAGAATTTCGCCGGCACGTAGCCTCGGGGCAAATCGAGAACAATCGGCTCCGCATTCAGTTCGGCCAAGTATTCGCGTGCACAATCTGGGGGAAATTTCTCTTCTCTCTCTTCCCCTTCTGCATCGGTTCGAAACCGCTTGGGGGAGATGTCCGCGGAGATTTCGGTAATGCTGCGAAGACTCTGTTGCATCTCCGAGAAAGCGGGACACTCCACCTCTTGAACGTTTTCATCATCCTCGTCATCAAGCATCGAATCGTCAGGCCCGTCGTCGTCCTGAAGGCCTAGAACCGGAACCACCCAAGGCCCAGCCGGTGCGGCCGAGTCGGGCGTTGGCGCTGCCGGCGCCCCTGGTGTTGGTCTGGGCACTTGTCGGGGCAACAGCGGAGGTTGGGTATCACCGGCAGCCGAATCCGAATCATCAGCAGCCAGCGATGGACTCCAAACAGGCGGCGACCGAGGAACCGTCTTCCGTGCTTTCTGAGGGAGCCATTGCAAGTCCTGCTCCGCGGTCGGGGAATGGCTCTGCCTCGGGGTGGGATTCTTCGACGACTCCGCCAGTTTGGTCGCCTCGACCACGGCGAAGCGAACACGGGTGACCTCCCCTTCGGCTGGAATCAGCATGGTCTCTTTCGGAGAATCCGCAACTGCGGAAGCCGCTTCCGAGGCCTGGGGGGCCAACGTTTTTGGCTGGATGGGTTGGTGAAGTTCTGCGGCCTGCCCAGCAGATTGAACAGCTGGCTTGAGTGGTGCCGAAACACCTGTCGAGGAGTCAGGACCAAGTTGACGGTGTTGGCCTACAGACCCAGACCCCCAAAATGTGAGGACGGTGGTCAGCACCAGCGCTCCCAGCTGACCCACGACCTGTCGGCTCGCAGATGGCTTTGCGTTCATATTTGAATTGTCCACTGGGCTGGGCGGTGTCCCACCAGCAAGACTTGGGACACAAGATAATCTCGGTTCGTTTGCGAAGGTGCATCTCAGGGCGTTGAACCAACGGCACAACAGACAGCCGATCCCCCGCGGAATTCTTTCGTCCTCCGCGTGAGCTTTTCTGCAGAGAATCCTCCGATAAGTTGGAGGAAAGCCGAAGCTCCTGACCTCCACGCGAGAACGCACCCTCCGCAAGTCCCCTGGCAGACCCCGGTAAGACTCCTCTGAGGCCTGGCAGCAGGTGTGGTGGACAACCGATGGCGAATCTTTGGTCCCCCAGACCTATAGGGGTGCAATAAGCCAAACGAAACACCACCGGCAGCCCTTTGGGAAAAGAGCCGCAGGTGGCGTTTGAGAGTTTCACAAGTACGGAACGAATGGTCTGAGTATCGATTCCCTGAAAAGGTCTCAACGTCGTGCCTGAGGCAAAACTGACTCGCCGACCGACTCTCATTCCTGGCTTCCGGTGGCCACTACTCTTGAAGACCATCCTTGCTCGGCGGGAACGCGGGAATCGCCGAAATCGCTAGTGAACTGCCAGAGGCTGACCTGCCAGAGGTTGATCTGCCAGAGGTTGATCTGCCAGCCTTGGCGGTGTGCCGGAGGAGCCAAGAGTTCCTCGACTTCAGTCAGCCAGAGGTCCTACAGGGACCAACCTTCGCGAAACTCGGGCTTGATGACTTTCTTCACTTCGGGAGCGTTAGTCGCCACAAGGCTCTTGGCGTCCCATTGGATCTTTTTGCCCGGGGTGTCGGGCTCAGGGGCGGCCCAAACAGCCAAATTGCCCAAGAGGATTGTCTCAGTCAGAGGACCAGCGTAGTTCTCGAAGTTTGACATCGCCGGTTCTTCGTTGCCGGAGAGGATGGCCCGAGTGTACTCGTCGAAGTGACCAGGGCTCTTGGGGAACTGAACCTCAGGAGGGTCCTGGACGCCCACCAGCGTGTAGTTCCCGCCGTAATCCCCGGGGCTGTAGAGCTTGCCCTTGGAGCCGATAATGATGCAACCGCTCTTGTTGAGCTTGCGTCCATCCAGCAGGTCTTCCGAGGGTTTCTTTCCACCGTCGTACCACAAGACCTTGACGGCAGGTCGCTGGCTGGTGGCGGGGAACTCGAAGTTGATGATTGACCACTTGGGGTAGCTATCGCCGTTATGTCCGCTTGTGGTTGCCTGGATCGTGGAGGGATCGCGAAGCCGAACGGCCATAAAGGGCATGTTGAAGGTGTGACAGGCCATATCACCCAGGGCACCGGTGCCAAAGTCCCACCACCCTCGCCAGCTAAAGGTGTGATATCCTTTGGCGTAAGGACGCTTAGGGGCTGGGCCCAGCCATTGATCCCAAGCGAGGTGCTCGGGCACAGGTTCAGGTTTGGCACGAACTCCTCCTTGTGGCCAAACAGGGCGGTTTGTCCAGACGTGCACTTCCTGGAGATCGCCGAGCACGCCTGCCTGCACCAAGGCGGCGGCTTTCCGCAGGCCGCTTCCGGCAGTCCCTTGATTGCCCATCTGGGTCGCCAAACCCTTCTCCCGGGCCAGGTCAGCCAGATACCGAGCCTCGTAGACCGAGTGAGTCAGAGGCTTCTGGGTGAAGCAGTGTTTGCCCATCTTCATGGCCATCGAGGAGGCCACAGCATGGGTGTGGTCTGGGGTGCTGACGGTGACGGCATCAATTTTGTCACCAAGCTTCTCAAGCATTTCCCGGTAGTCCGTGAAGGCCTGAGCCTCGCGGAACCGCTTCCCAGCGGCCTGTAAGGTCCTTCGGTCAACATCGCAGATGCCGACCACCTCTCCGCGGCTTCCAGCATCGCGGGAGTCACTGGACCCCTTTCCCCCAACGCCAATGCAACCAAACTGGATCTGACCGTTGGCCATCTTGCTCCGGGCCGCTTCTGCCGAGCTGGCAATCCAGAAGCCGCTGCCGACAACCGCCCCGCTCGCGGCTGTTGCCTTCAAGAATTCACGACGATTGGTAGATTGCAATACCTGGGTGGACTCTGCCATCTAGGTTACTCCTGGGTGTTGGAAGACTGTGGCGTTTGACGACGCTGCCTTCTTCGGCAGACAGTTCTTCAGCAGACAGCTGAAAAAGCCAGTTGAAAGAACCAGTTGAAGTCGAGGCAGACTCGTTGATCCACTTGGTGGGATTCCTCCCGACGGGAGGAAATATCCGAGCTGCCGTCACCAAAAGCAAGACGCGGCTCTTACCAACTCCTCACCATAGCAACGCCGCCGAGGCGACGCAAACCTTGACCTCTCCTGCCCCAAGAAGCCAAGAACTACTGTCAGTGTAGGAAACGATCATCGGCCCAATGCGGGTGTCAGCCGGCCGCCGTCGATTGGTGACCCTGGTGAAGCCTTCTGCTGGACTCGGCTTCTGAACGCATGCTCTGCCTTAACGCACATGCTCGAACGTGAGGCACCAGCGGGGGTGGCACTCCTCCGTTGATCGGCAAATCCAGGCGAACCACCCACTTGTCTGACGCTCACACAAAGCTGTGTCTCAGGGGGCAGTAGAAAACATACAGACCTGAACGTCGAACAAGAGTACCCAGACTCCACAACTTGCTTTCCGGGCGTCTTAGCTCAAGCAATTCGGTCCTCTTATCCCGCTTGAGCATCTCCAGAGCTGGGAAGACAGCATCGGGACGCAGCCCCCTCGGATCCCCGGGAGCCTGGAAAAAATCTCCTTGTGGACCGGAGTGAGGAGTGGATTTTTGGCCAAAAACCTGGCAAAAGGTTGCCAACTTGGTCAGATGATTGGATCGGTCGCTGGGCAAAGCAGGCCAGCGTGGTAACATAGGACTTTGTCGCGCACAGACCACCAGCCCAACGGTGGACTGCAGCGACGTTTAGACTACTGATTCCCTGAAAAGTCTTCGACGAAGCAGGCACCTCTTGTCCGGCAATCCGGGCTTCCGGTCAGCCTCAGGCTACCCCCCTTGAGGTCTTCACAAACAAGGGCAGACGGAAAGCCCTGGGTCGAATACTTCTCCGAAGGTCAGTAAACCGATGCTGAGATGACGCACCCGACCGCGGACTGCTGTCTTTTCGGCAACCGCTCACTGGGTGTGGAGAATCTTGCCAGAAGCACCCATCAACACCCGGTGCGTGGCAGACCCGTTGGGCCTTTCCAGCAAACGATGCACTTGCCTCAAAGCGAATGCCATGAATCACATACACACTGTCTTGGCGGTCATGTCGATTTTCCTATTCAGGGCGGTTCTGGCAGCCACGGCGATGGCAGCCTGTGCTGCCTTGATCGATAGCTGCGACAGCAGAACTCAGCTGCGGGCAGCCGAGCCGAATGCCAAAGCGTCAACTCCTCAGGCCAAAAAAGCCATCGCCCGTATCCAGGAGTTAGGCGGCCGAGTGCGTCTGGACGATGACGGAAACGTCATTCTTGTGGACCTTGCCGAGCGGCAAGCCTCCAATGCGGACGTGAAGTTGCTCACTCACTTGCCTCTGATCCGTGACCTGCGTTTGTGGGGCGCCGAGATCAACGATGAGGCGATCGGTCATCTTCAGCAGTGGACCAATCTCCAATATTTGGTCCTTGAGAACGCTGACATTACGGACGAAGGCCTTGCCCAACTGAAGAGCCTCAAGAAGCTCAAAAGCATTAACCTCCGGCGTTGTTCTTATCTGACCGACGAGGGGCTGAAACACTTGCAGGTGCTTCCCAAGCTGGAACGGGTTTATCTCTTGTATACCAATATCAGCGATACGGGGATTAAGTACCTCACCTCCATTTCGCAGCTAAAGATCTTGGATATTCGAGGTTGTGTGCTCGTTGGCGATGAGGGGCTCGAGCAAATCGGTCAACTCAACAAGCTCGTTGTGTTGAAACTTCGCAACCCAAGTGTTTCTGATTTCGGCATCGAGCATCTGAAGGAACTGAAACAGCTTCGTGATCTCTCTCTGGAGGATCTGAACATCAGCGATGAGGGGCTTCAGACCGTTGGCAAGCTCACAGAGCTGACCGACCTGTTTATCTTTCGATGTTACGGCGTCAGCGATGAGGGCGTCAGCGCTCTGACGCCGCTGAAGAAGCTGCGGCGTCTGTCGTTGCGAGATACCGTTGTTGGCAACCCAGCCATGGAGTCTCTGACGAAGCTGCCAGCCCTGGCGATTCTGGATCTCAGCGAGACGCAGGTTGGTGACGAGGGACTCCAACAATTGGCCAAGTTGCCCCAACTGACCTGGCTGCACCTGTGGAATACACAAGTCACCGACGAAGGCCTGCCGTTTCTGGCCAAGATGGCCAACCTCGAATATGTCAATCTGCAGAACACAGCAGTCTCTGATCAGGGACTTGCTTCACTGGTGGGCCTGAAAAAACTCAAGGAGATTGTGCTGAAGGAAACTTCCATCTCCGACGCCGGCCTCAAACATCTTGCAAAAATTCCCAGTCTGCGGTCCATCAATCTCCAACTCACTCAAGTGACCGAGGAGGGAATCAAGATGCTCAGCCAAGCCCTGCCCAAGGCAACCATCAACGCTGGCGAGTTCTAACTCGACTCTCTAAGTTTGTGGCACAAGGCCTGTTGGCAAAGAGGCACAAACATTGGGTTCCCCATGAAGCCAAAATCATCAGATCTTGGCGGGCCAAACCACATCCGGGAGAGTCCAACTTCGGCAGTCCGCACTCAACGGAACGCTCAGGGCTTGTTGGAAGACCCTTGCGGTCGTTTTCTCGGCAGCCGCCGCAGGTCAGAGAAGGTCTGGCCAGATGGCATCACTGACCAACAGCCCACTCCGCGTCAGTCGGACGGACTTTCCATCATCGACCAACAGCCCAAGCTGAATGTACTTGGCCAGAGCAGGGCCAAACAGGCCGTCCAGGCTCAGACCTGTCTGACCGGCGAACCACTGGCGGTTGACACCAGCCAACCTCCGCATCCCGAAAACGGCCAGCTCACGCGCACGTGCTTCCGGCGTCAGCCACTCGGATTCCGCCACAGGGCTGATCCCTGCGAGCATCCGCTTGATGTACGTGGTGGTGCTGCGATGGTTGGTCTCTCGCCGCCCTTGAACGTAGCGACTTGCCCCGGCTCCAGCAGCATAAAATTCTCCACCAGACCAATAGACCTCGTTATGGCGGCACCGATGGCCAGGCAACGCGAAGTTGGAGATCTCGTAATGCTCAAACTCGGCAGCAGCCAATCGGTCCATCGCTGTGACATACATCTGCCTTTGAAGTTCTTCATCGGCCTCAGCAAGCGTCCCATGCTCACGTCGACTCCAGAAAGACGTTCCCTTCTCAAAGGTCAGTCCGTAGGTGGAAAGATGACTCACCCCGGACTCTACCGCCGCCTGAAGCTCTCCCTCCCAGTCACGGAGGCTCTGCCCCGGCACGGCAAAAATCAAATCCAAACTGACGCTGGCAAAATGCCTAAGAGCAATTCGGATCGCTCGGCGGAGCCTCTCAGGATCATGATCTCGCTCGAGAACTCGCAGCGCCTGCGAGGAAAACGCCTGGCCACCCAAGCTGAGCCGGGTCACCCCCCAGCGACGCAACAAAGCAGCCTTCTCTTCAGTGAGGTCCGCCGGGTTGGCCTCGACGCTGAACTCCCCGCCAGACTTTAGTAAAAACCATTGAGAAATTCTACCAAATAGGATGTCCAGCTGCTTCAGAGACAGATGTGTTGGCGTGCCGCCCCCTACGAAGATCGTCTGCACCGGCCGAGCCGTCCCAAGCAAGCCAAGTTCCAGCTCCAGGCAATGCAGATACGTGTCAATGAGATCTTCGCGGCCTGCGACCACGGTGAAGTTACAATAACCGCACCGATGAACACAAAAGGGGATGTGGATGTAAGCCGCTTGCGGGATAGGCACTCAACGCCTCGCAATCCAACGGGTGACAGGGCAGTCTCTTCAAGAGTCCACCTTCAGAAATTGACCCAACCGACCGTTGGGGCCGCTCCTTCAGACGAACATCTGCGGCCGATTGGATTCAACGGGTTCTCGACGGGAAGTTGCCTCGCGGGTGTTTGATTGTAGGCCATCACCCGGAGGGTTGCTTCCCCACGGAATCCGCATCAGGGGTGGGAAGTCACAGGGCGTCGAGCAGAGCCATTCGAAACGTCGGCTTGTGCCGAGCCGTTGGTTGCGTGGGATCCCCCAAGGGCTTCGATCGGCGACACAATCGCTGGGGAGGAAGGTGAGCAGTGCTGGCCTACCGCCAGCGTCGGCGCCAAGTCAACTCAAGACGTGCGAACTGGCGAGCGACAGGTGAGCCCGACCAGCCCGATCCAAGCAAGGCGATCCCCATCATCCACGCCACGGCGGCCCCAGCGAATACATCGGAGGGATAGTGATGGTCGGTGGTCACTCGTTGCAGCGCCACCAGAGCCGCCAGACAGCAGAACCACCAGCGGCCCCGCGGGAATAGCCAGCTCAGTCCCAGGGCCAAACCAACAGCCGTTGCTGTGTGCGACGAGGGAAAACTCTGCAGGGAGCTGCGTAGGTTCTCTGCAGCTCCCCAACCCAACGCTGCCAGAGCCGGGATCCAATTGGCAAAGCTGTCCCAGATGGTGGTGCCTGGTTCCAAAGACCCGCTGCCCCCGAAGAGTTCTTTGAGATGATACGGCCGGGCCCTGGCAATCACAGAGACTTTCAGCAGATTGGTCAGCAGTCCACTTCCCAGCGACACCGCAGCCAGCCGAGGGACCGCCCAGCGGAGTTGCGGGAAGGCGAGAAACACCGTCAGTAGAATCAGCGCAACCCCCATCCCATGACCGAAATACTCAGCCGCTCCAAGGAGCTTTTCCAAAGTTCGGGGGGTGCGGCTGTAGAGCCAGTACTCGGCAACGAGCAGGTCAATGCACAGGCTTAGCCCCGCCGCAAGGGCCAGTCCGGCAACCACCACCCAACCCCAGGATCCTCCCGTGGGATCTCCAGCCTCAACAGGCAACAACACATGCGGGGACTTAACAGGAGCTGGCCGACCCAAGTCGGTGTTTTCAGCCATGTCTCCATTCTGGGGAGCCGGCCGAACACGCACGAAGCTCCGACGACGCGAGAGGCGAGGATGAGAACCAGTCGAATCCGTGAAGCTAGGGTCTGCCGCCATATTCGCTCCATGGCTCACATCAGTGATTGGTCAGTCTCTCACGAATCGATGAACGGCTACCGATAACTCACATTCCCCGCTGCATCTCGGTAGTAAGCCACTCCAGGAGGGATCGGCGTGGGCTCTGCTGGTGTTCCAAATCGCATGCCCTCTGGAAAAGCCGGAGGTTCCACAGCAGTCACTTCAGGAGAAAGCGGGAAACCAACCGGTGACCCCCCGAGACGACTTCCAACAGGACCGCCCGCCACCGGAGGGCCTCCACCTGAGTTCCGCCGCAGTTGCTCGGCTCGGCGAATCAGCTGTTCGGTGGGCACCATCCTCTTGGGACGCAACGTGTAAGTCAGTAGGCGGCGATCCTGAATAGTGAAGGGGACCAAGTTTTCACTGACAAATTCAAGGCCAGGATACTCGTAGAAGGGGGGTTGGATCCGCACGAAGTCGACGATGGTCTCGAATCCGTCTCTGACTAAACGGATTCGACGTGTGCCGTAGTAGGTAAAGTTGACTGCCGTGGGCGTTTTTCCGATTTCCACATTGTCGACGTACACCACCGCTCCGGCTGGTTGGCTGCGGACGACCAGGCGCCGCTGGACGCAGCCGGTGACTGCAACGACCATGAGAGCCGCAAGCAACGGCACCCAGATCTGGAGGACTTTTGCCTTCATCGGCAACCCTGACAAGTTGGGAACACTCCGAAGTTTGGTCTGTACCAGCCGGTGGGTCAGAGAACCCGATCGCCCGGCGGATCTCAGAGTCTGTCCGAAATCGTGGCGGAGGCACAACGGCTGGTGGCTAACTCGACTGTTCCAGATTGTGGCAGAGGCCCAACCTATCAGGCCCTCAACAGATCCATGCAACAACATTTGGTGGGCAATGGCCACATCTGGGACCGTCCAAGTCACGAGTCCAGAAGCAACGAATCCTCGTCGTGCCGGGACACTTTTCAGACAGTCACTCAGTGGGGCAGCAATGTAGCTGCCGTCGTCGTTTCAGACCAGGCGAGTTTCCCTGTGAACCACTTCCTCGGAAATTCACCGGAAGTGCTGCTCAGGACTGATGGGTTGACCCGAGCGGTTGGCTTGGATTTTGTGGTTTGGCTCCGGTTTTTGAGTCTGACACTGGTTTTTGGGTTTCCGGAGATGGTGATCGGCCGACTTGCCGTTGCCGATGACAACGGCCCCAACGGATAGGAGCCGCGTGAGAAGACAATCTTGATCAGTGCGGCCATCTAGGTGAGGGTATTCGACCATGTCCGCTGAGCCGCTGCTGCGGACGATTTTTGCGAACCCCGATGAACAAACCCCACGTTTGTTGTACGCAGACTGGCTTGATCAACACGGTGATCCCGGCCGGGCGGAACTGATCCGCATTCAATGTCTGCAATACTACGGTCGGCCGAATCCAGAGCAATCGCGGCGATTGACCGACCGAGCCCAGGGGCTCCTGGCTGAGCACCAAGACTCGTGGCTGAGCCCAGCTGAGGAGGTTGTCTGCAAGGTAGACATCCAGTGGCGGCGGGGTTTCCCTGAGTCCGTGATGGGACCTGGGCTGACTGAGACGGATCTGGAGCAATTAGCCAGGCTGCCGGGCATCAGCCGACTCGGATTGATCCGTGCTCGCCTGCGGGATGAGGGACTCAAGTTGCTGGCTCGCTTTCCGGCCTTGGAACACTTGAGTCTCACCTTGACGCCGACGACCGATGCCGGCGTCAGACACCTGGCGGGGCTGACTCAACTGAGGAGTCTCTCCTTAGCTGGCACTCAGGTGACCGATCGCGGTCTGCTGAGGCTTGTGCAATGTCTTTCCCTGATCACCCTTGAGCTCAGCGAGCCCTTCGTCGGTCCACCACCGGTGACCGCTGAGGGAATCGAAACGGCTGCCCAAGCCTTGCCAGGCCTGATCGTGACCACCGCCGAGGCACGCCGTGGAGCCTCGTGGGGCGAATAGGTCAGCCTGGCAGTTGGATCACCGGCCCAAGCGGAACAACAGTGCTCTCCCTTCGGCGGCACATGAACCGTATAATCAAGGATCTTGTCCTGTCTTTAGGTGGGTTTGGCCCCTTGTGACCACCCACACTCACTTTGGAACCGTCTCAAAAAGGACTGTCGCAATGGAAGGGGAACTGATTGATCGTGCTCAGGGGATCTTGCAGCGGATTACTCAACTGAGGGACAGTCTTTGACTACGACAGCAAACACGGTGAGGCCTCCGCTTTGGAAGACAAGATGGGGCAGCCGGGATTTTGGGACGATCAGGAACAAGCCCAGGCGATCGTGGGGAAATTGAAGGGCTTGAAGACCACCCTCAAACCAATGGAGGAGATGGTCTCTCACGGCGAGAACATTCAGGCCGCCCTCGAGTTGGCCGAGATGGACGATACCGACGAAGCCCTGGCCGCCGAACTGACGGCCGAACTGGACGCAACGGAAACCTTGCTTGAAGAACTGAGGCTGACTGCGCTTCTTAACGGCGAGCACGACAACGCCAATGCGATTGTGACGATCAACGCCCGTGACGGCGGTACCGACGCCAATGACTGGGCTGAGATGTTGATGCGGATGTACATTCGCTGGGCTGAGGGTCGAGAAGCCACTTACGAGATCCTCGACCGAGACGAGAACGACGAAGCGGGAATCAACAGTGCCAGTCTCGCCATCCGTGCCCCTTACGCGTACGGCTACCTCAAAGGCGAAACCGGGACTCACCGGCTGGTCCGCATCAGCCCCTTCAATTCTGAAGGGAAGCGGCAAACCAGTTTCGCGTTTGTCGATGTCAGTCCCGAGGTAGACGACAATATCGACATCGAGGTCAAGGAGGAAGATCTCGATGTCACCGCCATGCGAAGCGGTGGGGCCGGCGGTCAGCACGTGAACAAGACTTCCAGCGCTGTGCGGATGGTCCACAAGCCCACTGGGGTGGCCGTGCGTTGTGAGGCTGAGAGAAGCCAGCACAAAAACAGGGCCACCGCCCTCAAGATGCTCAAAGCTCGGCTCGTCCAGATCGAGGTCCAAAAACGCGAGGAAGAGGAGCAATCCAAATACGAGAACCGACCCAAAACAGGGTTTGGCTCTCAGATCCGCAATTACTTCCTCCACCCGGACCAACGAGTCAAAGACAACCGTACAGGGTATCTTGTTGGGAACTTCCACAGTGTTTTGGATGGGAACATCCAGGAGTTTCTGGAAGCGTATCTGCGGTGGCGTGTTGGGGAGGAGGTTGCTCAGAAGTCAGCTTGATCTACGCTGGTTTGCCGAGCGTGTGGGATCTGCGTCGACTGGCCAGAGACAGACAGCCCTCACCCTAAGCAGGAAACCTTCGAACAGCCCCGTGGCCCCAACTTGGCCACGGGGCTGTTGGCTTCTCTGCGTGATCGACCCTCCAACCGATGCCTGATGAGAGATGACCCTTTGAAGAAAGGACCCCGCCAGGTCAGTGACACCTTGTCGAGTGCCTTATTCTCCTGTTTTTTCCAGTTGGTTGGACGGGAATTTCCCGATTCAACGAGAAACCACCTGCCAAAACAGAAGCAGCCGGACCACCAGGAGAGATTTGCCCGAAATGACAACAGAATGCTCGAAAACTCTGCATCGGCAGAATCGAGTGCTAATCTGTTAAGCGTGTTGTGCTCAAGACCACAGCGGTTGCGGGCGAGTTCTCTTCCCCTGTTCTCAACGTATGCAGCTGCGTCAGCGTGAGCAAAAAACTTTTCACACTGGCTGGGCAGAGGATTCAGCCTCCACGAGCAACGAAAGTCTCAGAAAAGGTTGAGTTTGGCACCTCGCGTGCTCAATGATCTTGTGTCATCGGGTTCTTTTGAGGGGAGTCAGGTAATCGGGGCCGCTGGCTCCCCTCACGTCGTGCGTGTCGTGAGGACCTTCGGGTCCAGCGGGATGGGTTGCCCACCAACCTATCCCGCTTTTTTTATGCGCACGCCTTGAGTGTCCCACAACGTCCAGCCCATTTCAATCAAGTCTGCCAATTTCACCCGCTGATGGCTGAGCGTGGGTACGTGGGTGCCTGAAGTCTTCGTTTTGCACGAGCCTCAGCAAGCTTGTATTGGCTTGCCAAGCGGGCAGCCTTCACGCAACGGCAGCTCTGGCCGGTCGGTGCCGGGCGGTGTTCTCAGAGTCTGTCCGAAATCGTGGCGGAGGCACGACGGCTGGTGGCTAACTCGACTGTTCCAGGTTGTGGCAGAGGCCCAACCTATCAGGTCCTCAAGAGATCCATGCAACAACATTTGGTGGGCAGTGGCCACATCTGGGACAGTCCAACTCACGAGTGTTGAAGCAACGAATCCTCGTTGTGCCGGGACGCTTTTCGGGCAGTCACTCAGGCGGTCTTCCTGTCGGAGGGGGCGGCGTTGGGGGATGGGCTCTGGCGGGCTAAGAGTCCTAACTTCTCCTCAATCAGGATGACCAGACTCTCAGTCACATCTTTGCCAAACTGGCGAGACCGAATCTCCTCCTTGTACTTTTGCAAACGCGGCCGGTTGCCGGCATCAGCAGCCTGCAAGATCGCCTGATGGCACCGCAAGATCCGCTGAAGTTTTTCGTACTCTTTTTGCGCGATCGCCCTCCCGTCATTGTCCAAATCGACCCAAACTTCGCCCAGATCATACAGGTAGCGGCCGATACCCCAGCGAACCGCTGCACGTTTGAAGGCACCACTGAAAGCGCCCTTGGCCCCTTCGAAATCGGTATCCCCGGAACCGTCTGCCTTCCAGACCCACTCCGTTTGGCCGTCTGGCGAGGGAATGCGGATGCCCACCTCGCAACAGGTTTTTTCACCGGAGACCACGTAGCGGCACTGCCAGTTTGTCTTGCCACAAACCTCATCGAGTCGGTCACGCACATCACGAGCATCTAAATAGGCCAAGGCCATCCCCCGAGCTTTATCTCGTGAAACTTTACCGATCCGCCAATGAATCTTGTGAGGCTCAAAGGGAGCATCCAACACCGCAAGTTGGAGTTCCAGCGGCCAACCAGCGGATTGACCCGGTGTTGGGCACCATTGAGCACTCCCAGAACCCGCCCAAGAAAAACCCGCTCGACAGAAACCTTCTGGACAAGAACTTCCTTGAGAAGACTTTGCCTGGGCGGAGCTTGTGCCCCCTGCCGCTGGGTGCCCCACTGGGGTCGCCTGCGATGGCTGCATCATTGGCACAACCTCAACTTCGCTTGAAGGCCGTGGTCGGTTCAGTTGCCCGGAAACCACTTGCTGCCCGGAAACCACTTGCTGCCCGGAAACTGCCAGCTGTCCAAGTTCGGCGGAAGCCGATCCCGGCTCTGCTCGTGGGTCAACGTGTTGCTGAGCGGACTGCCGGGCACTCGGCTGCTCCTCTTGAGATCCGCTGCCTTGAACGGATCGAGAACCGGCACACTGTGGTGCTGTCCCAGCAGCCGAGTGGTCCCCCGATCCGCGTCCCATCGAAGAGTGAGCTAGACTGGCCCTTGCAGCGGTCTGAGAGGACCTCTTGCTGGGACGAAGGGAAGTTGCTTTTTCCTCAGTCACGGACGAGGTTGATTGCGAGGTATCGCTCATCGGTCATTCCTGAAGATCGTCAGTTGCCAACCGACCGCAAGCCGATCGCGTCACTGACTTCAAGATCGGAAGAACTAGCAGAGTTATTTATATACTCTTGTACACGTATCTTCCAGCGACGGGCTGCCCGGGGCCGTGTTTTCTTGCAAAGATGCTTCAAACCTCGACTTGTTGAAAATTGGGTTCAGGAGCCAACCAGCCAATTCCCAAGTTGATCCCTGATTCAGCAAGTCCATCCCGAACGATTCCATTTGTGGAGCCGGAGGGAAGCTGTGAGTGAGCGGAGAGGTGGTAAGGTCTCCTGGGAAGAAGAACACGACAGGCTGAGCGATTGATGATTGACCTCCTTTCGGAATTAGCCCGGCAGGTTCGCGGGTGGACGATTCAGCTCCTTCAGTCAACGCCCGAGCGTTGGCTGAGTTGGGCGCCGGCCGGGACGGCCAATCATATGCTCTGGCATGCTGGCCATAGCGTGTGGGTACAAGATATTCTTTGTATTGAACCACTCACGGGACGAAGTGAGCTTCCCCAGGGTTGGTCCGAGATGTTCGGTGCTCAGTGCCGTCCGGTCGCTCAGACGCAGCAATGGCCAGCTCCCTCGGAGGTGGGCTCGCTGCTTTCGGACCAACTGCAGAGAATGCTCGACTTGTTTGAGGAAGCCGACCTGGAGAAGATGGCCTCGCCGGAGCCAGTGCCCACCACGGGATGGCCATTGCTCGCGGGGATTCTCCATGGCCTCCACGACGAGGCCCGTCATCACGGGGAGATGTACTTGCTTTTCAAGCTCTGTCGAGCGGGACACATCAGCCTGCCCTGAACAGGCCAGAAGAAAGTTCGGATGGATCGACAAGCCAGCGGCGGCCTTGCGCTTAACAAAGGACCAGTCACGGGGGCAGCAGAACCGACCAGCTCTAAGGTCGTCTTGGGGTGTTTCAGGTCGGTCCAGGCGTGCCAAGGGTTTGGTGACCTCGAAGGTCGTCTTGGGTTGTGGAGCCGAACCTCGAGTGCCCGAAAACGTGTCGTAAGCCTGAGGTAAGAGTTCCTGGCAAAAATCAAGTCCGGGACAAACGACCGCACTTGACAAAATCTTGCCACTCATTGATCCTCCGTATTATCTTCCCTCACACCTCTCGCAACCGATCTCTCGCAGCAGAGGAGGCTTGTTGATGCCACCAAGCAGTTAAGGCGACGCTCTGACTTAGCGAACGTGTCTGAGCGTCCTCGATCTGGTCACCCCAACCAGCATTCGTTCCTCAGTTCGCTTCATCGCCTGGTGGTTGCAATGAGCCGCTTGCCAAACCCTCTTACCGAATCCGACCTTCATCGGATGTTCATCAACTTGTCTGAGTGTTGAACCTCTGGCGGTCTTCACCGCAGGTCTCACCGGAGTTAGGGGGATTGGTCTTTCCGGTTTGACGCCCTATCCTATAAACTTCTAACGTTTGGTTTTGAGGGCATTTGTGCTCTTTCGAGGAAGTCCCCTTGGTTGGGATGAGAGTCCTCAACAATGAGATTTTCTCAGACGATCATTGTCTTGCGAAGATTCTCTCTGGGGAAACGCCAACTGAGGTGAACCCCACCGAGCTGAACCCTATCGAGCTGAACCCTATCGAGCTGAATCCTGCTGTGGAGTCCCATCCTGTGCGTCGGCCAATCCCTGCTGACAAAAGGATCCAAGCCTCCACAACGGCCCCCATCACTTGTGTGGGTATTGTCTGAAGAGGACATCCGGCACATCCAACTGGCGGGGTCCCGCTGGACTCGCTCAGAGTTGGTCTCAAGGGGATCGAACCCAGTCCAGGACCGATCCGCAGTCCCAGAAGGCCCACGGCCACGGATTCAGGACCGCTCGATTCGGGACGGAAGAGTCCTCGGACGGACCCATCAAACCAAACGAACAACAACGGACCAGAACGACAAACGGATGGGTCAATTCGGGGCGGATTAGTCCACGGCTGCTCTTTGGTCTGGTACACAATTAGCACACCAAGGATTCTCTCCCATCAGGCGTCCGTCCCAGGGCGACTGCCACAGTTGCTAAGCAATCAGCTGCACGACTTCCGAAACAACCGCGATCCAAGGTGCCAACCGGCCAAGGTGCCAACCGGCCAAGGTGCCAACCGGCCAAGGTGCCAACCGGCCAAGGTGCCAACCAATAGCGTAGTGTGGAAGTCCTGTTGTTGCGGTCGATCGAGATGAATCTACGTGGCAACCAGTGATGGGCAGACGCGGTGGCAGATTGCCGAGATAGGCTTGTTGCCGAGCAAATCACAACGAACCGTTTTCTTTAGCGAACCACTTTCCCACAACACTAAAACCTTTTTCACAACGAGCCAGCAGTTATGGAACTTGCTAAGCTGCGCAACATCGGCATCTCGGCGCATATCGATTCCGGTAAGACGACCCTCAGCGAGCGGATCCTCTTCTACGCCGGAAAGATCCACAAGATCGAAGAAGTCCGCGGTGGCGGCGATGGGGCCACCATGGACTACATGGAGCAAGAAAAGGAACGTGGCATCACCATTACAAGTGCTGCCACTACCTTGTCTTGGCAAGAACACACCCTCAACTTGATTGACACTCCGGGACACGTGGACTTCACCGTTGAGGTGGAGCGGAGCCTCCGGGTGCTCGATGGGGCTGTGTTGGTCTTGTGTGCCGTCTCGGGTGTCCAAGCACAGACCCTCACTGTCGACCGGCAGATGAAGCGTTACCGGGTGCCACGACTCGCGTTTATCAACAAGATGGACCGCACCGGGGCCAACCCGGAGAAAGTCGTCGAGCAAATGCGCAAGAAGCTCGCCGCTGATGCGGTGATGATGCAACTGCCGATGGGTGCTGAGCACAACTTTGCCGGGATGATCGATCTGGTCACCATGAAGGCGATCTACTTCGATGGCGAGCGAGGCGAGGAGGTCCGCGAAGACGAGATCCCCGCGGAGTTCGCCGAGGCAGCCGCCGACGCCCGCAAGCAGATGTTAGAAGACCTCTCGCATTACAGCGACCAAATGATGGAGCTGGTGCTGGAGGAGGCCGAAGTGCCTGAGGACTTGATTCACCAGGTTGTCCGCGAGGCTGTGCTGGAGCGAGTGCTCACGCCGGTCTATGTGGGGACTGCCTACAAGAACAAGGGTGTGCAGCCATTGCTAGATGCGGTCATCCGCTATCTGCCCAGCCCTCTGGATGCTCCCACCTCAGCCTTCAAAATCGGCGACGACGGGGAGGAAGTCCCCGTCCAGCTGGAAGCTGATCCGACGGAGCCGTTTGTGGGCATGGCCTTCAAAATCATCCAGGACAACTTCGGCACCCTGACGTTTGTGCGGATCTATCAAGGCAAGCTGGTCAAGGGTGATAGCTATTACAACCAGCGGACTGGCCAGAAGCAACGCATCAGCCGGATCCTGCGGATGCATGCTGCTCGTCGTGAGGATGTGGATGAGGCATCAGCCGGTGACATCGTCGCGGTCATTGGCCTGGACTGCGCCAGTGGTGACACATTTGCCGCTGCAGCCAACTACTGCACACTGGAGAGTATCTATGTGCCCGACCCGGTGATCGAAGTGGCCATCACCCCGCGGGATCGTGGCAGCGCCGATAAGCTTGGCAAGGCGTTGGCTCGGTTCCGAAGGGAGGATCCGACCTTCAACGTCTACACCGATGAAGAAACCAAAGACACCATCATCGGTGGAATGGGTGAGCTGCACTTGGATGTGTACACCCGGCGGATTCGCGATGAGTATGGTGTCGAAGTTGATGTCGGTGCACCGAAGGTGAACTATCGTGAGGCTCCCACTCGTAATGCAGACTACGAGTACAAACACAAGAAGCAGACCGGCGGAAGCGGGCAATATGGCCACATCGTCGGCCGCTTTGAGGTGTTGCCCGAGGACACCGACGAGCAGTTTGTCTTCAGTGACAACGTCACCGGCGGTCGGATTCCCAAGCAGTACATCCCGGCCATCGAGAAGGGCTTCCGCAAGATGCTCGATAAAGGGCCCGTGGCGGGGTATCCCATTGTTCGGCTGGGGATCCAACTGGACGACGGCAGCTATCACGATGTGGACTCTTCGGAAATGGCCTTCCAGACCACCGCGGAGACCTGCCTGCGTGAGCAGTTCAGCCGGACCAAACCGGCCATTTTGGAACCGATCATGAAGATCGAAATCGAAGTGCCCAGCGACTTCCAGGGAACTGTCATCGGTGACCTAACCGGCCGCCGTGGGCAGTTGACTCACAGTGAGGACGACGGCCAATCGACCCGGATTGAGGGCGAGATCCCCCTGCGGGAAACTTTTGGTTATTCAACCGATCTGCGAGGCATGACCCAAGGCCAAGGCCAGTTCTCGATGGAGTTCGCCAAGTACCGTGAACTGCCTAGTAACCTGCAGGAAGAAGTCGTCGCTGAACGAAAGGCCCAGATGGCCGGTGTCTAAGTTTCTGCTTGACCGGCATGGGTTTTGGTCTGCGACAGCTGTGATCCGCTACAAGTGTGATCCGCTACAAGTGTGATCCGCCGAACAAGTGGATCGGTCAAGCAAACGATTATCAAGCGGGCTGTTGGTCCTCGGGCCAGCAGCCCGCTGCTTTTTTGCTCAGTTCGTCTCCCACGGGTTCCAAGACATCACCTCTCTCACAACTGAGAAGACCTGCCGACTTCCAGCGGCAGGCGAAAGGTCATCCAACGCAGGGGCCCCGGCAGCGGAAGAGCCTGGATGCTCCAACAGCCTCGGCACCTGGGGCTCTTTGCCCTGGATCGCACAAGTGCCGGTTCGAGATCCAAGAAACTCCGCTGCAGGAGGCATCAACCGCTCACTCTTTGCTTGACACTTCTTTCTTTGCGATCTGTTTGCCTCGGAACTCCACGACGTTGGCGGTGTTTGGACGTTGCTTTAGGGTGACCTTGGAACCGTGGTCATCACCCACGGCAAGTCGGCCCTGCTTCACCACTGAACGCTTTGAGGAATTCGCATGCTGGCCAATGCACACCGACACACTCGACTTGCCTGGGTCATCAGCTGGGGCCTGATTGCCGGGCTGCCCCTCACGGCGCAGGCCAGCGATTGGCTGCGATTTCGCGGACCCAATGGCTCAGGCGTCTGCCCCGACCCCCAGCCGACTCCAGTCAGCTGGAGCGACTCAACAAACCTCAAATGGAAACTCAAACTCCCTGGTCCTGGTTCCTCCAGCCCAATCGTTGTGGGAAATCGTGTGCTTCTCACTTGCTGGACAGGCTACGGCACAGATGCTCAAGATCCAGGGGACCAACAAAATCTCAAGCGTCATCTCATCTGCGTGGATCGAACAACCGGCCAGATCACCTGGTCACAGGCGATTGACGCCGTGCTGCCTGAAGACACTTACCGAGGGATGTTTACCGAAAACGGCTATGCCACGCATACCCCCGTCAGCGACGGAGAGCGGGTCTACGCCTTCTTTGGCAAAACCGGAGTCGTGGCCTTTGATCTTGAAGGAAGCAAACTCTGGCAGACAAGCGTCGGAACTGGTCTGGATCCGCAGAGGTGGGGTTCAGCCTCTAGCCCGATCCTCTACAAGAAGACGGTCATCGTCACAGCGGCGGCCGAGAGTCGGGCGGTTGTGGCCCTCGACAAGCAGACTGGTGAAGAGATCTGGAGGCAGGAGGCGGAAGGGTTTGGAGGGACGTGGAGCACTCCGGTTTTGGTGCAGGTAAGCCAAGATCGCACTGATCTGGTGGTGGCGGTTCCTTATGAGATTTGGGGGCTCAACCCAGAGACAGGGAAGCTACGCTGGTACTGCGAAGCCATTAGTTCCAATTCCATGAGTGCAAGTCCGGTGGTTCACGACGGGGTGGTCTACGTTCTCGGTGGCCGCAACGGTGGGTCGGTCGCAGTGCGGGCTGGCGGCCAGGGCGATGTCACCAAAACGCATGTCTTGTGGTCAGGTCGGGACCGTGCTCGCATCAGCAGCCCGATCTATCACGAAGGGCGGCTGTATTGGATCCGTTCGGGCATTGCCAACTGTCTTGACGCCGAAAACGGCCAGCGTGTCTACCAACAGCGGCTGAGCCGCTCTTCAGGCAACCAAAGCCGCACAGCAAGGAACCGAGGACCAGGTCGTTTCTTCGGCCGCGGCGGTCAGGACTACTCTTCCCCCGTTGCTTCTCAAGGAAAACTCTATTACGTCACTCGCGGCGGTGAAACGTTTGTGATCAGGTTGGGTGAGAAATTTCAGCAACTGGCCAAAAACCGCTTTGATGATCCCGGCGAGTTCAGCGCCACTCCAGCGATCAGTCAGGGCGAGCTCTTTTTGCGGTCCACACAGTTTCTCTATTGTATCGCCGAGACGTCAGATCCCTCTGTTACGAAATAGACCGATTGCCAGGACCTCCGCAGAATGCTGAGAATCTTAAACTTCGTTTCAGGGGAGACACCAAAGGTCTCGGTCGACTCAAGGCTCTTTGTTTTCTACTACTGAGGTTGGAGGCAATCTTGGATCGTCCGGCTTCTGGAAAAGCTGTCAACTCAGTGGCAGTTGTGCCGTTTTACTGATTCCCTGAAAAGTCTTCGACGAAGCGGGCACTCTTCGTCCGGCGATCCGGGCTTCCGTTGGTCGCCCTGGGTCGAAAACCTCTCCGAAGGTCAGTAGAGTTTTGCAAGAGCAAGAGTTTTCCCCAAAGGGCAGTAAGCCAAACTCGACGTGGGATGGGTCTGGAAAGGGATCGTGTTCGCCTTCGAGGCGGCCCAGTTGGAGAAGTTCCGGGTTCAGTCGATCTTCGCGGGCTCAATCCGTCGTGCGGTTGTGTCGTAGACCGCACAGTATCCGAGGGCGACTGCATGAATGGCCAGCACATGGGGTTGGGTGGGATCAAGAGTAAGAGGGTCAGTTCCCTCCCAGTCAAGCCGTCCGGCTGGAGACAAGACGATCCACTGATGAAGGTGGCCCATCAGCGCTGTGTGGGAGTCTCCCAGAGGAGGAAAGGCTTTCTCCGGTTGGAGAATCTGGTCTCGCGGGGAAAAATCCCAAAGATCCTCGATTCGCTCGGGGTTCAGATGTGGTTCGATATGTTGGATTCGACAACCATCGATCTGGCATCGAGGCTGCAATCGGCCGAAGAACTCACAGATCTCCGTTCCGTATTTGGCCCGCGTTGAAAGTTCAACGTCAATACAAAGTCCGAAATCGTGGTTTCCCCAAACTCCCACCCAATCGACGCCTTGCAAGAGAGCAACGGTCTTCTCAAGCTCCCGACCGCTTTCGAAAACATCCCCCAAAATCACGAAGCGGTCGATCTTCCGACAACTCAGATACTGCAGCGCCCGTGCTAGCAGCTCGTGCTGTTCATGGATGTCCGCAAGCAAACCGAGTCTCATGGCCACTCTCGGTGCTGTTCTGGCACAAAGCCGAGCGTGCCCGCTCGGCCTACTTCGACTGTTCCAGATTGTGGCAGAGGCCCAACCTGTAGGGCCGTCAATAGGTCAACGCAACAACATATGGGTCGGCCGGGCCACATCTGGGACAGTCCAACGACTGCTTTTGGGGAAAAGTCCTGCTTGTCCAAAACGCCGCAACGGCACAATCGCCACTGAGTTGGCAGCCTTTCCAGAAGTCAGACGAGCGAAGATTTTCTCCAACCTCAGTCGGTGTGGCAATCATTGGAGAACTGTAGCCACAATCTTGACCAGGAGGGAGACCCTGACTGAGACAACCGAGCCGACTGCGGGAGCGATCACCGCTGAGCAGTTTCACGCTGGAAAACGCCAACTCGAAGCAGTTGCGGAGTTGGTCAGCCCACCTTTTTGGAGATCGCAACTGCGTCGCCAGGTGAGAGACTCTCAGCCCTGCAGAGAAGAATTCAGGCACACACCCAGCTGGCCACTCGCCGAGTCGGTTGAGGCTCCCTCCGGATTTCCTTGCTTATCAGGAATTTGACCGGTTGAATACTCTTAAGAACACATCCTCCCTGTGTTTCCTATGGCCGGAAGCGGTGAACCGCAGAAAGAGCTGGCCAACAGGATGACAAACGCATCCGAAGATGAATCGTCGCTTGCAAAAAGCAAAATTGCCATGGATTCGACTTTCTCCAACAGGCGAGCGTCACTCAACTGCGAGGCGAGCAAGCCCCCCCTTTTCCTGCTTTCCTCCCTCGGAGTGCGGTTTCCGAGGCCCCGATGTGCTGGTATACCTTAGACCTAGCTGCCTCTCTTGGCTGTTGCGTCAGGCGACACAAACGGGTTTGAGTACTTGTTTGCCCGCCAGCTTGTCAAAACATGTTTTCGGACCCCCTGAGGTTTTGGCCTGACGCCAACGTTCGGCCACCCATGTTGCCTGCGGCTGACTAGAAGCCCGGCAGGAGCGATGTCCGCCCGTCCGGGTCGACCGCTCCTGCAAGAATCCCAGCAACCCCGTCGTTGCGAGCTTAAAACACCCGATCGTGACATTCATGGCACTGAAGCACCACTTTGGCAAGCTATTGCTGGCCTTGACAGTCCTGCTGTTGGCACTTGGGGCGGCGACCTTCACCTTCAAACTCGGCAAGAAAGCACCGATTCAGGGAGGGATCTTTAACACACATGAAATGAAGGGGCAGGGGCTGGAGCCGAGTCTGCGTGTTTTGACAAATTATGGTTCGATACCCCAATGGAAGATTGACTTGATCACACGCGGGTTTGAAGTCTTTTCTGAAAGTCCGCATGTGGACTTCGCGGATTTTGTGGCAGATCAGACGGTCCGAAGGATTCTTGAATCCCAAAACTTGCGATTGCTCGGGGGTCCCATGCTCGGGGAGATCTCTGAAACTGGAGGGAGTGTCTGGGTCAGGACGATCGGCCCGGCGTCGGTGACTGTCCGAGTTGATGGTCAAAGCGAACCGTTCGGACCGGTGAAGGCTGAGGCTGAGGATGATTTCGCCGCGGTCATCAGACTGACAGGATTGCAGCCAAAGACCAACTATTCCTACACGGTCTTCGTCGATGGCCAACCCGTTGCTGAGGGAGTGCTCAAGACTGTCAATCCAAAAGAAACGCGAATCGTCTTCGGTTCGTGCACGCACCGCTGGGGTTTGCACTACCAGGAGTTCTGGGACCAAGTGCTCCGTCGAGATCCGCATGCGTTACTCATTTATGGCGATATTGCGGTTCAGGATCGTAAGTTTGATTTCGCCATGCACCGATTCGATTATTTTCTGCGAGACATGTCTGCAACCTGGAAGCGGACAGCCGCTCGTTTGCCCGTGTACGCAACTTGGGACGATCATGATTATATTGGGAATGATCAGGGCGGTCTGGGAAAGGGGGGAAGCGATGCCGATCGCCAGAGGATTCGCCAGGTGTTCCAAAACTCGTGGAACAATCCAGCGTACGGGTTTGGAGATGAGAAGGGTGGCATCTTTTTTCGGACACGCATCGGGCCTGCCGATATCCTCATGACCGATAATCGGTACTTCCGGGGAGAGGAGGGCAAGTTTTTGGGCGATGGTCAGATGGAATGGCTGGAGAGTCAGTTGCTCGACTGTCACGGTCCCTTCATCGTCCTCACCTGCGGCACGCTGTGGAGCGATTATAAGCTGAGGGGCAAAGACTCCTGGGGCAAGTTCGATCCCGCAGGGCGGGAGCGTATTTTCAGCTTGATTGAGAAACATCGCATTCCCGGTGTCCTTCTTCTTTCGGGAGACTGGCACGGCGCTCGGGGCTACACAATCCAGAGGCCGTCGGGCTATACATTTTATGAGTTCCAGCCGGCCAGTCTGGGCGGACGGGAAGGAGGCCAAGGTCGCCCCCTCAAACTGAGACAAGGCCCAAAAGGTCAATGGCTCTTTGGGTATGGACGGCGGTATGCTTTCGGTGAACTCAGCTTTGATACCCAGCCGAAAGATCCGACGGCAACCTTTCGACTGATCTTCGACGACGGAACCGAGTATTACAAATTAACGCTGACCCGGAGTCAGCTGACCCCCCAGCCACCGCAGTGAAGGACAACCACCGACATTGTCCAGCAACCGCACCAAGCCAGCCGGACCCGACCATACGACTCGAAATCGAACCTCGTTCCATCCCACTGAGCCTTCGATCAGTTTTCCACTTAGGGAGCGCAGCTGCCCCTTTGGATCTTGCACCGAGTTGGGCAGCCGGAGACTCCACCCGAAGCCCGAATCCTCGGTCGTATCTCCAGCACGTGGCCAAGGACTCTGTGAGCATCATTGACTGGAACAACCATCGATTTGGCCACGACGTTGCAGCCGGCAGAAGACCCCGCCAAACGTACTGATTCCCTGAAAAGTCTTCGACGAATCGGGGCGTTTCGTCCGGCAATCCGGGATTCCGTTGGTCGCCCTGCGGTCGAAGACTGATCTGAGCCTCAGTAGTTCCGCATTTCGCCCGCGTCATCAACCCATTCTCATCAGGACAGCGTACGCGCTCGCGGTCCTCCGACTGCTCCCCGCGGAACATGCTTGCTCGGCCAGAACACGCCAGCCGCCGGAACGATCAGTGATTTGGCATCCGTTGATCTCCCAGCCTTTCCGCTGGACCGCTGCATCGACGAATCTTCTGGATTCGCCTGCTTCGCCCTCTGGCGGACTCGCGCGTTTTCAGACAGAGCCTCGAGCTCAAAGCTTGGGCTCGTGATGCACGTCAGCAAGCAAGCCAAGTCTCAGCACGAACTGCATGCTTTCAAGGGAGACCACCGAGCACCCGACTTTGGCTCAGAACCCGGCACTGGCAGAAGAAGATGACGAAAAAGCTTGACAGAGCCGCCAAACGAGAGTAGAACCCCCAGTATTGTCCTCAAACAAATGAGTGGCTCAGTCTTCAGGCTCAGGAGAGTTTTGAGGGAGTCCGGGGGAAGACCTCACAGTTCCTGACCTTCAGGAGAATTGTCGGAGGACGATCCTCTCAAACCCCTCGAAAATCAGAGTTTCCCGGGCAGGAGTCGTCCGAAACTTTCCTGAACATCAACTTTCCTGAACATCAACTTTCCTGAACATCAATAGGATTGTCACCCTCGATCTCTCAAGAGCTGATCCGAGACCACAATCACCCTCACCACTCCGGTCCCAGAGACCACTCCGCCACGCCTGACCAACTTCACTCCACCCCACCTCCTCAATCAAACTGGCAAAAACAAAATGTCCGGAAACCGCTCTGTCCGCACCCGCTGCGGCCCATTCACTTTGCGTGTTCTGCCCCGAGTTGTCATGGCGACGTTGATTGGTTGCTGGGCCTTGGGGACCGGTCAGTTGGCCGAGGCCCGCGTGGTCGCCTTCTGCCTGTGGCTGGATGAGATCAAATCCACTGAAGGCCAAATGGATACTGGTGAAGAGAGCTACCGAGTTTATCAGTTCTTTCCTGTCTTTGATGGTGTGGGCACAGGGGAGGCTGGCGATCCGAACACGATCGTCGCAGTCGAGAATGCTAATTTCGAATTAGTTTCGGGGACGTTCTTTCAAACCGAAGGCATTCCCCCGACTGTGCCCAATCGTGATGTGACGGGGTATGACCCAAGTTTGTATCCGGTTTCGGACGTCGAGCATGACACCTACGTGAGCATTGGGCTGAGGGACAATCCAACCGACATCGACCAGACCCTCGGCACAGTGAACGTGACTTCCACAACCTTCTCCGGCGATTGGTTGCTGGCTGAGGCACTTCCGCAGGGAGCCTCGACGGATGTCGGAGTTGGTGGCAATGCCGGCCTTCCCGATGTGTTCTTGGGGCAATTTGGCGTCTTGAACTCGGAGTCAACAACGCCTGCGCTGAACACAGGACGGCTGGCCTTGGAAGTCGACGGTGTGACGGAGTTACGTAACGACGCTTTCTTGGGTGAGTTCACCATCGTCACTGCCGACGGTCAGCGGCATCTCGTCCGGTTCATCCCGGTGCCTGAGCCAAACACCGCCCTCTTGGTCTCCGTCTTTGGCATCTCAATAGGGCTGTGTCGACGCAAGTTCGGCCGAGGGTGAGCAGGCAGATCTGGCAGCCTTTCCGAAAGCCAGAAGAGCCAAGATCTGCCTCAAAAGCATTAGGGCGTGGAACTCCTGCCCGTCAGGGCAACCTAGCGACCCAGCTGGACACGGAGTTGGGCATTGATCGGTCCCGCCCGCTGCTCGGGAGTTGTGACGTTGTCAACGGCCTGTTCACCCAAGCGATCGCGGAGCTGGGCCAGATAGAGGCTGCGAGGGGAGACCGGCTTTCGCCACGAGTCCCAGATCCCCTGGGTGCCACGGTACTTGGCAGCGCTCTTTTTGCCTTGGCAACCAATGCAATAGTTTTGTGCTGTCGGCGGATCTTGGATATTGAGGTAATTGGCTCGGCAGTTATAGAAGACCATTTGCGCCCCTGTCCACCCGTGGCCGGTCCCGCGGCTGCCTGCGTATTTGGCGGTCAAACCGTTGCCGTTGATCGACACGTTGTCATACAGCGTTCCCACACTCCAACGATGGTGCGGACCAGAATCGGAGTGGGCCTCGTCGGCGAGACAGTCCAGAAAAACATTGGGCCCTCGGCCGTGTAAGTGCATCACAAAGTCGTGACGCCCCTGCCGAGCGTAGCATCGCTGGACAAGAGTCAGTTGGCCACAAAGGTTGAATCCGTAACGATAGCCACCTTTGATCGGGCCAACAGGATCGAGATAGGCACAATCCTCAACGGTGATGGATTTGCAGTCATGCCAAATCGTGGCACAAGAATACATGAAGGCTGTCACAGTCACATTTCTGACCCAGGCATTTTGGACCTTCTTCATGACCACGCCCTGCCCTCCGTTCTCCAAGCGGATCCCCTCAACGCCGACATTCTTGAGCCTGTTGGGATAGCGGTATTTGGCCACACGCCCCGGGCCAAGCTGACGGCTGATGGGCTCGATGAGTGGGATATCAAGCCAGATCCGATTTCCCTCAATGGCGGTGATGGTTCTCTCGTAGCGGTAGGTGTACCCCTCACCCCAGCCGAGCTGGTCTCCTTTGACTTCGGCCAGCCACTGTTCGGTTGCAGGACGGATGACAACAACGGAGTCGCCCACGACAAACCCTTGGGCTGATTTCAATTGGAGGGTCTTCGTTCCAGCGGGCACATAGTCATCGGTGATCTCCTGCTCGCCGAGATCGAAGCGTGCTCCTTGGTCCTTTCCTTCCAACAGAATGGCGGTGTCAAATTTCCCGCCCCAGGCTCGAATGACTGTGCCATCGGTCGATTGTCCCTCTCCCCGAAGAACAATGCCATCAGCGGGGATTTTCAAAGTTGACGTCAGTCGGTAGCGACCTTTCCGCAAAAGCAACCCTCCGCGGAAACCATTCTCATCCAGCGGCAATTGAGCCAAGGCGTCCAGCGCAATTTGGATGCGTTGGGTATCATCCTCGCCAACTTGAGGACGTAACTCCCGGACGGTCTGGACCAGAGGAAGGGCCACTCCACCCCCCCGGTAGCCAGCGTAAGAAAAATCAGCAATAACATTACTTTGTTCATCTTTTGAGTAGATCAGTCTACCGTTTTTGTTCGGATAAACATACCGGCTGTGATTTGCTCGGAGTTGGTCCTGAGCGTGGCTCAAGGGGACGAACCCTTCAGCGGTCAGGTGGACCAGGAGACTGCAGAATGCCAATAAGAAGCGCATCAAAAACCTGAGAAAGCAGGGCTATCAAGGTGGTTTGGTTCCGAAACCTGAGAGACCCCCCAAACCAACTGAGACTTGCTCTGTCTTACTGAAGTTGAGGAAGATCTTGGCCCGTCCGGCACAACGGAAAGTCTGGTAAATCAACAGCTGCCAGTTCAACAGCTGGCAGTTCAACAGCTGGCAGTTCAACAGCTGGCAGTTCAACAGCTGGCAAATCACTAGTCGTTCCGGCGGCTGGCGTGTTCTGGCCCTTCAAGGAATGGTCCGCGGGGAGCAGTTGGAAAGCTCTTGCACGACTCAACATCTGTGGTTGCGGTCGCAGAGGGGTTACGGTGCTGGGGTCAAGTCGTCGAGGGTCAGCCTCTCTTGGTGGATGATTTTGCCGGTCATCTGGATCCAAGAGGCCACAACGGTCGTTGGCTTCTGGGTGGAATCGACCGTCAGCCGAAGGAAGACATTGGGAACTGCCTCACCCCAGAGCAGATAGTCGCGGTCTTTGTAGTTATGCCGTTCCATCACCCCGTCGTGCATCGGGGAGATCGTCAAAGATCTCAGATCGTAGCCGACTTGATCTGTGGTCTTAAAGCGGCAGAAGCTGGAGGCGTGGATATCTCCGCCGACCAACACAACTCCCGCAATCTTCTGCTTGCCCAAAAACTCAAAGACAGCAGCGCGTTCGTGGGGGTAGTCGAGCCAAGAGTCTCCTTCACTACTCTTCTTGTACCAAATCACTCCACAGGCAAGGACCTTGATCGGCGCCTCAGAGGCCTTCAGCTCTCGCTGGAGCCACTGCCACTGCGGCTTGCCCAGCAAGCTGGCCTTCGTCGGATCAGCAAATGAGGGCGTGGTCCGGTACCACCAGCGGGTATCCAAGACAAACACCTCCACCGGCCCCAAGCGAAATTTGGTGTAGATCGCCTCCTCGTTTTCTCCGTAGCTATCCTGGGCAGTGTATTCAATAAATGCCTTGCGGCAGTTGTCTTTTTTCCACTGCTCTTTGTTCCCTCGATAGAATGAGTCGTGATCGTCCCAGGTCCACCAGAAGGGGATCTTCCGGCTGATCGTTGTCTGATCGAGCAAACGAAGCAGTTGCCGCCGCCTGGGACGAATATGCTCGAGCTTGGGAGAATCGATATACGGCGTATCCCCAAGCATGACAAACCCCTGACATCCGCTTTTGCTGACCTGGTGCCAGAGTTGGTGATCCCCCTTGGAGTTGACGCAGGAGCCAAATCCCAGCGAGATCCGAGCCGGCTGCCCTGGATCAGGGAAAGTCCGCAGCGTCCCACCGCTGTCGATGACCTGATCCTCCTGCTCAAGACGATAGGCGTACTCTTGATTGGGCTCCAGCCCTTGGATCCGCCAACTAACGCAGTAGTCGTTCTCTTGAAGCGACTGCTGATTCTGCCCCAGTTCGCTCGCTTCCTCCGCCTTGGAAGCTCCGCCCGGGGGGTCCACTTTGGTCAGCACAAGCCGGTAGGGTCCCTCCCGCGCGGTTCGGTAGTGCAACAAAGCCTGTCGGTGGTCGATGTGACCCAAAAGGGGACCGATCGGCTTGCGGACAAAGGGTTTCTTCTGACCTCGGGGCCCTTGGGGCTGCTTCGCCGGGGCGGTCAGAACGAGGCTTGCCAGCAGGCAGCTCACTGTGATGATCGCAGGGTATGTTCGTCGCATAGCGTTGGCCTTCAGTTCCGCTCTGGAGGAACTTGGATTGTCGATGAGAGGTTGATCCTGAGCCCTATTCCAACAAATCAAGCCGACTGTTCAAGGAGGGTCTCCTTCCCCCGCAACACCCCGAAGTTCCGCACCGCCAGCCGAAGCATTCGCATCAGCGTTCCCCAAACCGGCCGGCAACAAACCCCAAGGGGAAAAACCCTCCGCCGTTTTCGGCTGTGCCTTTTTAGAAAGAGGAGATCTGGCCCCCAAACGGGGCAGCCTTTGAGAGCTCCCGACTCAAAACTCAAGTCAGCTCGAGAGAACACGAGTTCTCTGGTCCTCGTCCCGAAGGCTTCGCAGGCCGGGCAAAACCATCCGCTCGGCGATTTCGATGGCCTCCTGATGAAAGAGGAATCGTTTTCGCGTAAAAATTAAGTGACTGCACACCTTGGCATTGCGACCTCTTTCCCCGAAACCTCCGACCGACTGGACAAGCGGGGAACACAGTAAGCCCGTCTCGACGATCAGAAATAGCCAATTGCTAAAAACCAATAATAACAAGCTGAAACTGACCGAACAATCCGCTGACTCAGGTTCCTTTTGGCCGCAGAACGCAAGATCTCTGGCAAGTTAAGTAACAAATCTTGAGTGAGCATGCTAAGGCTGGCTTGGCAGGAAGCCGGCTCTCGTTCCCTTGGCTGTCCTGCATGAGAGCGATTTATGGCAGACTCCCGTCCTCAAAGGCCTCCAGTTCGCAGAAACGCTGGTGAGGCTGGATTTCCCTCACCCCCTTCTTCGATTTCCCCGATTCCGGTCCCCGACACTCAGCAGGATGATACCCCCAATGCCGGCCCCGGCTCGGAGGAGACTCAGGCAGAGGTCCCGGAGGACGACCACCCTGACCATGGGGCCGCTCAGTCATCTCGTGCATCCAAGCCAAGCCAGAGACCGCAATTGGGTCCGCCTTTGGGGCAGCAAGCTTTTCACGGAATTGCAGAACCAGCTGATGCCGATCGGCTCCCTCAGCTTCCTGGCTATGAGATGCAAGGGATCATCGGCCGCGGCGGGATGGGGGTGATCTACCTGGCTCGTCAATTGGGAGCTGAGCGACAGGTGGCGATTAAAATGATCCTGGCGGTCGATCCCTCGACACCGGTCAGTCCGGAGCTGTATCAGCGGTTTCGTATCGAGTCCCAGGCTTTGGCCCGACTCCAACACCCCAACATCGTTCAAGTTTTTGAAGTTGGTGAGTATCGAGGTCGGCCCTTCTTCTCGATGGAATATTGTCCTGGAGGGAGTTTATCAGCAAGGCTCAAGGGGTCCGGCGGGACCCCATGGGACGCTTATGAGGCTGCCGCCCTTGTTAGAACCTTGGCCTCGGCCATGAAGGCCGCTCATCGGCAGGACATCATCCACCGCGACTTAAAGCCAGGCAATATCCTGCTGGATGCCGAAGGGCGACCGAAAATTACCGACTTCGGTCTGGCCAAAAGGTTGGACGACGCCCTCAGCGGCCAGAATCTCACAGCCAGCGGCGCGATGCTGGGCACCCCAAGCTACATGGCCCCTGAGCAAGCCGGCCGAACCAGGCAGCGAATTGGTCCGCCCGCGGACATCTATGCACTCGGAGCGATCCTCTATCAGTTGCTCACCGGGCGTCCGCCATTCCAAGGCGCGACCCCTGTGGAAACCGTCTTCCAGGTCCTTCAAGAAGAGCCTGCCTCGGTTCGCTCCTTGCGGCCGGGAATCCACCCCAACCTTGAGGCGATCTGTCTGAAGTGCCTGCAGAAAGACCCCCTGAGGCGGTACCCCTCCGCTGAGGACCTCGCCGACGACTTGAGCCGGTTTCTCGACGGAGCACCTGTTGCAGCACGCCGATTAACAACATTGGGCGGTTTAGGTGGGGTCTTCCAAAAGAATCCGCTTGCTGCTGGTCTTGGTCTCGGTCTCTTGATGGGGTGCTTGCTCTTGGGAGGGGCCCTGTTGGCGCTGCCTCTTTTGAAGGGGAACCAGCAGAAGCCGTTGGCAGATCCCTTGCATCCTGAAACCCCTGCCTCGATCCCCAGCAACCAAGCTCTTGAGGGAGAGTCGACTCAACTCTCCGGCAGCCCTGTTTTGCAAGGGCAGAACCCGAGGCTTCCGAATCGGGTCAACCAGAACGCAGCTGACCTGCACGCCGGTCCGCAGCGAGCAGGAGTTGATCGACGGAGCTCGGGCGAATCTGATCGATCCGGTCTCACAGGGGATTCTCGCGACGGCGGCCCAGCACCGAGGGACAACCGCCCTCCCCAACGTGAGCAGCCCACTCGCCCTCCAGACAACCCGCTGTTTCCGCTTTTTGGAGGACCACCCCCGCCACCGCCTGAGCCAGCGCCAGAGCCTCCCCCCGGCAAGCCCGGCATGTTCAAATTACCCGGCTTCCCCAAAGACAAGCCTCCGTTCCCTCATCGTGGTGGTCGGCCCGAACGAAGAAACCAAAAACCACCCAGACCACGGTGATCAACCACTGACGATGCTGAAGGATCCTCCGCAGCGGATCTCCTCGAACAGCGGGATGCCTCGGCGGTGCCCAAGGCGGCTTGGCCAGGAAGCCTCTCTTCTCGAGAGCTGCGTTGGGGAAAGATTGGTTGGTTTGTTCCTGTTGCTGAAGTTGAGGCGTTCGTGTCGATGACTGAGCTGTCCGTCCCCAGCACTCCACTCCAAGCTGCCCTGGCAGCCGGTCTCCTCAAGGGTGGCAACCTCCGGGCCCAACTGGAGGCTCTTGGCGATTATCCCATCGATCGGGAGGATGACGCCGAGGCGGTCTGCTCGGCACTGGCAGATCTGCTGGCGGAGCTGGCAGACTCTCCCGAGAGATGGGCCTCTCAGGCGAGGGGAACGGCCGCTCCTCTTTTTTTGCTGGCGGGTCTGTTGCAAGACGCTGCCAGCCCCCCGGTCTTTGCTGCCTTCAATACCGTCGCGTTGCCCGTTCTCGTGGAGGTCTTTGATGTTCGATGGCCAGAGCGGCACAACGACCCAGATCCTCCATTGCTGTTGCTGAAGCTCTTTGCGATGTACAACCACCCTCCGGGACATCAACGGGTGGTAGCAGCTGCTGGCGAAGGGTTTCGAGCCGATGATCTGATGTGGGCGGTGATCTTGCGTCAAGTCGAGACAGATCATCCGGCTCGGCATTATTTCTGCCAAGCTCTGCGTGATCCCCTGCCTCCGGCGATCATCGGGGCGGCATACTTGAACTTGTGCAACCGGTTGGCCCTGGCCGGGGAGCTGCTCGACCACCCCTTCAATACGCCCACTGGCCACGAGATCTTGCGAGAGCTTCTTCGCTATGCTCCTGCCTCGGTCGCTCAAGCTGCGGCCACAGCAATCCCCTTTGTCCATGATCTACCCCAGAAGGAGCTCTTGGAGTTGGGCCTTAGCCATCCTGGCGGGTGGGTTGAGCTAGAAGCAGCCTGGGCCGCCGGTCGGCTCGACCATCAAGATGGCTACCGGCGATTGCAAGAGATCTGCCGAGATCCGGTGCGATCGGAAGTTGCCGCTGGCTATCTCAAATCGTTGAGCAGGGGCCACCTGGTCCCGCCAGAGACCAATACGCCTGCCTTTCGGGCAAGTGCTCGGCTGATCGCTTGGTTGGCTCATGATCTGGAGTATGGTCGCCCACCGGAGGAACTGTCCTTGGTGGATTCCCGGGAACTCTTCTGGCCCCCAACCAACGACCGCCGTCAGTTTTGGTTGTTTCGCTTTGCTTACCAAGAAAAAAGCCGCTCCGAACAAGCATTAGCAACTCACCAAGAAGCTCTTGCCGACCAGCCTCAACAATCAGAAGAGGTCGCAGCAACGGAGAGTCCGTCGAGTGCCGAACATTATGGGCTGGTTGGATCGATCACTTTCTCTCTGAGGACCGGCGTGGACGTTTCGATCGGTGATCTTTACGCGTTGCACTGTTGCTGGGAGTTGCAAATTCAACACGATGCGCGAGCCCCCCAGCAGTTGAACGCCCAGGCCGGTCACCAGCTGTTGGCAGCTGCCAACCCGGGATGGGAAGCAACCCAATCCTGACCCAACTCAATCCTGAGCCAACCAACGACAGGTCCAGATGCTGCCCTGGTGGATCACTGTGACTCAGGCCCGAGGCCCTCGATGACGCCCGAGGCTGATAAGGCCAGCAGCAGAAAGGTTAAGCCGTTCAGACAAATGTGGGTGGTAATGGAAGGCCACAAGCGACCTGTTCGCTGGAACAGCAGCCCAAGCACCAAGGAAAAGAGAAACAACGCAATTGGGTCCGGCCAAGTTTGGCTATGAGCCACCGCAAAGATCAGCGAGGTCAACAGCACCGGCCAGAACCCGGGGGGTGCCTGATCACGGGGAGGCCTGGACCCTTGAGCCTCCAGAGTTTGCAGCCAACCCTGAAGCACCCCTCGGAAGAAAAATTCCTCGGCAACAGGGGCAACCAAGACCACGGCCAGCCCCGCGACCACCCAAACCCAAGTTTGCGGGTTTTCTTGCAGGGTGCTGACCACCGGATGCATGGCGACTTCCTCTGGCTGAACCAACTGGAGCAGCCTGAGGACAAGCGTGACCAGCGGGTAGACGGCCAAAAAAGCCACCGCACCGAGCCAGACATCGGAAAACAGGAAGGATGGATCCCAACCGATCCGCCTCCAATTCGGCATATCACTCCATCCGCTGGCAGCCGGTTCGATCGCCCTAGAAGCGGGTGGCGTTTGCCCTGGGAGGCTGTTCCCTGGGAGGCTGTTCCCTGGGCCTCTTCTCTCCTGAGTCGTTTGCTCGGTGTTCGTTTGCTCGGTATTCGCTTGCTCGGTGTTTGCTTGCTCTGGACTGGTTCTCTCGGCCTGGTGGTCGTTGAGGCCGTTGCCAGCGGAGTTGTGAGCTGAGGTTTGCTCAAAGGCGTCTGGCCGCTCGCTTAGGCGGCTCTGGTCTGGGAGAAACCGGCGACCGTCACCAGGTCGGAGAATCAACACAAGCAACGCCCAAATGCTCCAAAGGCACTCGGCAACGATCAGGACAGCCATTCCCAGTCCGAAAGCCTCCGCAGTCAGAGGCCGCTGGTCTTTGAGCTCCGCCGGGTCCTTCCAGCCGTTGATCACCGCAGTGAGCGACTGCAATGCGATGACAGCCAGCAGTGGTGCGGCCACTAGCAGAAGCTGTCTGGTCGTCACCGGGAGTAAAGGAGCACGCCTGCGTCTGAGGAACAGGACCCAGCTGGCCGCCTTGAGCCAGATCGCGAGGACGCTTGCGAGAATGATCAGGCTGATCAGGGCTTCGAGCATCAGCATCATGGTGGAGATTTCTAGACGATCGCTCTCTTGTGTTGGCCGACTGAGCTCGACAAACAAAGGACTCCCAGGAGGCTGGGATCAGCCAGCCCGGGCCTTGCGGTTGACCGCCCGAGCAGAGAGCAGGGCGTGGATTGCAGTAGAATACCGGGGATCTGGGACACTCGGGCAGTTTAGGCTTCAGAATGGTCGCTTCCAGGCCGACAGTCAAAGAGGGGCGCTTTGGAGACGTTCAACCTCCAGGCCAACGACCCCAAAACGTTCGGGTGGCAACTCCGAGGCCTGGTATGCCAGCAAGCACGCCGGCAAGAGATGCTCAAGCTCCAGCGGGTGAGGGATCAACAACCCCAACCCAACAGTCCCAAGTCCTCCAGGTTGCGGTGGCTCCGCCCAGCTTCCCTGAGAGGGAACCTCCACTGAGTTGGTAGTTCGACGCCTGCCAAGAGTTTCCGCTAACAAGTTCCTGAGACTTTTCCTGGTCGACTTTGGTTGCCAGAGACAACTCGGGACCTTTGTCCAAGAGCAATTCAGGCTGCGAGCTTTTCCTCTGATATCAACCGTCGAAAGAGAGACTCACGATGCGCCTGACAGGGATGGCGACGCACCTCGCTGCGATCGTGCTCATGGGGCACGCTTTGCTCCTGGGCCCAGCAGCCCAGGCTCAGATTCAATCAAGTGCCGGGCACCAAGGTTCGGCAACGACCCCGTTGCGGGCAACTCCGCAGGTTCAGCAAGTTCAGGTTGCCATAAGTCCACCAAGCCATTGGGCGATGGCCAGGTCGCCGATTGTCCTGACGCCTGCTTCCCACCAGATCCACTGCGGGGTGACGGCAGGACCCATCCACTCAGGGCCAGCCTATCATCGCGGCGCTGGGGGTAACTCCACGTTACCGCCCTACGGTCCAGGCTACTACTATCCTGGCAGCGCAGAAGGGGAAGGTTTTGGGCTGCTGCATTACCCTCACGCCAGCAATGGGCTCTATCATTATCTCGCGCCCCCGGAGCCCCGAAGACGGTTCCGTTCAGGCTACAGTGGATACGAGTGTTGCGGAGACCAGTGTGCTTGCCCTCCTCAGAGGCACCGACTCTTGGGCCACTTTTGGTTCCCGGGGAAACATCTGTCTCGACCCCGATGCCACGCCGGGCACCATGGTTGGTTTCCTTGGTTTGGTTCCCGCAAACATAGCCGCTGCGGCTGCCACCACTGAGGATCTCGCTGAGCGAGTCTCTGCAGGATGTCAGCTGATGGTCTCCTGTTGGTCTCTTCGTACTGGGTCACCACAGCGGGAGGAAGTACCAACCACAACGCAACACAGCGATCCCGATGGGTTGTCGTTGCGAAGCAGACCTGATTGCTGATTGAATCGGTACTGAAGCAAGGGTTGTAACGCCCCCAACGGACCTGGCCTGTTGCAAAGATCATCCGCGTCACAACAAACCCCGTCCGACCTACGCTGGCAAGCTATGGTTGCACGGGGTTCTTTCTTGTCAGAGGAGCCCAATGGCAATGTCCGTTGGCAAGCAGGCCTGACGGGCCAACTTGCCCAACACCTTACCACGGGGAAAATCTCATGTTGACAGGTTCTGCAGTCAGTCGATTGGGCATTTCGGTGCTCATCCTGACGGTCATCCTCCTTGCCAGCAATTCCGCCACAGCCGGGGGGCGGCATGGGCGAGGACGCCACCATCACCGAGCCCACCATCACCACAGCTCCCACCACCTGCGTCATCATCACCGGAGCCATGATTTGGATCACCACCACGCTCACATGCTGATGCACTCCAGCGGGGCGGCTGGCTCTTCATCAGCAGATGGTGACAACCCCTGGGTGGTGTCGACGCACCCCTCTCTGAGCATCTACAGCCCCTACGATGGGCCCTTCGGGGCAACCGACCCGTTGAATTTGTTTGAGCCCTATCAGTCGTCAAGCTACGGGTTCCGAACGGGATACTACCCTTACTTTCACTACGGGAACTTCTACAGTGTTCAGGGTGTTCTCCTGGAGCAGGGAGTGGTGTTCTCTGACTAAGGCCCTGGCTGTCCCAAATTGCGACAGGTGTTTCAACACGAGACGATCCGCGGAACCGGCCGCTGCTGTTGTGCAACTCCCGGAGGGGGCAGAGATCTCCGACCCATCTCTCAGCCACAGGACGGCAAGAGTTTGCGTCAGAAGCCTCGATTTGCCAGCGTCGCGGCGTGCAGGCTATCGTGCACCGGAACTCTCTTCGGTGAGGATCCGGATTGCACACACTCCGAGGTCATGTCGTGATGACACAAGTTTGCAAAACGTGGATGGTCACCGTTGCTGCCCTGGTCGGGGTCTGCGGCACAGCCACCGCGGCATCGCTCGTGCTGGTCAGCCAACGTTGTCCCCCCGGGGGGACAACTTCGAAGCCTTCTGGACTCTTGAAGCACTGCAGCTGAGATTCTCTCAAGCTTCGACAGCCGAGCAGTCGCTCGGTCTGCCGAGTCCAGGTGGCCTCTGGGGTAGAACCCTTGGCCCCAAGGACCTCCTCCCCACGAACCTTGTCACCTCAGACCCGGAGCCGCAACCAGAACCGCTGGAGATTCAGGGGTTGGAGATTTTGCGACAGACCGCTTGGCACCTCCGTTGGTCGGTCCAGGGCTGCTTGCATCCAGACACCTACCCCTTCAGCAGCTGCAACTGATTCTGCAGCCGCCAGCACCGCGACATAGGGCTGGGCGGTTCCGACTTTCTGAATTCCTGGCTCCGCTGGGCCGCTCCAAGAAGTTCAGAATCTGTTCTTAGCCTGCCAAGAAAGCTACAGATTCTCGCCGACATGGCGAGTCGGACGCCTCAGCAACACGCTCCGAAGCGACTCTCTCCTCAGCAATTGCGCTGTCACCAAATTGCGCTGTCACCAAATTGCGCTCTCACCAAATTGCGCTCTCACCAACAGCTCTCTCACCAGCAGCACCCCCGGCAACACTCTCCATGGAGACGCCCGACCGTTGGGCGTTCTCCTGGAATCCTGGCTTGCCAGCGAACAGTCCCGCCAATTGCCTGAACCCTCGGTGCTGGTCACGCGCAGGCCTTTGAGAATGAGCCCCAAAAGCGAAGGCTTCTCGGCTTGATGAGCCTCCCTCGAGCAACGGTGTTTCTGCATCCCAGAAGCAACGTCGCACACAGGGGCCCAGTCCATGGCGAATCGGGCCTATGTGGGTTGATTCAGAGTTCCAGCTGTGCCCAGTTCGCCGCTCTCCTTCCGGGAATACGGGACTGGAAGTGCGAGGGCGTATTCGCTTCACACAGATTTTTAGTTCTTTTCCGAGAAATAGTGCAAGGAAGGGATTAGCGTCAACCAATTTCTGAGGATCAGGGCCAAGCACCCTCAAGCCTTGGCGACCCTGAACCATGACTCCCAACTCACAACAAAGGCTGGCAGGCAGCTCTGCGTGTGGGGTCGCATCGTCCCAAAATTGGACCGCCCTGTCGCAGCATGAGGCGCGTCACACTGAGCTGCCAAGGAGGGGGCGAGCAAAGCCGCAGAGAGGCTCAATCGCTAACTCGTTGGCTCAAAAGAGGTTGGGAGGAATTCGGGGCTTTTTTGCTCACTCTGGCACGGGACCTGTGACTTTGTGTGGTGTCCTCTTTTCTCCAATTCTTATCCCGATCGTTCAGGTAACCGGCTGATGAAGACACTTTGGACCACACTGACGGCAGCAGCAGTTGCCATCGTCATCGTTGATGGATTCTCGACCGCAGCTCAAGCCCAAACTTTTGTGGTCGGCGGCACCAGTCCCGTTCCGATAGCTGGTAGATTTTTTGCTCCGGGTTTCCGGGGGGATTTCCGCGGTGGCTATCGCTCGTCAACGGCACTGGAGGGTGCTCTACGGGGTCAGGCGGCGGTGATCGACGCAACAGGCCGCTACAACAAAAACACGGCAGAGGCGGCCAGCCACTTGGAAGACGCCAAGGCGAAGAACTTGCAGAACCGAGAGCTTGGTGTTCAGACCTACTGGAACATCAAGCGGATCGGAGAGAGTGAGCGTGCGGCACGGCGTCGTCCGGTTCCATCCTCCGATAAGATCCAGCGGATCAACGACTGGAATCGTAGTGAACGCCCCCGTTTGAGCCAACTGGATCCGGCAACCGGGGAGATCACCTGGCCGATGGCTCTGCAAGGACCCACCCTTGCAGCACACCGAGCGGAGCTAGAACGGCTCTTCGCCGCGCGAACCGTCGAGAACAGTGGCCCTGGCAGCATGGTGGACGGACAAGTCAAACGACTCACCAAGGAGATGAAACTCGCCTTGGGTGAAGTCGCCGACCAACTGTTGTTCCCCGAATATCAAGCAGCTCGAAATCTGCTGGATAGTCTGGCCGTGGAGGCTCAGTATCCTCCGCCACAAGTCCGCCGCGTCGCCTTGACCAAGTATTGATTTCCCGAAACAAGCTACACTTCTTTGTGTGAATCGACGGGGGGCAGCCAGAGGCACCACCGGAAACCTGGATAACTGGACCTGAGGCGTAAGCTTCGTCCAAGACAGTTCCGGGAACCATGAGACCCGTTCCTCGAAAACCACTCTGTTGGCCGGGTGACCGCCTGTCGGGAACCCGGCTTGTTTGTTTGGAAACCTGGCCGAGGTCATTGTGCCTTGTTTCCTATGATTTTGGCAGTCGGTTGATTTTGGCAGTCGGTTGATTT